>NZ_CP088018.1:711488-1422976 GCF_021049265.1 Ruania suaedae
GCGGTGCGTCCACCGCGGCGCTTCTTGCTGGCCAGGCGCACGGTGTAGACCAGGCCGTTGTCGGTCAGGGTGGAGGCGGGGTAGCCGTGTTCGCGGGCGGTCTGGGCGAAGGTGGCGGCCACGATGGTGGAGGTGATCGCTTTGTGGGCGCTCAGGTGCAGCACGGCGCGGGAGTGGTCATCGAGCCAGGTGATGATCTCGGTGTCGGCGCCGGCGCGTCCGCTGGGGCGGGTGAGGCGGTAGTGGGTGAAGTCCGATTGCCAGCACTCGTTCGGCTGCGCGGCTTCGAAACGCACGTAGGAGGACTTCGGTCGCTTCTTCGGCTCGGCGGTGATGAGCCCGGCGCGGGTCAGGATCCGGTGGATCGTGGCCCGGTGGACCTCGATGTGGTGGGTGTGGCCCAGGTGCCAGGCGATCGTTTCGGCGCCGCAGTCCAGGCCAGCACGCGACAGGCGGGCGCGGATGGCCACGATCAGCTCCACGACCTCGGCATCGGTGGCCCTCGGCGTGGTGTGGGGGCGCCGCGAGCGTGGGACGAATGCGGCCTCGCCCTCGAGCCGATAGCGGGCCATCAACTTGGAGATCCAACTCTGGGATACGCCGTAGCGGCGAGCGATGGCGGACTGAGACTGGCCCGAGTTCACCGCGGTCACCACCAGGCGTCGCTTGTTGTCCATAGACCACGAGCCTGGCCACAGCGGCTATACCGATCTCGTGCGACACCCCTATTCCCATGACCCGCGACACCCTATTCCGATGTCCTGCACCAGCACACCACCGTCTCCGCGTTTTGATGTCGCAGGACATCGCCAGTAGCCCGAACCCACGGATGGTGGGTTCGGGCTAGTTCGTTGTGGGGGCGGCCGGCCAGTGACCTCGCGACGTCGCCCCCGGTAGCTATGACCTGAAGCGGGCGATGAGTCGGTCCAGCCCGGCGTCGACATCGGGGTCGACGACGCGGCGGCGCTCGTCGGCGTCGTACCAGTCGAGGACCTCCGCGGCGCCCTGCCAGTAGCGGGTGGTGGCGGTGTACTCCGGCACCAGCGCTTTGACCTTGCTGTTGTCGAAGACCACCGAGTGCACCTTGTCCCCGACCAGCCCGTCGAGTTCGCCCGGCAGCTCCGCCCCGATGGCCCATCCCGGGATCGGCACCAGGTCCGGCTCGCCGGCGCCGGCCGCACGGGCCAGGATCCGGGTGATCTGGGCCCAGGTGAGCACCTCGTCGGAGGTGATGTGGAAGGCGTCCCCGACGGCGCGGTGGTCGCCGAGCAGCCCGACGAACGCGACGGCGAAGTCGCGCGTGTGCGTCAGCGTCCACAACGAGGTGCCGTCGCCGACCACGGGCACGGGTGCTCCGCGACGGAGGCGGTCGATTGCGGTCCAGCCTCCCGGGATCGGGACGCTGCGCTCGTCGTAGGTGTGGCTGGGGCGCACGATCGTCGCCGGAAAGTCCCGCTCGCGCCAGGCCCGCACCAGCACCTCCTCGCTCGCGATCTTGTCGCGCGAGTACTGCCAGAAGGGGTTCTTCAACGGTGTCGACTCGGTGATCGGCAGATGCGCCACCGGCTTGGCGTACGCCGACGCCGAGGAGATGTAGACGTACTGGCCGACGACGCCGTCGAAGATCTCGACGTCAGCCGCCGCCTGCTCGGGCGAGAACGAGCGGAAGTTCACCACGACGTCCCACTCCTGACCGGCGACGGCGGCCCGGATCGAGTCCGGATCACCAGCGTCCCCCACCAGAGACCGGGCGCCCTCGATCGGAGGCCGAGCGCCCGGCGCATCGGATGCCCCCGAGACGCCCCGGTTCAGCAGCGTGAGGTCATGACCCCGTTCGATCGCCAGGCGGCTGGACGCCGCGCTGATCGTGCCGTTGCCGCCGATGAAGAGGACCCGCAAAGCTGCCATGACGCCCACCCTAGCCAGCCTCGTCGCTGGGTCGGCGTAGCCGCCGCTGTCACACTGGGCCGATGAGCCGCACACGTGTCCTGCTGACCGGCGCCACCGGCTACGTCGCCGGGCAGCTGCTGCCCGCGCTGCGCGAGCGCTATGACCTGACGATGATCGACGTCCGCGACACCGACCGGGACGGGCGGCCGATCGAGGGAGTGCAGCTGGTCGATCTGCTGGCCGCGGACGACGCCGAGCTGCGACGACTGTGCGAGGGCGTCGATGTGATCGTGCACGCCGGGTACGCCCGGCCGGACGGTGCCCCGAGTTACGCCGCCGAGCGGCGCAACCTGGACATGACGGCCCGCGTCTTCGAGGCTGCCCAGCAGGCCGGGGTGCGGCGGGTCGTGGTCACCAGCACCAACCAGGCCTCCAAGTGGTACGAGCAGCCATGGAAGGCCGGCCGGATCGATCGGGTGGATCCGTACGACTACCCGCGGCCCGACACGTTCTACGGCTGGGCCAAGGCCGCCTACGAGTCGCTCGGTTTTCTCTACGCCAGCGGCGGCGCCGGACCTGCGGTGGAGAACGTTCACGTGCGGATCGTCTGCCCCCGTCCGATCCGTGCGGAGGCCTTCGCCGATCGTCCGACCGAGGACTACCTGCGCGACATCACCGGTTGGGTCTCCGAGCGCGACCTGCAGCAGTTGTACGTGCGGTCGATCGAGGCGGAGTCGGTCGACGACGAGCACGGCGTCCCGTTCCAGATCTTCTACGGGGTCTCGGGTAACGCCCGCACGTTCTGGTCGATCGCGAACGCGCGCCGGGTCGTCGGCTATGCACCGCAGGACGACTCCGAGATCGCCTTCGCCGACGAGATCGCCGCCCGGACCCACCCGGGCTGAGACGTCACCGGTCGCGAGTGACGCGAGTCGGTGCCGTCGCGATCAGAGGTCGACGGCGTCCCGGCGCCAGGACCCGCCGTCCGCCACGACCGTGGCGGCGAGGGGCAGCTGGTGGGACGGGCTCTCGAGAATGTGCATGAGGTAGCCGCCGGTGTTGACGAATACGGCGATGTCGTCCCTGCCGACACCCGCGGGAAAGCGGAGTCGGCGGCGCAGCAGCAGCTCCTCCTCGATGCAGTACGCCCCCACCAGGAAGCCGTCGCCGGGCTCGCTCGGGGGCCTGCCGCCGTCGGGGCGTATCCAGAGCGGGTCGAGCAGGACGTCGCGAGAGGTGGAGCGCATCTGCGTACGGTTCATGAACAGGCCGACCAGCGGTTCGCCGTCGCTGGTCTGCTTGCGGAACGCCACCCGGGCGAGGGTGAGGCCGCAGCCGTCGAGCATCGCGCGGCCGGGTTCACAGTGCAGCGCGAGCTCGAGCTCGGCGAGGCCCTCGGCCACGGTTCGGTGCTGGTCCAGGTGTGAGGTGAGCACCTCGTGCAGCCAGGTTCCGGCGTCGAGTGGCTGCCAGAACGGATACACCTCGGGCGAGGGCCGATCCGCGGTCGGGTCCGTCATCCCCAGCGTGTCACCGCGCCAGGTGAGGCGGCTGGGCTCGGAGCCCAGCCGGTACCAGAAGTCCCGCCACTGCCGTTCGTCGGCGAGGTACCGCACGGGTAGTCCGCCACCCATGTCGACGAACCGGACGGGATGCCCCTGAGCGCGCAGGATCGGTACGGTCTTCATCGCCTCCCGCAGCCCGGCCACGCGGTCCGCCACGGCGTAGCCATGGAGGTGGAAGTGCAGTCCGACGATGTTCAGGTGCCGGGTGTCGACACTGTCCAGGTCGTGCATCCACTGCTGCGCCGGGAGGCCGAAACGCGTGGCCGCCACCCCTGGTGCCACGATCGACAGCCGCAACGCCACCCGTGCGGTGAGACCGGAGCGGCCGGCCTCCTCGATGAGGTCGGTGAGTTCGTCGCGGTTGTCGATGCTGAGGACGGCCCCGCTCTCGAGGGCGGTGGCGAGCAGTCGGCGGTCCTTGACTGCCGCCGAGACGATGATCCGCTCGCACGGCATCCCCGCACGCAGGCTCTGATCCAGCTCGGTCCACGAGGCGACATCGACCCCGGCGCCCGCCGCCCGTGCCGCATCGATCAGGCCCACCGCCTTGTTCGCCTTCCGGGCGACGAAGACGCCCAGGTCGACGCCCTGCGCCACCGCGACCTCGTGGAGCCGGCGCACGTGACGCTCGAGCGGTCGGAAGTCGAGCAGGTTCACGGGGGAGCCGAACTCCTCCAGCAGCTGCACGCAGCGCTCGGGATCGGCGAGCAGCCGGTCCATCCAGGGCTCGGTCCGTGCCGTCAGCGGAGCGATACCGTGCACGAGGGCGCGGGGGTCGGAGGTCATCGGGGTCTCTCCTGGGATGGGCGGTCCGGTCGGTCTGACGTCCGGGCGGGTGGAGTCAGCAGGTCATGGGCCGTCGCCGCGGCCCATCGCGTGGCGTCGTGGTGAAGATGCCGCTGCAGGGAGTCGTGGTCGACCACCGGTCCCTCGGTGGGCCGTCCCAGAGCGCTCAGCCCAGCGCTCGTGGTGCCGTCCGCGCGCAGGCAGGTGCCGTCGGGACGGGTCAGCACACCCGTCTCCCCGGGCCGGACCGTCACATGGCCGTCGGCCAGCAGACCGGCCCACAGCGGTGCTCCGGGCACGAAGCGACCGCCGGGTCGCCACGACCCGACCGGCGCACTCACCCCCGCGGCCCATGGCCGAGCGTGCGGCAGCACGCCCCCCGGAGCGATGTGGGCGACGATCCCCGGCGGGGACGGCGGCACCCGCTCAATGGTCACGGTGAGCCGACCGACGTCGATGAGTGCGACCAGCTGCGCCACCAGCTCGGCCGGGGGACCGAACGCCCATCGTTCGAGTGTCGAGGCCCGGCGCCGGAACGTCGTCCATGTCTCCTCCCGCCGATCCTGGCGCTCGAGGGAGGCGAGCAGATCCGGGTACGCAGCCGCCCACGCCCGGCCCAGCCACCAGGCGGGATCGGCGTCCGGCTCACCGGTCGCGCGGCGAAGGTCCTCCCGCCAGCGTCCGGCGACGGCGGCGGAGTCGGCGAGTGCGGGTGGGGCGTCGAGCCAGGCCCTCGCCGCGGCCACGTCGAGTTCGACGTCGTGGGCCGCCGCGGCACGCCGTGCCGCCTCGAGGAGCGTGTCCCACCATCGCTCGCCGAGAGGATCGGTGGACCAGCGCCGGCGCAGCGTGGCGACCGCGGCGAGCATCGCCCGCGACGGCTCGACGGGTTTGGGGAGCATCATCCGGCCGGACCGGGAGGAGAGGACGATCCGGTCGGGCTCGCGACCCGACGCCCGGTAGCGCGGCACGGCGGCGAGGTCGGCACGCCGGTCCCACGTCCCGCCCCGGCCGGCGGTGAGGCACATGACGGCGTCGAACGCCGTCAGCGCCGCTCCTTCGACGAGGACCGTCCGGCCCGCAGCAGTGCTGGGCTCACCCGCCACCAGGCGGGCGTAGTCGAACGGCGCCGACTCACGGTGCCCGGTGCACAGCAGCACCCGGGAGGCCGCGAGCGTCGCCCGCTGCGCCGGCGCCTCGCCCTCGATCCGGCAGCTCCAGCCGTCCGGCCCGGGGCTGACACCGACGGCCGTGGCGCGCGCATGCTCCAACGTGAACCACGGCGACGACCTCAGACGCTCCCACACCCACCGCAGGTAGCGCCCGACACGGGAGCGGGAGGGGTAGCGATCACAGGCGGTCCCCAGCTGGTGGTGGTGCCATTGTCGAAGGTCCCACGGCACCGACGGGCACCGCAGGTCCACGATGCCGGCCGAGACATTCATCCGCAGGGCTGGGGGCTGATCGACGCGCCACACGGCGCCCGCGCCGGGGTCCTCAGGGTCGACGGCGACCACGCGGACGGGTGCTCGATGCCGACGTCGGTCCGGTGTCGTCTCCAGCGCGATCTCGAGGTCGGCGAGTGCACGCAGCATCTGCGGGCCTGCACCGACGGCGAGGATGTCGGCGTTGCCGGCGGCGGCATCCGTGCTCACGCCGCTGAGGAGCCGAACGGATTCGGTGCACCGGCCGCCAGCGCCTCCAGCGGGCCGGTGCCGAAGGTGTCCGCCACCCACTCGTCGTCGTAGACGGTGGGGAGGTAGGGGACACCGGAATCATGGACGATGACAGCGACACGGGCGTCGTCGGACAGGCGGGCCAGATCACGGCCGAGGGCGGCCACGATGGCCCCGGTGGAGGCGCCGGCCAGGATTCCCTCACGGCGCGCCAGCAGCCGGCACCCCAGCACCATGTCGCTCTCGGGGATGCGATGGAGGACGTCGGGACGAGCCGAGCCCGACAGCGCGGTCTCGACGCCGGCACCAAGTCCCGGGAGCTGACGCTCCGCCGGGGTACCGCCGAACAAGGCCGATCCCTCGGCGTCCACCGCCACGAGCTCGACGTCGTGCCCATCGGCGGCGATAGCCTGCTGGAGCCCGAGCAGCGTGCCCGAGGTGCTTGTCGCTGCGTAGAGGTGGGTGGGCGGCCGGCCGAGGTCGGCGACGATCTCCGGGTAGGTCGAGGCGGCGTGGACCGCCGGGCTGTCGGCGTTGCCGTACTGGTCGGTGGTCACCGCCCCCGGGATGGCGTCGAGGAGCTCACGGACACGCCGGAGCCGGGCGGCGAGCCGATTGCCGTCGGGCGGGGTCGGGACGCGTTCGAGCGTGGCGCCGTAGGCCTGCATCGCGCGGCACGCAGCGACATTGGCGCGTTCGTCCACGACGGCGACGAAGACGAATCCGGAGATCGCGCACAAGCGGGCGAGTGCGACACCGAGGTTGCCGGACGTCGACTCCACGACCGTGCCGCCCGGCGAGAGGTGGCCGTCCCGGACCAGGCCCGCCAGCAGGGCGACGGCCGTTCGCTCCTTGATGCTGCCCGAGAGCTGCAGGCTGTCCAGCTTCCCGTGGATCACGGGTGCGGACCGTGGGAAGAGGCGGTCGAGCCGGGTCATCGGCGTGGCCCGGAAGGACCGGTGCGGCCACTCGTCCGAAGGCCTCCCCGTCGAGCCGAATGCCACGTCCAGGTCCACGCCCGTCCTCACCGGCGCCGGGTCGGGTGGACGCCTGTGACGAGGCTAACCGAGTCCTCCGGAATCGGCGCTCCGGCCGATGATCACCGTGAGGAAGGGTGTGGTTTCCCACCGCCAGGGCTGCTCCGGCATGGGGCCCCGACGCGACAGCGGGAGGGCGTCACCATCCCATCGATCCCGGCTCACCCTTGAAGGGCCCCGCCACCGAGGACGTGACCCAGCCGCCGTAGAACTGGCCCGGCTGTGGTCGGACGACTTCCCCGGCCACGGTGCACTCGTCCATCCCCTGGGCGTAGACGGCGACGCGGTCGGCGAGTGCCTCGTAGCCGGGGTTCGGGCGGGGATAGGTCCAGGCCGCGGCGAGGCGGGTCTGCCCGCCGCCGTGCACGTCGAAGTAGCGGGCTGCGCCCTTGAACTCGCAGAACGACGAGCCCTCGCCGGCTGTCAGCACACCTTCGCCGAACGCGCTGATCGGCAGGTAGTACACCGGCGGATGGCTGGTCTCGAGCGCGCTCACCGCATCCTGCGTGGTGGCGATCAGTTCGCCACCGAGGGTGATCGTGACGAGACCGTCGACGCCTCGCACGCGCGGCGGGCGCGGATAATCCCAGACGCTCTCCTGCCCGGGGCCGACCGGATCGGGCCGTGGATGTCTCATGCGGTCAGGCTAGCCCGCCGGCCCCTCACGCGCCCTCGGCCACCTCGGGTGCGGCCAGCACCAGCAGCAGGACGCAGACCGCCGCCACCGCCATGCTCAGCGAGAACGGCATCCGGCTGCGTGGTCGCGTGCGCGCCACGACGCCCGCGGCCACCGCCAGCACCAGGGCCACACCGGCTCCGCCCCACACCAGCGCTCCGGGCTGCCGGTCCGGGCCGAGCACCACGACCGCCGTGGCAGTGACCAGCACCACCGGCGCCAGCAGCCGCGATGCCGCCGGCCCGATCCGGTGCGGCAGGCCCCGCACCCCCGTGCGGCGATCATCCTCCAGGTCGGGCAGGGTGTTGGCGACGTGCGCACCCACGCCGAGCAACGCCGTCGCCCCGATCGCCCACGGGGCGGTGCCGGCCGGAGGCAGGCACGCGAGCACCACGAACATCGGCAGCAGACCGAAGGAGAGCGCATACGGCAGCCACGACAGCGGCGTCGACTTCAGCAGTAGGTTGTAGCTCCAGGCGCTGGCCACCGCGGCCAGATGCACCGCGCCCGGTACCCACCCGGTCGCCAGCGAGAGCACCACGCACGCCAGCAGCGCCGCCAGTGCGCACCGCCGGAGCACGGTCACCGAGACCGCACCGGTGACCACGGGCTTGTCCGGGCGCGCAGTGACCCGGTCGCGGCCGGCGTCGATCCAGTCGTTGGACCAGCCCACCGAGAGCTGGCCGGCCAGGACGGCCAGCGTCACCAGCACGACGGCGCCCGCCGAGGCCCCGATCCCCACGGCGAACGCGGTGGCGAGCAGGGTGACCAGCACCACCGGGCCGGGGTGGCTGGCTGCGAGCAACCCGGCCCAGCGAGGCCGGCGGGTGGCGTCATCGCAGTGCGTGCTCGGTTCCACGATGACACGATGTCACGATGGTGCACCTGCTGGCCGTCGGCCGCGCTCTTCCCGGCGATCCGCATCCGCAGCAGGAGATCACCGACGCGATCGGCTCGATGCTGACCGGGGATCCGGTCCGCCTGCGCGCCCTGCACCGCCTGCACGCCGCGACGGGGGTGCGCAGCAGGCACCTCGCGCTGCCCCTCGAGGAGTACGGCTCGCTCACCTCCTTCGGCCAGGCCAACGACGCCTTCATCCGCGAGGGCACCGCACTGGCCGAGCAGGCCTGCCGGGCGGCGCTGGACGCGGCGCACCTGGAACCCGCCGCGTGCGACGTCCTCGTGTCCACCTCGGTGACCGGCATCGCCGTACCCTCGATCGACGTCGGGCTCGTCGCCACCCTCGGACTGCGATCGGACCTGCGCCGCATGCCCTCCTTCGGGCTGGGGTGCGCCGGCGGCGCCGCCTCCCTCGCGCAGCTGCGCGACTACCTCCTCGGCCACCCCGGCCACGCCGGCATGCTGGTCTCGGTGGAGCTGTGCTCGCTGACCATCCAGCGCGGCGACGATTCCACCGCGAACCTGGTCGCGAGCGGACTCTTCGGCGATGGCGCCGCCGCCGTGGTGATGGTGGGCGACGAGCACCCGATGGCCGGTGCGCCGGAGAGCATCGAGGTGGTCGATGCCGCGAGCGCGCTCTACCCCGGCACCACCGAGCAGCTCGGCTGGCGCATCAGCGAGACCGGGTTCTCCATCCTGCTCTCCCCGGGCCTGCCGGACTCCGTCGCCAAGCACCTCGCCGGTGACGTCGACGCCCTGCTCACCATGCACGGGCTGACGCGCGCCGACGTCGCAGCCTGGGTGGTGCACGCCGGTGGCCCGCGGATCTTCGACGCGGTCGGTGACGCCCTCGACCTGGCCGACGGCGAGCTCGACCTCAGCCGGGCGTCGCTGGCGGCGGTGGGCAACCTCTCCTCCTCCTCGGTGCTGCACGTGCTCGCCGACACCCTCGAACGCGGCCGGCCCGGGCCGGGTGACTACGCTGTGCTCATGGCTTTCGGCCCCGGTGTCACCGCCGAGCTCGTGCTGCTGCGACGCCCGGAGCGAGGGTGAACCCGATGATGGCGATCTTCGTCGCCGTCATCGCCGCCACTGCGTTGGAGCGGGTGCTCGAACTCATCGTCTCGGCCCGGAACGCGCGATGGGCGTTCGACCGCGGTGGCGTGGAGTCCGGGCGCGGGCACTTCCCGGCCATGGTGGCCCTGCACACCGCGCTGCTGATCGGCGCCGTGGCGGAGGTGTGGATCGCCGACCGGCCCTTCCTCCCCGCCCTCGGCTGGGCGGCGCTCGCGGCCGTGGTGGCCGGCCAGACGCTGCGGTGGTGGTGCATCACCAGCCTGGGCCCGCGGTGGAATACCCGGATCATCGTGGTGCCGGACCTGCCGCTAATCACCCGCGGCCCCTACCGCTGGTTCAGTCACCCTAATTACGTGGCCGTCGTCCTCGAGGGGATCGCCCTGCCGCTCGTGCACACCGCCTGGGTCACTGCGATCGCCTTCACCGTGCTCAACGCGATCCTGCTGCTCGGTTTCCGGATCCCCGCCGAGGAGCGGGCACTGGCAGGCCCGGCCGGTCACCGGCCGTGACCGGGCCGCAGGAGCGCACCGACGTCCTGATCATGGGAGGCGGGCCGGTCGGCCTGGCCGCCGCGATCGAGGCCCGCCGCGCCGGGTGGGAGGTGATCGTGCTCGAACCGCGGACCGGGCCCATCGACAAGGCGTGCGGGGAGGGTCTGATGCCCGGCGCGCTCGCCGGCCTGCGCCGGCTGGGCGTGGACCCCGCGGGCCATGTGCTGGCCGGCATCAGCTATCGCGACGGCCGCCGGGTCGTCGACCACCGGTTCCGGACGGGACCGGGCCGCGGGGTGCGGCGCACCACCCTGCACGCGGCGATGCGGGAACGGGCCACCGAGCTGGGCGTGCAGATCCGCTCCACGAAGGCCGAGAGCATCGAGCAGGACAGCCAGAGTGTGCGCGCCGCCGGTGTCTCGGCCCGGTGGCTGCTGGCGTGCGACGGCCTGCACTCGACGGCCCGCCGGCTCTGCGGGCTCGAGATCGCCGGCACCGGAGACCGCCGGTTCGGGCTGCGCCGCCACTTCCGCGTGCGCCCGTGGAGCGATCTGGTCGAGGTGCACTGGGGCGCCGGCGTGGAGGCCTACGTGACGCCGGTGGCCGAGGACGTCGTCGGGGTTGCGCTGCTCGGGGGCCGGGGCATGGACTTCGACGCCAGGGTGGGCGAGATCGACGAGCTCGCCGGCAGGCTGTCCGCCGCCGAGCCGCTCGGCGCGGTGCGGGGGGCGGGGCCGCTACGCCAACGCTCCCGACGGCGGGTGGCCGGCCGGGTCCGCCTGGTCGGGGACGCCTCCGGTTACGTGGACGCCCTCACGGGCGAGGGCCTCAGCGTCGGGCTCGCGCAGGCGCGGGTAGCGGTGGACACCCTCGACGCCGGCCCGCAGGCCTACGAGCAGGCCTGGGCCCGCGCGACCCGGGATTATCGCGTGCTCACCGGGGGCCTCGTGCGTTGGGCGACCTCGCCCGCGCGGCCCGCGATCGTGCCGGTGGCGGCCGCCCTCCCGGGTCTCTACGGGGCGATCGTGGAGCGGCTCGCCCACCGAGCATGAAATACGCTTTCAGGCTATTGACACTTCAGTGGAAGTCTCACTAACGTCGGGGCACACGGTGGCAGCGATGCCGCGAGCCCATGCACAGAGGAGAAAGTCATGCGGGATCATCCCCGGCGGTCCGGTTCGAGGCGAGCGGCAGCAGCCGGCGTGATCCTTGCTCTCGTGGGCTCTCTGCTGACCGCTCTCGCGGTCCCCGCGTTCGCGGCGCCGGACCCGACGTCGGTGGAGTCCTACGCACCCGAGGGAACCGCGAACCTCGCCCCGGCCGGCCTCGTCACGGTGAGCAGCTCCCAGGGCGGCGCCTCGCCCGCCATCCTCAACGACGGCGCCTCGGGCCACCCGGAGCTGGGTGTCTGGGTCGCCGACGAGACCGGCGTCGACGCCGGTGGATGGGTCCAGCTCGACCTGCCGCGCGAGTCCGAGCTCTCCCGCGTCGTCGTCTTCCCGCGGGGCGACCCGGGGTTCTACGGCTTCTACTACCCGATCGACTTCACCGTCAGCGTGCTCGACGCCGAAGGGGAGACCGTCGCCGAGGAGCGCGTCGTCCACGACGACAGCCCGGAGGCGGTCGTCACCGAGCCCGATGTCGTCGACTTCGACGAGCCGGTCACCGGTGTCGCAGTCCGTATCGACGTGACGACCAGGCAGTCCCGGGAGGGCGGGATCCTGCAGTTCTCCGAGATCGCCGCCTTCGGTGTCGCGCAGGACGGGCCCGACTACCAGCCGGTCGGCACCGACAACCTCTCGGTGACCTCCTCGGTGATCGCCTCCTCCAGCTATGAGCAGCCGGGGGAGTCCTGGGCGGCACGCTTCGCCATCGACGGTGACACCGCACGGACCAGCGGGTGGAGCACCGACCCCTACGCGCGCGTCCAGGACCCGAGCACCAGCGCCAGCCTGCAGCTGCAGCTGCAGTGCGAGTCGGATCTGTCCCGCGTGGTCGTCTTCCCCCGGGAGAAGTCCTTCCCCCGCGACTACCGCATCCAGATCTCCGACGACGCCTCCACCTGGACGACCGTGGCCGAGAGCCTGGAGAACGCGCCGGACGAGTCCGAGCCGCAGGTCTTCGACCTGGCGGGCGAGCCCACGGCCCGCTACGTGCGGCTGTTCGTGGACACCCGCAACGGCCCCGCCGGCGTGGACGGCTACCTCGTCCAGCTCGCCGAGATCGCCGTCTACGGTCAGGGCGGGAGCTGCGTGAACCAGGTCAAGCCGGCGCTGCTGCTGGAGCCGGGAACCAGCGACGACACCTGGTTCGCCGACACCACCGAGGACGCGGCGTACGAGGTCTCCTCCTCGGCGCCGGAGGTCGCCACGGTCGCTGCCGATGGCACGATAACCGCGGTCGCGCCCGGTGAGGCGACCATCACCCTGACCACCGGCGAGACCACTCTGAGCGTGCCGGTCGAGGTGGCCGAGAACGTCGAACGCATCGGTGACGACTTCGCCATCACCGTCTTCTGGGCGCCGCTGCCCGAGTACGTCAACGACGAGCAGTACGACTACCTGGCCGACGCCGGGATCGACATCGTGCAGGCCTCGCAGCTGACCGCCACCCGGGAGGTCAACCTGGAGATGGCTCGCCTCTCGCACGAGCGCGGGATGCAGACCATCGTCCAGGACCAGGCCGCCACCGGGTCGTTCACCACCTGGTCGGAGCAGGAGGCGGGGGAGTGGGCACAGACCTACACCAACGTGCCCGGTGTGGGTGGCTTCTACCTCATCGACGAACCGGCGGACGCGACGCGGTACGCCACTGCGTTCAACGGGATCCGCGATGCGGCGCCGGAGTACTACCCCCACCTCAACTTCTTCCCGTACGGCTACTACGGGGGCGCCGACCAGAACGACGCGGCGATGCGGGCCTGGCTGGACGCGACCGCGCCGCACGCGATCGACGAGCCCGACTACCTGATGTACGACCTCTATCCCTTCCTGATCGAGGGGACGAACTTCGAGGGCCTGTTCACCAACCTCGACACCGTGCGCGAGGTGGGCCTGGAGTACGACATCAAGACGGCCATGTACCTGCAGAGCGTGGGGATCCCGGGCGCCTACCGGCGCACCAACCCCACCGAGATCACCTACGAGGCGAACCTCGCCATGGCGTACGGGTACAAGCAGCTGTCCTACTTCACCTGGTGGACCCCGACCGATCGGGGCGAGCCGTTCACCGATGCGATCATGACGGCGGACGGTCAGCCGACCGACCTGTACGAGCCGGTCCAGGACCTGAACGCGCAGATCCATGCCCTCGGTCCGACCCTGATGCGCCTGGACGCGCAGGAGGTCTACCTCGCCGGCGCCACCTACGGGCAGCAGCCCGTGCCGGAGGACTTCTTCGTCCAGCCACAGAGCGAGGGCGATCTCGTGCTCTCGCACATGGTCGACCGGACCAACGAGGACGAGTACCTGTTCGTGGTCAACAACAGCTTCACCGACGGCCAGGACGCGGCCCTCGCCTTCGAGGATCCGGCCACCCGCCTGCAGGAGGTGAGCCGCGTCGACGGCTCGCTGGGTGAGATCGTCTCGGTCGCCGGTGACGGCGAGGGTGCGTCCGGTCTGCTGGAGCGGGAGCTGCAGCCGGGTGAGGGCGTGCTCTACCGGATCGCCACCGACGACCCGATCGACCCGGTGGACCCGGACCCGACCGACCCGCCGACCGAGGAGCCCACGGACGAGCCGACGGACGACCCGACTCCGGACCCGACCGAGGAGCCCACCGATCCGGCGGGCGAGGCGCCGACCGACGAGGAGACCCCCGGCAGCAACGCCGGCGAGGGATCCGACGGCGGGCTGCCCGTCACGGGCGCGCAGGGCCCCTGGGCGCTGGTGGCCCTGGCCGCGATGGTCATGGCCGGGGGCGCGTTGCTGGTCCGCCGGGCGCGGGCTTGGCACCCAGCCGGGTGACAGCCTCCTGGGCCCGGCGCGCGTGCTCGCGTGAGCGCGCCGGGTCGTGCCAGGAGACGAGCAGGTAGAGCAGGTCGGCCGCGAAGACCTGGGTGTGGGAGGCGGTGAGCTGGCCCAGGTCGCGGTAGTCGTCCGGTGGTGCGGTCCGGATGAGGAGGTCGGCCAGCTCGGCGAGCGGGGAGCGATGGTCGCTGGTGATCGCGATCGTCGCCGCCCCGGCCTCGCGCGCCATGGTCAGCATCTCGATGGTCTGCGAGGTCACGCCCGAGTTCGAGACCCCGACGGCCACCGCCGACGCGTCCAGGCAGGCCGCGCTCATCACGCCCATGTGCAGGTCGGACCAGCCGCGGGCGTTGATGCCGACCTGGAACAGGCGCTCCACGAGGCCCCCGGCCACCGACCCCGACCCGCCGACCCCGTAGACGTCCACCCGGGAGCTCTCGGCGATCAGCCGGGCGGCCTCCCGGACGTGACGCAGGTCGATCAGGTCCGCGGAGGCCTGCAGCGCCTGGACGTGGGTGGACAGGAAGGTGCGCAGCAGCTCCTTGTCCTCCATGTCGGGATGAACCATCGCCCCCGGCTCACCGGCGAGGCCGTCCTGAGCCACCGATCGCCCGACGTCGGCCGCGGCACCGACGCGCAGCTGCAGGTACCCGCCGTAGCCCAGCACCTTGCAGAACCGGCTCAGGGTCGGTGGGGAGACGCCGGCGCGGGCCGCCAGGCCCGAGCTCGAGAGGTTGATCGGCAGCTCCGGGTTCTCGAGCAGCAACGTGGCGAGGCTGGCCATACCACGGCTCAGGCGCGGTCGGGCGGCCTGCAGCCGTGCCCGCAGTCCGAAGTCGGCCGGGAAGGTGGATGTGTCGTCGTCAGAACCCTGTGGAATCCCCATTCTCGAAAGTTTTCCATTCCTGAAAGGGATTTTCAACAACCGCCGTGGCCCCGTCCGGCTCCGCGGCCGGGTCAGCCCTCCTCGACCAGCAGAGGGCGCCCGAGGACCTGGGCGAGCTCCTCCGCCGCGAGGGTGAGGGGGGCCGACGAGTCCGGGGCGTCGAACCAGTGAACACGAATCACGTCCGCGTTGACTGTCCAGGTTCCCTGCACGCGTCCGCCGACGAGAACGAGGTTCGAGCCGCGGGTCGCGGCCTGGCGATGCGCGGCGGGCACGATATGGGTATCGGAGGTGCCGGCGCCGAGAACCCACTGATCCGCACCGGGCAGGAGCACGATCCGGTCGGACGCCTCGGCACCGGTGATCGCTTCCGCGTCCTCGGCCACGCACAGCGCCTCCTCACCGCCGACCGTGATCGTGGCCACGCCGGCGTCCGGGCTCGTGAGCCAGGTCTCGATGCGTCGTCGGCCGGCACTGAGACCCTCCCCGAGCCAGTAGTGGAGCCTGTCCCGCGTCGCGGGCCCGTAGGCGGCGAGGTAGGCCCGGATGGCCAGCGGGCCGGCCTCATCGAGCTCTACGAGACCGGTCCAACCGGGAAGTGACTCCAGCAGCTGGAACCTCAGCACGCCGTCGGACGGGCGCAGGCACAGGTCGCCCTGCCAGCCGAACGGTTTGAGCAGGGTGTGGGACGTGCTCGTGAACCCCTCCGCCAGGTGTCGATAGGCGGGATCGGCAGTGACGGCGGCCGCCAGCTCCTGCTGAGTGAGCGGGCCCTCAGCCAACGCCTCGCGCACCGTCGCTCGCAGCCGGGGCCAGTCCTCGGGCTCGAGACGATAGTGCTCGCGCCAGCTGGAGCGTTCCCATTGCCGGCCGGCACAGCGCAGCGACAGGTGGATCGACGCCGAGGCCGGGGTCATCACGTGCGTCGTTCCACGGAACGCATAGGTGGCGATGAGGCGTTGCTGGGCCAAGGCCGCGGCCGGGTCGCCGTGCGCCGGCTGCGCCAGGCGGAGTCCGATCGCGGTTGCCGCGTCTCCCGACCAGGACGGCACAGCGATCAGCCGGTCAACGACCGCCTCGACGCTCCCGGCGCGCTCCTCGCCGAGGTAGTGCCGTCGCAGTCGCCAACCGAGCGCGGCGGCCCAGGTCGTGGCCATGCGGCGAGCCTATCGCCGGACCCGTGGCGGTGACATGCGGGCTGACCTGAGCCATCCCGGAGTGTGCGCCGCGGTCGCGCCCCGCTACCGTGAGCTCATGGCCGAGGACGCCGTCGAGCTCTCCGTGGGCGAGCGCACTGTGCGCATCTCCCACCCGGACCGGGTGATGTTCCCCGCCCGCGGGGAGACCAAGCTCGACCTCGCGCACTACTACTGCGCCGTCGCCGAGGGCATCACCCGCGCCCTGCGTGAGCGCCCCTGCATGCTGCACCGTTACCCCACCGGGGTGAGCGGGGAGAAGGTGCACCAGAAGCGGTTGCCGCACGGGGCGCCGTCGTGGGTGGAGACGGTGCCCATCTACTTCCCGCGCTTCCAGCGCACGGTGCCCGAGCTCTGCGTCACCGAGCCGGCGGCGGTGATCTGGGCGGTGCAGATGGGCACGGTGGAGCTGCACCCCTGGAACTCCCGGCGCGGCCACGTCGAGGAGCCGGACGAGTGGCGCATCGATCTCGACCCGATGCCGGACTGTCCCTTCGACCGGGTGCGCCGGACCGCCCACGTGGTCCACGAGATCCTCGACGAGCTCGGCATCACCGGCTACCCCAAGACCTCCGGTGGGTCCGGCCTGCACGTCTACGTACGCATCGAGCCCCGATGGGGCTTCGAGCAGGTCAGGACGGCGGCCCTCGCCTTCGCCCGGGAGGTCGCCCGCCGTGCGCCGTCGGAGGTGACCACGGCCTGGTGGCGCAAGGACCGGGACCCGGCGGCGGTGTTCGTGGACTACAACCAGAACTCCCGCGATCACACCATCGCGGCGGCCTACTCCGTGCGCGGCAACCGCGAGGCGACCGTGTCCACCCCGATCGGCTGGGACGAGATCGACGACGTCGAGCCCCGCGAGCTCACCCTGGCCACCGTGCCGGAGCGGTTCGCGCGGCTGGGCGATCTGCACGCCGGCATCGACAATGTGGCGTACTCGATCGAGACGCTGCTGGAGTGGGCCGAGCGGGACGAGCAGTCCTGACACACGCTCGTCATCCGTGCCCGGATACTGTGTCGATCATGCGTGTTGATCTCCGGGCGCCTGCACTGTGAGCCGCCTCCGCAGGATCTGGTCGGCCATCGACCCGTTCGTCCTGCTCATCCTCGCCGCGCTCGTCCTCGGGCTGGTGCTGCCGCTCCCCGAGCCCGCGCTCGACGCCGTCACGACGGTCGGCGACGTCGCGATCATCCTGCTCTTCGGGGTCTACGGGATGCGGCTGCGCACCACCGAGGTGCTGGGCTCGCTGCGCAACTGGCGGCTGCAGGGCGGCATCCTGGCCTCGACCTACCTGATCTTCCCGGCACTGGGGCTGCTGCTCTCCTGGGCCGTCACGCCACTGGTCGGGGCGGCGCTCGCGGCCGGGCTGCTCTACCTGAGCCTGCTGCCCTCCACCGTGCAGTCCTCGGTGGCCTTCGTCTCCATCGCCCGGGGCAACGTGGCCGGGGCGATCAGCGCGGCCACGATCTCCAACGTGGTGGGGATGGTGGCCACGCCGCTGCTGGTGCTGTGGCTGATGGGGGCCTCCGGAGCCGCCGGCATGGGAGGGTTGCGCTCGGTGCTGCTGCAGCTGCTGCTGCCGTTCGTGGTCGGCCAGCTCCTGCAGCCGTTCCTCGGGGACTGGGTGCGCGCCCACCGGCCCATCACCCTGGTGCTCGACCGGGCGACCATCACCCTGCTGGTGCTCGGTGCCGTGGCCTCGGCCACGGCCGACGGCGTCTGGCAGGAGGTCTCCGCCGTCATGCTGGTGGCCCTGCTCGGGGTGAGCGGACTCCTGCTGGCCGTACTGCTGGCGATCACGTGGTGGGGCGGCAAGGGGCTGGGCCTGGACGTCCCGGACCGGATCGCGCTGCTGATGGCCGGGTCGAAGAAGTCCCTCGCGACCGGGCTGCCGATGGCGCTGGTGCTCTTCCCGGCCGCGGCTGCTGCCACCATCGCGGTCCCGGTGATCATCTTCCACCAGCTCCAGCTCGTGGTGTGCGCGGGCCTCGCCCGGCGCCTGGCCGCCCGCTGATCGGCGCGGCGCTCACACGAGCACTATGCGCACCACCCGCCCGGCGGCCACGGCGCCGAGGAGGACCAGTGCGCAGGCGCCGGCCACGCTCAGCGCGAACTGGATCAGCACGGGAACCGAGGACAGGAACGCGAAGCCGAGTGCCGGGAGCATGAACACCAGGGCGCTGGCAGTGGCCAGACCCACGGCTGCGGCGAGCGGGATGACCGTCTCCTGCAGCCGGGCGGTGGTCAGCACCTTGCGATCCGTGCCCGCCAGCCGCGGCGCCCGGTACTCACCGGCCTGGTCGATCACCCGCCCTGCCTGCATCACGCCGGTGGAGACGGCGGCCACCAGGCCGGCGATGGCGAGGGTGAGGAATCCGCCGGTCGACATATCGCGGCTGAACTGGTCCTGCTGGTCGCCGAACATGGCGGCGACGGCCGTCATCCCGGCGATGAATGTCGCCAGTGCCACCCCGCCGACGCTGCGCCACGCGGTCTGCGGGGAGTCGATGATGCGACGGGCCGCGATCAGCGTGGCAGGCGTGCGGGCGCGCCAGGCAGCGAAGCGCCCGATCAGCCCCATGACCCACGGCCCGAGCAGGTTCATCATCGCGAACCCGCCGACGACGAGCGTCACCATCACGCCCAGCCCGGCCAGGCCGCTGCCCCAGAGGGCTGCGAAGGCGAGGCCGAAGACGACCAGCGGCACCACCCGGGACCAGTGCAGCGGGCTCGGCGAGGTCCGTGCGGCCACCCCGAGCGGGGTGATCGCGACCTTGCGCAGGCTGGCGCCCGCGGAGAACAGCGCGACCGATCCGACGACGCCGATCACTGCGAGCAGGACCCACCAGGGCGGCACGAGCTCGCCGTAGCTGAACGGGTCGCCCTGGAAGGAGACCGGCAGCACCAGTGGGATCAGGGCGAACGTGCCCGCGGTCCCGATCAGCGCACCCAGCAGGGCCTGACCGGTGGCGTCGAGAATGGTCAGCAGCGAGACCTGACCGGTGGTGGCGCCGGCCAGTCGCAGAGCTGCCAGCCGTTCGTCGCGGCGGGCCACCGCCAGGCGCGCTGCCGCACCGCCGAGGGTGACCAGCGGCACCATGAGCAGGGCCGAGGCGGTAGCGGCGAGGATGATGTAGAGCCCGTCATCCTCCGGCCCCACCTGGTTCTGGCCGCGATCGATGAAGGCGAACAGGCCACCGAGCACGACTCCGGCGACCGCCGTCGTCACGGCGAACGCGAGCACCGCCAGAGCCGCGGTGAGCCGCTGGGGGTCTCCGGCGCCGGCGGAGCGGCGGCGCAGCAGCAGCCAGAGGTCGAATGCGGCCCTCATCGCAGCGAAGCCCGGTCGGCGGACGTGTGCTCGCGGCGGTGCTCGGCCACGATCCGCCCGTCCTGCATCTGGACGGTGCGCTCGCACCAGCGGGCGACCTGCGGATCGTGGGTGACGACCACCAGCGCGGCGCCGGTGGCCCGGGTGGCGTCGGTGAGCACCCGGAGCACATCGTGCCCGGTCTGCTGGTCCAGCGCACCGGTCGGCTCGTCGGCGAAGACCACTCCGGGGGAGCCGACCAGCGCCCGGGCGATCGCCACGCGCTGGGCCTGTCCGCCGGAGAGCTCGCCCGGCCGGCGGGAGGCCATGCCGGCCAGCCCCAGGAAGTCCAGCCACCGGCGCGCCGTTTCGACGGCGCTCTCGCGGGGCGTGCCCCCGAGCATCAGCGGCAGGGCCGCGTTCTCCTCCGCCGGCAGCTCCGGGAGGAGCTGGCCGGACTGGAACACGAAGCCGAAGTCGGTCCGTCGCAACGCCGTGCGGGCGGCGTCGGGGAGTCCGGCGAGGTCCTGTCCCGCCCAGAGGACTTCCCCCTGGGTGGGGGTGAGTACCCCGGCCAGGCAGTGCAGCAGAGTCGTCTTGCCCGAGCCGGAGGGCCCCATGACGGCGACCGACTCACCTGGGGTGACGGTGAGGTCGACGCCGGCCAGTGCCGTGGTTGGGACGCCGGTGGTGCCGTAGGTCTTCACCAGCCGGCGGGCGGAGAGCGGGGTACGTGTGGTCATGACATCGAGCCTGCCGGGCCGGCACCTGCGCGCGCGTCGGTCGGGGGGCTGGTTCTGCGGGCGGGCGTCTCAGTCCGGGGACGGCGTCCACGTCAGCCCCTGGGGGGACGGAGGGTGCCCCGACGCCGGCGGTGCACCCCCGTGTGACGGGCGCGACAGGCGAACGATTGGCCAGCAGCCTGCGGTGGCGGTAGAGTGAATCGCGGCAAATCAGCCACTGCGCCCGTAGCTTAATGGATAGAGCATCTGACTACGGATCAGAAGGTTGGGGGTTCGAGTCCCTCCGGGCGCGCTCGTTGAGACAGCGACGATATCGGCTCCATCCGGAATACCGGGTGGAGCCGTTGTCGTACATGCTGGCAGGACTGTGCGGGCAGTGCGACCTCTCACGGGTCTCTCACGAGGTGCGCCGGGAACGCGCGTACGTTGCCCTCGAGCCACCCGATGCTGCTCGTCCCCACCTGGCCGGATACTTCGCCCCCGTCGCCACACCTGCCACCTCGCGGGTTCGGTGGCGTGTGAGGCGCTGCTGGTGGGCAAGACGGAACAGCTCGCAGAATGAGTCTCTGATGTCGACGACGTTGGGCACTACTGTGGCGTCGATCCGCGAGACTGATGGTGGGCTGGCCGGCTCGTCGCAGTTGGGCGTTGAGTTGATGCGCGCCCTGGTAGGCGCCCTGCCCCAGGGAGCCCTGAGCCCGGGATAGGTGGTCGGATCCATCGCAGCTGGCGTTGGTGCGCAGCGTCTACGACTCGAACAGGTCCCTCGTATACAAGAAGCCACTAAGGTCGGCCAGGTCCACCGAGCCAGCCCGATGGGCGTGGTCGACCTCTTCGCTTGCGTCGGGACAGGCTGCACATTCCACCGCTCCTACCAGCCCACCAAACGCCTGCGCCGTGCGGTGGCACGGTAGGCGCTGCTCGTCACCTCCGGCGGCGCGCGCAGCATCACTCAGGTCTACTGCCGTGCTGCTGCGTGGCGCGCCGATCCGCGGAGTGGACCGTAGTCGAAGGCGATGACCAACGGGATCCTCGCCGCCCTCGGTGCCGTGATCACCACCTCCACTCGTCCGGACCACGTGACGGAGAAGTACCAGACGCGGGCGCGGATTGGTCATGCGGGGCCGTTGTGCAGTGTGACCGTGTCGGGGTTGGGCTGTGCCTCACTGTCGGTGCACAGCAGTTGCCGGACGAACATAGTTATCGAAACGGTTGCGCAAGGTGCTCTCGCTTCGGTAAACTCTACCGGAGCGACCAGGCGATCAAGGGAGACGAGATGGGAGCTGACCTTCATGGCACAGGTGGGGGTTCGGGAGGCGGCATGTCCGTAGAGCTCAGAGAGCTACGCATCCTCGTCGCGGCGATTCGCTTGACGTACTTGCAAGCCTGAGGTCGACCATTGTGCGCCGGAGCGCTGACGTGTTCGTAAGTAGGCGTCAGAGCGGAGCCAATCGCGTCGAGCGTCGGTGAGAACGCGGGGTTTGCATCCGGTTGCCGCCGCCATGTCTGGGGCTTGCCACGTACTCATAGCTCCACCACGTGCCTGTCTTACGAGTGGACGGGAAGAATCGAAAATGCGTTTCCGACCTTGCGCCGAAAATGACTCAGTGAATTGCCCACGTAGGACTACAGAACAGGAACTGAGATGTCGAAAATGATGGCGCGATGGCGCTTGCTACCTCTGCTGCTCGTAGCGCTCCTCGCAGGGGCGGTGATGCCGGCCGCCGCCAGCGCTGCACCCGGCGAGGACCTATCCGACAGTTTCGAAACCTTGCAGGACCACTGGTTGCCTGTCTCTGGGAACTGGCAAGTTTCGGACGGTGCGGCTGAATCGAGTGCGGTTAATGACGAGCACGGCCACAAACTCGCTCTCTTCGGCCACCGATTGGCTGGAGATGGCGGGGTCACTGTCACTTTCGAGTTGACAGGGAAGGCTGGCACTTCGACGTGGGGCGGAGTCAGCGTGCATCGGGCTGGCGTTCTGGACGGGTACACGACATCGGGATACACGGCCTTGATTCGCCGCAACGGCGAGATGGCGATCATCAAAGCCGATGGTGGCAACGGCGTCACCTACCTAGCACGAACTGACACCGATGCACGTCCTGGAGAGGGACCCGTAAGCCTGACCTTCGAGGTCGCCGGTGACCTCCTGAGCGCGAGCGTGGCTGGTACCACAATCACAGCCACGGACTCTAGCTTTCGAGACGGGGGAGTGTCGATCTTCGCCCATCGGGATACCGTCGTGTCAGTCGCGCAGTTCGAGGCCGAGGGTCTGGCACCGGCCGACGACACGGTGCCGCTTCCGGAAGACTGTCTCCCGCCCTCTGGGGACATGACGGAGCCCGATCGGGGAGATGTACTGATCTCGGATAACCGCCTCGGGGTGATCATGAACCGCCTTGCGCAGGAGACGGGCCCCCAGGCGAGCGCTTTCGAGCGACTGATGGACGACGTTGCCGCAGACGTGGAGAGAGAGCCGTTCGCACCCTCGGTTTGGTTCGTTCCCTTCTTCTACAACGACCCTGATGGCCACCGCGAAGCGCGTGACGGGCTGCAAGAGGACGCTAACGCGGCCTATCGCCTAGCTTTGGCGTACCGACTAACCGGCGAGGCTGCCTATGGAGAGAGCGCTGCCAGCTTCGTGGAAGCGTGGACATACGACGTGGAGTGCTTCCGTACCTCGGAAGACTCCGCGCTGGCCTTCAGTTACCACTTCCCAGCGATGGTGTTTGCGGCCGACCTCCTGCGCGAAACGGAGGTTTGGAGTGCCGCGGCTGAGGCTGACTTCGCCTCGATGCTGCGTCAGCAGGCGCTCGAGATCTCTTCCGCGATCGCTGGGCGCGGAAATAATTGGGGCAACTGGGGTGTCACCCTCTCCACGGCTATCGCAGCGTATCTCGGTGACGACGACCTGATGGGTGAACAGGTCGAGAGAGCCCGAGAACATATCGAAGGCCAAATCGATGCCGATGGCCATTTGTCCGAGGAAGTGACTCGTAACGGCGGGGTCGGCGACTATGGCATCTGGTACTCGCACTTCTCTTTGCTGCCAGCTTTGCTCACTGCCGAAATCGCAGAACCGCATGGATACGATCTGTTCTCCTACGAGAATTCCCACGGTCTCAACCTCGGCGACGCTGTCGAAATTCTCGCGGGATGGGTCGAGTCCCCTGAGTCCTTTCCATACTTCGACGGGCCCGTTGAGGATTTGGCAAACGTGCGTACGATCGACTACTTGCGCGAAGTGGGCGTGAGTGCGCATAGCATGAGCCACTTCGAAATCGCAGGCAGTCGCTACGAACTTCCTGTTGTGAATCGGCTACTTGCCGTAGAACGTCCTATGACCACGATCCACGCGGCTCCGCATTTGACCCTCACTCACGGTGATATGAGCGAGCGGTCGCCCGAGTTTGATCCGCGGCTGGTAGTTTCTCCTGCGAAGGTCGACGAATCCGCTTTAGAGCGCGGTGAGGTTACCGTCACAGGCTCCGGCTTCGCTCCTGATTCGGAGGTCGTTCTTTCCGTCAATGGAACAGAAGCTGAATCCAAGCGTACCGATAATGATGGCACAGTGGTATTCGTGCTATCCGGGCCCTTGCCGATCGGCGAGCACGTAGTGGCGGTTTCTGCTGTGGAAGGCAGTGCCGAAGCGCAGCTGGAGGTCGTCGGTGATCCAGACCAGACTCCAGGTGACGTGCCCAGCGAGGAGGACCTGACGCCGGGAACTGAGGGTGGCATCGCTGTGCCCGCATCGGCGAGTGAGGGAGCTGTGATCACGGTGTCCTTCAGTGCTGACCTTGCCGGAGAGCGCGTAGAGCTCTGGATCTTCAGCCAGCCGACTTACATGGGCGCCCACACGGTGGATGCGAACGGCACGGTCTCCGTCGCCCTACCTGAAGGCATTGTTGGTGAGCGCAGGATTGCTGCCTATGGCGCGGAGCGGAACATTATCGGTTGGGATCGGATCACTGTTCGAGCCGCTGGTGGTAGCGATGGAGGCTCGGGTGATGACGGTTCCGACAATGATGCAGGCGACTCGAGCACGGATGGGCTAGGCGCCAGTGAGGAGACCTCCGAGGATGATGGGGTCGACGGCCGCGGGGATCTTGCGGAGACGGGGTTCGTCGGGGTCGGTGCTGCCATCGCGGCCATCATGGCCATCGCATCCGGCGTGATGCTGCTGAGGGTCCGGCGGCAGGCCGGAATCGGCGACTGATTCCCCAGGATGCCGGAGCTGGCTTGTGGACCTTCATGTGCGCGAGTCAGTTCCGGCTCCGTGAGCGCGAGGGTGCTTGCCGTTGCCGCACCCCCGGCCATCGACTCCTGCAGTCCTCGACCGGCATGCATGGTGATGACCTCGGTGCGGGAGTCGACGTGTGTTGGAGGGCCCCCGGCTCGACGGGAGCGACGATTCGGTGCTCGAGGCAGGGTCGGCGCTACCTCCCCGGGAGTGGCCCCGTCCAGCGGCGGTAAACCTTGTCGATACGGTTGCCTAGCGTCTAGAAAAGCGATAATGTCTCTCAAAGTGTTGTTGGATCGAAGGAGATCGCAAGTGAACTGGGTAGCCTGGAGGCACGGATCATGACCGTGACGAAGCACGCGCGACCGCAGCGGGACCTAGCCGGATCGGTTGCCCACGGCTCGCACCGGTCCGCTCGACGGATGAGCGACCTGAGGTTCGCCTGGTTGTTGATCCTGCCCGGTGTGGCGATGCTGCTGGCCGTAGTGCTGTACCCGCTGGTGCGCTCGCTGAGTTCCGCCTTCTTTAGCGAGAGCCTCCTCTACCCAGGCAGAGAGTTTGTCGGCCTGACCAACATCCAGGCAGCACTCGGAGACGACTTTCTGCGGCTGCTGTGGCAGACCGGGATCTTCACCGTCGGCGCAACGGTCCTGCCGTTCGTCGTCGGGCTGGGAGTAGCGCTCGCACTGAACGCTCGCCTGCCCGGCCGCAGCATCCTGCGTGGAGCCTTCCTGTTTCCGTGGCTGTTGCCCGCCGTCGTCGTCTCGTTCCTGTGGATGTGGATCTTCGATGCCAGCTATGGCGCCTTCAACGGCCTGCTCCAGCAGCTGTCGCTGATCGACCAACCGCGAGCCTGGTTGTTCGACACCTCCACCGCTCGGGTGGCACTGATCGTGGCGAAGTCTTGGAATGCGTTCCCGTGGGTCATGGTCATGCTCCTCGCCGCCCTGCAGACGGTTCCGGACGACCTGCACGAAGCGGCCTCGCTCGACGGGGCCGGCAAGGTGCGCAGGTTCTGGACCGTGACCTGGCCCCACATCAGCGGTGTCGCCGGGATCATCATCCTGCTTGAGTTCATCTGGAACTTCCAGCACTTCGATCTGATATTCGTGATGACCGGTGGTGGACCTGCACAGACCACTCAGACCTTGGCCACGGCCCTGTACGACTCGGCGTTCCGGTCCTACGACCTCGGGCAGGCCGGAGCCATCGGCATCCTATGGATGATCGTCCTGCTGGTCCTCGTGGTCTTCTATGTTCGATTTTCTGAGCGCAGCGAGGCGAACTGATGGCTGTGGGAACCCCGACGCAGTTGGCACCTCGCACGCAGGCGACGACGCGTACGCGCACGAGAAGACGCAGATTCCCGCTTGGGCCTTGGGCCGCCGTCGTGGGCTTCGGACTGTTCGCCTTCGCACCGGTCTACTGGCTGGTGATTACCTCGATCACCCCGGACAGCCAGGTGTATCGCTATCCGGTGACATTCTTCCCGGAGTCGGTCACGTTCGACAACTACCGAAGCGTCTTCACCGACCCAGAGATCTTCGGTTGGTTGGCAAACTCCGTGATCGTCTCGGTGATCACCGCTGTGCTGAGCGTGGCGACCTCGATGTACATGGGATATTCCATCTCGAAGTTCCGCTATCGCGGTCGGCGCACGCTGCTGTACTTCGTTCTATCCAGCCAGATGCTGCCGTCCGCGCTCCTGCTGGTGACGCTGTACGGGGTCTTCTCGACGTTCGGTGTGCTCAACACCTACTTCGTGCTGATCATCTCGTTCACGACCTTCACGTTGCCGCTGTGCGTGTGGATGCTCAAGGGGTTCTTCGACAACCTCCCTGACGACATCATCGAAGCGTCGAAGATCGACGGTGCGTCCAATTGGCGTACGCTGCACGCGATCGTCCTCCCGCTTGCCGCGCCCGGCCTGGTCGCGTCCGGGTTGTTCGCGTTCATGCGCGGCTGGAACGACTTCATCTTCGCCTTGACCCTGACCGGCCCCGAGCGTCAGACGCTCCCGCCAGCTCTCGTGAACCGCTATATCGGTGAAGCCGCGACTGACTGGCCTGAGCTCATGGCTGCTTCAGTGCTCGTCGCGCTGCCCGTGGCGGTCGCGTTCGTTGCGCTCCAACGGCACCTGGTCGGCGGTATTACCGCAGGAGCCGTCAAGGGCTAACACTCCATGTCCACCATCAACGCCGATGAGCGACCACGCATGTACACGAAGGAGACTGCAACATGAACCGCATGACCAGCATGAACCAGAACCCCAGCGCCGGTGCTGGCTTGAGCCGCCGGAACCTGCTCGGCCTGAGCGGTGCCCTCGGTCTGGGTGGACTGGGCCTGACGGCCTGCTCCGACGGCGAGGGTACTGACGCCGGGGCGGCGGGCGCTCCCTCGGGTGAGGGCGGTCAGGACTTCACGTTCACCTCGTTCGCGTTGTCCGAGGATCCGCCTAAGGAGTGGCTGGAGCAGACGGTAGCCGACTATGCCTCGGACGAGGGCATCAGCATCAGTACGTCGAGCTACGCCTACAACGAGGCGTTGAACCAGATGATCCTGCAGAGCCGGGGTGGCGAACTCGCCGGCGTTGCTCACTTGGACATCGCGTGGTTGGCGCCGGTCGTGGCCACGGGCACGTTGGCGGACCTGTCCGAGTACACCAGCGGCGCCGGCTACACCGAAGCCGCGTTGGGTACGGGCCAGTTCGACGGCGTGCAGTATGGGATTCCGTGGACCACGGCCGCGATCGGTCTGATCGGCAACTCCGAGCTCCTGGAGCAGGTCGGCGTCGACTTCGTGCCCAGCACGCTGACGGAGTTCGAGGAGGTACTGCGCGAGGTGAAGAGCCTGGGAAGTGACATCGTCCCCTATGCCGCTTCTACCGAGGTGGCCCAGCTGAAGGACTTCATCGTCTGGATGCAGACGTTCGGATCGGCGGTGGTGGAGGACGGTCAATGCACGGTGGGTGACGAGGCCTCGATCGAGGCCATGACCTGGTACAAGAAGCTCTACACCGACGGTCTCATCGCTCCGGACATCGAGCGAAACGCTGCACGCAATCTGTTCAGCCAGGGTAGGACCGCGTACTACGACGACGCGCCCATCGGTTCGGCAATCGTGGTCACCAACTCGCCCGATACTGAGATCCGCTCGAAGATGATCCCGCTGGCACGTCCGGTTCGCAACGACGGCGACGTCCCGCAAGCATTGGCGTGGGGACATGTCCTTGTCGTGACTGACGGCGAGGCGTCCACCTCAGGGGCCGAGTTCGCCCGGTGGCTGACATCGGACCAAGAGACGGTCCTCGGCTACTTCGATGCCTCGAGCAATCCGCCCACCACCTCCGAAGGACTCGAGACCCCGGAGGTGCAGGAGGACGAGTTCCTCTCGGCCTTCACCGAGAACATCACGGCCACCGCCACGCCGAGCCCCTTCTGGGAGTTCACCAATTACGCCCAGATGGAGACCGCGGTTGCTGACAGTGTCCAGGCCGTTCTGCTCGGCAACCAGACCCCAGAGGAAGGGATGAGGGCGGCTGGCGAAGCGGTGAACGGCCTAATCTCCTAGTTGCTGGCCGGCTCATCCGCCGTGGGTCAGGTGAACGGAGCATTGCAGTGGTGAGTGCTGCTGCACGAACAACAGCCAATGGCGCCCTCGGTGCGTCGAGGCGAGAAGGAGCAGGCAAGTGAGAGAGCCGGAGACGCGCGATAGTGCCCATCGGAGCGATGGCGCCGATCGCGGGGCGGACGTCGACTACGGCCCGAGCCCCCTGCAGGCGCTCAGAGAGGCGCTACCGCGATTGAAGCGGACGATGGCGCGAAGCGCGCAGTACATCGTGGACCACCCTGGGGAAGTTGGCGAGTCTTCCATCACCGGTCTGGCACGATCGGCCGACGTCTCGCCCGCGAGCCTGAGTCGATTGGCAGCCCGTCTCGGATTCTCCGGCTTCCCCGCGATGCGGGCCGCGATCGCCACCGAGCACGGACGCGAAATGGAGGCGGGCTGGCACCGGGACATCGGCGACGAGATCCTGCCTGAGGACGGACCGAAGGCCGTGCTCGAGGTCCTGGCGGCCAATCAGCAACGTGCCGCACGCACGGCCATGGGGGCCATCGACGTCGACCTGGTGGCCCAGGCCGCTGACTGGATCGCATCCGCGAGGCGCATCCACCTGCACGGAGAGTGGGCGGACTCGGTGGCCGTGTCGGAGCTGTATATGCGGCTGCTGCGGCTCGGGCTGCCGGTCTGGTTCCACGACGGTGCCGTGACCTCGCAGGTTCTGGCCAGCATGATGCAGGCCGGCGACGTTGCGCTCATCCTCTCGCGCGGCGGAAACGATGAGGTCGGTCTGGATTTCTGTAACCGTGCGCGCAAGAACTCCGCTCACACCGTGGCCATCACTGGTGACCCGGACTCGGCCCTCGCCGATCGCTCGGAGATCAGCATTTTCACCGGGGTTCGAGAGGGGCTGACGTGGACCGACTTCTTCGCCGGGCGCGCCAGCGACACCTTGACGACATCGCTGCTTTGGGTGCTCGTCGCCCAACGCGTGCCGGGTGGTCTCGGGTTGGCGGCGAACCTGTTCGACAAGATTCCTACTGCTCATGGAGATCGATAACACGTGACGTCCAACGACGTTGACCTCATTCCCTTGGAAACGGTCCATAGCGACATCACCGTCGTTGGTGGTGGTTTGGCCGGGGTCTGTGCGGCGCTTGCCGCTGCTCGGCAGGGAATGCGGGTCGCCCTGGTGCAGAACCGACCCATTCTCGGAGGCAACTCCTCGAGCGAGGTCCGAGTGTGGGTATGCGGCGCTACGGCGCACGGAGTCCAGCACTACGCACGCGAGACCGGCATCATGGGCGAGTTGTTCGTGGAGAACCAGTTCACCAATCCGGAGGGCAACCCCTACTACTGGGATCTGGTGCTGCTTGAGGCCGTACGTGCCGAGCCCGGTATCGAACTGTTCCTGAACACCGATGTCCGGGAAGTCGATGCGGACGGGCCGGTCGAGGACCGCCGGATCACCTCGGTCTCGGGGTGGCAGATGGGGTCCGAGCGTCGTCTGCAGTTCCGCTCGGGCACCTACATCGACGCGAGTGGAGACGGACTCGTCGGATTCCTCGCCGGTGCGCGGTACCGGACCGGGCGCGAGGCCCGCGACGAGTATCAGGAATCGTGGGCGCCCGAGTCCGCCGACGCCGAGACACTGGGCTCGACGATCCTCTTCTATGTCAAGGACGTCGGATACCCGGTGAAGTACGTCCCGCCGTCGTTCGCCCGGGACATCACCCAGACGTCCATCCCCACACTGCGGGACATCCATGAGGGGGCGAACGGGTGCGACTATTGGTGGATCGAGTGGGGCGGCGACCGTGACGTCGTGGCGAACAACGAAGAGATCCGTGACGAGCTCCAGGGTGCCATCTACGGCATCTGGGACTATCTCAAGAACTCCGGCAAGTTCGATGCCGACAACCTCACGCTGGAATGGATCGGCGCCGTACCGGGCAAGCGCGAGTACCGACGATTCCTCGGGGATCACGTCCTGACCCAGCACGACGTCCTGAACCAGACGCCGTTCGAGGACCGGGTGGCCTTCGGGGGTTGGTCGATCGACCTGCACCCGCCAGGTGGCATGTACGCCACCGAGAAGGGATCGCGGCACTGGCACCCCGACGGGAACTATCACATTCCGTTGCGCTCGCTGTACTCACAGAACGTCTCCAACATGTGGATGGCGGGCCGTAACATCTCGGCCACGCACGTCGCTTTCGGCAGCACCCGGGTGATGGCGACGTGCGGGGTGATCGGCGAGGCGGCCGGGATCGGGGCGGCATTGAGTACGAGTCGCGGTTATACGGCCCGCGAGCTCGCCACAGAACACGTCGACGAGGTGCGGCGGGCCATCGTGCGCTCCGACGCCTCGGTCCTGGGCGTGCGTCACGATGACGCCGCTGATCATGCGTTGACCGCCCAGGTCACGGCGAGCTCGCAACTCACCGTTCTCGGTGCGAGCACCTCATCAGGGCGGCACCACCTCACCGCAGCCCTGGGTGTGGTTGTGCCGGTGGATCCTGCCCTCGACGGCATCGAGTTGTTGATCGACGCCGAGCGGGGCACGGAGCTCACGGTCGAGGTGCACGAGGTGGGCCAGCCTCAGAACTACGTGCCGCACGCGAAGGTGACCAGCGGCTCGGTGCAGGTCACCGCAGGAAAGGAACAGTGGATCACGGTGCCGGTGCGGTGGCAGCCGGGTACGCCGCAGAACGCGTTCCTGGTGGTCCATGCCAACTCGGATGTCGCGATGCACACGTCGCCGGCTCCGCTGCCAGGTGTGGTGACGCTGACCCACCGCGAGCTCTCCCATGAGGAGCCGTACTCCGAGCAATGGCGTGCGTGGAAGCAGGTGCTGCACCGGACGGCACCGTGCCTGCGGATCATGTCGAACACTGGCGCTTTCTCCCCACAGAAAGCTGTCGGAGGGTACGCCCGGCCGTGGGCGGGGCCGCAGATGTGGGTATCGGAGCCACTCTCGGAGGACCCCCAACCTTGGCTGCACCTCGCGTGGGATCAGGCCGTCTCGATCGGGGAAGTCGCGGTGATCTTCGACGATGACCTGGATGAAGACTTGATCAACCTCCACCACCATCGAACCCCTTTCGAGGTGTTGCCGACGTTGGTCAGCGACTACCGGATCGAGGCGGCCGACCCGGCCGGCAAGATCACCGTGATCGCTGACGTCGTCGGCAACCGGGTACGGCACCGGCGCCACCGGCTGCCAGAGCCCGTTACCGCGACGTCCCTTCGACTCGTGGTGACCGGCACGAACGGGGCGCCGCAGGCACATGTGGTGTCGCTGCGGGCTTGGGCTCCCAAAAATCAGCAGTGCTTGGAGAAGGGACCGGCTCGGCTTCAAGGTCGTGATCGCCGTCACTCAGAACACTCGTCCAGCGCGCTGTAGGAGGGCGCGGTGCGGTAGCGCTCCAGCACCCCCCTGAGCGAGCCTCCGGGCGACCGTGCAAAGCACCTGGGTGGCGCCGCCTCACGCGAGTGCCCGGGCGGTGCAGCGCAGAGCATCGGACGGCGATTGGAAGTCACTCTGGTCGTCGCCTGCCGGTTTCTCGCCCCTGGCGCCCCCAGACGCGAGAACGCCGTGCAGGAAAGTCACCTGCACGGCGTTCGACGCGTGCTTCGGCTCAGCGCTTGAAGGCGTCCTTGACGTTCTCGCCGGCCTGCTTCAGGCTCGCGGCTGACTGGTCAGCCTTGCCCTCGGCCTCCAGCTGCTCGTCGTCGGTGGCCTCACCGGCAGCCTCCTTGGACTTCCCGCTGAGGTCTTGCGCGGTGTTCCGGATCTTGTCCTCGGCGCCCATGGGTGCTCCTCTCGGTCGAATGCGTGGACGGTCGCTCCCTGCGGAGGGGCGTCCGTGCTCTCCAGCCTGGTACCGGTCTGGCAGACCCGCAACCGGGCGCATGTTCTTCGCATGACCTGGGGGCAAGCTCCGGATGCGCGGTCAGTCGCCCGTGCACACACTGGTCGCTCACACCAGGCTCGGGACCGGAGCCGGATTGGAGAGGCCAGATGGCCGAGGATGCAGCCCGCGCCGAGGAGTGGCACCGCTACCTCAGGAAACTCGGTGGGACCGACAGCACCTGCGCACAGGGCTGAGCAGGCACCGATGCAGGCCGTCCGCCGCTCCGACCCCGAGACCCCGGGGTGGGGTCGTCGGCGTGCCGGCCGCGGCTTCGTGTACCTGGACACCCACGGGCGGCGGTTGAGCGGGGCGGCTGGAGTGTGCCGATGCCGGGAGCTCGCGATCCCGCCGGCCTGGGAGGACGTGTGGATCTGCCCGCACGCCGACGGCCACATCCAGGCCGTCGGTACCGACGGTGCGGGGCGTCGCCAGTACCTCTACCACCCGCTCTGGCGGGCGGCACGCGACGCCGAGAAGTACGAGCACGTCCTCGAGGTCGCGGAGCGGCTGCCCGCTGCGAGGCGGAGGGTGACCCGCGATCTGGCCCTGACCGGGATGCCACGCTAGCGCGCGTGTGCCGTCGCCTTCTGCCTCCTCGACCGCGGGCTGTTCCGGATCGGTTCCGAGGCGTACGAGGCCGAGCACGGCAGCTTCGGGCTGGCGACCCTGCGCAAGCAGCACCTGCGACTGCGCAGGGACGGGGTCGCCGTCTTCGACTATCCCGCCAAGTCCGGTCAGCACCGGCACCTGGAGCTCGACGCGGAGGAGTTGCTCGCGCCACTGGCCCTGCTGCGCCGCCGGCGATCCGGCGGTGACCGGTTGCTCGCCCATCGCACCGGCCAGGGGTGGGAACCGCTGGGCACCACGACGATCGCGTCCTACCTCAAGGACAGGCTGGGCACTGACGCCAGCGCCAAGGACTTCCGAACCTGGCACGCCACGGTGCTCGCCGCGGTGACCCTCGCGGCGGCCGGGCCCGCCGAGGACGAAGCCACCATCCGCGATCACCTCACCCGCACGATCGCCGACGTGGCCGACCACCTCGGCAACACCCCCGCGGTCAGCCGCTCGGCCTATATCGACCCGCGCGTGCTCGAGGCCTACCGGAGCGAGGGCGCGCTCGAACTCCCGGCGCCGGACTCGGAGCCGGACGAGGTGAGCGAGAGGGCGGTGCGCACGCTGCTGCGGGAGTCGTGAGCGCGCGCCCGGTCACGCCCGGTCGGTCAGCTCCGTCTCGCCCGAGACGTGGGCGCAATGCGCGCAGCAGTAGATCGCCTCCGCGGACTCCACCCCGTGGCCCAGGATCCGGCAACCACAGTGGGCGCAGGTCGGTGCGAACACGTGGATCGCGCACTCGATGCTGTCGAAGGTCTCGGTGCGGCCGCCCTGGGTCACGGTGAGCGGCTTGTCGTACTCGTTGCCGCAGGTGAAACAGGTGTCCATGGCGTGCTCCTCCGTCTGGTCGGCGTCCTTCGGTCCCTTCCACGGTCACGCAGATCGGCCGTCCACGCGACCTGGGAGGTGCGGTCTCGGACTGCGAAGGGGCGGAGGACGATGAATAGTGGCGTGCATCGAGGCAGCATGAGGCGCCCGGCGTCGGGACGGAGATGGGTGATGAGGGTCGTCGTTGTCGGCGCCAGCGGGAATGTGGGCACCAGCGTGCTCGAGGCACTCGCTGCGGAGGAGTCGGTCACCGAGGTCGTAGGGCTGGCGCGGCGGCTGCCCGATGAGCGCACCGCTCCCTACAGCGGCGTCGACTGGCGCCGGATCGACCTGGCCACGAGCCCGGCCGAGCTGCAGCCCCGGTTGCGCGAGGTGTTCGAGGGCGCGGACACCGTCGTCCACCTCGCCTGGGCGATCCAGCCGAACCATCAGCGCGACTACATGCGCCGGGTGAACGTGGAGGGGACGCGGCTGGTCGCCGAGGCGGCCGCCGCGGCGCAGGTGCAGCACCTGGTCGTGGCTTCCTCGTGGGCGGTCTACTCGCCCGTTCCCGACGGTGGCCTCCGCGATGAGACGGCGAGCCGGGACGGCATCCCCTCCTCCCACTACAGCGTGGACAAGGCGGCGCAGGAGCGGGTCCTCGACGAGGTCGAGGCAGCCCACCCCGCGATGGTCGTGACCCGGATGCGCACCGCACTGGTGTTCCGGCCCGACGCCGGGGCCGCGATCGGTCGCTACTTCCTGGGCCCGTTCGTCCCTCGCTCGCTGTTGCGGCCGGGCCGGATCCCGATCCTGCCGCTGCCGCGCGGCCTGCGCCTGCAGGTCGTGCACGGCCACGACGTCGGACGTGCCTATGCCGCCGTGGTCCGACACCGAGCGGGAGGGGCGTTCAACGTCGCTGCACCCGAGACGTTGCGGGCCCCCCAGCTGGCCGAGATCCTCGACCACGGCCGCCACGTGGAGGTCCCGGCGGCAGTCCTGCGTCCGCTGCTGCACTACGGCTGGCGGGCGCGGCTCCTGGCCCCCGACGCCGGCTGGCTCGATATGGCGATGAACGTGCCGGTGATGGACACCGCGCGGATCCGCGAACTCGGCTGGCGAGCCGAGCGGTCGGCCGCGGAGACCGTCCACGAGATGGCCACGGGTGTGGCCGACCTCAGCGGCGCCGCCAGTCCACCGATGCGACCTCGCGAGCGCTCCTTCGGCGGGCCCGTCGAGTCGCTCGTGCCCGCCCGCACCGAGGCACGCACGTCGCTCGGCCGCAGCGGTCCGCGCGAGTTGCCGGCGGAGGCGTTCGATGCGCGTGTGCCGGACCATATCGACGGCGGCCTGCTCGGCCTCTACCTGGCCGATCACCTCGCCGGTGCCACCGCCGGCCGCGAGCGGGCCCGGCGGATGGCCTCCGACCTCGCCGATGGACCGCTTGGCCCGGACCTCGCCCGATTCAGCGCTGATCTCACCCGCGAGCGGGAGCTGCTGCGCGAGCTGATCCACGTCCTAGGCCTGCACCCGCGGCCCTTCCGTGCCGCGCTGGGCTGGTTGGCCGAACGGCTGGGCCGGGCCAAGGCGAACCGGCACGTGGTGAGCACCTCACCCACCACGCCGCTGCTGGAGATCGAGCTGATGTTCAGTGTCGTCCACGGCAAGCTCGGGTTGTGGCGGACGCTGCAGACGCTCTCCGCCGACCTCAACCTCCCCCAGGAGGTGTTCGACGAGCTCGCCGAGCACGCGCGCGAGCAGGCGCGCACGCTGGAACGCCTCCACGAACGTGTGAGCCCCGATGCCTGGAGCAGCTCGCAATAAGGCATTCTCCCGCCGCGGCCCGGCCCGAGATGCGGACCTCGCCGGAGCGGCGCACGCTGGAATCTCACGTGTACGGCCTACGTCAGGAGCGCAGATGAGCACCGATCAGCTGACCTTCACCAACCCGGTCGAGCGCTTCGCCTCGATCAGCCCACCCAAGCAGCACCAGCCCGAGCCCGGACTCGAATCCGAGATGGAACCGCAGCCCGACATCGGCGAGCACAACTACCGCGGGACTGGCCGGCTCGAGGGACGCAAGGCGCTGGTCACCGGCGGCGACTCCGGTATCGGGGCCGCGACCGCGATCGCCTTCGCCCGCGAGGGCGCCGACGTCGCCATTAACTACCTGCCTGCCGAGGAGAGCGACGCGCAGAACGTCGCGCGCATCATCACCGAGTGCGGACGGCGTGCGGTCACCATCCCGGGCGACCTCACCGACGCCTCGTTCTGCGCCGAGCTGCCCGGGCGTGCCGCCGAGGAGCTCGGGGGCCTGGACATCCTGGTCAACAACGCCGGCCGGCAGATCGCCGGTGAGGGCCTCGCCAGCATCGGCGACGAGCAGCTCGAGGACACCTTCGCCGCGAACATCCTGTCCTTCTTCCGGGTCACCCGCGCCGCGCTGCCGCACCTTCCGCCCGGCTCCTCGATCATCAACAGCACCTCGATCCAGGCCTACCAGCCCTCCCCGAAGTTGATGGACTACGCCTCCACCAAGGCGGCGATCAACAACTTCACCAAGGGCCTCGCCGAGGAGCTCGCCCCGGAGGGCGTGCGGGTGAACGCGGTCGCGCCGGGCCCGATCTGGACGGTCCTGCAGCCGGCGGAGGGCCAGCCGGAGGAGGCACTGCCGGAGTTCGGCAAGAAGACACCCCTGGGCCGCGCCGGCCAGCCGACCGAGCTCGCGCCCGCGTACGTCTTTCTCGCCTCGCCCGAGTCCAGCTACGTCGTCGGCGCGACGATCCATGTCAACGGCGGTCAGCCCACGCCGTGACGCGCCCGGCGCGATGACCGTGGGTGATGAAGGGAGCGAGGACAGATGGCGCGCTCGCTGTGGACGGGAGCGTTGGCGTTCGGACTCGTGAACGTCCCGGTCGGCCTGTACGCGGCGACCGAGGATCGCAGCGTGCGGTTCCGGCAGTTCGAGAAGGGCACCTCCGCGAGGATCCGCTACCAGCGGGTCAACGAGGAGACCGGCGATGAGGTTCCCTACGAGAACATCGTCAAGGGCTACGAGCTCGAGTCGGGGGAGTACGTGCTGCTCGAGCGGGAGGAACTGGACGAGATCGCCCCCGGCCGCTCCCGCGTCATCGAGATCACCGACTTCGTCGACACCGCCGAGATCGATCCGGTCTACTACCAGCGCACCTACTACCTGGGCCCACGCAACGAGTCCGCCGAGCGTGCCTATGCGCTGCTGGCCACCGCGATGCGCGAGAGCGGGCGGGTCGGGATCGCGAACTTCGTCATGCGTTCGCGCCAGTACCTGGCCGTCGTGCGCCCCTACGGCGACGCGCTCGCCCTCGAGACGATGCACTTCGCCGACGAGGTCCGCGACCCGCAGCGTGAGCTCTCCCACCTGCCGACGAGCGCCGCCCCCGCAGGGCGCGATATCGACATGGCCACCTCGCTCATCGACGCCATGACAGGCCCATGGGACCCGGACGCCTACGCCGACACCTACCGCGAGAAGGTGCTCGAGCTCGTGGTGGCGAAGGCACAGGGGGAGGGGGCAGTGGCCACCGGTGAGCGGGAGGAGAGCGAGGAGAACGTTGTCGATCTCGTCGAGGCGTTGCGCCGGTCCGTGGACGAGTCGCGGGCACGCCGGCAGGGCGGCGCGGACTCGCCGCGCCGGAGCCCGGCAACGCCTCCGCCCGAGGACCGGCTCGAGCAGATGTCCAAGAGCGAGCTCTACGACCTCGCCCAGGAGCGGGACATCGGCGGTCGATCCCAGATGACCAAGAAGCAGCTCGTGGCGGCCCTGTCCGAGACCGGATCCCGCAGGCGCGCCTCATGAGGGCCGACGCGAGCGAGACCGTGCGCGAGTGCTCCGGCAGTCGTGTCGACCACCTCGACGGGAGCTGGGACTGCACGCGCAGCGCCTGCGTCGATCCGGCGGACGCGCACTGGCTCACCGTCGGCTGCACCGACACGGCCGCGCGCTGCGGGTGCGAGGGACGTGAGAGCGCGCTCGAGCCCGAGCGCTGAACGACACCGGCGAGCCGCCGGCTCGCCCCGGAGGAAAGGATGATTGCCATGCCCGCGAGCGACAAGCCCGGCCCCAGCGTCAAGGACGACGAGCTCTACGAGAAGTTGCGCGATGAAGGCAACTCCAAGGAGAAGTCCGCGCGCATCGCCAACCAGGCGGCGTCGTCGTCCCGGTCGAAGGTGGGGCAGAAGGGCGGCAGCTCCCAGGCCTACGAGGACTGGACCGTGGACGAGCTCCACGACCGGGCCGCCGAGGTCGGCATCGAGGGACGCTCCAGCATGAACAAGGACGAGCTCATCGAGGCGCTGCGCAACTCCTGACCCATCGCACCTCGGTTATGACCGAGGTCACACCCGTTCTGGCGTGACGATCGACCTCGATCGAGGTCCTATGGGGTGAGTGCTACTACTGCGGTCTCTCCCCCGGGCCCTGCAGGTGCGTGCACTCGGACCCCGGACGGGCCGGCTCGGCCCGTCCGGGGTCACCCGGATGCGGCTCACGTGGCGAAGACGTCGATCCCGAGCGTGGCGAGGGTGCCGAAGGCGATCCCCCACAGGGCGATCGAGACGAGCTGCCACCCGATGACGGCGTTGCGGGACGCGCCGAAGGAGACCATCGCCATCGACGTGATCTGGCTGGGTAGCACCGTCTGCCCCAGCAGGCTCACCCCGGGCACGCCGAACCGGTCGAACATGCGCTTGAGGCGCTCGCGGCGCGGGGATGGCTCCGCGGTACCGTTCTTCGTCGCCGACTTCCGCACGCGGGCGGCAGTGAGCACGAGGATGGCCATCGACGCGCCGTTGCCGATGATCGCGACGGGGATCGCCACGAACGGGCTCAGTCCGGCGAGGACCCCGATCGCCGACCCGAAGTAGGACTCGACGAACGGGATGGCGCTCGCCAGCAGCACGCCCAGCCACTGGATGACGGTGGGCAGTCCCTCGGTGAACTCGCGCAACGACTCGATCATGATCAGGCTCCTTCTCCAGGCCGGCGATCCGGCCACGACGTGCGGTACATCAGCCAGCCTCGTGCCGGAGGGGGGCCGCCGGTAGTGCCGGTGCGCACCGGTTGGTCGCGGTCCTGTCACCGGCGACGCATGACGAACGTCATCCCGAGGTGTGATCAAGATCACACCGGGTGAGCGTCACGGAAAGCGGCCCGCCGGGTCTGTATGGGTATGAACGACAACAGCCTCGACGCCATGCTCATGACGGACGCCCCGGACGTGGCCCCGCTGGTGTCGTGGCTGCTCTCGGCAGAGCGGCAGCTCCCGGTCGTCCTGGTCAGCGTCGCCCGGTCGAGAGCGAGCGCGCTGGTCGATCTCGGCCGCCTGCTGGGCGAGCTCGACGGCGCAGCGCAGGTGCGCGTGGTCGAGGCCGAGGCCGCCACGGCCCTGCGGTCACAGTTCGCACCCGCCCGCCATCTCTACGGCGGTGCGGTTCGGGTGATCCCCGCCGGCGTCTCCCACGAGGCGCCGCCGCGGCTGCACGTCCCGTTCGGCGCGGCGGACAGTCAGCGCGTGACGACGGCCGTGATCGAGGACGTCCGCCTGGCGCAGGGGGCGACCGTGCGCCCGATCTCACCGGCGTTCGGCCGCCTCGCCCTCAGCCTGCGCTGACGATCGCGACATCCCCCGCCCGAGGCGGTCGCCCCGTTGCAGGTCGCCTCGGATCGAAACGTTTCGTTCATTGGGTGCTTCCGAGTATCGTGGCTGGTGCACTGCACCGAGCTGACTCACCGAGGAGCCTGATCATGACCGGAGCACCGATCTCCGTCCAGCTGTACTCCGTCCGCGACGCCATGAAGGCGGACCTCGCGGGCACCCTGCACCGGATCGCCGACATCGGGTTCACCGAGGCCGAGGCGTTCGGCTTCGTCGACCGCGTCCAGGAGTACCGGGACGCCGCGCAGGCCTCCGGTGTGCGCCTGACCTCCGGCCACGCCAAGCTCGTCCTCGCCGACGACCCGGCGCCCGTGCTGGAGGCAGCCCGCGCCCTCGGGATGTCCACGCTGATCGATCCGGCCATCCCGGCCGAGCACTGGCAGACGCGCGAGTCCGTCGAAGGGCTCGCCGCCCGGCTGAACGAGCTGGCCGCCCTGGGCGCCGAGCAGGGCCTGGCCATCGGCTACCACAACCACTGGTGGGAGCTGTCCCGGATCGAGGGCGCCCCCGCGCTGGAGATCTTCGCCGCCGCGCTCGACGAGCGCGTCGTGCTGGAGGTCGACACCTACTGGGCCGAGGTCGGAGGCGAGCCGGCCCCGGCGCTGCTGGAGCGGCTGGGCGCGCGCGTGACCCACATCCACGTCAAGGACGGCCCGCTGACCCGCGACAACAAGGCCCAGCTGCCGGCCGGTGCCGGCCAGGCGCCCGTCGAGGCGATCCTCGCCGCCGCCCCGGACGCCGTCCGTGTCGTCGAGTTCGACGACTACGAGGGGGACGTCTTCGAGGGCGTCGCCACCAGCCTGGCCTACCTCAAGGAGCGCGCGTGATGGCCGGCCGCGTCGGGGTCGGCGTCATCGGCGCCGGAGTGATCAGCACCCAGTACCTCAAAAACCTGACGATCTTCCCCGACCTCGAGGTGCTCTTCATCGCCGACCTCGACGTCGAGCGGGCGCGGGCCCAGGCCCAGGAGTTCGGTGTGCCGGGCCACGGGACCGTGGCCGAGCTGCTGGCGCACGAGGGCGTCGAGATCGTCCTGAACCTCACCATCCCGGCCGTGCACGCCGAGGTGGGTCAGCAGATCGTCGCGGCCGGCAAGCACCAGTGGAGCGAGAAGCCGCTGGCGCTGGACCGGCCCTCGGGTCGTCAGCTGCTGGAGTCGGCCCGGGCCGCGGGTCTGCGGGTCGCCTGTGCTCCCGATACGGTTCTGGGCGCCGGGCTGCAGACCACGATCCGTGAGCTGCGCGCCGGTCGCATCGGTACGCCGCTGAACGGCCTCGTGCTGTTCCAGGTGCCGGGGCCGGAGTCCTGGCACCCCAGCCCGGAGTTCCTGTTCGACACCGGCGCCGGCCCGCTGTTCGACATCGGCCCGTACTACCTGACGGCGCTGGTGCACCTGCTGGGCCCGGTCACCCGCGTCAGTGCGACGGCCTCCACCGCGCGCCCGGTCCGGGTGATCGGGTCGGGGCCCAAGGCGGGCACCCAGTTCCCGGTGAACGTGCCCACCCACCACAGCGCGCTGATCGAGTTCGAGTCCGGCGCGGCCGCCCAGGCCGTGTTCAGCTTCGAGTCCGAGATCCGGCGCACCCTGCTGGAGGTCACCGGCACCACCGGCGCGGTCGTGGTGCCCGACCCCAACACCTTCGAGGGGTCCACCGCGTGGTGGGCACCTGCGGCGAAGGAGGCCGAGCAGATCCCGGCCGTGGGCAGCACCACCACCCGCGGGACCGGCGTGGTCGAGCTGGCGCGGGCGATCCGCTCCGGGCGCCCCGAGCGGGCCTCCGGCGAGATCGCCTTCCACGTGCTGGACGTGATGATCTCCATCGCGGAGGCGGCGAGCACCCGCAGCTCGATCGAGCTCACCAGCTCGGTCACGGTGCCCGAGCCGTTGCCGATCGACTGGGACCCCACCGCCGGGACCCTGTAGCCCGATCGCGAGGAGCCCGGAGCTGTCCAGCATGCGGACTGTTCCGGGCTCCTCGCATGTCCGGCCCGGGCGCCGGTGCAGGATCTTCTGCGGCCCGCGGACGTGGGTCATGTACGCCTGACGGTCTCGGGCGCCGCACCCGTGCGCGTGAGGCCGGCGAACCGCCCATCCTGCGAAAGGCCCCCTGTGTCCACCGACACCTCCACGCCCTCGACGGCGCCCGCTCCGGACTCCCGGCGCCGGCGCCTGCGTCTGCCCTCCTTCAGCGTCCAGATCGTCCTGGGCCTCGTCCTCGGTGCCCTGCTCGGCTGGGTGGCCCTGCAGATGGGTACGGTCGGCCCCGACGAGGACCCGAACTGGCTCACGGAGACGCTCGCCACCATCGGTGGGTCGTTCGTCACGCTGCTGCGCGCCATCGTGCCCCCGCTGGTCTTCCTGGCGATCGTCGCCTCGATCGCCAACCTGCGCAAGGTCTCCAACGCCGCCCGCCTGGCCGGGCAGACGCTGCTCTGGTTCGCCATCACCGCGGCGGTCTCGGTGGCGATCGGCATGGCGCTCGGACTGATCTTCCGGCCCGGGGAGAACACCTCGATCAGTGCCGATCTGGCCGAGGCGCCGGGCCGGACCGGTTCCTGGGTCGACTTCCTCACCGGCCTCATCCCCAGCAACGTGCTCGGCCTCGACGCCGGCCTGCGCGAGGACTCGGTCTCGCTGAACTTCAACGTGCTGCAGATCGTGGTGATCGCCCTCGTGGTGGGGATCGCGGCGCTGCGCTCGGGCCCGAAGGCGGACACCTTCCTCAGCTTCAACGCCTCCGCGCTCGTGGTGATCCAGAAGGTGCTCTGGTGGATCATCCGGCTCGCCCCGCTGGGCACGCTCGGCCTGATCGGGCGGGCCGTGGCCACCTACGGCACGGACCTGTTCGCACCGCTGGCGACCTTCGCCGTCGCCATCTACGTGGGTCTGGCCCTCGTGCTGTTCGTGCTCTACCCGGTGCTGCTGCGCGCGAACGGGCTGCCGGCACTGCCGTACTACAGGGGCGCATGGCCGGCCATCCAGCTCGGTTTCGTCTCCCGCTCCTCGATCGGCACGCTGCCGGTGACCGAGCGCGTCACCGAGCGCAACCTCGGGGTGCCGCGGGAGTACGCCTCCTTCGCGGTGCCGCTGGGCGCGACCACCAAGATGGACGGCTGCGCCGCCATCTACCCGGCGATCGCGGCGATCTTCGTCGCGCAGTTCTACGGCATCGACCTGTCGGTCACCGACTACCTGCTGATCGCCTTCGTTTCGGTGGTCGGTTCCGCCGCGACGGCGGGGCTCACCGGGGCGGTGGTCATGCTCACCCTGACGCTGTCCACCCTCGGGCTGCCGCTGGAGGGCGTGGGCCTGCTGCTGGCCGTGGACCCGATCCTCGACATGGGGCGCACGGCGGTGAACGTGGCCGGGCAGGCGCTCGTGCCGGCCATCGTCTCCAAGCGGGAGGGCATCCTGGACGAGGACCGCTACCGGTCCGGCAATGCCGAGAACCTCTTCGCCGACGACGAGGACGGGGCCGCCGAGGAGAGCAGGCAGCCGGAGCGGGCGAACGCCTGAGCCGAAGTTCCGGGTCGCCGCTGGGGGAACTCAGCGGCGACCCGGCACGTTGTCAGAGGTGTGAGCATGATCCATGAGGCGCCCGTGAGCACACGCGACGCCGGTACCGCCCTGTCCGTGGTCAACGTCAGGGACGTGGCGCCCGCCGCCGGGGTCGCCGAGATCCTCTCCCTCGCCGACGAGCTCAGCCGCATCGGCGACGCCGGGACTCAGCTCGCCCGGGCGATCGAGTCCACCACCGGTCTGCGGGCCGGCGAGGTGCAGGTGCTCGCCGCGATCGCCGCCGGCGCCGAGCACCCCCGGGCCATCGCCGACTCGACCGGGCAGGTCCCGGACGCGGCCGAGGCCACGGTCGACTCATTGGCCGACCGAGGGCTGGTGGGTCGCCACGCGCACGAGTCCGATCCCAGGGGCGACCTCGGACTGGTGCACGTCAGCGCGAGCGGGCACGCCGTGCTCGAGCAGGTAGAGGCCGTCCGCATCCGCCTGGCCGATGCCCTCTTCGGCGCGCTGGGCCTGGAGAAGGCGCAGGAGCTGCGCCGGACCCTGTCGGCGGTCGCCGAACTGGTCGAGGCGCCGGCCCTGCGGTGACGGCGGATCCGCTGATCCGCTGAACGACCGATCCGTCGGACGACCGATCCGCAGCGGCACTGTCCGCCGCGCCTGCGCGCCCGGCTGCCTGCTCACCCGCACCCGATCCGGGAAGTCTCCCGAGCCGGTTGACGCCGCCCCCGGGGCGTGCTTATTGTGAATCCATTCAAGCCCGGGAAACCCCTTTCCTGGGAGCCGCCGCAGGCGTCGGTTCTGTATCGCTTCACGAGCGAGCGCCGCCTGCCCGGATCAATGGTGAGGTGGACGTGCGATGACGCTCAGCGAGACTCGGAGCCGCGACGCGGCGACGCCCACCGGCCACGTAGCACCACCCGCCGTCAGCGGCACCGGTCGCCTGTACGGCTGGGCGGAGGCGCTGGCCTTCATGGCCATGATGAACATCCTCGTCGTCGTCTTCACCCTGGCCGGCGCCGTTCTGCTGGGGTGGGCACCGGCGGTGGCGGCTGCGGTCGCCTGCTCGCGCCGGCGCCTGCGCTCCGAGACCCACCCCTGGCTACGGACCTTCGCGACGATCTGGCGCCGTGAGTTCTGGCGTGCCAACCGCCTGCAGGCGGCCGGCAACGTCGTCATCGCGCTGCTGGCGTCCAACCTGCTCCTCTTCCGCGGCGAGCCCGGTCACGACGTCCTCGCCGTGGCGCTCGCGGTCGCGCTCGGGCTGGCGGTGGTCCACCAGATCCTGGCGGTCGTCATGGATGCCCACTACGAGCTCGGAGCGGGGGAGTGCCTTCGGCTCGCCGGCGCCTTCGCCGTCCGCTTCCCGGGCGCGCCGCTGCTCCTGGCGGTCGCCACGGCACTGGCGACGGCGTTCACGATCGCCCTACCCGGGCTCCTGCCCGTCCTCACCCTCGGTGCCTGGCTCTACCTGTGCACGGCCCTGTGCCTGTCGTTCTTCGCTGCGAACGACCGTGCGCTCGACGCAACCCTCTGACCCCCGCAGCACCCTCCCTCCCAGTGAGGCCGACGAAGTACTCACGAAAGGACAACCATGAACAAGCGAATCCTTGCCCCCGTAGCCGTGCTGGCAGCGGGTGGCCTGGCCCTGACCGCATGCAGCGGTGACGGCGACACCGGTGGCGAAGGAGGCGAGCTGGAGTCCCTGACCATCATGTCGCCCTACTTCGCCGAGGTGCCGCCGGAGAGCGACGACCCGGTCGGGAGCGCGCTGAGCGATCTCGCGGGGATGCCGCTGGAGATCCAGTGGGTCCCGAACTCCTCCTACGGCGACCGCATCAACACGGTGCTGGCCGGCGACGACATCCCCGACGTCATGGTCATCACCGGCAAGGATCAGGGCTTCGTCTCCACGGCCGAGGCCGGCGGTTTCTGGGACCTCACCGAGCACCTGGCCTCGGGTGACTACCCGAACCTGGTCACCGAGAACCCCGAGGTGCAGGAGGCCTCCAGCGTCAACGGCACGGTCTTCGGCGTCTACCGGGCGCGCGACGTCATCCGCGCCAGCGTCATCCTGCGCGCGGACTGGCTGGAGAACCTCGGTCTCGACGAGCCCGAGACCACCGAGGACCTCGCCGAGATCGCCCGCGCCTTCACCGAGGACGACCCCGACGGCAACGGCGAGGACGACACCTACGGCATGATCGCGCCGCAGTGGCCGGGCGGCATCGGGACGAACAGCCCCTACGACACCATGGAGGTCTGGCACGGCTCCGGCAACGTGTGGCGCGAGGAGGGCGGCGAGCTCATCCCCGCCTTCACCACACCGGAGTGGCGCGAGGCCCTGGAGTACGAGCGTGAGCTCGTCCAGAGCGGCTACATCAACCCCGACTACGCCACGATGGACCCGGCCACGTGGAACGAGCCGTTCCTCAACGGCGAGGGTGGCATCATCCTCGACGTGCAGTCCCGTGCCGCGCAGCTGCGCGACCTGTTCCGCCAGGGCGGGGAGGACCCGGACGAGCACGTCGCGCTGGTCGGTCAGGTCGAGGGCCCGAACGGCGCCTATGCGCTGCCGACCACCGGGTACGCCGGCTTCCTCGCCATCCCGCGCTCGTCGGTGCAGACCGAGGAGCAGCTCGCCCAGGTGCTCACCGTCCTCGACGAGCTCAACACCACCGAGGCACAGGTGCTGATGAACAACGGGATCGAGGGTGACAACTTCGAGGTGGTCGACGGCTACGCCGACTATGACCCCGAGCGCCAGGACTTCACCGACCAGGTCACCGGGGCGTGGGCCCAGCTCGGGATGAACGTCGCCGGCTACGAGGGTTACTCCCCGCTGCCCGAGGGCGAGGCCGACGTGGCCTTCGAGGAGCTGCGGTTGGAGCTGCAGGCCGAGGACCAGGCCAACGCGGTGTTCAACCCGGCGGCCGGCCTCGTCTCCGAGACCTACACCACCAACGGCACCCAGCTCGACAACATCATCGGTGACGCCCGGATCCAGTACCTGGCCGGGCAGATCGACGAGGCCGGGCTCGAGGAGGCGATCGAGCGCTGGCGCACCAGCGGCGGTGACACGGTCACCGAGGAGATCAACGCGCTCTACGACGAGCTCGGCTGACCCAGCTCCTCACCGGTGCGGGGCACGCGCAGGCCCGTGGCGCCTGCGCTGCCCCGCACCGGACACCATCCGCGCTCAGAGAGGAGCGGTATGACAACGACGACGACGCAGGCCGTGGCGGTCGAGACCTCCGGCGAGGGGCTGCCCCCCAAGAACCGTCGCAACCTGGGCCAGAACCTGCTGCGCTACCGCTGGTTGTTCTTCCTGATGCTGCCCGGCATCGCGTACTTCCTCATCTTCCGCTTCTGGCCCATGTACGGGGCGCAGATCGCGTTCCGCAACTACGTGCCGTTCCTGGGTATCGAGGGCAGCGAGTGGGTCGGCTGGGACCACTTCGCCGACTTCTTCTCGAACCCGGACTTCCCCCGGCTGCTGGGCAACACCCTCATCATCGCGGGGCTGACGCTGTTCATCGCCTTCCCGGTCACGATCGTCATGGCGCTGCTGCTGAACGAGCTGCGGCTGAACATCCTCAAGCGCACGGTGCAGACCCTGGTCTACATCCCGCACTTCCTGTCCTGGACGGTCGTGGTCTCCCTGACCGGGCTGCTGTTCGCCGTCGGGAACGGGCCGTTGTGGACGCTGGTCAACGACCTCTTCGGCACGAGCACGAACTTTCTCGCCGATCCGGCCTGGTTCCGTCCGCTGATCCTGCTGCAGGAGATCTGGAAGAACACCGGCTGGGGGACGATCATCTTCCTCGCGGCGCTCGCGGGCGTGGACCAGGAGCAGTACGAGGCGGCGATCATCGATGGCGCGGGCCGGTGGCAACGGGTCCGCTTCATCACGATCCCCTCGATCATGAGCACGATCATCGTGCTGCTGATCCTGCAGACCGGCCAGATCCTCAACACCGGCTTCGAGCAGATCTACCTGATGTCGAATGCGCTGAACCGGTCGGTGGCCGACGTCTTCGACACCTACGTCTACTTCACGGGTATCCAGCAGGGTGCCTACAGCTACTCCACGGCGGTCGGCCTCGCGAAGGCCATCGTCGGACTCATCCTCATCTTCGGCACGAACTGGCTGGCCAAGCGGTTCAACCAGGCAGGGATCTTCTGATGGCGACCACGATCGGGCCCAATCGGGTCAAGTACCGTTTCAACACTCCGGCCGGCAAGGTCTTCGACGTCGTCAACGTCGTGCTCCTGGTGGGCGTGGGTGCGCTGGCGATCCTGCCGTTCCTCTACGTGTTCGCCGGCTCTCTGGCCACCGAGTACGAGATCACCACCCGGCCGTTCTTCATCTGGCCCACCGAGATCACGACCGCCTCCTACGAGTCGATCCTGAGTTCGAGCGTCTTCGTGCGCGCGTTCATCACGACGGTGGTGGTCACCCTCGTCGGGACGTTCGTCCAGCTCGCCCTGACGGCGCTGATGGCCTACCCGCTGGCCAAGGTGGACCTGCCCGGCCGGCGCACCATCATGACCCTGGTGGTCTTCACGATGGTCTTCAGCGCGGGGATGATCCCCACCTTCCTGATCGTGAAGAATCTGGGCCTGCTCGACAGCTACTGGGCCCTGATCCTGCCGATGGCGATCAATCCGTTCAGCCTGATCATCATCAAGAACTTCTTCCAGGAGCTGCCCAAGGAGCTCGAGGAGTCCGCCCGGATCGATGGCGCGAACGAGCTGCGCATCCTCGCCAACGTGGTGATGCCGCTGTCCAAGCCCGTGCTGGCGACCTTCGCGCTCTTCTACGCGGTGGGCATCTGGAACGACTACATGTCGCCGTTGCTCTACCTCAACGACCAGAACAAGTGGACGCTGCAGATGATCCTGCGCCAGGTGACCGCCTCGGCCTCGCTGAGCCCGGACGACCTCAACACCGAGGTGCCGCCACCGGCCCAGGGGATCAAGTTCGCCGTCGTGATGGTGGCCACGATCCCGGTGCTGCTGGCCTACCCCTTCCTGCAGAAGCACTTCGCCAAGGGCATGCTGATCGGCAGCGTCAAGGGATGAGCCGATGACCATCCATCTGGCGGGAGACTCCACCCTCGCTCCCGGCCCGCTCGACGGCTCCGGGGTGATCGGCTGGGGCGGTGTGCTGGCCGAGTTCGTCGAGGAGCCCGTGGCCAACCGGGCCATCGGCGGGGCGACGACGGACTCGTTCGTGGCCCAGGGCCGGTGGCAGGAGACGATCGAGGCGATCGCGCCGGGCGACACCGTGATCCTCGGCTTCGGTCACAACGACCAGAAGCTTGACGAGCTCGCCGCCGACGGGCGCTACACGCAGAACCTCACCGGGTTCGTCGAGCAGGTGCGCGAGCGGTCCGGCCTCGCGGTGCTGACCACGAGCGTGGAGCGGCTGCTCCACACCGACGACGGCGCCCTGCGCGCCTCCCACGGGGGCTACCCGCGGGCCGTCCGCCGGCTCGGCAGGAACCTGGAGGTGCCGGTGATCGAGCTGACCGCGTTCACGCGCTGGCTCTACACCTGGCTCGGGGACGAGGCAGGCCCGGTGATCTTCCCGCACGGGAAGCCGGACCGGGCGCCCGAGGAGGCGCGCGACACCACCCACTTCGGCCTGGACGGGGCGCGTGCGGTGGCCGGCTTCGTGGCCGAGAACCTGCGCGCGATCCGCGGTCTGGACGACGACGGCGAGCCACTCGGCCGATGGGTGGCGCAACCGTGACCTATCGCAATGCCCTCGCCACGCCGTCGGACCTGGCCGGATGGGTGCCGGAAGGCCCCGTGGGCACGCGCTTCGCCGACGGCGGTATGGAACTGTTCAGCACCGCCGACGAGGCCTCCCTGGAGGCCGGGGGGCGGGGCGACCACGCCCACGTCACCTACTGGTGCCCGGAGATCTTCGGACCCGACGTGGAGATCACCTGGGAGTTCCGGCCACTGGCCGGCGCCGGGCTGGCGATGCTGTTCTTCGCCGCCACCGGCGCACGGGGAGAGGACCTCTTCGATCCCGCGCTGGCCGAGCGCACCGGCTTCTATCCCCAGTACCACTCCGGTGACATCGCCACGCTGCACGTGTCCTACCTGCGCCGGAAGTGGGCCACCGAGCGGCGCCTGCGCACCTGCAACCTGCGCAAGAGCCCCGGCTTCCACCTCGTCGCCCAGGGCGCCGACCCGCTTCCGGGGCCCGAGGACGCCGACGGTCACTACCGGATCCGGGTGGTCAAACGCGGCCCGCACGTCTCCTTCGCCGTCGACGAGCTCGAGCTGTTCCGCTGGACCGACGACGACCCCGCCACCGGCGCCCCGCTCGGCGGCGGCCGGATCGGCCTGCGCCAGATGTCCCCGCTCATCGCCCACTACCGCAACCTCGAGGTGACCCCGCTGTCATGATGACCACGATCGATGTCCCGCTGCGCTGGATCGACGACGAGACCCCGGCCGGCCTGCCGGCGGGGGCGACCCTGGGCGCCCCGCTCCCGCGTGGAGCCGTCGGGGGCGGCGCCGGCACGCTCGACTTCGCGGCGCTGGGCGTGGTCGACGCCGGCGGTGCCCCGGTGCCGGCGCAGCTGTGGCCGCTGGCCACCTGGCCGGACGGCAGCGTCAAGTGGACCGGCATCGCCCTCGGCGCCACCGATGAGCCCAGCAGCTCCTACCGGCTGCGCTCGGAGGCCCCCGCGCCGCCGCCGTCGGCAACCGTGCGCGTCAGCGAGACCTCCGGAGGCGTCACGATCGACACCGGTGCGATGGTCGTGCGGCTGTCGCCGAGCGGGCCGGTGCTGGTGGAGTCCCTCGAGGTCGAGGGTCGGGAGGTGGCCCGCGGCGGGGTGCTGATCTCGAGCGTGCAGGGACGACCCGATCCGGACCACGGCTCGCGCGACCACGGGATCGGCCACGTCGAACGGGTCGAGGTCGAGCAGTCCGGACCCGTGCGGGCCGTGGTCCGGCTCGAGGGCCGCCACCACACCGACGGCGGCCGCCGGTGGCTGCCGTTCACGGTGCGGCTGGTGGCGGTGGCCGGCTCGCCCCGGCTGCGCCTGGTGCACTCCTTCGTCTGGGACGGCGACGCTGACGCCGACTTCCTGTCCTCGCTCGGGATCCGCTTCGACGTCCCGCTGCGCGCCGAGCCGCACGACCGGCACGTGCGCCTGGCCGGCGCCGGCGGCGGGCTGCTCCGGGAGGCCGTGCGCGGCCTGACGGGCCTGCGACGGGACCCGGGCGCTGCGGTGCGTCAGGCGCAGCTGGCGGGCGAGCCCACGCCGTCGCCGGAGACCTGGGACCAGGACGTCGCGCGCCTCGCGCGCTGGATCCCCACCTGGGATGCCTGGCAGCTGCGCCAGCACAGCGCCAACGGCTTCACCATCCGCAAACGCACCCAGCCCGGGCACGCATGGATCGGGGTGACCGAGGGCACCCGGTCGGACGGATTCGGCTACCTCGGCGACACCTCCGGCGGGCTCGGCATGGGGCTGACCGGGTTCTGGCAGTCCCACCCGACCGGGATCGACATCGCCGGCGCCGCCGCTGCCGGGCCGGATGCGGCCGGCTCGCTGACGATGTGGCTGTGGTCGCCGGACGCCGAACCGATGGACCTGCGCTTCTATCACGACGGCCTCGGCCAGGAGACCTACGAGCAGCAGCTCGACGCCCTCGACATCACCTACGAGGACTACGAGCCGGGCTTCGGCGATGCGCACGGGATCGCGCGCACGCACGAGCTGGACCTCGTCGGCTACGCCGCCACGCCGGCTGTGGAGCAGCTCGCGGCGCAGGTGCGGCACACCGTGCAGGCGCCCCGGCTCGCTCCCACCCCGCAGGTGCTGCACGCCGCCGGGGTGTTCGGTGACTGGGACCTGCCCGAGCGCAGCACCCCCGCGCGCGCCCGGCTGGAGGACAGGCTGACGGCGCTGCTGGATTTCTACGTCGGGCAGATCGACCAGCGCTCCTGGTACGGCTTCTGGAACTACGGCGACCTCATGCACTCCTACGACGCCGACCGGCACACGTGGCGTTACGACGTCGGCGGCTACGCCTGGGACAACTCCGAGCTCTCCCCGGACCTGTGGTTGTGGACGTCCTTCCTGCGGACCGGCCGGGCCGACGTGTTCCGGCTGGCCGAGCGGCTCACCCGGCACACCGGAGACGTCGACGTCTACCACGCCGGGCAGTGGAAGGGCCTGGGTACCCGGCACAACGTCCAGCACTGGGGGTGCAGCGCCAAGCAGCTGCGCATCTCCACGCCGGCCTACCGGCGCCACCACTACTTCCTGACCGCCGACGAGCACACCCGGGACCTGATGCTCGAGCTGCGCGAGAGCGACGAGACCTTCCTCGGCCTGGACCCGGTGCGCAAGGTCCGCCCGGACGCGGCCACCTACGCCCCGCAGCGCAACGCCGTCGGGGTGGGCCTGGGAACGGACTGGAGTGCGCTCGCGGCGACCTGGCTCGCCGACTGGGAGATCACCGGGAACCCCCGTTCCCGGGACCGGCTGCTCGGCACGATGGCCGACATCGGGGCGCTCAGGTACGGCTTCTTCACCGGTGAGGCGCTCTACGACCTGGACACCGGGCGCTTCGACACCTCGCGTGAGCGGGTGGGCGCCTCGCACCTGTCGATCATGTTCGGCCTGGTCGAGGTGTGCAGCGAACTGGTGGACCTGGTGCCCGAGGACGATGCCCCCGGGTTCCGCGACGCCTGGCTGCAGTACTGCCGCCTCTACCTCGGCAGCGCCGAGGAGCAGGTGGCCGAGCTGGGCTCCGAGCACGGGGGAGCGCCGTTCGAGCAGCCGCATGCGCGGGTGCTCGCCTACGCCGCGAACCGGCTCGGCCGCCCGGACCTGGCGGAGCGGGCGTGGCGGGCGTTCTTCGTGGGCGGTGAGCGGATGCGGGGTGACTTCGTGTCCACGCAGACGCTGCCGCCGTACGTGCCCGCCCCGGTCGACGATGCCCCGACGCTGTGGACCAACGACGCCGCCCAGGGGAGCCTGGCGACGATGCAGTGCCTGGCGCTGATCGGGGACCACCTGCCGGAGTGAGATCGGCCACGAAGGCGCAGACGATGCCGGAGCGGTGTGCAAGACTGGCGGCGTCGAACTGAAGTTCGCGCACTCCGGGGTCGGTGTAATTCCGAACCGGCGGTAACAGTCCGCGACCCGGCCGCAGCCAGCGGCCGGTTGACCAGGTGAGATTCCTGGACCGACGGTGAAAGTCCGGATGGGAGGAAGTGCGCGCGCGACGGTCGGCGTCTCCCGTCGGCTCGTGCCGGTGGCGAGGTGCCGTTCGTCGTCGCCGGCCCCGGGCTGCGCCCTAGCGCAGGAGGACCCAGGTGGCCATGTCCCTTCCGCGTGATCGCGACCACGACCTGGTCGTCGACGCCCTCGATCACGCCATCGAGCTGAGCGCCCGCGGACTGGGCCGGGTCAGCCCGAACCCCGCCGTCGGGTGCGTGATCCTCGACATCGAGGGTCACACCGTGGGCGAGGGGTGGCATCAGCGCCCCGGCGGCCCGCACGCCGAGGTCGCCGCGATCGCCGACGCCGCGGAACGGGTCTTCGCACCCGACGAGGCGCCGGAGGGGTTCCTGGGCGGCTGCACCGCCGTGGTCACCCTCGAACCCTGCCCGCACACCGGGCGGACGGGCCCCTGCACCGAGGCGCTGCTCGAGGCCGGGGTCTCCCGCGTGGTCTACGCGCTCGAGGACCCCCTGCACGGCGGCGGGGCCGACGTCCTGCGCCACTATGGCGTCGAGGTGCACGGCCCCGGCAGTGCGCTGGTGCCGGACGCGCAGGCCCGGGCGGCCACGCTCGTGCTCGAACCCTGGTCGACGGCGCAGCGCACCGGCCGCCCGCACGTCACCTGGAAGTTTGCCGCCACCCTCGACGGGCGGTCCGCGGCCGCCGACGGCAGCAGCCGGTGGATCACCGGTGAGCAGGCTCGTGCCGACGTCCACCGGCTGCGTGACGAGGCCGACGCAGTGCTCATCGGGGCGGGGACCCAGCGCGCCGACGATCCGCAGCTGACCGTGCGGCCGGCGCCGCCGGACGGGCGCCAGCCGCTCCGGGTGGTCCTCGACCCCCGCGGCACCACCGCTGCGGACTCGCGCATCCTCGACGACGCCGCCCCCACCCTGGTGCTGGGCGTGACCGATCTGCACGAGGTGCTCGCCATCCTGTACGAGCGTGACGTCAGGTCGGTGCTGCTCGAGGGTGGCCCGCGCCTGGCCGGCTCGTTCTTCGCCGCCGGTCTGGTCGATCGCGTGGTCGCCTATCTCGCCCCTGCCCTGCTCGGCGCCGGCGCGGCGGCACTCGCCGATGCGGGCGTGAGCACCCTTGCGGGCGCCCACCGTCTCGAGCCGGTCGAGGTCACCACCCTGGGAGCCGACCTCCGGCTCATCGCCCGCCCCGTCCGCCGAACGGAACCGTGAGCGGCTCTCCGGCCGCGCCACCACTCGTCGTGCCGTCCACCCCTGCAAGGAGAGACCATGTTCACCGGAATCGTCACCGATCTCGCGACCGTCACCGCGCTCGAGACCGCCCCGGGCGGGGCCCGGCTCCGCGTCCGGGGCAGGCTGCCGCGGGACGTCGCCCCGGGTGACTCCATCGCCGTCGACGGTGTCTGCGTCACGGTCACCACCGTGACCACGGTGGAAGGCGCCGGGGGTGAGGGCGGAGGCGGCGCCGTCGTGGAGTTCACGGCCGATCTCATGCCCGCCACGCTGGACCGGACCACGATCGGGCGGCGCGAACCCGGGGACCGGGTCAACCTCGAGCCGGCGCTCGCGGCGAACGGGCGCTTCGGCGGTCACGTGGTCACCGGGCACATCGACGCCGTCGCGGCGGTGGTGGGGCGCACCAGCGGCGAGCTGGCCGACCGGCTGACCGTCGCCGTGCCCGCCCACCTGGCGCGCTACGTGGTGGCTCAGGGATCGATCACGATCGACGGCGTCTCCCTCACGGTCGCCGAGCTCACCGACACCGCCGAGGGATGCGAGGTGACGATCGGTCTCATCCCCGCCACCCTCGAGGCCACCACGCTCGGACGGCGCACCCCGCCCGACCGGGTGAACGTCGAGGTCGACGTGCTCGCCAAGCAGGTCGAGCGCCTCCTCGCCGCCGGGGAGACCGCCCGTGCGTGAGGTGGAGGACGCGATCGCCGCGATCGCCGCCGGCCGGATGGTGATCGTCACCGACGACGCCGACCGGGAGGACGAGGGCGATCTGGTGGCCGCCGCCGAGACCATCACCCCCCAGATCGTCGCGTTTATGGCCACACACGGGCGCGGGCTCATCTGCGCACCGGTCGCCGGGGAGATCGCCGATCGGCTGGAGCTGGCGCCGATGGTCCGGCGCAACACCGAGGCGCACGGGACGGCCTTCACGGTCTCCGTGGACGCCGCCGCGGGCATCACCACCGGCATCAGCGCCGCCGACCGCGCCCGTACCATCGCGCTGCTCACCGATCCGGCCACCCGGCCCGGCGATCTGGCCCGGCCCGGGCACGTCTTCCCGCTCCTTGCCCACCCCGACGGTGTGCTGGGCCGGATCGGGCACACCGAGGCCGGTGTGGACCTGGCCCGGCTCGCCGGGCGCGCGCCCGCCGCCGTCATCTGCGAGATCCTCACCCCCGACGGCGTCCCCGCCCGCGGCGAGGAGCTGCGCGCCCTGGCCGCGGCTCACGACCTGCCCGTGGTCAGCGTGGCCGAGCTCGTCGCCCATCGCTGCCGGTCCGGTGGCGCTCCGGCGCCCGCCCGGTCCGGCGTGCACCGGTCCGCGACGGCGACCCTCCCCACGGCGCACGGGCCGTTCCGCTCGATCGTGTTCACCGACGTCTCGGGTATCGAGCACGTGGCACTGTGCCGCGGCCTCGGGCCCGGCGACCGGTTCGACGGCGCCGGGGACGTGCTCGTGCGGGTGCACTCGGAGTGCCTGACCGGCGAGGCGTTCGGCTCGCTGCGCTGCGACTGCGGGCCCCAGCTCGAGGACGCGCTGGCGGCGATCGCCGCCTCCGGGCGCGGCGCCGTCGTGTACCTGCGCGGCCATGAGGGCCGTGGCACCGGGCTGAGCGCGAAGATCCGCGCCTACGCCCTGCAGGAGCAGGGGCGCGACACCGTCGAGGCGAACCTGGAGCAGGGCCTGCCCGCCGACGCCCGCGACTACGGCGCTGCCGCCGCCATCCTGCTTGACGTCGGCGCCCGGACGGTCCGCCTGCAGTCGAACAACCCGGCCAAGTCGGCAGCCCTGGCGCTCGGCGGGGTACACGTCAGCGCGCACGTGCCCGCACCGGCGCCGGTCGGCGCGGACAACCTTCCCTACCTGCGCACCAAGGCCGAGCGGATGGGGCACGTGCTGCCCTGGCTGCCGAGCCGGCCCACCCCCCACGAGAGGACCACCGCATGAGCACCCCCGCCCCGCACGCCGGACCTCAGGTCCAGGTGCCGCACGTACCCCACCTGCGGGTCGCCGTCGTGGCTGCCTGCTGGCACGAGGAGATCACCACCGGCCTGCTCACCGGGGCGCTCCGGGCGCTCGCGGAGGCCGGCATCGACGAGCCGCAGGTGGTGCGGGTGCCGGGCAGCTTCGAGCTGCCCGTGGCCGCCGGCCGGCTGGCGCGTGGCGGTTTCGATGCCGTGGTGGCCCTCGGGATGGTCCTGCAGGGGACGACCGCGCACTTCGAGTACGTCTGCCAGGGCGTGACGTCGGGGCTCACGCAGGTGGCCACGAGCACCGGCGTCCCGGTCGGGTTCGGCGTGCTGACCTGCACCGGCGTGGAGCAGGCGCGCGACCGTGCCGGCCTGCCCGGCTCGCGGCAGGATGTCGGTTACGAGGCGACGGTGGCGGCACTCAGTACCGCGGTCGCGCTCGCCGGCGCCGGGGTGTGAGCCGGTGGTGGCCGGTCAGGTGCTGACGAGCCACCGGAAGCCGTCGGGATCGGTGAAGACGCCGCGGTAGCCATGGTCGGTGGCATCGCCGGGGGTGGTGACTGCTCCGCCGGCCGCGGCGGCCGAGTCGAGCAGGGCGTCGACGGCTGCGGGGGTGGCGGCGCGGTGCCTCAGCGTCAGCGCGCTCCCCGAGCGTCCCTCGGTGCCGGCGCTCCCCTGGGGGCCCACACCGACGTCCTTGGCCAGCACGGGGTGCTGCATCAGGCACAGGCGGGTCGCCCCCGGAAGCGGTGCGAAGTCGATGTACTTCGATCCGTAGTCGCGGTCCGGGACCAGACCGAGCGCCTCGTAGAAGGCCCGGGAGGTTGTCGGCTCACCCACCCCGAGAATGAGGGTGGTCTCTGTCGGCCTGGGAGTGGACGCCGCCGGGTCGGAGTCCTTGCGGGTGCCCGCGGCGACCTTCCAGACGGATCCGTCGATGGCGCGGAAGACCCCGGAGAAGGAGCCGAAGAGGGCCTTCTTCGCCGGCTTGAGCTCCTGGGCGCCGGCGCCCGCCGCGGCCTGCATGACCGCCCGGACGTCGGAGGGCTGCTCCACCAGATAGGTGAGGACGTAGCCGTCGAAGCCGGATGGGACCGTGCCGGGGGATGGGGCCGTGCCGGGGGTCTGGTCGAGCTCGAGCCGCCCGCGGCCGTGCAGGTCCAGGACGGCGACCTCCCCGCCGTCGGTGAGAGAGGGGGCGAAGGTGCTCGTGTATCCATCGAGCGCCCGGGCCGGATCGGCGGCGGTGATCGAGACGGCGTCGAGAGTCAGTGCCATGGTCAGCCCACCGCCCGCTCGACCAGGCCGGCGAGCTGCTTCCACGCGGCCTCGGTGGGTTCGGTCAGGGCGTAGGCCGTCGGCCACAGTCCCGAGTCGTCGTCGAGCGCGGCCAGCGTGCTGACACCGAAGGTGGAGTAGCGCTCCTTGTCCATCTGACCGCTGCGGAAGAAGACGACGACCTTGCCCTTGCGGGCGTACCCCGGTTGCCCGTAGTAGAGCTTGGGAGCGAGCTCGGGCGCGGTGGTCGTCACGATCGTGTGCACCCGTTCGGCGAGCTCACGATCGCCGTTCGGCATCTCGGCGATCTTCGCCAGCACGTCGGCCTCGTCGGCTGCTGCCTTGGCCTCAGCCGTCTCGTCGCGGCTGCCGCGCTTCGCCTGAGTCCTGAGCTCGGCGGCGCGCTGCTTCATCGCCTCGCGCTCCTGCGCGGAGAACCCCTCGGACTGTTCCTTGCGTGATGCGGACATCGTGATCCCCTCTTGTCGGTCTTTGGTGCTGATCACCGTAGACGCGGGGCTGGGGGCGGCACTTCTCGATTCCTGATCGATGTGAGGGGTCAGGACTGCTGGGCCTCCAGCCAGCCGGCGAGCCGGTCGGGGCGGTCGGTGATGATGCCGTCCACCCCGGCGGCCACCAGCGGCGCCCAGTGCACGGCGTCGTTGGAGGTCCAGGTGAAGATCTGTAGGCCGGCCTCGTGCACGCGCGTCACGACGGAGGGGTCGGCGATGACGCTCGCCGAGGACGGGTTGCAGGCAGTCGCGCTGATCGTGGCGCAGGCCTCGAGCGCCCGCTCATCGGCCTCCTCGACCAGCAGACCGCGGCGCATCGCGGGTGCGAGCGTCTGCAGCGTGCTCAGCATCTCCACCTCGAAGGACTGGGCGATGACGCGTTCGGTCAGACCGGCCTCGGTGATCTGCGCGAGCAGTGCCCGGGTGGGCTCGATCGGCCACGCGCCCTTGAGTTCCAGCAGCAGCTCCAGGTCGGGGTAGCGCAGCATCAGGGCCACGACGTCGCCGAGGAGCGGCAGGGCCGTCCCCTCGTAGGCCGGGTCGAACCACTCGCCCGCATCGAGGTGGCGCACGTCCGTGGCGCGCATCTCGGCGACGATCCCGGCGCCGTCGGTGGTGCGGTCCACGGAGGAGTCGTGGATCACCACGGCCGAACCGTCGACGGCGACCTGGACGTCGATCTCGATCATGTGCGAGCCGGCCTGGGCGGCGGCCGCGAAGGCAGGCAGGGTGTTCTCGGGCGCCACGGACGAGTTGCCGCGGTGGGCGATGATCTGGGTCATGGATGCTCCTGTCGGTCTCGGGCACCACGGTACGGCGGACCGGTGACAGGGGACGTTGCCGCCGGGCAGGTGTCGCCGTCCGTTCGGCGAACGTTCATCTCCGGCGGCTCGCACAGTCCCCGCGTGGCGGTGACAGAACCGCACGAGCGCCCATAGTGTGGCTGGGGTGAAGATCGTCGCGGTGTACTCCACCAAGGGTGGAGCAGGGAAGACGTCAGCAGCGGTCAACCTCGCGTGGGAGGCGAGCAGGTCCGGGCGCGTCCTGGTGTGGGATCTGGACGCCCAGGGCGCCACCACGTACCTGACGGGTGTCAAGGCCAAGCTCAAGGGCGGCGTCGCCAAGCTCGTCAAGGGCAGCAGCACGATCTCGGAGGTGGTCAGGCAGGCGCAGTTCGCCGACGGCGGCCACCGGATCGATGTCCTGCCCGCCGATGACTCCTATCGCGAGCTCGAACTGATGCTCGACGCCGCGAAGGGCTCGCGCCGGCGCCTAGAGAAGGCCCTCAAGGACGCGGCGGGCACCTACGACACCGTCATCCTGGACTGCCCGCCGGGCGCCTCGCTGGTGGCGGAGAACGCCGTGCGCGCCGCGGACGTGATCGTGACGCCGGTGCCGCCGGCCGTACTCTCGCTGCGTTCCCTGGAGCAGGTGCGTGACCTGGTGGCCGACTCCGCCAAGCCCGCCCCGATCCTGGCCTTCCTGTCGATGGTCGACCGCCGCAAGGTCTCCCACCGGCGCGCGGCGGAGGAGTTGCCGGCCGAGCACGCGGAGATCGTCGACGTCGTGGTCCCGGCCAGCGTCATCGTGGAACGGATGGGCTCTGAGCGGGCGCCGGTGGCGGCATTCGCGCCGCGGCACCAGGTGTGTGAGGCGTACGCGAGGCTGTGGGAGCTGGTCGCCGCGCGCGGGTGAAGCGACCCTCTGATCCGCGGATTTCCGCGGATCAGCGTCGATGTCGGTGGTCGCTGATCTACTGTTCCCATGGCCGACGAACGCAGCGGGGCGGGGGCGCATCAGGGCAGCCCACCCGACGGCGTCGCGCCCAGTGGCAGCGGCAGTGGCCGCGTGCGTGCGTCGCTGCGTGAGCGCGTCGATCAGGCGCGCTCGGTGGACCGGGCGACTCCCTCCTGGTCGTTCGATGCGACCTGTTCCGAGGCGGCCGAGGTGGTCGCGGATGCCCGTGCCGACGCCGAGCTGCTGGACCTGCTGGAGGCCGAGCGCGACGGCATGAGGACCCCTGATGAGGGGTTGCTCATCGAGTTCATCGCCGCCGCCGACCGGCTCGTCAATCACCTGGGCTCGCTCCAGGCCTCGTTCGTCGCCGAGCTCGTGGATCGCCGTCGTGGCGCCCGTGGCACCTCACGCACACGCGATGAGATCGCGGCCCGGCTCGCGACCACGGGGTACTCGGCGGATGTGATCGTGGGTCGTGCGGCGGCGCTCGCGACCGCACCGGACGTCGATGAAGCACTCGACCGTGGCGCCATCTCGGCGCGCAAGGCGGAACTGATCACCGAGGCCACCGACCGCCTCGAACTCCCGCAGGCACGGGCCGTGCAGGAGTACGGGGTCGGCTACGCCGAGCATCACACCCCGCCGCAGCTGCGACGTGAGCTCGAGGCGGCCGTTCTCGCGGTCGACCCGGAGGGCGCTGAGCGGGCGCACGAGAGGGAGGTGACGCGGCGGAAGATGGTGCTCGAGCCGTCACGCCATGGCATGTCCTGGGTCGGTGCCTACGTGCCCGCCCATGAGGCGTCGGCCGTCTACACCTGCATCGACGGCATCGCCGCCGACACGAGCGCCGACGACCCCCGCACTCTCGACCAGCGCCGTGCCGATGCCTTCTGTCAGATATTCCGCGACATCCTCGTCACCGGTGAGGTCCCTGGGGGTGCTGCGCTGCCCGATCGCCAGGGTTGGAGGCCGGCGGTGCAGGTGACGGCGACGACCACTGTCCTCGCGGGCGACGATCAGACGCCCGCGATACTGCACGGGTACGGCCCGGTGACGGCCGCCTCGGCGCGGCGGATGGCCCGTGAGGGTGAGATCGAGCTCGAGAACCACTTACAGTGCCCCGTTCCCCGGTGGCCGTCGCGGGGCCGGACGGACCTGCTCGACCCGATGCGAGAACTGCTCCCGTCGCCGCGAGAGCCCGGCCTCCCCGACGGTAGCGACCCGGCGGCGACGACGGCGTGGGTGCACAGGCGACAACGGGAGGCATCTCGATGTCGCAGCGGCCCTGCGAGAGATGCGGAGCCCGTCACGCTCCTGGAGACCGTGCTCGGACTGGTCTGCAGCGACTCCTATGCACCCTCGCGTCGCCTGCGCGGCCTGATCGTCGACCGCGACCAGACCTGCCGCTTCCCCGGGTGCATGGTGCCCGGGTGGCGCTGCCAGATCGATCACATCGTCGCCTTCGACCCTGACCTTCCGGCCTGGGCACAGACGGTGGAGAGCAACCTGCAGCTGCTGTGCCGTCACCACCATCAGGGCAAGACCGAGCAGGCGTTCAGCGTCGAGCGAGAGGCGTGGACCGGGATCACCACCTGGCGCACCCGCACCGGCCACGTCTACGCCAGGCTCCCCGAACGCCAGGACCTGACTGCCCTCACCGCCCGGCTTCGCAGTGACGCCGCTGCCGTGTGGGTGGGCGACGGCTTGGACGATCTGGCACCGTACGAACTCGAGGAGCTCCGGGAGGAACCTGCCACCCATCTGCTCGCCGAGTGGGAGGTGACCTAGCAGTGGCAGCAGGCGTAGGGCGGCGAGGGCCGTCCGTCGACGATCAGAGCGGCTCGCGTAGCCCGCTCGCTCGCCGCACCGGGTGCTCGACCGCTGCTCGGACGGCCTCCTCGCTGCCCACCACGCGCACGAACGCCCGCGCACGGGTCACGGCGGTGTACAACAGCTCGCGGGTCAGCAGCGGTGAGGCCGCCGGCGGCAGGATCAGCGACACCCGGGTGAACTGGCTGCCCTGCGCACGGTGCACCGTCATCGCGTGCACGGTCTCGACCGGCGGGAGCCGGTGCGTGCGCACCAGTACCGGCCGGGCCGGGTCCCCGAATGCGGCGACCACCGTCTCGCCGTCGGCGACGAGCACGCCCGTGTCACCGTTGTAGAGCCCCACGGCCTGGTCGTTGCTGGTCACCAGGATCGGACGCCCGACGGCCCAGGGGTTACCGGCCGAGGGCGCCCGGGCTCCTGGTGCGCCGCTGGCTGCCAGACTCTCCTGCACCCATGTCTCCACCTGGGCGGCCCATCGGACCACGCCCGCGGGCCCGCGCCGGTGCGCGAGCATCAGCCGGTGCTCGCCCAGTGCGGTCAGTGCTGCTGCGGCATCGCCGGCGCGGGCGTGCGTCACGAGACTCGTGCCGGCCCGGATGGCGTCCGCGCGCACGCTTGCCACCGCGGCCTCGTCCAGCCGCTCGACGTCCGCCGCCACCAGCTCGACCCCGTGCCGGCCCGCGCGCAGCAGTTCCAGCACGCGCTCGGCGTCGCCGGCCCGGATCGCGGCCGCCAAGGGCAGGATCTCCGATCCCTGCTGCTGCCGGTGCACCGTGGTCAGTCGCACCACCCCGTTGCCCAGATCGGACGTCAGCCGTGACTCACCGCCCTGTGTCTGTGCGTCCGGGTCCGCGCTGGGTTCGTCCGGCTCGACCGCCAGCCCTGCGGGCGCCTCGGCCACCGGCGGCCGGGCCACCAGGTCACCGAGCACGGCGCCTGCCTCCACCGAGGCCAGCTGGTCCGGGTCCCCGACCAGCACCAGCCGTGCCTCAGGGCGCAGCGCCTCGAGCAACCGTGCCATCAGTGACAGCGGCACCATCGACGTCTCGTCGACCACCACCACATCGTGGGGAAGGTGGTGCCTGGAGTCGTGCCGGAAGCGGGTGGTGCTGCCCGGCTTGTACCCGAGCAGCCGGTGCACTGTCGTCGCCTCCGGTGCGCCCACTCGATCCTTGTCCTCATCCTGGAGCCCCCCGATCACCTCGGCCGCCGCCTCCTGCAACCGTGCTGCTGCCTTCCCCGTGGGCGCCGCGAGGGCCACGCGAAGCTGACCGTCGACGTCCTGCAGCACCGCGAGCAGCCGCGCCACGGTGGTCGTCTTGCCCGTTCCCGGCCCGCCGGTGAGCACGGTCAACCGCCGTCGCAGCGCGTGTGTCGCGGCGAGCCGCTGCTTGCTGTCGCTCGCCTCCGGGAACAGTCGCGCCAGCGCCTCGCGACCGTCGGCGACCGGCAGATCCGCCTCCGTCAGCCGGGCGTCGATCAGCCGGCGTACGGTCAGCTCGTCCCGCCAGTAGCGGTCGAGGTAGAGCCGCCCGTTCACCCAGCGCACCGGTCGCACGTCGTCGCCGGCGCTACCGGCAGCGTCCGCTCCGAGGGTGACCATCGGGCTCGCCTGCACCGCTTCGACCCAGGCGGCGTGCTCGGGCCACTGCGGCGGCTCCGCCGACGCCTCCGGCTCGGAGCCGGCATCGTCGGGGATACGCAGCGCCTCCAGCTCGGCCGGCTCTCCCAGGTGCAGGCACACCGACCCCCCGCGCAGCGCCCGGACGGTCAGCGCGGCAGCGAGCAGCACCCGCTCGTCCATCTCACCGGTGAGACGGCCCAGCCGGGTGGCGACCTGCACGTCCGTCGCGGTCACGAGGCCGGCGGCGTTGAACTGCGCCAGGAGTGGCGGCGCTGCGACGGCCGAGCGCACGTCACCCTCGGGCCGCAGGGGCGGGTTCGCCGTGGTCACGCTCATCGGGTGCCGTCCTTGCCTGTTCGGTGCGGTCCGCCGTCGAGCAGTTCGGACAGTGCCGGCACCAGACCAGGCGGCGGACGCCATGCCAGGACCCCGTACGGCGACCCGTCCGGCCCGACCGGGGTGTGGGCGCCGGCCATGCCCCGCACGAAGAGGTAGAGGCCGCCGCCCAGGTGAACCCCGGGATCGTACTCATGCATCCGCCACCGCAGATAGCGATGCAGCCCCACCAGGTAGAGCAACAGCTGCAGCGGATAGTGCGCGTCCAGCATCGCCTCCATGACGGCGCCGGGTCGGTAGTCGTGCAGCGTCAGCTCGCTCCCCGGGCCTCCCAGGCGATTCGACTTGTAGTCGCACACCAGGAACTGTGGCTGCCCCTGGTCCCCGTGAACCCGGAGCACCGCGTCGATCGAACCGGTCAGGTATCCGCGCAGCTCGGCCGGACCCTGCGGGTCGGCGGCCAGGGCCCGCAGCATCTGCGGGTAGGGCGCGAACGGGTCCCCGGCGTCGAGGTGTGCCTCGAGGGTGGCCGCCACGTCGTGCAGCGTGGCGGCCTCCATGCGTTCGGCCCCTACGTCCCGCGTGCTCGTGTCGCCGTCCCCACCCGCCAGGGGCAGCTCGAACTCCAGCTCCGAGAGACGGTCCGACGGCGCGAATTCGGCGAGCGTCCGCTCGGCCGCCAGCGGACCCAGCGGGGTGCGCATCACCGTGCCCAGCGCCGCAGCGAGGGCATCCACGTCCAACCCGTCCACCCGCGCGGAGGACGCCGCACGGCAGCGGGCGAGGAGCTCGGCGTCCAGATCCGGCGCCGCGGTGTCGGCGTACTCGAGCACCTCGTGCACCAATGTGCCGAACGCTGCTCCGGCCGGCTGGTCCGCCATCGGGGACGGTGCCTCGGCGCCCGGCGCCGGCGCCGCGGTCGCCCGGGTGAGCGTGATGCCTTCGTCGTTGCTCGCGGGCTCGTCCAGGACCCCGGCATCCTCGGGTTCGCTGAGCACTCCTGCCTCGCCCCGGTCCGCCTCGACCGGCGCCGCCTGCGCCAACGTCCGGTGCGCGTGGTGGCCCTGGTGCGCCGCCGCCGTCAGTGCGGTGTAGGAGGCGCGCCGCCAGCCGGCGTCGGGCAGCCGGTCCAGGTGGGCAACGGCAAGTGCGGGGGAGGTCAGGTCCGGCGGGTCCCACCGCTGCCGGCGCGGGTCCGCCGGTGCCACCTCGGCCGCGATCGTGCCACCGGAACGGTGAGCGATGTCCGCGAACGCCTCGGTCACCGCCTCGTCCCGCAGCGCGCCGGTGTCGGCTGCCACCGCCGGTTCGCCGCCGAGGTCCCGGGCGCCGAGCAGCACCCTCGTCAAAGGCCCCTTGGCAGAATTGCGCGAGGGCGCCCAGTGCGCGACCACCTGGTGCTGGGCTCGTGTCAGTGCCACGTACAGCAGGCGCAGGTCCTCACCCCGGTCCTCACGCTGGTAGCGCTCGCGCGCCTCGCGATACAGGTGCGAGCCCTGCCCGCCCACGTGCAGGATCCGACGCCCGTCACCGGCGTGAAAGCCGAGGATGGAGGGAGTGGAGGACTCGTACCGGTCCCACGCGAAGGGCACGTACACCACCCCGAACTCCAGGCCCTTGCTGGCGTGCACGGTCACCACCTGCACGGCCGCCGCATCGGTCTCCAACCGCCGGCTGCGCTCCTCCTCGAAATCGCGGGTCGCCTCCCGGATCCGGCGGCGCAGCCATCCGGTCAGTGCCGCGGCACCCAGGCCCTCGGTCACAGCGACCGAGTGCAGCACCTCTCCCACGTGCCGCAGATCGGTCAGTTGCCGCTCGCCGGTGGTGGTGCGCATCAGCCGCTCGGCGATCCCCCCGCGGGTCAGTGCCTCGTGCAGCGCCGCCACTCCGCGCCCGCTGAGCAGCCGTGACCAGGTGCGCACCGTCTCGGCGAGCCGATCGCGGTCACTGTCGCTCGCAGTGGCGAGCCGGTGTCCGTCCCATCCGACGAAGGCGGTCAGCGCGAGGGCCGAGGCACGTGGGTGCGACCCGGGTTGCTCGAGCGCGTCCAGCAGCGTCAGCCAGTCGCGGGCGGCGGGGGTGGCGAACACGCTTGACAGCCCCGAGACGACGGCCGGCACACCCCGGGCGCTGAGCTCGGCCCGCACCTGCTCGGCCTGGGCATTCGTCCGGGTCAGGACCGCCACGTCCCCCGGTTGCAGGACGCGCCAGTGCCCTTCGTCCCGCACCTGCGCGCGTCCGAGCCGCTCGACGATGTCCGCCGCGGTGTCGGCAGCGATGAACGAGCGGACGTCGCCGACGAAGGGGTCCTTGCCCGGTCGCACCCCGAGCGCCTCGCGCGTGACCTGGCGCAGCCGCACGGCCGGTCCGCCGTCGAAACGGGGTTCGTGGTGGGCGGGGGAGACCGGGCCTACGGAGATCTCCTCATGCCCCAGGGCCGCACCGCCGAGCACGGCGTGCAGGGCGCTCAGGAGGGAGGCGTCGCTGCGCCAGTTGGTCCCGAGGGTGGCCGTGGTGACGGCGTCGTGCTTGGCCTCCAGATAGGCCTCCACGTCGGCACCGCGGAAGGCGTAGATGGCCTGCTTCGGGTCCCCGATCAGCACCAGCGTGCGGTGGGTGTGGAAGGCGGTGCGCAGGATCTCCCACTGCACCGGGTCGGTGTCCTGGAACTCGTCCACCATGACGACCCGGTAGCGCTCGCGGATCCGCTGCGCAGCGGCCGCGCCGTTCCGGGGGTCGCGTAGGGCGTCCCGCAGCAGTACCAGCAGGTCGTCGTAGTCCATCAGGTGCCCGACGCGCTTGCGCCGTTCGGTCTCGGCCCGCACCGCCACCGCCAGCCGGTACCGGAGCCCACCGAGATCGGTGGTGTCGTCCGTCTTCGGTTCCAGCTGCGCGCCATGGTCACTGACGGCGGCGCGCCCGAGCGCGTAGAGCTCGTCCGGGCTCAGCCGTGGCTGCTTCTCGTCGGAGAACTCCTGCACGTAGAGGTCATCGGTCACCTCCCGGACGAGGTCGGCCACATCCGGGACGAAGGTGGCGGCCGGGTCGACGTCGGCCGCGATCCCCAAGGCGGTCAGCATCTGCTGGCAGAACCCGTGGGTGGTGGTGATCGTGGCCGCGTCCAGCTGCGAGAGTGCCCGGGCCAGGCGAGCTCGCCGCCGTCCCAGCTCGTCCTCGTCCGTGTCGGCGAGCAGCGCCACGATCGCATCGGAGCTGCGGGCCGCATCGGGTGCGCGCAGCGCTCGCTCGGTGCCCACGAGCCGCTCGCGCACGCGGTCGCGCAGTTCCGAGGTGGCGGCGCGCCCGAAGGTGACCAGCATGAGGTCCTTCAGCTCGGCCACCCCCTCGGCGACGTAGCGGGCGGCGAGGGCGGCGATGGTGAAGGTCTTCCCGGTGCCGGCGCTGGCCTCCAGCACGGTCGTGCCCACCGGTAGGTCGCCGCAGACGTCGAACACGGTCGAGCGCGGGCTGTGCGGCGCGGCAGGGCCAGTCATGCGCTGCTCCGTTCCTCGCATGCGAGCAGCGGGTCCCACACCCGCCGCGCGAGCGCGCCCAGTCGCGTCGTCTCCTCCGGGTGGCGCGCCCGATCCGCAGCCGACGGCGCACCCGCCACGCGCTCGAGGGTGGCCGCCTCGCCGAAGCACAGGATATGGAAGGGATCCTCGGGCCCGAAGTCGTACCCCCAGTTGCGCCGCACCACGGCCAGGGCGGAGTCCGGGCTGCTGCCGCGCGACCGCGCGCCCGCGTAGCGCTCGGCCGTCTTCGGTGGCAGCGGCAGCGGCAGCCGCGAGGCCTCCTGGTGCAGCGCCACCAGGTCGGTGAGCACCGCCTCCGGGTCCGCGGGCGGACGGAGGCAACTGGCAGCTGCGGTCGGAGCATCGTCGCCGTATCTGCTGTTCTCGCCCCGGCCGATGGTCACCGTGTGCCACGGCAGGTCCGGGGCCGAGACCGCCAGGGCGAGGAGCTGGACCCACGCCCGGACCCGATGCTTGGCGCCCAGCTTGGAGTACTCCGCGCGCACCACCCGGTGCCCGTGCACCCCGGGCACCGTCCCGGCCACCAGGACGGGACCGGTCTCGGCCAACACATCCACCCCGGTGGCGCGCGTGTGCTCCGTGTCCATGGCGCCGTCCATCTGTGCGGCCTCGGTGGCCATGGCGTGGATCGGCCGGATCCGTTCCATCACCTGCAGCAGCGCGGCGTTCCCGAGCTGACGGGGCGGCATGTGCCCGCGCCGCCACTCCGCCTGGAAGGCCCGCCGCGGCTCGGTGCCGGCCAGCATCGCCGCCAGGATGCGATCGCCGGCCGCCCAGGACTCCAGCGGCCCCACACTCAGCGGCAACCTGTCCTCGACCTCGTCCTCCTGGCGCAGCACCTGCACGCCCAGCCGCCGCCGGACGAACCACTTCGCCGGATGTTCGAGCAGTTCGATCAGCTCGTCCAGGTCGAGCACCGGGCGTTCGGCGGCCTGCGACGGGCTCGTGTCCTCCGATGTGTTTGCGGCCTCGGGAGCCGGCAGCGGTTCGGTCACCAGCAGGCCCGGAGCCACCCGCTCGCCGCGTCCGGCCCGGGCGCCCCGGAAGGCGGCCACGTCGAAGCTGAACGGGCCCGGCGCGCCGAGGGCGCCGTCGGTGAAGGCCCGTTCGTCGACGGACTGCAACGGGTGCTGCACCACCAGATGCGCGCGGATCGTGCCGCCGCCCGGAGCGGTTGCCACCCGCTCGAGGGCGTCGATCATCTCGGCCACCGGCACGGCCGGGGGCCGGGAGGCACCGGTGCGCTCGTCGGCGCCGGTGTGCACGATCACTAGATGCTCACCGGCCGCGGTGACCGCGTCCAGGAAGATCTGCCGGTCCTCGCTGCGCAGATCGCGCTCGCCCAGGCATGGATCGCGCGCGAGCAGGTCATCGCCGCTCGGCGTGGGCGACCGGGGGAAAGCGCCGTCGTCCATCCCCAGCAGGCACACCACCCGGTGCGGCACCGCGCGCATCGGCTCCAGCGAGCACACCGTCAGTGCACCGGTGCGGAACCCCGAGCGCGTCGGCCGCCCGGCCAGCCGGTCGGCGAGCAGGGCGCGCACATCCGCCAGCAGCAGGGGCCCCTCCTCGTGACCGCCGGCACCCGCCGCGCCGGACTCACGCACGCCGGCCAGCACCCGGCGGGCGTGGATCGCCTGCCACGGCTCCTCCGGCTCGGTGAGCAGGGTCAGCACGTCCTCGAGGGTGTCCAGCCAGCGGTGCAGCGGGGGGGCGCCATCCATCCGGGCGAGCAGACGCGCGAGCCGATCGACCAGTTCGGCGAACCGGCCGGCCCGGTCCACGTCGGTGGAGCCCACATCGTCGACCGGCAGCGCGGCGCCGACGTAACGGGAGTCCTCCTCGGCCATCGCCACCCCGAGCAGGACCCGGTCCAGGGCGGCGTCCCAGGTCCCCTGGCGCACCGACGGGTCGATCCCGAACCGCGCGCGGCGCGACCCGTCCTCGCCCCAGCGCACCCCCACCTCGATGGCCCACGTGCGCCACCGGTCGAGGTCGTCGTCGCTGAGCCGGAACCGACGGCGCACCGGGGTCGAGGCGGCCAGGTCGAGGACATCCGGTGCCCCGACCCGGCTGTCGGCGAGCCGCAGCACCGTCTCGAGCACGGCCAGCACCGGGTTGGTGCTGCTCGCCCCCCGGTCGGCGAGGCTCACCCGCAGCTGCTGGCCGGGGTGCACCTGCGTGGCGCCGTCGGGGGCCGCGCCGAAGGTGGCGGTGATCAACGGCGCGAACGCGTCGACGTCGGGGCACATCACCACCACGTCGCGTGGCTCCAGGCTCGGATCGGCGGCGAACAGGCCCGTGAGCACCTCGCGCAGCACTTCCACCTGCCGCGCCCGCCCGTGGCAGGCGTGCACCTGCACGCTCCGGTCGTTGACCGCGACGGGAAGTGCCCCGGGTTCCGGTTCGTCCTCGCGCAGCGACTGCTGCAGACGGCCGAGCAACGTGGCAGGGGGAGGCGGTGCAGCATGGTGGCGCACCACCGGGCCCGCCGGATCGTCGAGCACCCGGCGCTGCAGCTCGGTCGCATCGCTGCCCATCGAGATCAGCAGTGGGTGGCGAGCGACCGGCTTCTGGCCCGCCCGGCGGACACTCGATGCCGGCTCACGCTCGACGGCGCCCCACACCGCGGGGGAGGGGTGCGGCAACCACAGGTGCACATCCCGGGAACGGGCCAGTCCGCGCAGCACCCGCAGCTGGTCCTCGGGCAGGCGGGTGGGCCCGAACACCGACAGCCGCCCGGGTAGGTCGACGGACTCCGGATGCGCCTCGATGGCGGTGAGAGCCGTCGCCAGCGTCTCCGCCGGGCTGGGTGAACCGATGTGCTCGCGCACGCGCCGCCAGAGCTGCGGCTGCCATCGCAGATCGTCCGGGACCGGCGCGCTGTGCCCGTCGGTGTCGATCCCAGCGAGCCAGGCCGCGATCAGGTCCGGGCGCTGATGGGCGTAGGAGGCGAACAGGCCGGCGATGCGTTGGGCGAGGGCCACCCGCCGGGAGCGGCGCACGGTATCTTCCGCCTGCCCGAGGTATCTCGACAACGGCGCGGCCCAGTCCTCGTCCAGGCAGCCGTCGACGGTCTCCAGCACCGGCCACACCAGCCGCGCCGAGCGCCAGGGGTCCTCCTCCGGGTCCACCCCTCCGGTCGCGGCGAGCACGGCCTGGACCAGCCGCCCCGGGGAGCGGAAGTCGACGTTCGCACACACACCCTCGGAGGTGCTGCCCGCGGGGACCCCCAGATGGTGGGAGAGCCGCTGCGCGAGCCACCGCTCGATACCCCGGGTGGGCACGGCCACCACGTCCGGGGTGAACGGGTCCTCCGGAGGTTCGGCGAGCACCGCGGCCAGGGGCGCGACCAACGCGTCGGTGCGCTCGGAGCGGTGGATGTGCAACACGCCGGTCATGCTACGGCCCGGGTGTGACATGGGGCTCACACCGCCCTGGCTGCTGTGCCAGCATGAGGCGTATGGACACGTGCATCGAGCCCGGCGCCCGGCTGCGCCGCCTGTACACCGGCAGCGTCTGGGCCGAGGGGCCGATCTGGCTGCCCGGCCCCGAGAGCGCCGGCCGGGTGCGCTGGAGCGACATCCCGAACAACCGCATCCTCGAGCACGACCTCACCTCCGGGCGCACCCGTGTCTACTCCAAGGAAGCCGAGTACACCAACGGCCGCACCCACGATCTGACCGGTGCCGTGGTGCAGTGCTCGCACGGGCGCCGCGCGGTGGAGCGTGACAGCCCGGACGAGAGCCCCGCCCCGGTCACCCTGGTCGACTCCTGGCAGGGGCACCGCCTCAACTCCCCGAACGACGTCGTCGTCGCCTCCGACGGCGCGATCTGGTTCACCGACCCGCCCTACGGCATCCTCACGAACAAGGAGGGCCGCCAGGCACCCCAGGAGTACGGCGGGTGCTACGTCTTCCGCTACGACGAGGCCACCGGCGAGCTGACCGCCCCGATCACCGACATGATCCACCCCAACGGGCTCGCGTTCTCACCGGACGAGAGCATCCTCTACGTCTCCGACACCGGCGACGGCGCCAGGCACCTGCGCGCCTACGACGTGCAACGACCCGACGGCGGCTCGCCCGCCTGCGTCAACGGCCGGGTCCTGGCCACGGTCCGCCCCGGCGCCTCCGACGGCTTCCGCATCGACACCGAGGGCCGCATCTGGACCTCTGCCGGGGACGGCGTGCAGATCCTCACCCCCGGCGGTGAGCACGTGGAGACGATCGCGGTGCCGGAGACCGTCTCGAACGTGTGCTTCGGTGGTCCCGACGGGCAGGACCTGTTCATCACCGCCACCAGCAGCCTCTACACGATCCGGGTCACGGCGAGGCAGGCGCCCCGGCCGGCGCCCGCACGCTGAGCCGGCGGGCAGCTCAGGCGGTGCCACCCTCGACGAGCGCGGGGGTCAGGACCTGGGGGGCGGCGGGCGCCGGTCCGCCGTCGACCATCGCCAGCAGCGTGCCGGTGGCGGCGGCCACCATCTCCACCAGCGGGTTGTAGACCGTGGTCAGCCGCGGGGTCGTACGCTCGGCGACACCGAGGTTGTCATAGCCCACCACCGCGACGTCCTCGGGGACGCGTAGCCCTCGCTCGGCCAGCACCTGCATCGCGCCGACCCCCATGAGGTCCGAGGCGACGAAGATCCCGTCCAGCCCGGGGTGGGCCTGGAGCAGTTCGGCGGTGGCCCGTGCCCCGCTCTCCACGGTGAAGTCTCCGTGGGTGACGGCATCGGTGGCCAGCCCGGCCTCGCTCACGGCCCGGCGCCAACCCTCGAGCCGGTCCACGCCCCCGGTCATGCTCATCGGCCCGCTCACGGTCCCGATCCGCCGGCAGCCGCGCTCCAGCAGCCGGGTGGCGGCGATCGCGCCCCCGGCGACATTGTCGGTGTCGACGTAGTGCAGGCCCGTGTCGCTGAAGGGGCGCCCGACGAAGACGACCGGCAGGGCGGCGCCCGCCAGCTGGTCGTCCAGGTGGTCCTGCTTGTGGTGGGAGGCCACGATCGCACCGTCGACGTGCCCGCCGCGCAGGTACTGCGCCGTGCGTCCGGGGCGCTCTCCGCGCCGGGAGAGCAGCAGCACCAGCTGCAGGTCGGTGCCCATCAGCCCGTCGCTGACCCCCCGCAGCAGGCCTGCCAGGAAGGGGTCGGAGAGGATCCGGGCGTCCGGCTCGGGCATGACGAGCGCGATCGAGCCGGTCCGCCTCGTCACCAGCGTGCGCGCCGCCGGGTTGGGGGAGTAGCCCAGCATCGCGACCGCGTCGTCCACGGCGCGCTGGGCTTCGGGGGAGACCTTCCGGCCGCCGTTGATCGCCCGGGAGGCCGTCGATCGCGAGACCCCCGCGGAGCGGGCCACGTCATCCAGGGTCACGGTCGGCATGGGACCCGAGCGTAGCCGCGTGAGGGTCATCGCGGCGGGCCCGTATCGTCAGCATCGCCGGCGCCGCCGGTCTCATCTGGGCCGGCCAGCCCGTTCGCGGCCACCGTGCGGGCGTACCACCAGCCCGAGGCCTTGACGGTGCGCTGCTGGCTCCCGTAGTCCACCCGGACGATCCCGAACCGCTTGGTGTAGCCCAGGGCCCATTCGAAGTTGTCCAGCAGCGACCACACGAAGTAGCCCTCGACCCGTGCACCCGCCTCGATCGCCGCGTGCGCGGCCCGCAGGTGGGCGTCCAGGTAGGCGACCCGGTCGCGGTCATCCACCTCGCCGGCGGGGCCGACCACATCCGGGTAGGCCGCGCCGTTCTCGGTGACCACCATCGGCGTCCCGCGCGGGCCGGTGTAGTCGGACTGCAGTCGCAGCAGCAGCCGCGTCAGCCCTTCCGGCTGGACCTCCCAGCCCATGTCGGTGGTCGGCAGCCCGCGGCCGCGGTGGTGCACACCCCCCACCGGCTGGGGTGCCCCGACCACGCGGTGACCCGCCTCCTCGGCGGAACGGACGCCGTCGGGCCGGTTGCTTCCCGCCTGGACCTGCGGGTCGGGCCGGGCGGAGACGGCCGAGCCGTTGTAGTAGTTGACGCCGAGCACGTCGATGGGGGCCGAGATGAGGTCCAGGTCCCCCGCACGGATGTGGCCGGTCAGCCCCAGGTGTGCCACGTCCTCGAGGATGTCGGCCGGGTAGGAGCCGCAGAAGATCGGGTCCAGGAACATCCGGTTGAAGAACCCGTCCTCCAGCCGCGCCGCGTCGACGTCGGCCGGGTCGCCGGCGTCATGGGGATCGGCCACGGTGAAGTTCAGCGTGATCCCCAGCCTCGCCCCGCCGTCCCGACGGCGCAGCTCGCCCAGGGCGAGCCCGTGCCCCAGCAGCAGGTGGTGGGCCGCCGCCAGACCGTCCGCGGGGGACTGCCGCCCGGGGGCGTGCACGCCGGCGGTGTAGCCGAGGAACGCCGAGCACCAGGGCTCGTTCAGCGTGGTCCAGGTCCGCACGCGATCGCCGAGCGCCTCGTGCATCACCGCGGCGTACTCGGCGAACCGGTAGGCGGTCTCCCGCACGGGCCAGCCGCCCTCGTCCTCGAGCGCCTGCGGCAGGTCCCAGTGGTAGAGGGTCAGCCACGGGTCGATCCCGGCGCCGAGCAGCTCATCGACCAGGCGCGAGTAGTGGTCCAGCCCGGCCTGGTTCACCCGGCGGCCGTCGGGCATGACGCGCGACCATGCCGTGGAGAAGCGGTAGGAGCCGATGCCCAGCTCACGCAGCAGCGCGATGTCGGCGGGGTAGCGGTGGTACTGGTCGCAGGCCACGGATCCGTCGGCGCCGCCGTGGGTGGCCCCGGGCACCTGGCAGAAGGTGTCCCAGATCGAGGGTCCGCGGCCGTCCTCCCGGGCGGCGCCCTCCACCTGGTACGCGGCGGTGGCTGCTCCCCAGCGGAAGCCGGAAGGGAAGCGCACCGGAGCGGTGGCGGGCAGCTCGAGCGGCCGCGACGGGGTGAACGGGACGGAGGACGCCAGGGCATGGGTGAGATCGGAGGTCGTCATGGTCGTCCTCTCAGCCCTTGACCGCACCGGTCATGATCCCGGCCACGAGCTGCTTGCCGACGATCGCGAAGATCACCAGCAGCGGGAAGGTGACCAGGAAGATCCCGGCCATCACCAGCGAGTGGTCGGTGAAGTACTGACCCTGCAGCGACTGCACCACCAGCGGCAGGGTCGGGTTCTGGGAGTTCAGCACGATCGAGGGCCAGAAGAACATCGTCCACTGCATCACGAACCAGAACAGGAACAGCATCGCCGCCGCGGGCAGGGCCGCCGGCAGGGCGATGGACCGGAAGGTGCGGAACATCGACGCACCGTCCACCCGGGCCGCCTCGACCAGCTCGTAGGGAAGCGCCGAGGAGAGGTACTGGGTCATCCAGAACACCCCGAACGGGCACAGCATCGCCGGCACGATGACCGCCTGCAGCTTGCCGACCCAGTCCAGGTCGGTCATGAGGATGTAGAGCGGGATCACGCCCAGCTGGGTGGGCACCGCCATGGTGGCGATGACGAACACCAGCAGCCCGCGCCGCCACGCGAAGCGCAGCTTGGCGAAGGCGAAGCCGGCCAGGGTGGAGAACAGCACCACCGACAGCGAGGCGGTCACCGAGATGATCATCGAGTTGGTCAGCGCCTTCCAGAAGTTGATCTGGGTGGCGCTGATGACGGTGGCGAACCGGTCGAACAGGCTCAGGTCCGGCAGCCACTGCGGGATGGCCCGCTGGGAGATCTCCTGCTGGGTGGAGGAGCCGAGCACCAGCGTGTAGTACAGCGGGAAGATCGAGATCGCCAGTGCGAGTGCGAGCAGGGCGTAGGTGACCCAGCCCGGCCGGCGGGAGGCAGCGCGGGCGGCGCGGCCGGTGCGGTTCGGACGGTCGTGCCTGCCCAGGCGCTCCTGACGGCGGGCGGCGGCCCGGGCGGCCGCCTTGCCGGCGGTCTGGGCGGTGACGGGTACCGAGCTCATCGGTCTCCTCCTGGCGTGGTCTGACTTCCGGGCCGGTCGGGGCCGGGATCCGGTGGGGAGGGGTCGGCGGGTTCAGCCGGTTCGGCACGGTGCGCAGCGTCGGCACCGGCGGCGCGGGCCTGGGAGGCCGCCTGCGCCCGGGCGATCAGCTCCTTGGTGCGGCGCCTGCTGGCGGGACGTTCGCCGTCAGAGGTGGCGATACGGGTGGTGAGGAAGAAGTTGATCAGGCCGATGCACACGATCAGCAGGAAGAGCAACCACGCGACGGCGGCCGCTCGCCCGAAGTTCTTCTGGTTGCCCCAGGCGACGTCGTAGAGGTACAGGACGGTGGTCATCCAGTTCCGGCTGGGCCCGCCCAGGCCCTGGGCGTCGTACATGCGGACCTCGTCGAAGATCTGCATCCCGCCGATGGTCGCCGTGATGACCACGAACACCATCGTGGCGCGGATCTGCGGCACGGTGACGGAGAAGAACTGCCGCAGCCGGCCGGCGCCGTCGATGACGGCGGCCTCGTAGAGCTCACGTGGGACCGCCTGCATGGCGGCCAGCAGGATGAGGGCGTTGTAGCCGGTCCAGCGGAAGTTCACGATCGTCGCGATGGCCACATGGCTGGCGAAGCGGTCGCTGTGCCAGCCGACCGCGTCGAGCCCGATCCCGCCGAGCACGGCGTTGACGAGGCCGTACTGGTCGGCGAACATGCGGCCGAAGATCATCGAGACGGCGACCGGTGCGACCACATAGGGCACGAGCACACCCATCCGCCAGAACGTCGCCGCCCGCAGGTTCTGGTCCAGCAGCGCCGCGATCGTGATCGCGAGGGCGAGCTGGGGGCCGGCCGAGAGGATGAAGATCGAGAAGGTGTTCGCCACCGACTTCCAGAACACGGCCTGACCGAGCACGTCGGTGAAGTTCTGCAGGCCCACGAATTCGCCCTGGCCACCGAGGAGGTTCCACTCGTGCACCGAGACGTAGGCGGTGTACACCAGCGGGAACGCGCCCACCAGAGCGAACAGGATGAAGAAGGGGGAGATGTAGAGGTAGGGCGAGAACTTCACGTCCCAGCGGCCCAGACGCTGCGAGAAGCCGACCCGCCGCGGCGGCTGGGGGTCGGGCCTGCCGCGGGTGGGTGCGGGTGCGGGGGTCTTCAGGGCAGTCATCGGTGGCTTCCTGTGGCGACGGGGCGGAGTGGAGCAGAGCGCGGGGCGCGGCGTGCGACCCGGTGCCGGGCCGGCTCATCGAGCCGGCCCGGCGGTCGGGTCACATCAGGCCGAGTGAGTTGAACGACTCCAGGGCGCCGTCCCAGCTGGTCTCGGCGTCCTGCTCCTGCGTCACGTCGACCCGCAGGATCGCGTCCTGCACGGCCTGGTGGATCGCGAAGTAGTTCGCGCCCTTGAACGGTGCTCCCTCGATCGCCTCGGCGCGCGAGGTGAAGACCTCACCGACCGGAGCGTCGTTGAAGAACGGGTTCGTGAAGGCCTGGACCGCCTCGGAGGACTGGGCCTCGATCTGCGAGGGGAAGGTGCCGGCGTTCTCGAACGCCACGGTCTGCTGCTCCGGTGCGGTCAGCCATGCGGCGAGCTCGGTGGCCGCCTCGGTGTTGGCGCCGGAGGCCGGCACGGTCAGGAAGGACCCGCCCCAGTTGCCACCGCCACCGGGGAACACATCGGCCACGTTCCAGCCGTCGATCCCACCGGCGCGCTCCTCGATCGGTCCGGTCATCCAGGCCGGGCACAGCATGGTGGCGAAGCCGTCGTTCTGGAACGCGGCGTCCCAGTCGGCGGTCCACTGCTCCAGGCCGGCGGAGAGCCCGTCGTCCACGGAGGCGGCGAGGACCTGCTGGTAGAGGTCCTGCACGGCCGAGTTGGAGGCGAGGTCGACAGGTTCGCCGGTGCCGGCATCCTCGTAGGCCGCCTCGAGCTGGTTCACCATGCCCTGGTAGGTCGGCTGGGCGCCGTCGAACCAGGCCGCGTCGGAGGCGGCCACGAACTCACGTCCGGCGGCGAAGTAGTCCTCCCAGCTCGCGCCCTCGCCACCGAGCAGCTCGGCCACCTCGGCCGGGTCGGTCGGCAGGCCGGCGTCGGCGAACAGGTCCTGGCGGTAGCAGATCGCCTCCGGGCCGATGTCGGTGCCGTAGCCGATGAGCTGGCCGTCGATGGTGGTGGCCTGGGCCACCTTCCAGTCGAGCCAGCGGTCCTCGAGCTCGGGGTCGGTCAGGTCGACGAACAGCTCCGGGTACTGCATCAGCTCGGGCAGCCAGTCCACCTCGATCGCCTCGATGTCGGACAGTCCCTCGCCGCCGGCGGCGATCTTCGTGGTGAGGTTGGTGCGCGCCGCCTCGGAGGTGTCCGCGGTGACGAGCTCGACCGTCACGCCCGGGTGCTCGGACTCGTACTGGTCGAGCATCTCCTCGGTGTAGCCGAACTGGTTGAAGGTGGCGACGGTCAGCGTGACCGCCTCGCCGTCGTCGGAGCCGGCGGAGCCGGTGTCCTCGGACTCGCTGCCGCTGTCACCGCCGCCGCAGGCGGCGAGCGCTGTCATCGCGGCGATGCTCGTGCTCGCCGCGAGGATCCGGGTGCGTGTTCTCATGATGACGTCCTTGTCTGTGTGGGCTTCGGTGCCGTGGTAGCGCTCCCACCTGCAGGGGTGGGAGCGCTTCCACACGTGAGTCATGGTGCGCTCGATGGAGGTGAGCCGTCAAGCCTCACCAGCGGCGCAGCAGCGCCCGTGCGACCCTCCGGTGTGCATCGGTGCAGGTCAGGGCGCTGGGTCGGGCGACAATGTGTCCGGATTGTTACCTAGCGGCGCCGACGGCGCACCGCGCGACCGGCAAGGCTCCGCCATCGCCGGAAGCTCGGACGGGGTGGCTTCCACCCGATCGCCTCCGGTAGCACCCACCCTCGCCACTGGGCGAGCAGGCACAGCACGGCGCCGAGCCCTGCACCGGCGAGACCGCCGACGGTGCTGGCGCCGAGCAGGGTGACGGCGGTGGCCAGGACGGCTGCGGCGAGCGCGCAGGTGGCGTACAGGGTGGACCGTCCCAGGATCCGGGGGACCTGGCGCATCACCACGTCCCGGACGAAGCCGCCCCCGACGGCGGTGACCACCCCGAGCATCACCGCGGCCAGCGGGCCGAGCCCGACGGCGAGCGCCTTCTGCGCCCCCACCGCGGCCCACAGGCCCAGTGCCAGCGCATCGATCGGCGGGAACGCGCGGTCCCAGATGCGCCCTTCGAGCCGCACCGCGAAGGCGATCACCGCACCGGCCAGGGCGGTGAGCACGTAGGCGTTGTCGGTCAACGCCACGGGTGGCCCGGCCTGCAGCAGCGTGTCCCGGATCATGCCGCCGCCGAGGCCGGAGAGGATCGCGAGCACCGCGAACCCGATCGGGTCGAGCCGGTGGGCCCGGGCGACCACGCCGCCCAGGATCGCGTTGAAGAGCACCCCGGTCAGATCGAGCCAGCGGATGAGGGCGTCGGGATCCATCAGGTCCGCACCCGTGCGCCCACGTCAGCCTCCGCAGCGGTCGACGGGCTCAGTTGCCGGCGGCGCGGAACTGCTCGATCACATCGGCGGGCACGCGTGTGCGGGCCGGCAGGGTGATCCCGCGCGAGCGCGCCCACTCCCGCACCGCGCGGGTGTCGACCGGTGTCTCGTCCCGGACGGACCCGCCCTCGGCGACGCCCCCGCGTACCCGGCGGGCCGCTGCGGCGTACGGCGCGAGCGCGCGCACCAGCTTGTCGCGGTTGGCGCCGTTGAGATCGATCTCGTAGACGGCGTCCTCGAGCGAGAAGCGCACGGTGTGCTGGGCTTCGGTGCCGTCGAGGTCGTCGGTCAGATCGACGATCGTCCTGGTGGCCACGTGGTCTCCTGGGTCGAGGGGTGAGGCCATCGTAGGACGTGCACGGTGCCGCCGGTGCCGGTCCTGCTCGCTACTGTGGCGTCATGAGCCCCCCACCTGCGCGCGCGCGGCTGTCCCACGCCTGGGCGCGGGCGACGGCCACGCGGTGGCGGCAGGTCGGCGTCGGGCTCGCCCTCGGTGTGGTGCTGGCGCCGGTCGGAGTGGCGACCGTGGGTGGTTTCGCCACCGCGGACGAGGTCCAGGTGGAGCGCTACGACGTCGGGGAGCGGGTCGAGCTGGGGCAGGTGGACGCCGTGGTGGTCTCCTCCTTCGTCTCGGACGAGGTCTACTCCTCCGGGCTGCCCGAGGGGGCCTCTGCGTGGGCGGGCCTGGTCGTCGAGGTCGTCAACCCCGGCCGGGACGAGGTCATCCTCAGCCGGGAGCTCTTCCGGGTGCCAGGGGTGGGTGCGACGCAGGAGCAGCCGTGGATGACGATGGTCGTCAGCGACGCCTCGGTCCTCGTCGGCCTCCCACCCGATGTCGCGGTGGAGGTGGCGCTGTTGTGGCCGGTCGAGGAGGCGGGGGCGGGCGGGAGCCTCGAGGTCGAGCTCTATCCCGTCCTTGCGAGCGCCAGCTTCCTCGATCCCGGCAGCACGCTCTGGCAGCCCGAGGCGCTGCTCGGTGTGGTGTCGGTCCCGATCGATGCGCCGCCGCCGACGCTGGTGGAGGAGGAGTGAGGCCCGCGCGGGTGTCGCTCGTGGTCAGCGTCGTCCTCGTGCTCGCGGCGGGGGTCGGCGTGAACGCACTGGACGAGCGGACGTCCCCCTCGGGCTCGGTGAGCACGCCGTTCTCGCTCGGGGAGGACGTGGAGGTCGGGAACTACCGGGTTCACGTGCATGGTGCCCGGGCGGCGCAGACGCTCGAGGACGACGGTGAGCTGCTCACGACCGCCGGCCGCTGGGTGATCGTCGATCTGTCCTACGCCGCTGTCCGCTCGCCCGAGTACTCGGCCTCCATGGGGCTGCGCGATTCCCAGGGACGCATGTACACGGTCTCCAACCGGTCCCCGGTCTCGGGATGGCCGGTCGCGCCCGATACCTGGATGCGCGGCGAGGTCGCGTTCGAGGTGGCCTCGGACTCCGTCGGTGAGATGACGTTGTTCGTCTGGCCCTTCCGGCGCTCGCTCTCCGAGGACGCACCGGTCGGATACGCCACGACCCGGGTGACGGTCGAGGACGTGGCCTCCGAGGAGTCGGCGGTGCTGGCGGAGCCGGAGCTCCTCGAGGCGGGGGAGCGATGAGCGCGATGAGTCCCACCGGCGGTCGTCTGCGGACTCCTCGCCTGCTCGTACTTGTCGCGGTGCTCGCCCTGGTGGCACTGGGCTGGCAGGTCACGCGCGAGGCGCGGGTCAACTGGTGGCCGACCGGTCCGCACGAGGCGATCGGTCCGGGTGAGGATTTCGCCGGTGTGCAGGTCGAGCTCGTCGGTCTCGAACCAGCCGGCCGGGTGACCGAGTGGGACACGCCGTGGTCGCCACCGGAGGGCTTCGAGGCCTGGCGTACCTCGCTCGCCGTGACCACCACGCAGGAGGAGCTGGTCTCGATGGAGGTGCTGGTGGAGACCGCCGACGGGCGGCAGTTCGCGGCGGGCGAGCACGTGCCGTTCAGTGCCGACGGGTACGAGTGGTCGCTGAGCGTGGCCGTCCCCGAGGAGGGGGAGGACCCGATTCCGGAGGTGCAGCACCTGCTCGTGCTGTTGCCCGCGGATGCCGAGCCGGCGGCGGTGCGGATCGAGACGACGCTGCTGTATCCGCAGTACGTCCGGCTGCCGGTGGCGCAGTAGCCCTGAGTACCTCCGACCGGTGCGCAGGGCTGTCAGCGCACCGGGCGGGCGGGCAGACGCAGGGCGGTGGGTGCACCGAGCCGGGCGAGGAGCCGGTCGGCGGTCGCAGCGAGCAGGGTCGCCGTCAGAACCATGGTGGCGATGTCGGAGGCGATGGTCAGCGGCTCCCACCATGCGTTCCATGCGAGCCCGTCCATCCACGGCACGATCGCGCGGAAGAGGCCCCACACCGCGTAGGGCACGAAGGTGAGCAGCAGGTAGAGGAGGCTGTAGGCAGCCAGGGGCGCCCACCCCGAGCGGACCATCAACCCCAGGCCCGCCATGAGCATCCCGAACCGGCCCTCCGGCTGGCTCATCCGCTCCCAGGCGCGCGCCACGCGTGGGTCCTGCGCCCGGTCGGTGAAGCGGCCGGAGAACGGGACCCTGGCCGAGAGGTCGGCGGCGCTGACCAGCTCCGAGGTGCGCACGCCGTAGATGACCAGGCCGATCGTCAGCCACGCCAGCGGCACCACGATCGCCGTTACCGCGCCGGCGAGCACGGCGCCGCCCGCTCCGATCAGCCAGGAGACGACACCGCCCAGGGAGGGCAGCACGAGGGTCACCCCGTCCCACCAGGCTCCGACGGCCCGGGCGATCACCCGGGAGTGCCACCAGCCGTTGACACCGTTGACGAGATAGCCGATCACACCGGCGCCGAGCACGATCCAGACCAGCTCGAAGTAGCCGACGACGATCCGCAGGCTCATCCGGACCGGTGCCTCCTGGTCGTGCCAGAGCGAGTCGCGCTCGACGAGCTGGGACCCGATGCGGCGCAGCACGAGCGCCACGACGACGATCGCGAGCACGATCGGGGACGTGGCGTCCGCGAGCCGGGCGGTGCCGTCGACGTCGCCGATGTCCATCCGGGCGAAGTCGTCCTCGAGGCCGGCGAGGGAGTAGGTACGCCCGTCCTCGCGCAGCCCGCCGCCGCTCTCGTAGACCACCAGGAACGGCACGAGCACGCTGCCCAGCGCGGCGATGAGATCGCGCACGACGCTGCGCGAGCGGGCACGGCGGCGCAGCACCAGCAGGATCGCGACAGTGGTCAGCAGCGTGGCGAAGGGCACCAGGGTGAGGGTGAGCATCCCCGGCACGGCACCGAGGCGGCCGGCCAGGACGGACAGGTCCTGCAGGTAGAGGCGCACGGTGACACCGACCAGCGCCAGCACCAGCACGGTGAACCCGTGGGTGCGCAGCAGCCGGACGGTGGTCGCCAGCAGTGCCACCAGCTCCACCACGAGCGCGCGGAAGGAGAACGGGTCCCCCGCATGGGCGACGTCGGCGGGCCGCGGGAGGGTGGTCACGAGGGTGAGGATAGCGAGCCGGTCCCGTCGGCGGGCAGCCGGCGAGCCAGCCAGTCCAGGACGGTCTGCACATACCGGGCACGCACCCGCGGGCTCGAGAGGGCGAGATCGTGGCGGCCGCCGTCGAACCGGCGCACGCTGACGTCCGGCCCCAGCCGGGGCGCGCGGGCCCACATCTGCTCCACGTCGAGCACGCAGTCGGCGCCGGCGAGGTCGGCGGCGCTCGGGTGGCCCGGGTGGCCGCTGCGCCCGGAGGTGCACACCAGCACGGGCACCTGGACGTCGAGCCCGCGGGCGATGCGGGCGTGGCCCCGCCGCACGGCCCGCAACCAGCCGGCATGGACGGGGACGTCCTCGATGGGTTTGCGGGTGAGGTCGTAGTCCCAGTCCCCACCGGCGGAGACGTGCAGGCTGCGGCCGTATGCCTCGCCCAGGGTGCTCACCCGCAGCATCGGCCAGCGCCCGCCGAGCACATCGACGATCCGGGTGGTGACCACCCGGTTCAGCCAGGAGGAGTTCAGGTCGAACCAGGGACTGTTCAGCACCAGGGCGTCGACGGCGCCGGAGTGGTCGGAGGCGTACAGGGAGGCGATCAGCCCGCCGGTGGAGTGCCCCAGCAGTACCACCTCCTCGGCGCCGGCGCGGAGCCGGTTCAGTGCGAGGGTGATCTCCTCGTCGTAGGTGCGCAGGTCGGCCACGAAGCTCGGTGGGCGGCCGGGCCGGATCGAGCGGCCGCAGTCGCGCAGGTCGAGGGCGTGGAAGGTGTAGCCGGCATCGAGCCACGCCTGGGCGTGCTCGGTCTGGAAGAAGTAGTCGGTGAAGCCGTGCAGGTACAGCACCGCGCGGGTCGAGCTCGGAGTCCCCGCGCTGACCAGGGTCGCGACGGCCTCGCCTCCGGCGTCGGGTCGCAGCGGCAGGGTCTGCTGCTGCCAGGGCTCACCCAGGATGTCGGTCACCATGCAGCGAGGCTAGTGTGCCTGGCCCTCGAGCGGCGCCGGTGGGGTCAGTGGGCGCCGGCGAGCACCTGCGCGACCGTCGGCGCGGTGCTCGGGGCCGGTCCGCACCCGGCACCGGCTGCGGCGGTCGCGAGCACCGACGGCGCGTCCGCCTCGGCGTGCAGGTCCTGCAGCAGGCCGAGGGCCGCGGGCAGCTCGCGCTGGTCGTCGCGGGGCTGCCACCGCCCGCCCACCACCTCGTAGGAGGCCTGCGGACCGGTGGTGAGGTAGCTCTCGATCCCGGCGATCAGCCGGTCCACGTGCTCGTCGGTGGTGCCGAGGCCGATGCTGGCTCGGAGTCCCGCCTCCAGCCCCCGGGCCGCGAGCAGCGGGTGGGCGCAGAACCGCCCGTCCCGCACCCCGATCCCGTGCTCGGCCGAGAGGTACGCGGCGACCAGCCCGGCGTCGTGGCCGGGCACGCTGAAGGAGACGACGGCGGTGGGTTCGGCCGAGTCGGGCCACAGCCGCAGCACCTGCACGCCCTCGAGCGCCTCGAGTCCGGCCACCAGCCGCGCCCGCAGCCGGGAGTCGTGCTCGGCGAGGCGCTCGGCCACCGCCTCGAGCTGGGTGCAGGCCACGCCGAGCGCGATCGCGCCGATCACGTTCGGGCTCCCGGCCTCGTGTCGCTGCGGGGCCGGCTCCCAGACCGTCTCCTCGAGGGCCACGTTCGTCACCGCTCCGCCCCCGGCGAGGTACGGGGTGCCGGCGTCCAGCCAGTCTCGGCGCCCGACCAGCGCACCCGCACCGTAGGGGGCGTAGAGCTTGTGGCCGGAGATGGCCACGTAGTCGGCGCCGGTGGCCTGCAGCGAGAAGAGGCGATGCGGCGCCAGCTGGGCGGCGTCGACCACCACCCGGGCTCCCGCCTCGTGCGCTGCGGTGACCACCTCGGTCACCGGCAGCGACTCACCGGTCACGTTCGAGGCACCGGTGATCGCGACCAGGGCGTACTGCCCCTCGGCCAGGGCCTCGCGCAGGGCCGTCACGGTCTCGGCGACGGTGGCGCGCGCGGCGAGCACGTCGGCGCCGTGGCGCTGCCACGGGAGCAGATTGGCATGATGCTCGATGTCGAGCACCAGCACCCGCCCCGGCACGCATCCGCCGAGCAGGTTCAACGAGTCGGTGGTGTTGCGGGTGATCACCGCGACGTCGCCCTCACGGGCTCCCACGAAGCGCCCGACGGCGGCGCGTGCCTGCTCGTAGAGCGCCGTCGAGACCTGCGAGAGGTAGCCGGCGCCGCGGTGCACGCTCGCGTAGAGCGGCAGCGCGCGAGAGACGGCGTCGGCCACGGCTGTGAGCGCGGGTGCGCTCGCGGCGTAGTCGAGGTTGGCGTAGCCGATCGTCCACTCACCCTCGCGGGGGACGGTGAGCGGCACGGCCGTGTCGGCGCCGACGAGGGGGAGCAGGGACTGCTGCGACATGTGATCCTCCAAGGTCCGTCGGACCCTGAGGGCCCGCGCTTGCCGGGCGCCACCTCGACGCCGGCCAGGTCGTCACCCGGGGCACCCCACCGCGGTTGGAGGGTTGCCGGCCAGCGAGCCGGGGCTTCGCGCTGGCGCTCATGACCTTGGCTCCTAGAGTGCCACGTCCACCGGGGTGCTCGTCCATCCGGCGGCGTTGCTGTCTCACGTGGTGAGTCCTCAGCAGGTGGCGGGATCGTCCGAACGCATTGGCCGGTACTCGACCGTGGTGCCCTCGGCACTGGCCTCGAGCGTGGGCCCGGCGGCCTCGGTCCGCTCCGTCAGGATCACCTCCACCTCGACCTCGCCGCCGGTGACCAACGGCGCCCACGCCGCGGGCAGGGTGGGATCGTCGGTGACCCAGTCGACGTCGTTGAGGCGGCCGAGGCGCCGGATGTCGCACGCCTCGTTCACCACCAGCCGGTAGGGCCAGACGCGGCCCGGTTCGATCGTGTCGCCGCTGCGCGCCGGCGCCTGCTCGTCCGCGGCATCGATCAGGTCGGGGTCGGTGCCGATCTGATCCGCCGTGGCGGTGCTGCCCGGCGTGGACAGGTCGGCCGAGACGACGGTGCGCTCCTCCGGCACCCCGGCGGGCGGGTCCTCGGCGCTGAGCTGGACGTGGAACGGGCCCTCGGGAAGGGCCTCACGCTGGACGGCCACGACGAAGGCGTGCGGGTTCGCGTCCTCGGTGCAGGCTCCCGGTGAGCCGGGCACGACGATCTCGGCGTGCAGCACCCGGCCGGTCGCCACCACGTCGTCGAGCCGGATCGGGCAGCTGGAGCCGTACACGGCACCGAACCAGACGGCGATCTCGCTCTCCAGGTCCAACGCCGGCACCTCGCCGCTCATCCCGGCTTGCTCCCACAGGTCGGCGTACTGCGACTCGGTCGTGGCCACCCCGGTGCGATAGACCTCCCCGGTCTGCTCCTCTCCGAGCAGCCGCCACTGCTCCCCCTCGGTGGGCTGCTCACCGGGCTCGACCACCTCCTCGGGCTCCGGCCCCGAGACGCACAGCGGTTCGTCGACGAACTCCTCCATCGCCTGCAGGTTCTCCTCCGACAGGACGCTGAGTTCGACGGCGACCACGCCCAGCTGAGGTTCCGGTGCGAGACTGCTCACCGCGCCCTCGGGTCCCTCGGTGCGCACCCGCTCGGCGAGGTCGGCCAGCTGCTCCTCGGTGTGCAGGGCCTCGACCACCGCCACCCCCTCGTCGCTGAACTCATCGGCGACCTCGGTGCGGCGCTCGGCGACATCCTGGGTGAACGCCACCGACACCCAGCCGTTGTGCTCGCGGTCGATCCAGATCCCGGCATAGCCCGGCAGGTCCTGCGCCCACGCACGGACCTCCTCCACGGGCTGGTCGTTGCCCACGTACACCGGATCGTCCCGGTAGTTCTCATCGGGAGCGCGCAGCGGTGTGACGTCCTCGCAGGCGACGATGCTGTCGTCGGGAGGTGGTGCGCCCGGTGTCTCGGGTTGGATCGCCCCGCACGCGGTCAGACCAGCGGTCGTCAGGATCGCCATCGTGGCTCCGAGACGCTTGCGGTCGCGCATCTTGCCCCCACTTTCCGGGTTCATCACGATCGTGTCCTGACGGCCGACCGTGTTGCACCTACCACGCAGCCTACTGTCCGATCCGTGGGCGGGCGCGGACAGTGACATGACAGCCCGGCGATCGCCGACCTACGATGCAGGGGACCATCCAGAGCAGCCGAGAGATCTGGCTCGATGACGCTGCAGCAACCTCGCCCGAAGGTGCTACCGCCAGAACCGATGGAGGAGCGCATGACCGAGCACACGACCGGGCACCCGAACGGTCCGGGCACACATGGCCGGGGCGGCCCCGCCGGACCTCCTGGCCACCGGTACCGGTTGCTCACCGGTCCTGACGACGCGGCCTTCTGCGAGCGCGTCAGCGATGCCCTCGAGGAGGGCTACGAACTGTACGGGTCGCCGTCGGTGACCTTCGACGGCAGCAGGGTCATCGCCGCACAGGCGGTGCGGTGGCCCACCAACGACGAACGACCGAACGCGGAGGTGCGGCCCGTATGAGCTATGCAGGTGACCTGAACCCCAAGGACGCATGGGCGCTCCTGGCCGAGCACCCCGACGCCGCGCTCGTGGACGTCCGCACGCAGGCCGAGTGGTCCTTCGTCGGTGTGCCGCGCACGGACGAGATCGACCGGCCGACGCTGCTGATCGAGTGGAACACCTTCCCGAACGGCTCGCGCAACCCCGCGTTCCTGGACCAGCTGAGCCGTGCCGGGTACGCGGCCGGGGACGGCAAGCCGCTGGTGTTCATCTGCCGCAGCGGACAGCGCTCCATCGCCGCCGCGGAGGCGGCCACGGCCGCCGGGTTCGGCCCGGCGTACAACGTCAGCGACGGTTTCGAGGGGCCCACCGACACCGAGGGCCACCGTGGCTGGGTCGGGTGGCGGGCGGACGGCCTGCCCTGGACGCAGAGCTGAACCGGGCGCCGTCGTGAGTGATCCGCGCCCGCACGCCAGTCTGCCCGAGGGGCTCGGGCCGGCCACCCTCGCCGTGCGCGGCGGGCAGCAACGGACCGAGTTCCGTGAGACCTCCGAGCCGCTGTTCCTCACCCAGGGGTACGTCTACGACCACGCCGCCGACGCCGAAGCCGCGTTCGCGGGCGAGGCCGACCGGTTCATCTACTCCCGCTATGGCAATCCGACCGTGGCCGCCTTCGAGGAACGGTTGCGCCTGCTCGAGGGGTCCGAGGCCTGCTTCTCGACGGCGACCGGTATGTCCGCCGTGTTCACCTCCCTGGCCGCCCTGGTCTCCTCGGGCAGCCGGATCGTGGCTGGGAATGCGTTGTTCGGCTCCACCTTCGTGGTCCTCGACGACATCCTCGGCCGGTGGGGCGTGCAGGTGGACTACGTGAACGCCCACCGGATCGAGGAGTGGGAGGCGGCGCTGGCCACCCCGGCCGACGTGGTGCTGTTCGAGACGCCCTCGAACCCGATGCAGGACATCGTGGACGTGCAGGCGGTGTGCGAGCTGGCCCATCGGGCGGGGGCCACCGTGATCCTCGACAACGTCTTCGCCACCCCGATCCTGCAGCGCCCGCACGAGCTGGGCGTGGACGTGGTGGTGTACTCGGCCACCAAGCACATCGACGGCCAGGGCCGGGTGCTGGGCGGGGCCATCCTCGGCAGCCGGGACTACATCGAGGGGCCCGTCAAGCAGATGATCCGCAACACCGGTCCGAGCCTGAGCCCGTTCAACGCCTGGGTGCTGCTCAAGGGACTGGAGACGCTTGCCGTACGGGTGCGGGCGCAGACCGCCGCGGCGCTGGAGATCGCGGGATGGCTGGAGTCCCAGCCGGGGGTGCGTGCGGTGCGCTACCCCTTCCTGGACTCCCATCCGCAGGCCGAGCTGGCGAGAGCCCAGATGAGCGGCGGAGGCACGGTGGTGACGATCGACCTGGACGTCGATGGCGAGCAGGAGCAGATCAAGGAGCGCACGTTCGCTTTCCTCGACGCCCTGCAGCTGGTGGACATCTCCAACAACCTCGGGGATGCCAAGTCGCTGATCACCCACCCGGCCACCACGACGCATTCGAAGATCGCGCGGGAGAAGCGCTACGCCGTCGGGATCACCGACTCCACGGTGCGGCTCTCGGTCGGGCTGGAGGATGTGGTGGACCTGCAGGCGGACCTGAGTCGGGCGCTGCGGGCGCTGTAGCAGCCGGGTCAGGTGGTCGGCAGCCACACCCGCATCGAGGACGGGCCACGGTTGCCCCAGGAGTGATAGGGCACCAAGCGGACCGGACGCACATCTGTCAGTTCGGGATGCTGAGGTGCCGACGTGTAGGGCCAGGCCACGTCCGGGTGCGTGGCGGTCCTGACATTGACCGTCACGTCTCCCGGCCCACCTTGCGGTGGACGTGAGGAATCGACCAGGACGTCGCCGATCTCTCCTGCCAGATCGATGCCCTCGAGGCAGTAGACCCGCGGTCCGCACTGCACCGCGACCTGCCCGCGCACCGCGTCGATCCGGTCATCCGGCCAGATCCAGCGGGGCGCGACGGGCAACGTGAGGACAACCTCGGCCCCTGCCGGCGGGGCTTCGACCTGTGCATACCCCGGCTCGACCTCCTGTACGTGGCCATCGATCTCGACGGTGGTACCCGCGGCCCACTGCGGCACCCGCAGGGAGAGGGTCCACTCGCCGTCGGGACTGCGCTCGACCCGAATCCGGATGGCCCCGGACTCGGGGTAGTCGGTTTCGACGTGCACCGCCACCGTGCCGGTTGCCAGCTCAGCGGTGACCGTTCCCGACGCGTATTGGTTCAGCTGCAGTCCGTTCTCGCTCGCTGTGGCGACGTAGGCATCCAGCGAGGCGATAGTGCGGGCGACGTTCGTGGGGCAGCAGGAGACGTCGTACCACGGGGCCCGCATGCTCGACTCCGCCCGTGGACTCGGCACGTCAACCGCAGGGGGCTCGCCGGCCTCACGGCGGTAGAGGGTGTTGGAGTAGAAGAAGCTACGCCCGTCCTCCGCCGGGGACGTGGCGACGACGTTGAACAGGATCCGCTCGATCTGGTCCGCCCATTCCGGGTCGCCGGTCGCGAGCAGCAGTCGCTGAAAGTACTGGATGGCGCCGATACCGGCGCAGGTCTCGGAGTAGGAGCGGTCCGGGGGCAGGGAGTAGTCCTCGCCGAAGGCCTCTCCGGTGTGCCGGGCTCCCATCCCGCCGGTCAGATAGGTGCGCCGCGCCAGTGTGGTGCGCGCCTGTTCGAGCAACGCCTCGAGCAGCTCGTCATCGCCGGTGTCCACGGCCACGTCGGTGGCGCCTGCGGCCAGGTACAACGCCCGCACGGCGTGACCGCGCGCGACCGTGGCCTCACGGACCGGCACGTCGTCCTGGTAGTAGGAACGCCCGAGCTCGATGTCGGCGAGAGTGCCACCTCCGCGGCGTTGCACGAACAGGGCCGCCTGGTCCAGGTACCGCTGCTCGCCGGTGGCGCGGGCGAGCTCGGCCAGCGCGGTCTCGACCTCGGGATGCCCACCGACCTGGGCTCGGCCGTCCGGGCCGAACTCTGTGCACACGTGGTCGGCCGCGCGCAGTGCGAGCCGCACGAAGTCGTCCTCGCCGGTGGTCCGTAGCCGCGCGACCGCGGCCTGGAACAGGTGCCCGTAGCAGTACAGTTCGTGCCCCCACTCGAGGTTGGAATACCGGGGGCGCTGCCCGGGACGGCCGAACTTCGTGTTGAGGTAGCCGTCGCCGGTCTGAACCGGGGCGATCCGTGCAGTGAGCGCACGGAAGCGCTCGTCGAGGGTGGTGCTGCCGGTACGGCCGATCTCCCAGGCCATCGCTTCCATCAGCTTGTACACGTCGGAGTCGGAGAATTCCCGGCCTCGCCGGACCTCGGTGATCGTGCCCGCCACGGCAGCGTCAAAGTTGCCGATCCATCCCACCCGCTCCATCCAATCCTGGGCATGGTCGATGATCGTGGTGGCATTCAACTCCTGCAGGCGAGCCCAGAAGCCTCCTTCGATGGCGACTTGGGGCCCTCCGAGTGGCCGGACGGCGCCCTGAGCGGGCATCACGGGCAATCCAGCGGAGTGTGTGGTGGGTGTGACAGACATGGGCTTCCTTGGTCGAGGGGCCTACTTGACCGAGCCCGCGGCGAGACCGTCGCGGAGCTGGCCGTAGGCGAGCAGGTACACGATGAGGATGGGGATCGAGGTGAGCACCGAGAGTGCCATCAGTCCGGGCCAGTTGATGCCGAAGGCGGAAACCTGCTGCGCCAGTAGGGCACTGAGCGGGTACTGACCGGGCGAAAGGTAGAAGTTCACGGCGTAGAGAAACTCCCCCCAGGAGAGCAGGAACACCAGGGTGCCTACCGTGAACACCCCGTTCCGGGCGATCGGTAGCACCACGGTGGCGAAGATGCGCATCACCCCGGCACCGTCGATCGCGGCCGCCTCCTCCAGCTGGGGCGGGACGGCCCGGAAGAACGGCCGCAGCAGCATCACCGCGAACGGGGTCAGCAGTGCGGTATCGGCGACGATTACCCCTGCCGTGGAGTCGAGCATGCGCCACTCGCCGAAGATCTGGAACAGCGGGATCACGTTCGCCGTCTGCGGGCTCATCTGGAACACGATCAACAGTCCCAGCCCGATCATCGAGACCCATCCGCTCACGCGCGCCACGGCGTAGGCGGCGGGCACGGCGATGAGGAGTACGAAGGCGGTGGTTCCGACGGCGATCGCCACCGACTGCTGCAGGGAGCTCCACAGCTGTGGGCCGATCATGTCGCGGTAGGCGTCCAGGGTGGGGCTGAAGGAGAACGCAGGCCCGAACACCTCATCCGAGCCCTTGAAGGAGGTGAGCACGATCCAGAACAGGGGGACCCCGTACAAGAGTGTCATGAGCACTTTGATGAGGCCGGTCACGGGCCCTGTGCGCTCGTTCATCCTCGGGTCTCCTCTCGTCGGATCGAGCGGGCGTAGACCACCGCGAGCAGGAGCACCATCGCCACGGCGAGCACCGAGGTTGAGGCCCCGAGGCCGTAGTCGTAGCGGGTGAACGCCTGCAGATATCCGAGGAAGGGCAAGGTATTGGTGGCGGTGCCCGGGCCTCCGTAGGTCATCACGTAGATGAAGTCGAAGGACCGGAAGCCGTACACCACGGTCAGGATCAGCAGCACCAGGCTGGTGGGCCGCACCGCCGGGAGCATGATGTGCCGGACCTCCTGCCACCGGCTCGCTCCGTCCAGGGCGGCCGCCTCGAACTGCTCCCGGTCGATCTGCAGCAGCGCGGCCCGGAACACAAGTGTGTTGAACGGGATCACCGCCCATGCGTTCACCACGGCGACCGACCCGAGTGCCCAGTACTGGTCGTACAGGAACGGGCGCTCGGAGAACCCCAGACCGGTGACGATCGAGTTGGCCAGGCCGTCGCTCGCTAGCAGGAACTTCCACACCGATCCGTTCACCACCGGGGGCAGGGCCCAGGCGAAGACCATCAGGGAGAGCAGTACGGAGGACCACCAGCCCTTGGTGCGCAGTGCGGCTGCGGCAGCGAACCCCCCGATCATGCCAAGGATCGTCACCGCGAGGACGAAGATCGCCGTGCGTGCCAGGGCGTCCCCGGTCGCCCCGGAGGCGAAGCCATCGAGATAGTTCTGCAGACCGACGAATGCCCAGTCCTGGCCGAGGTTGCTGGTGGAGACGTCTGAGACGCTCATTCGCAGCAGCTGGATCAGCGGGTAGAGCGAGAACAGTCCCAGCACCACCACGGCGGGCAGGGCGAACGGCGCGTGCGGGGAGAGGCGCCGTCGGCGTTTCCTGGCCTGGCCTGGCCCTGGGCGCCGGGCGGGTGGTGTGGTGGTCGCCGTGGTCACGGCACGCCTCCCGCGCTCGCTGCGGTCACTGCTCGGCGAGTAGCGGCTCGAGGTCGGCGATCACCTGGGAGGCGGCCTCCTCGGGATCCTGCTGCCCGCCCAGGACGGCGCTCCAGGCCTGACCGACTGCGAGCTGCACGTCCGGCACGGACTCCGGCGGGATGGACTGCGCGGGATAGCTGGCTCCGTAGGCCGCCACGGTCTCGGTGAAGGCCGAGAGGAGCTCGTCGCTGGTGACCGCCTCGTCCTCGGCCGCATCGGAGCGGGACGGGATGTAGCCGACCGTCTCGGTGGCCGCCACCTGTCCTTCCACGGAGAGGTACGTCGTCGTGAGGTACTCCCAGGCGAGATCCGGGTCATCGGCATTGGCGGTGATGCCCTGGCCCTCGCCACCGAGGTAGACCTGGCCGGAGTCGTCGAGCGGGAGGGGGACGACTCCGTACTCGAAGGAGGCGTCCTCAGCGGCGCCCATCTGCCAGTTGCCGTTCTCGGCGAACGCGATGTCCCCCGCGGCGAACTCCTGGAAGGGCACGGTCTGATCCCAGTTGACGACCTCGGGGGAGAGGTAGCCGGACTCGACCCAGCCGCTGACGCGGCTGAACGCACTCTCGAGCGCGCCCGCATCCGGGGAGTCGTAGCTGAAACCGTCGTGGGAGAGCCACGGGTAGGCCTGCCACTCGCCCTGCCCCTGTGGGAGTCCGGTCATGGTGATGCCTTCGTAGCCGGCCTCGACTGCCGCCTGCATCGCCGCTTCCAGTTCGTCCATCGTCTGCGGTGGCTCGACGCCGATCTCGTCGAGAATGTCCTGGTTGTACCAAAGACCGAGCAGGTTCACGTACCCCTGAACGCCGTAGATCTGGTCGTTGACCGAGTGGAGGACTGACTCGGGAAGCTGGTCGGTGTCTTCCCAGTCGGCGAGGTAGTTGTCGAGTGGGACGAGAACATCGGCCAGGGCGAGCGTCGAGGTCTCGGCCCCGTTGAAGACCACGACGTCCGGACCCTCGCCGGCGCCCGTGGCCGAGACGACCTTCGACATGATCTGGTCGTACGGGACGTAGGCGTTCTCGACCGTGACGTCCGGATGGGCATCCTCGAACATCTCGGCGTAGGTGTCCATCACCTCCACCTGGTTCGGCTCTGAGAAGTAGTGCCAGACAGTGAGGGTCTGCTCGCCTTCGCCGGCAGCGCCGTCCGAGGCCTCCTCATCAGATCCGCCGAGTCCAGTGCCCGATCCACAGGCCGCGAGCCCGAGAGAGACGGCAAGGCCGCCTGAGGCGAGAAGCACCGCCCGACGCTGCCATGGGGTGTGAGTGCTGTAGGTCACGAGGATCTCCTTCGTTCCTGTGGGGCCGGCAACGCTCGAAAACGCTTTCGGCAGTTTCGAGCAGGTTAGCATCCGGTTCGTGTACGGTCAACGGGTGGACAAGTGCGCGGGGATGGCGAAGGCGGCTTAGATGACTGGAAATTCGGTGCGCGCGACCCTGCGCGACGTGGCGTCCGCTGCCGGTGTCTCCCTCGCCACAGCGTCGAAAGCGCTCAACGGACGGTCCGATGTGAAGGCCGACACCCGTGTCCGGGTGCTGGAGGCGGCCGAGGATTTGCAGTTCACCCCCAACTCGGTGGCCCAGCACCTGGTCTCGGGGCGCACGCGCTCGGTGGGACTGATCACCTCCGATCTGGTCGGGCGCTTCTCGCTCCCGATCCTGCGCGGTGTCGAGGGAGCGTTCGGGTCACAGCAGATGTCGGTTCTGCTGACCGATGCTCGCGAGGACTCGATCCGCGAGCAGCACCATGTGCGCACCCTGCTCGGACGTAAGGTGGACGGGCTGATCGTCGTCGGTTCCCGCACCGACCCGCGGCCCTCCCTCGGCCGCCATCTCCCGGTGCCAGTGGTCTACACCTACGCCCCCTCGGACGATCCCCAGGATCTCTCCTTGATCTGCGACAACGTCGGCGCCGGTGAGCTGGTGACGCGACACCTGCTCTCGTTGGGCAGGCGCCGTATCGCCCACATCCTCGGCGACGGGACGTATCAGGCGTCGCACGACCGGCTTGCTGGGATCACTGCGGCGTTGGCGGAGGCGGGTGTGGAGCTGGTGGGCGCTCACGACATGTTCGGGTCGTGGACCGAGTCATGGGGGCGCGCCGCGACCACGCAGATCATGGATGCCCATCCCCGAGTCGACGCCATCATCTGTTCCTCGGATCAGATCGCCCGCGGCTGCTTGGACTCGTTGCGAGAGCGTGGAGTCACGGTGCCAGGCGATGTGGCGGTGGCCAGTTTCGACAACTGGGAGATCCTGGCCACGGGATCCCGGCCGGAACTGACCTCGGTCGACATGAACTTTCAGGCGATGGGCAAGGCTGCGGCCGAACAGATTGTCGTAGCGCTCGACGGCGAGCCGCGAGCGGGTCTGCTCACCCAGGTGTGCCGACTCGCGATCCGCGGGTCGACGGTGGGTGAGTGAACCGGCGTAGTCGGCTCAGTCGACAACGCCGTACAGGCGGTCCCCGGCATCACCCAGCCCGGGGATGATGTACCCCTTCTCGTTCAGATGATCGTCGACGGCGGCCGTCACGATGGTCACGTCCGTGCGGTCGCCGATGGCCTCCTGCACCGTGCGCAGGCCCTCCGGGGCCGCGAGCAGGGTCACGCAGATGACATCGCGCGCGCCGCGCGCGAACAGGTACTCGATACTGGCCACGAGCGTACCGCCGGTGGCGAGCATGGGGTCGATCACGTAGCACTGCCGGCCGGTGAGATCGTCGGGGAGGCGGTTGGCGTAGGTGATCGCCTCGAGCGTCTCCTCGTTGCGCTGCAGGCCGAGGAAACCCACCTCGGCGGTGGGCAGCAGCCGCGTCATCCCCTCGAGCATGCCCAGTCCGGCACGCAGGATCGGCACCACGATCGGGCGCGGCTCGGCGATCCGCGTCCCGACGGTGCGCGCGACCGGGGTGTCGATCTCCTCGGTCTCGGTCCGGATGTCACGCGTGGCCTCGTAGGCCAGCAGCGTCACCAGCTCCTCGGTGAGCTGCCGGAAGATCGGGGAAGGGGTCCGCACATCCCGCAGCACGGTCAGCTTGTGGGCGATGAGCGGGTGATCGGCAACGTGCAGGCGCATGGGTGCCAATCTAACGCGGCGCGCTCGGCTGTGGACACAGGCTCCCGCGATCGACCTCGGCTCCCGGCGTCGACCGAGGTTGCACCCTCGGTCCGGTCCCGGAAGCTGTGTCGGACGCCAAGCAGGCACACTGGAGCCATGAACCCGCTCGGCACCGCCCGCCTCGAGGACGCGATGGGCCTGGCGCTCGAGGAGGCCCGGACGGCAGGGGAGGCGGGAGACGTGCCGGTGGGCGCCGTCGTGCTCTCGCCCGAAGGCCGGGTGCTCGGGGTGGGACGTAACCGCAGGGAGGCCGACGGCGACCCCACCGCCCATGCGGAGATCCTCGCCCTGCGGGCGGCGGGGGAGCAGCTGGGCGGGTGGCGCCTGACCGGTTGCACGCTCGTGGTGACGCTGGAGCCGTGCACGATGTGCGCCGGCGCGATCGTGCTGGCGCGGGTGCCGCACCTGGTGCTCGGGGCGTGGGATGAGAAAGCAGGCGCGTGCGGCTCCACCCGTGACGTCGTCCGGGACTCCCGGCTGAACCACCAGGTGCAGGTGACCGGTGGGGTGCGCGGTGAGGAGGCCGTGGTGATGCTGCGGGGGTTCTTCGACCAGCGGCGCTGACCGTCAGAGGGCGGCGTCGAGTGCCTGGAGCGTCTCGCTGGTGCCGGTGTGCAGATGCAGCGTGGCCAGCTCGTCACCGCGGGTGGTGCCACGATTGACGATCGCCACCGGCATCGCGCTCTTGTGGGCGCGCCGGACGAACCGCAGGCCCGACATCACCGCCAATGACGAGCCGGCCACCAGCAGTGCCTGGCCGGACTCGACCATCGCGAAGGCGCGCGCCACCCGCTCCTTGGGGACGTTCTCGCCGAAGTAGACGATGTTCGGCTTGAGCATGCCGCCGCAGACCGTGCAGGCGGGGACGCGGAAGTCGGCGGTGGAGTCGATGACGGCGTCGGCGTCCGGGGCGATTTCCACGTCGCCCACGTCGCGGCTGAAGTCGGGGTTGAGGGCCTGCAGGCGCTCGTGCATCTCGGTGCGGGTCACGACGGTGCCGCACTGCAGGCAGATCACCTCGTTGTAGTGCCCATGCAGGTCGATGACGTGCTGGGAGCCGGCCGCCTGGTGCAGCAGGTCCACGTTCTGGGTGATGACGCCGGTGACCAGCCCGCGCTGCTCCATCCGGGCAAGCGCGCGGTGACCGTCGTTGGGTTCGGTGCGGCGCATGTGGCTCCAGCCGACGTGGTTACGCGCCCAGTAGTGCCGGCGGAAGCCGTCGTCGCTCACGAACTGCTGATAGGTCATCGGGTTGCGCGGCGGGGAGTCGGGGCCGCGGTAGTCCGGGATGCCGGAGTCGGTGGAGACGCCGGCGCCGGTGAGAACCGTGAAGGTCCGGCCGCGGAGGAGATCGACGAGCTCGTCGATCCCGGACTCCGGGGAGGGTGCTGTGCTCACCGCACGAGCCTACGTCGGCTGCCGGTTTGGGCCTACCGGTGGTCTCCGGGTACTCTGGCTCGCCGAGGTAGCGTGTCCGAGCGGCCGAAGGTGCAGCACTCGAAATGCTGTGTGGTTCATAGCCACCGTGGGTTCAAATCCCACCGCTACCGCCATGTGATGTCGCAGGACATCGGAATAGCCCGAACCCACGGATTGTGGGTTCGGGCTAGTTCTTCGTGGGGGCTGGTCCTGGGGGGCGTCCGGTGGGTTGGTAGCGCTTGGTGGGGTCGAGGGTGAGCTCGCGCAGGATCTCGCCGGTGGCGGCATTGATGATGGTGATGTCGAGGTCGGCGATGAGGAGGATCACGGGGGTTCGGGCGTGGGTTCGTCCGATGCCGATGTGGTGGAGGGTGCCGCCGTGGCGGAGGGTGACTTTGCCGGCGGTATCGACGCGGTCGTGGCGCACGCGGTGGTGAGGTTCGCCGGGTGTGGTGGCGGGGGTGGCCTTGGGGCGGGTGGTGTAGGCGGTGGCCGGGGTTGCCCGGTGGGGTAGGGACCGGTGGGGGCGTCGGTGGTTGTACTCGGTGGTGAACTCATCGAGCAGCGCTTGCAGGGCGGTGATGGTGGTGGGCTGGTCGGGGCGGGCGCGTAGCCACTTCTTGAGGGTCTGCTGGAAGCGCTCGACTTTGCCCTGGGTGGTGGGGTGGCCAGGCTTGCCGTTCTTCTGGATGATGCCGCGGCGGTGCAGTTCGGTCTCCAGTGCGGTGCGTCCACCGCGGCGCTTCTTGCTGGCCAGGCGCACGGTGTAGACCAGGCCGTTGTCGGTCAGGGTGGAGGCGGGGTAGCCGTGTTCGCGGGCGGTCTGGGCGAAGGTGGCGGCCACGATGGTGGAGGTGATCGCTTTGTGGGCGCTCAGGTGCAGCACGGCGCGGGAGTGGTCATCGAGCCAGGTGATGATCTCGGTGTCGGCGCCGGCGCGTCCGCTGGGGCGGGTGAGGCGGTAGTGGGTGAAGTCCGATTGCCAGCACTCGTTCGGCTGCGCGGCTTCGAAACGCACGTAGGAGGACTTCGGTCGCTTCTTCGGCTCGGCGGTGATGAGCCCGGCGCGGGTCAGGATCCGGTGGATCGTGGCCCGGTGGACCTCGATGTGGTGGGTGTGGCCCAGGTGCCAGGCGATCGTTTCGGCGCCGCAGTCCAGGCCAGCACGCGACAGGCGGGCGCGGATGGCCACGATCAGCTCCACGACCTCGGCATCGGTGGCCCTCGGCGTGGTGTGGGGGCGCCGCGAGCGTGGGACGAATGCGGCCTCGCCCTCGAGCCGATAGCGGGCCATCAACTTGGAGATCCAACTCTGGGATACGCCGTAGCGGCGAGCGATGGCGGACTGAGACTGGCCCGAGTTCACCGCGGTCACCACCAGGCGTCGCTTGTTGTCCATAGACCACGAGCCTGGCCACAGCGGCTATACCGATCTCGTGCGACACCCCTATTCCCATGACCCGCGACACCCTATTCCGATGTCCTGCACCAGCACACCCCTAGCTCCACCCCGTGCTCAAGGCCCGGACCACTGTCGGCAGGATTGCCGGCGCAGGTCCGGGCCTTGTTGCTTTGCTGTGAGGACTTGACCTTGTCGCGACGACATGGTTTGGACTGCCGTCATGAAGACACTGAAGCAGCAGCCCTCGGGCGTGGAGTACCACCGGGTCCTGGCGGGGGAGGATCGACGCATCGGGCGCGGCATCCTCGCCATCGTCCTGCTCGTCGGAGGACTGTTCGCCGCCATCGCCGCGCTCTCCTACCTGGGGCAGTGGCTCGACGAGATGCTCTTCCCTGACGGCTGGGGCGAGGCGGTTGAGGCCTACAGCCCGGTGACCTTCGCCGCGGCTCTGATCGCCACGGCGCTGCTGATCCCGTGGAGCATGGTCATCCAACGCTGGTTGTACGGCGTGCCGGCCGCGTCCCTGCACTCGGTCGCCTCCCACTTCCGCTTCACCCTGTTCGGGCGGGCGCTGCTCGTCATCGTGCCGGCGTTCGTCGTCGCCCTCGCCACCACTGAGCTGCTGGCGCCCGGCGGGACCGCCATGTGGTCCCAGCGGGACACGGTCCTCATGCTCGTCGTGATGGTGCTGCTGGTGCCGCTGCAGTCGGCGGGTGAGGAGTACGGTCTGCGTGGCCTGGTCTTCCGCGTCGCCGGCAGCTGGGCGCGTGGCCGGTGGATCTCGCTGCTGCTGGGCGTCCTCGTCTCCTCCGCCGTGTTCGCCGTCATCCACACCGCGGCTGATCCGTGGTGGAACGTGTTCTACGTGGTGTTCTCCCTGACGACCTCGTTCGTCACCTGGCGCACGGGCGGGGTCGAGGTGGCGGTGGTCATGCATGCCGCCTACAACACGCTCACCTTCGTTTTCTGGATCGCTTTGAGCGCCGACCTCGCCGAGCGATTCGACCGCTCGGCCGGTGCCGTGACTGCCGCATTGATGGCCCCGACCAGTCTCGTGCTGATCGCCATCGCGGTGGTGGTGGGCCTGCGCACCCGACGCACCGGTCCGGTCAGGACGCCATGACGCCCCGCAGCGGGATGCGCTCCTCGCCGAGGTCACCACCATCGCGCTGGAGGCGCTGAACCGGGGCGGATGACCGGCTCCCGGCAGTCCCGATCAGAACGGCCGGTAGCGCGACGTCAGCGGGCACTCGAACGGGTCCGCCTCGCCGAGGCCGACCCGGTTGAGGTAGCGGATGACGATCCCGTAGGACTCCATCAGCCCGGCCTCGGTGTAGGGGATGTTCTTCTCGGCGCAGTACTCACGCACCATCGGCTGGACCAATCGCAGGTTCACGCTCGGCATCCGCGGGAACAGGTGGTGCTCGATCTGGTGGTTCAATCCGCCCATGGCCCAGAAGATCGGACGGCCCCCGCCGATGTTGCGCGAAGTCAGCACCTGCCGGCGCAGGAAGTCGATCGTGTCGCGCTCGGCCAGCAGCGGCATCCCCTTGTGGTTGGGGGCGAAGCTGGCCCCCATGTACACGCCGAAGACCATGACCTGGACGGCGAGGAACGCCAGACCCAGCCACGGGCCGAGTGTCGCGATCACCAGCACCGGCAGCCCGACCAGGCGGATGGTCAGCATTAGCGCCTCGATCCGCCGGTAGCTCAGGTCGCGGTCCTCGGCCAGCATGCGCACGGCGCTGACGTGCAGGTTCAGCCCCTCCAGGGTCAGCATCGGGAAGAACAGCCACCCCTGGCGCCGGGTGATCCATCCGATCACCCCGGTGCGTGCGGGAGCGTCCTGCGGATCGAAGACGAGTGCGCCGGTGGCGATGTCGCTGTCCTTGCCGACCGTGTTGGGGTTCGCGTGGTGCTTGCCGTGTTTGCGCGCCCACCATCCGTGGCTGAGCCCGACCACCAGGTTGGCGAGGATCCGGGAGAGCCACTCGTTGCGCGGGGCGGAATCGAAGACCTGCTGGTGCGCTGCGTCGTGGCCGAAGAAGGCGGCCTGGGTCAGCAGCACCCCGAAGAGCCCCGCCACGGCGAGCTGCCAGGGGCTCTGGCCCAGGGTGAGCAGCAACGCGATGGCCCCGGCGAAGGCGCACGCCAGCACCACGGCCCGGGCCAGATACCAGCCGGGACGGCGGCGCATCAGGCCGGCGGCCTTCACCCGGCGGGAGAGGACCAGGAAGTCCTTGGCGGGGTTCGGTCGAGCCGCCCGGGGCGGTGGCGTGACGTCCGCGGTGTGCTCGAGGGTGTTCGTCGTCATGGTCTGCACGCTAGGAACGTGGTCGGCCCCGGCGCGTCACCCGCACGAGCGATTCTCGCGCCTACTCAGGTAGGGGTGGGGCAGTCTGCTCGCCGCCGTCGATCGGGATCCGTGCGTACAGCCGGTACCCGCCCCCGGGCCGCGGGCCGGCCTCGACCGTGCCGCCCACTGTCGCGATGCGCTCGCGGACGCCGGCCAGGCCCAGACCGGAGCCCGGAGCGTGGTCGGCGTCGGAGACCGGCGCCGAGTTCAGCACCCGCACGGTGACGGCGTCGGCCTCGGCGACCACCGTCACTTCCACGGTGGACCCGGGGGAGTGACGCAAGGCGTTGCTCAGGCCCTCCTGGACCACGCGGAACGCCGTCAGGCCGACCGCCGGGGAGACGGTGGTGTCCGGGCCGGAGTACGTGATCTGGGCGCCGGAGGCGCGGGTGGCCTCGATCAGATCCGGGATGTCGGCCACGGTGGGCACCGGTGCGGTGGGAACCTCACCGGTGCGCAGCAGCGACAGCAGTGAGCGCATCTCGTTCAGCGCTTGGCGGGAGGATTCGGCGATGTCGTCGAATTCGTGCTGAATCTCTGGCGGGATGCCCGGTTTGCGGTACCGCGCTGTCGTGGACTGGACATTGATGACCGACATGCTGTGCGCGACCACGTCGTGCAGTTCGCGCGCGATCCGGTTGCGTTCCTCGAGATCACGGCGTCGCTGCAGTTCTTCGGCGCTGACACGTTCAGCCCGCTCGGCCCGGCCGAGGTTCTGCATCCACAAGCGGCCGAAAATCGCCAGCAGCCCCAGGCCCGCACTGATCGAGGCGAGCACGATGCCGTTGGCCAGTCCGCCGTCGGGTATCCGACCGGCGATCACCAGGTAGGCCCCGACCGTGATCATCGTCCCGGTGGACCACACCGCCGCAGCCCAAAGCCAGTGGTGACGCAGCGCGATCACGACGATCACCAGGCAATAGGCGACCAAGGTGGTCACCGGCCAGGGCCATGGGCCGTGCGGATCCGGATCCGATCCGGCGAGATTCGCAGCCGCGAGGATGGTCCCCAGTGTCGAGAGCAGGATCACCGCACCGCCGCCACCTGGCCAGCGCACCGCGAGCACGAGCGCGGCGCTCTGGGTGATCGCCAGCACCATCGCGATGGCCGGATTGATCTCGTACACACTCGCCAGGACGGGCCAGCCGACGGCGAGCAGGATCACGGCAGCGAAGCCGGCGCTCAACCACGTCCACCCGATCGCGGTCATTCTCAGCGCGGGTGTCGGGATTCTGGTGGTCCAGCCCGGTGCCGCTGGTGCGGGCCCCCTTCCCAGCAATGACCCGGTGACCAGGCCGTCCACCTGTGCAAGTCCGTGGACCACCCGTGGCAGGGTGATCAATGCGAGCGCGCCGACCACCAGATTGATCGCGGAATCGAGGACGTACATTCCGCGTGCGCTCTGCGGGGCGAGCTCGGGGGCGATGAGCTCCAGCAGTAGTGGCCAGCCGGTGCCAGCGCTCGATCCGGGGATGACAAGCTGCCAGAACCAGGAGGTGAGGCCGCCAAGAGCCAGCGCCGACCAGGTCACCGCGAGCACGAAGGTGACCAGGCGCAGCGGCAAGGCGATGATGGTGGCGAAGACCAGATCGAACCAGCGGCGCGGGTCTGTCATCACCCGCATCAGGCCCGTCACGGTCTTCTCGATCGGCCGGTAGTGGGGTGGCGGCACCGGCCGGCCCCAGGATCGCAGCCGGCTGCGCGCGAGGTCGGCCATGCTGGTGGCGAGCAGCAACGTCAAGGGCATGAGCAAGGCGCCCAGCCAGATCACGAAGGTGCCGATTGACAAGGCAGCCAGGGGTACCAGGAGGCCGAAGCTCACGGCGGCCAATGGCAGACCCAAGAGGATGTAGCGGTAATCGCGGGCAAGCCGTGCGAGCCGAGTCGAGGGTGCCTGCTCTTCCATATCCGGCACGCTATGGTCTCCCGCTCTCACGTCGCGTCCCTCCTGGGAGCCATCTCACCCTTACCCACGAGGGATATCTGCCTCTGCGCCGCGCGCGGTCGCCGAGCGCCGATAGTTTGGGTCCATGGTCCCTCATTCCACCCCTGTCACGCCGGCAGAGGAGCAGCGGGAGATCCGGGTGGCGATCGTCGACGACCAGTCGATGATCCGTGCCGGCTTCGCTGCGCTGCTCGACGCCCAGCCCGGAGTCACCGTGGTGGGCACCGCCGAGGACGGGCTCGGCGTGACCGACCTGGTGCGCCGTACCCAGCCCGATGTGGTGCTGATGGACATCCGGATGCCGAAGGTCAGCGGGCTCGACGCCACCCGTGCCATCGGTGCCATGCCGGGCACGCCGCCGCGTGTGGTCATCCTCACCACCTTCGATGCCGACGAGTACGTCTTCTCCGCGCTGCGCGCCGGGGCGAGCGGCTTCCTGCTCAAGGACTCCCCTCCCGAGGAGCTGATCCACGCCGTACGCGTGGTGGCGGCCGGCGAGGCGCTGCTCTCACCCCGGGTGACACGCTCGTTGATCGCCGACTACGCCGCCCGTCCGCACCGCCGGCCGGAGCCGGGCCCGGAGCTCAACGGCCTGACCGAACGCGAGCTCGACGTGATGGGCGCCGTGGCCCGCGGCTTCTCCAACGCCGAGATCTCCGGCGAGCTCTTCGTCTCGGAGCAGACCGTCAAGACCCATGTCAGCCGCATCCTGAGCAAGCTGGGGCTGCGCGATCGCACCCAGATGGTGATCGCCGCCTACGAGTCCGGTCTGGTCCGCCCGGAACGGTGACCTCCTGAGCCCCGCGTGCGCAACGGGGAGAGCTGGCGACCGTCGTCGTCGGCGTTGCCCGGGTCGAGCCACTCCTCGAAACCTGCGCGCACACCCGGCCACTCGCCGTCGGTGACGGCGAACCATGCCGTGTCCCGGTTACGTCCCTTCACCACGACCGCCTGCCGGAACGTGCCCTCGTGGACGAAGCCGAGGCGGGCGGCCGCCTGGCGCGAGGGAGCATTCAGGCTGTCGCACTTCCACTCGTAGCGGCGATAGCCGAGCTCGTCGAAGATGTACCGCATGAGGAGGTAGTGCGCCTCGGTGGACGCCCAGGTGCGCTGCAACGCACGGGAGAAGGTGACCCACCCCACCTCGATCACGCCGTGGGCGGGGTCCTGGCGCATCAGCGCCAGCGTGCCCACGGCACGCCTGGTGGCATTGACCACGACGGCGTAGTGCCGGGGGTCGGTGCCTCCCGCCGCGCCCTGCGCCCACTGGTGGTAGTCCTCCCGAGCGGTGAACGGGCCGACTCCGAGGTACGTCCAGTCCCGAGCGTCGGGGGCAGCGGCATAAGCGTCGTACAGATCGTCGGCGTGCCGGGCAGGCTCGAGGCGCTCCAGGGTGCAGTACCGGCCACGGAGGATCTCGGCCGCCGGGCGTGGCACCGGACTCCAGCCCCGGACCACCTCGCCGACCGGCTGGCCGAACTCGTTCACCTCGGTCACGCTGCTCCTCTCGTGCCTGCCGTGCGGGAGACCGATCATGTCAGAGTGGCGGCATGTACTCCGGGTCCTAGGCTGCAGGGATGGCCACCGTCATCCTCATCCGCCACGGCCGCTCGACTGCCAATGTCGACGGCGTCCTCGCCGGTCGCACGCCGGGCGTGCTGCTCGACGATCTCGGCCGGGAGCAGGCCGAGCGCACCGCGCAGCGACTCGCCGTCGTGCCCCTCGTGAGCGTGGTCTCGAGTCCGGTCGAGCGATGCGTGCAGACCGCCCGCCTCCTGCTCGAACAGCAGCCGGACGCCCCGCAGTTGCAGCTCGAGGAGGGAATCACCGAGTGCGACTACGGGCAGTGGCAGGGGCAGGCTCTGAGCGAGCTGGCGAAGGAGCCGCTGTGGTCGGTGGTCCAGAGCCAGCCCTCTGCCGTCACCTTCCCCGACGGTGAGTCGCTCGCGGGGATGCAGGCGCGCGCGGTGGCTGCCGTGCGCCGTCGCGATGCCGCCATCGAGGCCGAGCACGGCGCCGGAGCGGTGTGGGCCGCCGTCAGCCACGGGGACATCATCAAGTCCGTCCTGGCCGACGCGCTGGGCATGCACCTCGACCTGTTCCAGCGCATCAACGTCGGTCCGGCGTCCATCTCCCTGGTGCGCTACGGCGCCACCCGGCCGGACGTGGTCTCGACCAACACGGAGTTCGGCGACCTGACGTGGTTGGGCGCCGGCGGCGCGGTCGCCGACGCCCCGGTCGGCGGCGGACCCGGGAACGAGGGAGCCACCGCACGAGCCGAGCCGGGCCACGGCTCGTAGACTGGTTGCATGCCCACCCTCGTCCACGAGTACGACTGGCCCGACCGTGTCGTCGTCGGCACGGTCGGCCGCCCCGGAGAGCGCACCTTCTACCTGCAGGTGCGTGACGGCGCGCGCTGCATCAGCGTCGCGCTCGAGAAGGAGCAGTCGGTCCTGCTGGCCGAGAAGATGGACCAGCTCCTGGATGAGCTCTCCGCCGACGACGCCCACCCCGTGACCGCGCCGAAGGACGTCCCCGCCGAGCTGGTCGACGAGGATCCGCTCGAGCAGCCGGTGGAGGAGGAGTTCCGCTCCGGGGCGATGGGCCTGGGCTGGGATCCCCGGACCGCCCAGATCGTCATCGAGGCTTTTGCCCTCGACCTCTCCGGCGAGGACGAGGCCGCCGGCCCGGAGGACGATGCGGTCTACGAACCGAGTGAGGTGCTCCGGGTGCGGATCCCGGTCGGTGCTGCCCGTGCCTTCGCCCAGCGCACCCGGGAGGTCGCCTTCGCCGGGCGTCCCATCTGCCCGCTGTGCGCCCGCCCGATCGACCCCGACGGACACGTCTGCCAACTCACCGATGAGTGAGGGCCGGTGAGACCGCAGACCGGTCCCGGCGAGCTCGATCTCCACGAGGGTGAACTGGAGCTGAGGGGGCGGATCACCGTCGCCTCCAATGCGACGTTCCTCGGACAGATCGGCGACGTCGCCGTGGTCTACAAGCCCGTGGACGGCGAACGCCCGCTGTGGGACTTCCCGGATCGGACTCTCGCCTCCCGGGAGGTGGCCGCCTTCCTGGTCTCCGAAGCGCTCGGATGGCAGATCGTCCCGCGCACCTGGCTGCGGGACGGTCCGCTCGGGGCCGGCATGGTGCAGTGCTGGCAGGAGCCCGATCCTGAGCAGGACCCGGTGGACGTGGTCCCCACGGAGGCGGTCCCCACGGACGGGTGGCGCACCGTGCTCGAGGGCAGTGACGAGAGTGGGCGGCCACTGGCGGTTATCCACGAGGACTCGGCCGCGCTGCGGCGTATGGCCGTCTTCGATGTGCTCGTCAACAACGCCGATCGCAAGGGCAGCCACGTCCTGCCGGTGACCGGCGGCCACCGTTACGGCGTGGACCACGGAGTCACCTTCCACACCGAGCCGAAGCTGCGCACCGTGCTGTGGGGGTGGACCGGTGACGCCCTCGACCCGGACGAGATCGCCGGGGTGGACCGGGTGCGCTCGGGGTTGGGTGGTGAGGTGGGCGAGGCTCTCGCCGCGTTGCTGAGCGCGGCGGAGGTCGACGCCCTCACCGAGCGGTGCGAGCGGTTGCTCGCGACGGGTGTGTTCCCGCTGCCGGAGGGGGAGGCCCCGGCTGTTCCGTGGCCGTTGTTCTGAGGCGCTCCGGCATCGCCGGGCTATGACGGGAAGGTGATCCTCGCCAGCTCGGCCGAGACCTGCCAGATCCGGGCGGCGTCCTCCTCGCTGCGCAGCGGCGGGTAGAGCGGCTGCTGCGCCGGTGCGCCGCCGATGGTGCCGGGACCGTCGGGGCCGTAGAGCACCCCGCCCTCGGCCTCGGGGGAGGTGGCTGCGAGCAGTGCGGGCAGCCCCGCCGACGCCGGTGTGCCGGCCAGGATGCCGCGAGCCGACAGCCACCGGATCAGGCGCACCGCCGTGGTGTCGCTGCTGCGGCCGATCTCCGGCCGGGCGGCCAGCAGGTTCGTCGGCGCCACCCCCGGGTGCGAGAGAGTGCTCGTGATGCCCCACCCGCCGGCGAGGCTGCGACGGTGCAGCTCGAGGCCGAAGAGCCCGAACGCGATCTTCGACTGGCTGTAGGCCTTGTGACCGTCGTAGCCATGCGCGAACTGCAGATCGTCCCAGTTCACCCGCCCGCGCCGGGCCGCGATGCTCACCTGGGAGGTCACCCGGGCGCTGCCCGCCCGCAGCAGCGGAAGCAGGTGCGCGACCAGGGCGACGTGACCGAGGTGGTTGGTGCCGAACTGCAGCTCGAAGCCGTCGGCGGTGAGCTGGCGATCCGGAGGCGTCATCACACCGGCGTTGTTGATCAGCACGTGAATCGGCTCCCCCTCCGCGAGGAGGGCCCGGCCCAGTGCGGACACCGAGTCCAACGAAGACAGGTCCAGCGTGCGGAGCGAGACCGCGGCCCCCGGCACCTGCTCCCGGATCCGCGCGACGGCGGCCTCCCCCTTGCGGGGGTTGCGCACCGGCATGAGCACCTCCGCGCCCGCCGCGGCGAGCCGGGCGGCCATGATCAGGCCCATCCCGTCGCTCGCGCCGGTGATCAGGGCGCGCCGGCCGGTCAGGTCCGGGATCGTGATGTCGATGATTCGCCGTGCCATGGGGGTACTCCTCGTTAGTGGGTCGATGCCCTCGATCCTCGCTCGCCGGCGCGGCGGTAGCCACGGCCTGACAATCCCAGGCTCACCGGCCCTTCTCGCGGTAGAACAGAGGGATCCGCCCGAAGGAGACCCCATGATCGACCGCGCCGGACTCGCCGAGTTCCTCCGCCATCGCCGCGAGGCGCTGCAACCCGAGGACGTCGGACTGACGCGCGGCCCTCGACGGCGCACCGGCGGGCTCCGGCGCGAGGAGGTCGCGGCCCTGTGCCACATGTCCGCCGACTACTACTCGCGTCTGGAGCGGCAGCGCGGCCCGCACCCCTCACCGCAGATGCTGGCCTCGATCGCGCAGGGCCTGCACCTGTCGTTGACCGAACGCGACCACCTCTTCCGGCTCGCCGGCCAGCACGCGCCGGTGCGGGGCGCGGGCGAGCACGTGGCCCCGGGGATCCTGCGGATCCTCGATCGCCTCACCGACACCCCGGCCGAGGTGACCACCGAACTGGGGGAGACACTGCGCCAGACCCCGACCGGCGTCGCCCTCCTCGGCGACACCACCCGGTTCACCGGGCCGGAGCGGAGCCTGGGCTACCGGTGGTTCACCGATCTCACCTCGCGGGAGGTCTACGCCCCGGAGGATCATGAGTTCCTCACCCGGATGTACTGCTCGGGTCTGCGGGAGATCGCCACCCTGCGCGGGCCGGGCTCCCGGGCCGCGCACTTCGTGGATCTGCTCATGGCGGCGAGCGAGGAGTTCCGCAGCGTGTGGGACCGGCACGAGGTCGGCCTGCGCCCCCGCGAGGTCAAGCGATTCGTCCATCCGGAGGTCGGCCGTCTCGAGCTGACCTGTCAGCGGCTGCTAGATCCGGACCAGTCGCACGGGCTGCTCGTCTACACCGCCGTTCCCGGCAGCGAGAGCCAGGAGAAGCTGCGGCTGTTGTCGGTGATCGGGTCCCAGGCACTGCGCCCCTGAGGGCCTAGCGCAGGTACGGCTCCACCCAGGCTGCCGCGATGCGCGCCGCACGCTGGGCCTGGCCGGGCTCGGTGAGCAGATGGTCGGCGCCCTCCAGGGAGACGAAGCTGCGGGGGTGGCGAGCCATCCGGAAGATCTCGCTGGCGTTCTCGATGCCGACCGTCTGGTCGGTGGGGGAGTGCATGATCAGCAGCGGCCGGTCCAGGGAGCTGATCTTGTCCGTCAGATCCGCGCGCCGCACGTCCTCCACGAAGTCCCGCTTGAGGGTGAGCGCCCGCCCTCCGACCAGCCACTCGGCGCTGCCGTCCTGGCAGGCGCGGTCGACCACGGCGTCGTAGTGGCGTTCCACGTTGCTGGGGTCGGAAGGAGCCCCGATGCTGACGACGGCGCCGACGTCCGCGTCGCGGCCGGCGGCGATCGCTGCCGCACCGCCCCAGGAATGGCCGACCAGGATCGAGACCGGGGTGCCGCGTTCGGCCATGAAGTGCGTGGCGCTGACGGTGTCATGGACCTTCACGGTGAACGAACCGTCACCCCAGTCGCCGTCGGAGTCGGCCAGGCCCAGGGCGTCGAAGCGCAGCATGCCGATCCCCTCGGCCGCCAGCTGCTTGCAGATCCGCGCGGCGGCCGGGGAGTCCTTGCCGAGGGTGAAGCCGTGCACGAACACCCCCCACCCGCGCACCTCGCCCTCGGGCATGTCCAGCACCCCCGCGAGGTGGGGACCGGTCGAGCTGGGCACGTGCACCCGTTCGGGCATGGAGAGACCTTTCGTGGTGAGGACAGCCATCACGGTAGTTCGTTCTTGTGACAGCTGCGTATCGAGCAGCTCATTCCGCGTGCCCTCAGTCGTGCGGCCACTGCGCGAGTGCGGCATCGATGCGCGCCCGGGTGCGCGTGTCGACCTCCTCTACAAGCTCCAGGACGGCGCCGCCGGGCGTGCGGGGGCGTCGCCACGTCCCCACCACCACGCCGTCGACGAGCACTGCCGGCCGGAACACCCCGTTGCCTCCCGGGACGAGCGCCCGCAGCGCCTGTGAGCTCGCCACCAACGAGCGGTCGGCGTACCCCAGGATCCACTCGTCGAAGCCCGGGACCAGGTCGACCGGCGGGTCGTCGCCGTCGGGCACCTCCGTGACCGGATCGTCGGCGAGGTCCCAGCACCGGGTGCCCTCCACGCGCAGGTCGACCAGGTCCTCCATCGTGGCGGCTGCGCTGCGCAGCGGCGTCTTGGGCAGCTTGGTCCACCAGGCCAGGTCCTCCGGCGTCACCGGCCCGCGGGCGGCGACGAAACCACGGATGACCTGGGCGAGCGCCGCGTCCGGGTCCTCCGGCGCCGGGGCGGTGGACAGCTCGAGGAGCTGGCCGCCGGCCGATCCGAACCGGCCCCAGTGCATCAGCCCGCCTACGGCCAGGTGCATCAGCAGGTGGTAGCCGCGCCCGTTCGCCGTCGCCAGGCCCGCGGCCTCCCACAGCGCGAGGGCCTCGGCGCGCGAGCGGGGCCGTTCCTGCAGCGCCTCGGCGAGGACTTCGCGTGCCCGCCCGATCCCCCGATCGTCCAAGCCGAGCTGCTCCCGACGGCGGGTGGTCGCCCGGTGGGTGCGTTCCGCCGTCAGGGAGAGCAGGGTGGCGAGGTGACCCGGCGTGGTGGCGAACAGGGTGCCCCGCATCGGCCAGGACCGGACGAGGTGACCGGAGTCGAAAGCCTGCCGGACGTCGTCGACGGTGGTTCCCGGCCGGGAGCGGATCGCGATCGCCCGGAGCACGGCGGGCAGATCCTGGCCTTGCAGCGCGACCGCGCGCTGGACCACCTCGGTGGGGGAGAGGTGGGAGCCCGCGAGCAGCTGCCGGACCCGCCGCCGGTGGCGGGCCTGCGCCGGTGGGATCTCCTGGCTCATCGTCTGCCGCCTCCCTACTCGGCGTTCTGGCGCCGCACCATCTCGGCGATCCACGCGGGTGCGTACGGGGAGGTGCAGCCGCGCGGGGTCGGGTAGTCCTCCAGCACCCGCAGCCGCTCCCCGATGGCGATGGCGCGCTCCCGGTGGTCGGGGTCGGAGATTCCGATCTGCGCCAGGCAGGTGTTCATCGGCCACTGCAGGCGGTCCGGTGCGTGGCCCATCCCCGCCTCGATCGCGTCGAGCAAGCTGTCCAGATCTAGTCCATCGGGATCCTTCACCACGCGATCGGCGGTGAGCGACCACCCGGCACCGGCCACCACGGGATCGGTGTCGGTCAGCCAGGCCTGTCGCAGCCCCTCCGCGTGCGAGCTCTTCTTCACCACGTGGTTCACGAGCCAGTCCTGCACCTTGGGGGCACGGGCCTCCCGGAGCATCGCATCCAGCTGCTCAGGTGCGAAGGTTTTCGGACGGCAGGTCAGGAGTGCGAGCAACCGCGCGGCGGTGTCGCCGGTGGCCCACAGTGCGAGTGCGAGATCGTGCTGGGTCCGGAGCCGCTTGGCGAGGACCCGCAAGGCGCCGAGGTTGACCCCGTGGTCGTCCCCGCGGGCCTCGTTGGCTGCGCGGACCCGGGGGTCCTCGAGCGCGGTCAACTCGGCGAGAATCGAATCGAGGTGCTCGTGGCGCCGTGTGGTGGCGGGCTCTGTCATCTGTTCACCTCCGGGGTCGCTGCTCAGCCTAGGACGAATCCGGTGGCTCCGGCCCGGGATCTAGACTCCCGGGTATGAGCTCACGCCTCGCCGTCCACTCCTGGGGGCCGGCCGACCGTCCGCCGCTCGTGCTCCTGCACGGAATCACCGACTCGGGCCGGTGCTGGGCCGACGCCGTCACCCGGTGGGAGCAGCACTACCGGGTGATCGCCCCGGACGCTCTCGGGCACGGCGACTCCGATCGGTTCAGCGCCGAGGAACTCGACGGCACGCAGGTGGACCTCATGGTGGAGGAGATCATCGGCGTGCTCGAGGACCTGGCAGATCCGGCCGTGCTCCTCGGGCACTCGATGGGCGGGGCCACCGCCGCGGCCGTGGCCGTTCGCCGTCCGGACCTCGTGCGTGCCCTCGTGCTGGAGGACCCGGCCTGGCGCGACCTGACCGAGGAGCAGGAGCGCGAGCGTGCGCAGGCCTTCCTCGGCGGGCGCGGTGAGCCCGGCGCGTCCTGGCCGGCATCGGAGATCGCGCCCTGGCGTGCCTCCTACGAGCAGGTCGACCGTGACTTCCTGACCCTCGGGCGCGCCACGCCGTCGGAGCCGTGGCGAGAGATCGTGACGAGGCTGACGATGCCCACGCTGATCGTGACGGGCACCGAGGGCGTCATCATCGATCCGGCGCAGATCGCCGAGATCGAGGGTCTCGGCAACGACCTCGTCCACGTGGAGGTGGTCGAGGGTGCCGGGCACTGCGTGCGGCGGGACCGCACCGAGGCCTACCACGCGGTGGTCGACCCCTGGATCGCCGAGCGGCTCACCCCAGCTCGGCCCTGACCTCGGCGATCACCTGACCCAGGTAGGCGACGATCTCCGGATCGACGTCCTGACCGGGAAGATCCACCGCGATCTGCTCCCACACCTCGAGCGCCTCCGGCTGCCGGCCGTGCGCACGCAGCAGGCGAGCGACGTCGTCGCGGGCGTCGATCGTGCGCGGATCCACGGTGCCCCACAACGTGGTGGCGATCTGCGCACAGCCGCGCAACTCCTCCTCGGCACCGCCCGGATCGGCGTCGGCCCGGAGCCGCCCCAGGAGCTGGCGCGTGTGGAACATCGGCTCCGAGCAGGGATCGACGACCTCGCTCAGACCGGCGGCGGCGTCCTCGAGCAGCGCACGCGCCTCACCGGCTCGATCGGTGTGGGTGAGCGCAGCCGCCAGCTGTACCTGCGCCGTCCGGAACGGTAGCGAGTGAGCCCCGAAGATCCGCCCACAATCCCGCACGTGCCGCTCCAGCAGGCGCACCGCGGTCTCGGCGTCCCCGAGGCGGAGTGCGACCTCCGCCACCGATCGCCGGGTGGACTGGACGTCGGGGTGGTCCCAGCCGAGCACGTCCACCTCCCGGGCATGCACCGCCGTCAGCAGGTCGATGCCCTCCTGCGGGTCGGCGCCCTCGGTCAGAGCCAGGCCGAGCAGCCGACGTACCCGGAAGGTGTCCGGGTGGTCCGCCCCGAGTGCCCGGTCGTGGACGGCGAGCAGCGCACGCAGCATCTCGGCCGCCTCCTCGTGGCGTCCGGCCGCGTGCAGCCCGGCGCCACGGTTGCGTTGCACCGCCAGGGTCCGTGGGTGCTCCGGGCCCAGCCGCTGCAGGCACACCCGTTCCAGGTCGCCGAGCAGGACGAGCGCCTCATCGCCGTGTCCGTGGTTGCCCAGGAGCGCAGCGAGGTTGCCGCGCAGGCCGAGCAGCAGGACGTCGTCGGCTTCCAGGTGGCGCTCGGCACGGGCGAGCGTGCTCCGGATCAGGTCCAGCGCCGCCTCGCCCCGCCCGGCTTGCGACAGCACCCCGGCCAGGGTTGCCCGTGCGCCGAGGGTGTCCGGATGCTCGGCGCCACGTTCGGCCCGCATCCGGGTGGCCAGCTCCTGGTGCGCCTCGACCGCCTGCTCGGTGCGTTGCAGCGCGGTCAGCACGTGGGCGCGCAGGTTCAGCACCTCCAGCGCGAACAGCTCGGGAGCCTCCGACGCTTGGCCGGCGGCGTCCGCGTCCGCCAGCGCCTCGGTCAGGTGGCCGGCGAGCTGGAGGGCGTGCCCCCGCATCAGCAGGGCCCGGACCAGCCGGTCCGGTGAGGGCCGGCTCTCGATCACCCGGGTCAGATGTCGCAGGTACCGGGGCAGATCGCGCTGGTCGTCCCACAGGTACTCGGCGGCGGGCCGGATCGCGTCGGCGAGCACGTCCGGATCTCTCAGAAACCCCTCGGCGTGCAGCACCGCTGCGAGATCGGCCAGGTGGTGGCGCTCGGTTGCGTCCAGGCTGGGGAGACGATCGTGCAGGAAGGCGCCCAGCGCGGCGCCGATCGCGGTACGCACCTCGATGCGGTCCTCACCGACGAGGAAGGTGTCGTCATCGGCGGCGATCTCCCGCTGGTCGCGCTCGGTGAAGGTGCGCAGCATGGCGCTCACTGACCGGGCCCAGGAATAGGCGTCGCTGCCGGTGTGCAGCGCCTCGGTGATCTCCGGTAGCGATGGCCAGTCCAGGTCCCGCAGCGCCGACAGCAGCAGGTCGGTGTTCCACTCGGCGGCAGCCGTCGCCGGGTCGAGCACGGCCGGGATGCCCAGGGCAGCCAGGCTCAGCGCCTCCCGCACCGCCTCCGGCAACTCACGCCAGAGTTCGGCGTAGAGCCCGCGGATCTGGGCGGGAGCCTCGGCGATCGTCGCGGCGTCCAGGCGCAGCTCGCCCGAACGGGCTCGGCGCCGCACGCGGGGCAGCTGGCAGAACAACTCCAGCGCAAGCGGGTTCGGGTAACGCCTCGCGATCAGCGCGGCGGTCCCGTCGGCCACCTGCGGGTAGTGGCTGCGCACGATCGCCTCGAGCGACGCCTGCTCCAGCGCCCCGAGCGAGGCGTTGGGTCCGAACGGGTCCGGCGCTCGCGTGGTCCGGTGGTCCAGGCGCACCACCCGGTCGCCGGCCGTGGCCAGGGCGCGCCGGACCTCCTCGTTGTCCTCGGTGCGCCCGGGCCAGGAAGTGGAGATCACCAGCACCGACGCCGTGCCGCACACCAGCGACCCGAGCAGATCGGCCAGACCCTGGTCGGCATCGTGCAGGTCCTCGACGGCGATCACCACCGGCAGGCCAGGCACCGCCAGCCGGTTGAGCATGGCTGTGGTCTCGGCCACGAGGTCCGGCGCGGCGATCCGGTCGGTGGAGTCCAGTCGATCGCGACGCTCGGCCGCAGCCCGCGCCCCTGCCACCCCGCGTTCACCGAGCCAGCGCACCAGACCCAGGCCCGGGATCGCAGCGCCGACCACCGCCTCGACCGCCGTCCCCGCCACTTCCATCGCTGCCTCGTCCGCCGCCGCGATCCCGAGGTCTCGCAGCCCCGAGCGCCACCGTCCCTGCGAGGGGGCGACCTCGCGCCAGGCGTCCTCGAGATAGTCCGCGTGGGCCTGCACCTGCGCCAGGTCCTGGCGCAGCGAGGCGGAGGAGACCCCGCCGCGCAGGGAGCAGGCGATCCCCCACCAGAGGAAGCCGGGCAGGCTGCCGGGAGTGTGCTCGACCTCGGGGGCAACTCGCTTGCGCCGCGCACCCACCTCCTCGGGAACCTCCCCACCGAACAGGTCCGGCGGCCAGTACCGCGGCTCGGGCTGCCGCCCTGCCGCCAGCTGCCGGTAGAGCTCGCGCAGCAGGCGTGTCTTGCCCCAGCCCGAGGGTGCCTCCAGTGCGATCCACTGCGCCGGTCCGCCCGCCCGTATCCGGTCATAGGCCTCCAGCAGGCCCGTCACGACGGCGGAGCGTCCTTCCCCCACGAACGCCGGCTCGGCCACGGCTCACCTCTCGTCTCGCGCGGGCATGGTGGAGACCATCCTGGCCGGAACCGGCGTCGCTGTCACCGCTCGGCCTGGGCCAGGTCACCGATCAGATCAGCGCCTGCAACGCCAGGCTCGCCCCCGTCACCACCAGCCACAGCGCGCCGCCCAGGAGCAAGGGCGCCGGTCCGGTCCGGCGCAGTGCGGGCAGGTCGGTGGCGAGCCCGATCGCGGCGAGCGCGGCGGTGATGAGAAGGGTGGACACGTGCGCGCCCGCGCTCTGGGCCCCGGCGGGGATCAGGTCGAGCGTGTTCAGTGCCGCCACCGCCACGAATCCGACCAGGAACCACGGCACCAGCCGCCAGACTGGGCTCCGGGCTGCGTCGGCATCGCGGCGGGCGACCACCGCCGCCAGCACCAGGCAGATCGGGATGATCGCCAGCGTCCGACTGAGCTTGACCACCACCGCGGTGTGCGCGGCCTCGGGCGAGTAGCTGTCCGCGGCGGCCACCACCGAGGACATGTCGTTCACGGCGGTGCCCGCCAGCACCCCGAACGCCTCATCGCTCAGCCCCAGCGCGTGACCGAGCGCCGGGAACGCCAGCACGGCGGCGATGTTGAATACGAACACCGTGCTCAGCGCGTAGGCCACCGTGGTGCCGGCCGGGCGCAGTACGGGGGTGACCGCCGCGATCGCCGACGCTCCGCACACCGCTGTGCCCACGCCGATCAGCGTGCGCAGGTCACGCTCGACGCCCAGCAGGCGCCCCAGCCCGACGACGGCCCCCAGGCAGATCAGCAAGGTCCCGATGGTCACGGGCAGTGCCCCACCCCCGACGGCGGCCACCTCGCCCAGGGAGAGGTGCACCCCGAGCAGGACCACGGCGAGTTGCAACCCCCATCGGCTGGCGATCGGCAGCGCGGGAGCCCAGGCGTGGCGACGGCGGGAGCCGGCCACGGTGGCGACGACGGCGCCGGCGACCACGGCGATCACGGGCGGGCCGATCAGCGGGAGGGCGCGGCCGGTCAGGGTGGCAGCAGCGGTGAGTGCGGCGCAGAGAAGGAGGGCGGTGAGCGTCGGCCGCCACCCCGCCCGGGCCGCTCTCCCAGCGCTAGATGGTGGAGTGGGTGGTGCCATGCCCACGATGATGCCGGGCACGCCGCGCATCCACTACCTACCGGTTACCTGGATGGCTATAGGCTCTGGCTATGCCCGCGACCCGTGAAGTCACCCTCGACATGCTGCGTCTGCTCGTCGCGGTGGCCGACCGGGGCAGCATCTCGGCGGCGGCGCGGACCGCCGGCGTGAGCCAGCCCTCGGCCAGTGCCCGGATCAAGGACTTGGAGCGGCGGCTCGGACTGGAGCTGGTGGATCGTCGCAGCCGCGGAGCCGAACTCACCGCGGACGGGCGGGCCGTGACGGACTGGGCCAGGGCCGTCGTCGAGGCGGCGGACGTGCTCGTGACCGGGGCGCGCGCACTGGCCTCCCAGCACGACGCCCAACTGGTGGTGGCCGCCAGCCAGACGGTCGGGGAGTACCTCATGCCCGCCTGGCTCGCCGCATACCGGCGTCGCAGCGAGGGGCAGCCGGTGCGGCTGCGGGTGATGAACTCGGCGGACGTGGTGGCGGCGCTGCGGTCCCGGGAGGTCGACCTCGGGTTCATCGAGTCGCCCTCGGTGCCCTCGGACCTGGCCCGCCGGCGGGTGGGGACCGACAGGCTGGCGCTGGTGGTCGGCCCGGACCACCCGCTGGCCAGGCGCCGGCGCCCCCTCACCCGCCGGCAGCTCGTCGGGATGGCGCTGGCCTCGCGCGAGGACGGCTCGGGGACGCGGGATGCGCTCACCCGGGCCCTGGGGGAGCCGGTCCAGCCGGTACTCGAGCTCGACTCGAACGCCGCGGTGAAGGTGGAAGTCGCCTCGGGCGGGTATCCCGCGGTGCTCTCGGCGCTCGCGGTGGGGGCTGAGCTCAGCGACGGGCGACTGGTGGAGATCGACGTGCCCGAGGTGGATCTACGCCGGCAGCTCCACGTCGTCTGGCGGCGCAGCGCCCGCTTGCCTGCCGCGGCCGAGGACTTCCTGCGGAGCGTGCTCGGACGTTGAGTCAGCGAGCCATGCCGAGGAAAGCCATCAGGGCTCGTTCGATCTCGACCAGGCGTTCGGTGCACACGCTGCCCACGCGTGTACGGCAGAACGTGCAAGAACCATTGCGAAAGAGTTATTGCGCGTCTATCGTGGTCCCATGCGGATCGACGACCCCGGCGCCATGCGCGCGCTCGCCCACCCCCTGCGGATCGAGCTGTTCGAGCGTCTGGCCATCGAGGGCACCGCGACGGCGAGCGAACTCGCCGCGCTGGTCGGCTCGACTCCGGCGAACTGCTCCTTCCACTTGCGCACCCTCGCCAAGCACGGCTACATCGAGCGGGTCGAGGGCGCCACCGGTAGGGACCGCCCGTGGCGCGTGGTCGACATCGAGCAGTCCTGGTCGGCGGGGGAGCGGGACGGTTCCGAGCGCGACCTCGCCGCCCGGGCGCTGGAGTCCTCGTTCCTGGAGTGGGAGACCGAACGGCTGCGCCGGGCGGCCGGGCGAGCGGCGCCGTCGGGGTGGAAGAACGTGCTGAGCACCACCGGTGCCACCCTCCACCTGACCGCCGAGGAGGCCGCGAGTCTCTCCGAGCGGATCGGTGAGATCGTGCGCGAGTACGTGCCCCGCTGGGATCAGCCCGAACTGCGCCCCGAGGGCGGGCGTCCGGTCCGCCTGTTCGCCGCCACCTACCTGGTGGAACCGGCCGCGCCCGAGGCCGGCGGTGCCGGGGAGAAGAACCGATGAGGACGCTGCTGCGGCACCGCCTCTTCTGCCGCCTGCTCGGCGGCTGGACGGTCGGCAACCTGGCCGACAGCGCCCTGTTCCTGACCTTGGCGGTCTGGGCCAAGGACCTCACCGGCTCCTCCAGCGCGGCCGGACTGGTCTTCCTCGCCCTGGCGATCCCCTCGTTGCTGGCCCCGCTGCTCGGGCTGCTCGTGGATCGGGTCCGGCGCAAACCGCTCATCGTCACCGCGAACCTCGTGGCGGCCGGCGCCGCCGCCTCGCTGCTGCTCATCGACGGCGCCGGGATGCTGTGGCTGCTGTACACCGTCACGGTCCTCTACGGCGCGCTCGGGGTCCTCAACGGCGCCGCCCAGTCGGGGCTGCTGCGGGACCTGCTGCCCGACGACCAGCTCGACTCGGCGAACGCGATGCTCTCCACGGTCGACAACGGCCTGCGCATCCTCACTCCGGCCATCGGGGCCGGGCTCTACGTGCTCTGGGGCGGCCCGGCGCTCGGGCTCGGCGTGGCCGGCCTGCTGGTGGTGACCGCGGCGCTGATCGCGTCGGTGCCGGTGGTCGAGTCCGACCCCGACGGGGAGAGAAGCTCCTTCTGGACCGACGCCGTCGCGGGCTTCGCGCACCTGCGCTCGGTGCCGCTGCTGCTGCGGATGGTGGTCGTGGTCGCCGCCGCGTTCGGGGTGATCGGGCTGTTCGACACCGTGCTCTTCGAAGTGGTCGAGCACGGGCTCGGGATGGATCCGGCGTTCTTCGGGGTGCTGATGAGCCTGCAGGGTGCCGGAGCGATCGTTGGCGGACTGACCTCGGCGCTGGTGCTGCGCCGGTGGGGTCCGGCACGGACGGTGGGGACCTCGCTGGCCGTCATCGGCGTGGCTGCGCTCGCGTTCACCGTCGACGTGGTCGGCCTGCCCCTGCTCCCGGTGGCGATCGTCGCGATCTTCGTGGCGGGCGCGGTGATCCCGTGGATGATGGTCGCGATGATCACCACCCGGCAGCGCCTCACCCCGCCCCGGCTGCAGGGCCGCACGGCGGCGGCGACGAACATCTCGATGACGCTGCCCCAGATCCTGTCCATCGCGGCCGGCGCGTTGCTGGTGGCGGTGGTCGACTACCGGGTGCTGCTGGTGGTGGCAGCGCTGGTGCTCGGTGGCTGCGCGATGGTGTTGCTGATCTCGCGGTCGCAGGAACCCGCCGCCGAGGTACCCGCGGCCGATGCGATCGTCGAGTTGCCCTGATCCGTTGCCATCGCGACCGACGAAGCGACAGATCGAGGCAACGCGTGAGCGGAACCAGCCCCGCCTATCCCGCGATCCGCTCCGCCCCCGTGTAGACGGTCAGCCGGTCCCCGCGGGAGAAGCCGATCAGCGTCATCTGCGACTCCTCGGCCAGCTCCACGGCCAGGGCGCTCGGCGCGCTCACCGCCGCCAGCGTCCCGATCCCCGCCAGGTGCGCCTTCTGCACCAGTTCGAAGGAGGCGCGCCCGGAGACCTGCAGCACGGTGCCCAGCAGCGGCAACCGGCCCTCCATCAGGGCCCATCCCACGAGCTTGTCGACGGCGTTGTGCCGGCCCACGTCCTCGCGCAGGCACAGCAGCTCGCCGTCGGCGCTGAAAAGGCCCGCGGCGTGCGTGCCGCCGGTGCGCGCGAACTGCGCCTGCCCGGCGCGCAACCTCTCCGGCAGGGCGAGCAGCACCTCGGGTGAGAGCTGGGCGGGGGCGGGGCCGCCGTCGAGGGTGGGGAAGGCCGAGACCTTGGTGACGGCCTCGATCGAGGAGGTCCCGCAGATCCCGCACGAGGAGGAGGTGTAGACCGACCGCTCGGCGCTCGCCGGTGGCGGCGCCACCCCCGGGGCGAGCGTGACGTCGACGATGTTGTAGGTGGCGCGGCCCTGCTCGTCCACGCCCGGCCCGTACGAGAGCTGGGCGATCTGGCCGGGCTCGTGCACCACCGATTCGCTCACGCAGAACCCGGCCGCCAGCTCGAAGTCGTGACCCGGGGTGCGCATCGTCACCGCCAGCGAGCGCCCGCCCACCCGGACCTCCAGCGGTTCCTCGCCGGCGAGGTGCTCACTGCGTTCCCGACGGCGTCCGCCCGCCTCGATCCGCAGCGTCCGGCGCCGTGTGCTCACCCGTGGCACGACTACCTCCCTGTCCGGCCCTGAAGTTAGGCTCACGCCAACGGTACGGGAGGCACCATGGCACGAGCGCCCGAGCACGGGATCGACGAGTCCGAGCTCCAGGTCGGCACACCCCGGCGAGCTGCAGCCGGTGTGCCCGGGGTGCTGCATGCGATGGAGTCGGCGCTGGAGCAGATGGGTCCGGTCCGGACCGCGCGCACGTTGCTGGCCGTCAACCAGCGTGACGGCTTCGACTGCCCCGGCTGCGCCTGGCCCGAGCACGACAAGCGGCATGCGGCCGAGTTCTGTGAGAACGGCGCCAAGGCGGTGGCCGAGGAGGCCACGAGGCGACGGGTGCCGCCGTCGTTCTTCGCCGAGCACTCCCTCGCGGAGCTGGCCACCAGGGACGACTACTGGCTCGGTCAGCAGGGCCGCCTCACCCACCCGATGGTGCGCGAGGACGACGCCACCCACTACCGCCCGATCTCCTGGGAGGACGCCTTCGACCTCATCGCCTCCGAGTTGGGTGCCGCGGCGCCGGATGAGGCCATCTTCTACACCTCCGGCCGGACCTCCAACGAGGCGGCGTTCCTGTACCAGCTGATGGTGCGTGGCCTGGGCACGAACAACCTGCCCGACTGCTCGAACATGTGCCACGAGTCCTCCGGAGCGGCGCTGAACCAGACGATCGGCATCGGTAAGGGATCGGTGAGCCTGGCCGACGTCGAGACTGCCGAGCTGATCCTGGTGGCCGGGCAGAACCCCGGGACGAACCACCCGCGGATGCTCTCGGCACTGGAGAAGGCGAAGGCCCGCGGCGCGCAGATCGTCGCCATCAACCCGCTACCCGAGGCAGGTCTGGGCACCTTCCACAACCCGCAGACCATCCGGGGCCTGGTCGCCGGCACGCAGCTGGCCGATGACTTCCTGCAGATCCGCCTGGGCGGGGACCAGGCGCTCTTCCAGGCGCTCGGGGCGCTGCTCCTCGAGGCCGAGGGCCACCGCGGTGGCGTGCTCGACCACGATTTCCTCGCCTCCTCGGTCTCCGGCCTCGAGCAGTACGCCGCGCACGTGGCCGCACTCGACTGGGACGAGGTGGCCACGGCCACCGGGCTCGAGCGCCGGCAGATCGAGTCGCTCGCCGACCGCCTCATCGGCTCCTCGGCGACGGTGGTCTGCTGGGCGATGGGCCTCACCCAGCACCCGCATGCCGTGGCCACCCTGCGCGACCTGGTCAACGTGCTGCTCCTGCAGGGCAACATCGGCAGGCCGGGGGCCGGGGTGTGCCCGGTGCGCGGTCACTCGAACGTCCAGGGTGATCGCACCATGGGAATCTTCGAGCAGATGCCCGAGCCGTTCCTCGCGGCTCTGGATGCGGAGTTCGCCTTCACCGCTCCGCGCGAGCACGGCTACGACACGGTCGCCGCGATCGAGGCCATGCGTGATGGCCGGGCGAGGACCTTCATGGCGATGGGAGGGAACTTCCTGCGTGCCACCCCGGACACCGAGCTGACCGAGGCCGCCATGCAACGGATGGCGCTGACTGTGCAGGTCTCGACGAAGCTGAACCGCTCCCACGTGATCACCGGCCGCCGGGCGCTGATCCTGCCCGCCCTGGGACGCACCGACCGTGACCTGCAGGCCGGCGGTCCCCAGCGGGTCACCGTGGAGGACTCGATGAGTGCGGTGCACGCCTCCCAGGGCAGGCTGGAGCCGCCGTCGGAGCACGTGCTCTCCGAGGTGAGCATCGTGTGCCGGCTCGCCGAGCGGGTGTTCGCCGACGGCGAGGGTCCCGCGGGCAGTGGGCGCTTCCCGGGCGGGGCTCCGCAGGTGGACTGGCGGGCGCTCGAGGGCGACTACCGGCTGATCCGTGACCACATCTCCCGGGTGGTGCCCGGATTCGAGGACTACGAGCGGCGCATCGGCGACCCCGGAGGTTTCGTGCTGCCGCACCCGCCGCGGGACACCCGCTCGTTCGCGCTCCCCGGTGGCCGGGCGGTCATGACGGCCAACGAGCTGGAGTATCCGCGGGTGCCCGAGGGGCGGTTGCTCCTGCAGACCATCCGCTCCCACGATCAGTTCAACACCACCATCTACGGCAAGGACGACAGGTACCGGGGCGTGCGAGGAGGCCGGCGAGTGGTCTTCGTCCACGACGACGACCTGGCCGACCTGGGCCTGGCGGACGGGAACATGGTCGACCTGATCTCGGAGTTCAACGGCACCGAGCGCCGCGCGCAGGCGTTCCGGGCGGTTGCCTACCCGACCGCGCGCGGGTGCATCGCCGCGTACTTCCCGGAGACGAATGTGCTCGTACCTGTGGACTCCTACGCGAGGACGTCGCGGACACCGGCGTCGAAGTCGGTGGTGGTGCGGGTGGAGCGGGCCCAGACCAGCGTGTGAGGTTGTTCCGCGCACCAGTTCGCTGCCTCGTCTGCTCCACGCAGCGCCCTGATCGGCCCCGTTCGAGCGCCCTGGACATGCCGGTGTCCCCGTCGACGGTGGGTGTCGGCGGGGTCCGGGGCGGGGTGATCAGAAGGGTGGCGGGTCGGTGCTACCGGTGCTGCCGGGACCGCGCGCTGCTGGCGGCTGCCCGCGGGGAGGACGGGACGGCATCGCCTTGGCGGCGGTGCGCATCGAGTCCAAGGCTCGTTGGCGCACCCGTGCGGTCGAAGTCGCTGCGGTCCCCGGTGAGCCGGGCAGGTCGAAGGTGCCGGCGGGGGTGACCAGATAGGCCGCGCCGTCGGGACTGGCCCAGTGGTAAGTGCCGGGGGTGATCACCTGGTAGGTCCAGCCCGCATGCGTCTTGGCGCGGTGGTGGCGCCGGCACAGGGCGGCGAGGTTGGTGGAGTCGGTGGGCCCGCCGTGCTCGTACCGTTCGATGTGGTCCAGGTCGCCGGCCCGAGCGCTGCGGTGGCAGAACGGGAACCGGCACGTGCCATCGCGCAGGATCACCTGCTCACGCAGCCTGGGACTCGCCTCATACGTGCTCGCCGCGTACTCGGCGTTGAGGTCGACCACCGGCCGCACCAGCACCCGCCCGGCGGTGGCGCACCAGGTGCGGACCTGCTCGGGGGTGATCGGGGAGCGGGTGTTCTCACACCGCCCCACACCAAAAGACTGCTCGTCGAGGTCGGCGGCGGACAGGTGCAGATACAGCAATACCGTGCGCCCGTGGGGGTCGCCGGAGTCACTGGCGCTGTCATCCTCGCCGGTGGCCCGGGCCAGGGTGGCTTGGCCGCGGGCGAGGTCGCCGAGGGCGACCGAGCGGCGCACGTCCTCGCTGGCACCGGGCATGAGGGCTTTCAACGCTGCTGCGCGGGCGGAGATGGCTGTTTCCAGGTCCAGTGCATCGGCCACGTCGAGGCCGCCGTCGATGCCGATCACGCTCATCGACCCCGGGTCTTGACCGTCACCGGCGCGGCCGAGGTGGATGTTCACCCGCCGCCGCTCCAACGCCGCCTCGCGGTCCCGTTCTGCCTGGTCGGGGTCGAAGGTCGCCACCGCCGCAGCCACGGTGCGTTCGATCTGAGCCACCGAGCAGGTCCCGATCGTCCAGGCGACCTGGGCATCGACCCAGGCGGCACCAGCGGCGGGGAGCTTCTTGCTCAACCGGGCCACCGTCCTGGCCCGATGGACACTGACCTGCCCGGCCCTGACCCGGGACCACAGCACCGGCAGGCGGTAGGCCAGCTCGACCACCGCCCCGACGTAGTTCATGGCGGCCTCGTTGGATTGTCCCAGTGCCGTGGCCAGGCGAGTGAACCCCAGATCGGCCACCCACGGGGCCCCCTCCCCAGCCAGGCGCATCGGCTGCTCAGTCCCCGGCACCCCGACATGAACATCCGGGTCGAAGACCGCGTCCTGGGTCGTCTCCTCCGGGTCGATCGCCGACTCGCCCACCCACGCCAGCACCAGCTCAGCCCGCTCGACCTCCACCGCCCGAGCCGCCACCCCGTTGGCCCGCACCGCAGCCAACAGTTCCTTCTCGGCCGGAGCCGAGAACGAGGAAACAGTGGCTGTCGATGTCATGAAAGAAGCCTCCCACCGACCACCGACACCGCCCCATCACCCCAGGTCAGCGCCCACATCGCATCTGAATTGCGGACTCCCCATGGCGGTGCCGCTACGGTGGGGCTATCGTCACCTCACACGCAGCCGAGGGAGCCACGATGAAGCTCACGTTCCTCTTCCAGCCGGTCACCGACCTGGCGCTCGCTGTCGACCACTACACGCTTCTCGGCTGGGACGAGGCGTGGCGCGAGGGTGAGCACACCGTCGCCTTCCAGATGCCCGGCGCCGACGTCCAGCTGATGCTGGACGGCGCGCCGGACTGGGGCGGCCCGGGGCCGATGTATCTCGTGGACGATCTGACTGCCTGGCTCGAGGCGCACCCGGATGTGGCGGCGGGTCCGTTGAGTCAGATCCCGGGCGGGCACGTGGCCGAGATCACGGCACCGGGTCACTCCTACTACGTTTTCTCGATGGACTCGGTCGTGGTCTGAGCCTGCTCATCCCGCCGGACGGAACCTCGCTCCGGCCACCCCGAGGAACGCGATGACCACCGCCGACCCCGCCAGCGCGGCGTACATCGTGGCATCCACACCCAGGCCCGCGGCTCCGGAGATCGCCGACGAGGCCACGACCAGGCCCGGCAGCGCCGTCAGCGTGCCGATGGTCACCGCACCGAGGCCGACGAACGCCGCCTCGACGGCAAGCATCGCGCGCAGCTGGCGGCGGGTGGTCCCCAACCGACCCAGCAGGGCGAACTCACCCGAGCGAAAGCGGGTGGCGATCACGAGGGCGTTCGCAGCAGCGATCCCGATGAAGGCCAGCAGCACCATGAGCAACGTGGTCGACAGGCGGGTGTCCGCGTCGCTCGCCGCGGTTACCTCGCTGGCGAACTCCTCGGTCGGCACCAGCGCGAGACCGGCAGCGTCAGCACCAAGACGCACCTCCTCCTGCCGGCCGGGCTCGGGCTGCGCCAGCAGGCTCGGTGCCCCCGAGGCCTGGGCCATCGCGGCGAAGGCGTCCGGCCCCATCACCATGTCGCCGATCCCCAGGCCCCGGTCGTAGACCGCCACGACCGTGGCGGTGACGCTCTCGCCGCCGGGGCTGCGGACCTCGACCTGATCTCCCATCCCCTTGCCGAGCAGGGCATCCGAGCTCACGGCGATCGTGCCGGGGCGCTCGAGGGCGTCGAGGTCGCCCTCGACGACCCCGGGGTCGATGAGGCCCGAGGCGTCGTCCAGCATGCGCACCGGCAGGTGTTCCCAGGCCAGGACGTCGAGGAAGGGAAGGTCCTCGTCCTGCTCGTCGACCCTCACCTGCGCCACACCGGCATCAGTGGTGGCGACCGCCTGCACACCGGGCAGTGCGGCCAGCGACTCCCGCGCTCCGGCGAGCTCGCCGGCCGGCCCCTGCCAGACCAGGTCGCCCCCGCCGAGGGCATCGGTGAGCTGCTGCGTCCCGGCGTCGCTGACGATGCGGTCGACCCCGGTCTGCACCGCGCCGAGCGAGACGAGCAGTGCGAGCGGAACCACCGCGGCGGTCATCCGGCGGGAGAAGCCGCGCGTGTTCGCTGTGGCCAGTGCGCGGGCGCCGCCGCGGCCCAGCACCGCACGGGAGGCCATGAACGCGGTGGCTCGCCGCACCAGTGCCGGCCCGGCGAGGGCGACAGCGGTGATGAACAGGAACGCCGACGAGGCCCCGGTGGCACCGCCCAGGGATCCCGGCACGAACACCGGGGTGGCGGTGGCCGCGAGCCCTGCGGCCACACACACCCAGGCGCCGACGACGCGACCCTGGCCGAGTGGCCGCGCCTCGACCGCTGAGCTGCTCACCGCGGCGGCGGGCCCGAGCTCGGCCATCTCCCGTGCCGCCAACCGGCCGGCGATCCACGCCGCAGGCAGCAACACGGCCACCGCGGACAGGAACGGCCACGGTGAGAGCACCGGCGCGAAGCCCGCGTCGGCCATGCCGCTCGCGATGAGCAAGGGCACCAGCGCCCGGGCGCCGGCGAAGCCCGCGACGCTGCCGAGGAGCAGAGCGCCGATGGAGATCACCATCACCTCCGCCGAGATCAGGGTCCGCACCTGCCTGCTGGTGGCGCCCACCGCGCGGAGCAGCGCGAACTCGCGGCGGCGGTCCCGCAGCGCGGCCGCGAAGGCCGAGGAGACCACCAGGATCGCGAGCATCAGGGCTACGCCGGCGAACGATCCCATCACCGTCGGCAGCATGGTGGCGGTGGGGGAGAACGGGTCGCCGGCACGCAGACCGGACTCGATGAGCACGAACGATCCGGAGACCAGCGCGGCGGCCAGCAGCATGGTGAAGAAGACGCCGAGGGCGGAGGGCCAGTGGGCGCGCAGTGCGCGTACGCCGATCTGGGTGAGTGCGGCCCTCATGACAGGTCCAGGATGCGCTGGGAGATCTGCGTGGCCGACGCACCGGTCTCCCGGCCGACGACCGTTCCGTCAGCGAGGAAGACCACCTCGTCGGCCGTGGCGGCGACCTGCGGATCGTGGGTCACCATCACCACCGTCTGCCGGTAGGTCGTGACCGCCTCGCGCAGCACGTGGAGCACCCGCGCGCCGGTGTGGGCGTCGAGTGCGCCGGTGGGCTCGTCGGCGAAGATCACGTCGGGGCGCAGCACCAGCGCGCGGGCGATGGCCACGCGCTGGCGCTGGCCGCCGGACAGTTCCGAGGGCAGCCGGCCGGCCATCTCGCTCAGACCCACCAGGGCCAGCAGTTCCGCTTCGCGCGCGGCCTCCGGCGCGCTGGCGTCCAGCCACCAGGGCAGGCGCATGTTCTCGGACACGCTCAGGTGCTCCAGCAGGTTGTAGGCCTGGAAGACGAACCCCACGTGGCGGCGCCGGAACGTCGTCAGGGCATCTGCTCTCATCCTGCTGATGTCGGTGTCACCGACGACGACGCGGCCCGACGTGGCGGCATCGAGTCCTGCCGCGACGTTCAGCAGCGTCGACTTCCCGGAGCCGGAGGGCCCCATGATCGCCGTGAACGAGCCCGCGGGGACGGCCAGGCGCACGGCTCGCAGCGCGTGGACCGGCTGCGGGCCGGGGGTATAGGTCTTGTGCACGTCGGTGAGCGTCACCGCCGTGCGTGGGGGTGCTGCCAGGGCCGGTGGGAAGGTCATGAAGGTCTCCGTCGCTCGTCCCGGCGCTGGGTGCGCCGGCTACGGCCACGGTAGGAATCGGCGAGGCTGCGCCTCTAGCGGCGAAAGTAGCCATCGCGAGGGTTCCACCTTTGGATGGCAGGGCCGGTGGCGCGACCGGTCAGTGCTGGTCTCGCTCGATCTCGACCACCCCGTGCTGGTAGGACCAGACGACGGCCTGGAGCCGGGAGCGGACGCCGATCTTGGGCAGCATCCGGGAGATGTGGGACTTCACGGTGGAGATCTCCAGCACCAGCTCGCGCGCGATCTCGTCGTTGGACATGCCGCGCGCCAGCAGCAGCAGGATGTCGAGCTCACGCGGGGAGAGCAGGTCGGAGCCGCCGGCCACCGTGACCGGCCGGGACTGCCGGCGGCGGGAGAACTCCTGGATGACCGAGCGGGTGAGGGAGGTGTCGAGGGTCCCGTTCCCGGCCGCCACCGAGCGCACCGCAGCGACGATGTCCTCCGGGTCGGAGTCCTTGAGCATGAAGCCCGAGGCGCCGGCTTCGAGGGCGGCGAACAGATAGTCGTCGATCGCGAACGTCGTCAGGATCAGCACCGGGACGGGGGTGGCGGCGTCGGGGCGGCACAGCTCCCGGGTGACGCTGATGCCGTCGCGGCCGGGCATACGCACATCCACGCAGGCGACGTCGGGCGCCAGCTCGCGCGCCATCGCGAGCGCCTCGTCACCGTCGGCGGCCGCCCCGACCACCTCGATGTCCGGTGCAGCGCCGAGCAGCGCGGTGAGACTGGCCCGGACCAGGGCCTGGTCGTCGGCCACGAGAACGCGGATCATGCCTCCCCCTCCGGAGGGGGGAGGTGCCCGCTCTCGCGCGGTACCCGCAGGCGTACACGCCAGCCCCCGTCGTCGGTCGGACCGTAGGTGAGCCTGGATCGGGTCAACGTCGCGCGCTCCTGCATGCCCCGCAGGCCGAACCCGCTCTCACCGCTCCAGCGGTGGGCCTCACCGGAGCCGCGACCATTCGTGACGACGATCTCCAGGGCCTCACCGGCATCCGCCAGCTCCACCGTGCACCGGCCGCCCGGTGCGTGCCGCGCCGCATTGGCCAGAGCCTCCTGCACCGTGCGGTAGGCGGCGAACTGGCCCAGCGGTCCGATGCCCCGGGCGAGCTCACGCATGCTCGTACCGGCGATCAGTTGCACGTCCAGACCCCGCTCCGCGGCGGCCGGGATCAGGGTCTCCAGCCCGGAGAGGGACTCGACGTCCGTGCTGGCCACGCCGTCCTGGCGCAGCAGCGCGACCAGGCCGCGCAGCTCCTCCAGCAGCTCGCGGGTCTGCGCCCGGACATCCGCCAGGCCCGCCTTCGCCGTGGTGGGGTCGGTGTCGATCTGCTGGGAGATGGCCGAGGACATCAGGGCGATCCCGGAGAGGTGATGGGCGGCGATGTCATGCAGTTCGCGTGCGATGGCGGTCCGCTCCGCCGCGAGCGCCGCCTCGGTCCGCGCCTCCGCCTCGTTCGAGCGGGCGAGGGCCTCGCGGTCGCGGGAGGCACGCATCTGCGCGCGGACCGAAACGGCCGCTGCGACCGCTGCGGGCACACCGACGACGACGATCGCCTGGCCGATCGCCGCGGTGACGGACAGGAGCAGGGACTCCTCGAGTCGCAGGGTGGCCACCGTGCTCGCGGCGGCGACCAGCGCGGCCGTGAGGATCCACGCCGACCAGGACTGCTCCGGTTCGCGCCGTCGGGCGCTCGCGTAGGCGGCCACGATCACGGCGATGAGGGGGATGTTGGCGGCATCCCCCAGCGGGACGAGGGCAACGGCGAAGGCGAGGGCCGCGACGGCCACCAGGGCGCGGCGTGGCGCCGCGGACAGCCATGTCACCCACGCGCCCTGGGCGAGGATCGCTGCCAGGGCGGCCCACCACGGCCACGTGAACACCCGCGGCATCGCGACCTCGAGCTCGGGATCGAGGCGGCCGACCGCAGGGAGGAGGACCACCATCGCCAGCGACGCGATGGCCACGGCCGCACCGCGCACCAGGTCGCCGCGGGTGACGCGGGCCGCGGTGGTCATGGCCCTAGGTTCTCACGCGCTGTGGCGTCCCGAGGTGGGCGTCTGCTCGGCAGCAGGTTCCTCCCCGGCCTCGAGGCGTCGGCGCTCGCCCCGCCGCTGCGCGATCAGGCACAGCACCGGCACCAGCAGCAGGGTCAGGACCGTGGAGGTCACCAGGCCACCGATCACCACCAGCGCCAGCGGCTGGGAGATGAAGGCGCTGCCGCCGGTCAGGCCCAGTGCCATCGGGATCAGCGCGCCGATGGTGGCGGCGGCCGTCATCAGGATGGGCCGCAACCGGTGCCGGCCGCCCTCGGCGATCGCCTCGGCGAGCGGCATGCCCTGCCTGCGGTACTGGTTGATGAGGTCGATCAGCACGATGGCGTTGGTGACGACCACGCCGACCAGCATCAGCGCCCCGATCATCGCCGCCACCCCGAGCGGGGTGCCGGTGATGAGCAGCATTGCGACCGCGCCGGTGGCGGCGAAGGGTACTGAGACCAGCAGGATCAGCGGCTGCACGAGCGAGTTGAACGTCGCCACCATCACCAGGTAGACGATGAGGATCGAGGCCGCCAGGGCCAGCCCCAGCTGGCCGAAGGCCTCCTCCTGGTCGGCACTGACGCCGCCGATCTCGGCGCTGACCCCCTCGGGCAGGTCCACCTCGTCCAGGGCGGCCTGCAGGTCTGCCGTCACCGCGCCCAGGTCCTCGGCGGTCGCGGTGGCGCTGACGGTGATGCTGCGCAGACCGTTCGCGCGGGTGATCTCCACCCGCTGCTCGACCACCGAGACCTCGGCCACCTGCTCCAGTGGGACCGGCCCGGCGGGTCCGGTGACCTCGAGCGCCTCGAGCGCGGCCATGTCCTCGGGCGCCTGCCGCAGGTGCATCACGATGTCCTGACGGCCGGTCTCGGTGTTCAGCGAGCCGACCGTGGAGCCCTGCAGCGCGGCCGAGACGGCCTGGCCGATCTGTGCCTCGGTCAGGCCCAGCGCGGCCGCGGCCTCCCGGTCCACCGAGACGTTCACGGTCGGTAGGTCGGCAGCCAGGTTGGAGGTGACATCGGTGGTGCCGTCGATGCTGCGGACCGCCTCGAGCACCTCCTGGGAGGCGGCGTCGACCGCTCCACCGTCGGCGCCGGAGACGATCACCTCGAGTCCGCTCAGGAAGCCGGCCGACATCCCGGCCGAGACGGTCAGCGTGCCGGCGCCCTCGAGCCGGTCGAGCTCCTCGCGCAGCTCTGCCTCTGCGGCCTCGGCGTCGGCCTCCAGGTCCAGCGTGAGGGAGAAGGTCGTGCCGTCGCCCCCGAAGAGGGCGGCTGCGCCGTCTCCGGAGCCGCCGGTGACCTGATAGGTCTCGACGGCGGGCAGATCGGCGATGACCTCCTCGACCACGGCGGCCGCCTCGTCGGCGGCGGCCAGCGAGGTCCCGGCAGGCAGCTCCTGGCTCACGCTGAGGGTGTTCTCGCCGGTGTTGCCGATGAAGTCCGTCTTCAGCTGGGTGGCCATGCCTGCGGTGCCGGCGAGGATGACGACGGCAGCGAGGATCGCCAGCCAGGGCCGGGTCAGGGCGCCACGCAGCACGCGCAGGTAGGAGCGCTGCACGGGTGTGCGTCGCTCGGCCAGCTCTACCGCCTCGCGGGCCTCCTCGGTGAGCTCGCCGGCCGGTGGGCGGACGAACCAGTAGGCCAGCGCGGGCACGATCGTCAGGGACACCAGTAGCGAGGCCAGCAGGGCGAGCGCGATCGTGAACGCGAAGGGCCGGAAGAGCTCGCCGACCATCCCGCCCACCAGGCCCATGGGGACGAACACGGCGGCGGTGGCCACGGTGGAGGAGGTGATCGCGCCGGCCACCTCGCGGACGGCGTCGATGATCGCCTGCACGCGGGACTTGCCGTAGCTGAGGTGCCTGCTGATGTTCTCGATGACCACGATCGAGTCGTCCACCACGCGCCCGATCGAGACCGTCAGCGCTGCCAGGGTGAACAGGTTGAGGGAGAAGCCCACCACCTTCAGCCCGACGAGCGCGATGAGCAGGGAGAGGGGGATGGACAGGGCGGTGACCGCCGTCGGGCGGATCTTGCGCAGGAACAGCAGGATGATGACGATCGCGAAGACCAGGCCCAGCAGGCCCTCCACGGTGAGGTCCTCCACCGACTGCTCGATGAAGGGCGCCTGGTCGAAGACGACCACCACGGAGCCCTGCTCTCCGAGCGAGGCCTCGAAGTCGGCGAGGTGCTCGGCGACGGCCTCGGAGATCTCGACCGTGTTGCCGTCGGGGGTCTTGGTGACGGCGATCCCGAAGGACTGCTCGCCGTCGGTGCGGGAGAAGGAGGAGGCCTCGGCCTGCTCGGCCGCGACCTCGGCGATCTCCTCGAGACGCACCGGGCCGTCCTCGCTCGGGATCGGCACCGCGGCGACGTCCTCGGCGGAGGTCAGTTCGGCGCCGGTCTGCACCGACATGGTGCGGTCGTCGGAGGTGATCTCACCACCGGGGATCACCACGCCGCTGGCCTGCAGCGCGCCCTGCACGGCGTCGGGCGTCAGGCCGGCGGCGGCCATGGCGGCCGCGTCGATGTCGATGCGGACCTGCTCGTCCTGGACGCCGCTGAGCTGGACGTCACGCACGCCGTCGATCCTTTCGATCTCGGGGATGATGGCCGTGCGCAGCACCTCCACCGCGGCGTCGGGATCATCGGTGGCGGCGACCGAGAGCTGGATCACCGGCAGATCGTCCAGGCTGCCGGCGATCACCTGGGTGTCGGCGTCCTCCGGCAGGGCGTTGCTCAGCCGGCTCACCGCTGCCTGCAGCTCCTGCTGGGCGTTGGTGACGTCCGTGCCGTACTCGAGCTCGAGCAGGACCGCGGAGACGTTGGCCGAGGAGGTGGAGCTGGTCTGCTCCAGCCCGGTCACCGCCCCCGCCGCCTGCTCGATGGTGTCGGTGACCTGGTTCTCGACCACCTCCGGGGAGGCACCCGGGTAGGTGGTGATCGCGGCGACCACCGGGAGGTTCAGCGGCGGCATCAACTCCTGCTTCAGCGCCGTCGTCGACCACAGCCCGGCGGCGACGGCGATCAGGGTCGCGAGCGCCACGAGCGCGCGGTTGGCCAGGCTGAAGCGGGCGAGAGCGGACATCGGGGCTCCGGATGTGAGAGTCTGGGAGAGACATCGTTAGCCAGAGGCTAATCATTAGCGTCAAGCGAAGGTATCACGTGGACAGCCGCCATCAGCTCGTGCACCAGGTGCTCACAGCGCACGAGGAGACCTCGCGGCTGCTGCTCAAGGAGGACCTGTCGACGCTGTTCGACGCCACCCTCACCGTGCCGCAGATCCAGCTGCTGGCACTGCTCTACCGGGATGGTCCGACGAGCGGGCACGCGGTGGCTGAGCACCTGGGCGTCTCCACCCCGACCGTCTCGGGGATGGTGGACCGGCTCGAGGGGCAGGGGATGGTCGAGCGCCGCGCCGACCCTGCCGACCGCCGGGTGCGCCTGATCGCGCTGACCGGTGCGGGGGAGCAGCGGGTGGCCTCGGTGCACGAGGCGGGCTGGCGGATCGGACGCGAGCTGATGGAACGGATGGAACTCGACGACCTCCGGGCGCTCGCCCGCGGGATGGACGCCCTGGCGCGGGCCGCTCGTTCCTAGCCCGGCCTCAGCGGCAGGCGATCGTCTCCGCCGGTACCTCGAGCTCGAACTCGATGCTCACCGTCTCGGTCTGGGTGAGGCTGTCCATCAATGTGGCCGTGCCCCGCACGCTCGTGGCGTCGAGCTCCACGACGGCGTCCTGCGGGCCGCCGTAGACGCCTTCCGGGCCCGACCAGGAGACGTCGTCATAGGGCGTGCCGGCCAGTTCCTGCACGTAGACGTCGACCTGGGTGCGCTCGCCCTCGTGCTCGCCGAAGCCCTGCAGCTCGAGCTCGCGGTCCACGGCCCCGTCCTGCAGCGGTTCGCAGTTGCGCAGCTCGGTGATCTCGTACTCGACGCCGTCGACGCTCACCGTTCCTGCCGCGGAGCCGACGGCCGGCTCCTCCTCGACCGTCGGCTCCTCGGCGGCGTCGGTCTCTGCTGTCTCCTCGGTGGCGGCGTCCTCGGTGGCGTCCTCGGCAGGGACCTCGGTGGCGGCCCCTGCCTGGTCGCCGGCGCCGGGCTCCGCGTCCGGCGAGGTGCAGGCGGCCAGGCCCAGCAGCAGGACGATTCCGGCTGCGGCCGGCGCGTGGCGCAGGGTCGATCGCATCGTGTGTCTCCTCAGCATGGTCACGGGCAGGTGACGGCGGCGACGAAGTCGCCCAGCAGGGGGTCCTCCGCGCCAGGTAGCGGGTCGAGTGATCCGGTCGCGCTCGCCTCGGTGCCGGCTAACCGGATGAGCGGAGTGCTCCCGCTGCCCTCGAGCCATTCGACCTCCTCGCCCTCCTCGCGCTGGGCGGTCGCGGTGGAGATGTCGTTCAGCTCGCGCTGCTCGGTACCCCCGATGAGGGTGAGGCGCACGTACTCGTCCTCCCAGGCCCAGCCGATCCCGGAGCCGATGGTGCGACTCCACGCGAGCTCGGTGGGCCCGTGCGCGGTCTCGCCCCGTGCCACCACCTCGAACACACCGGCGTCCGGAGCGTCCTCGATACGGCAGCTCACCTCGTCGAAGTCCAACCGCTCACCGGCCACCTCGATGTAGGCCCGCCCGGCCTCAGCGGGATGGACGTCCCCGTGCAGGCTCTCGGCGAACAGCACGTCAAGATAGTCGGCCGTCGCAGCGTCCTGCTGCTCCTGCTGCTCCGACGCCTCGGCCTCGGTCACGTCGGCGTCATCGGCCTCGGACCCCTCGGCGACGTTCCCCGCCTGCGTATCCGGTGCGGGAGCGGCCTCGGAGCAGGCGGCCAGACCACCTGCCAGGGCGAGGACCGCGACGGCACGGCTCGCGTGACGGCGCGCGCCCGTCATCGCAGGCTCCTTCGCATGCCTCGCTGGGCGAGCAGCACGACCAGGGACCCGAGGCTCACCAGCGTGACCATCGCAACGAGCAGGTGCCCGTCGGTACCGGTCTCGGCGAGCGTCCCGGTGGTCGCGGTGGGTGGGCCTTCGGGGACTCCGGGGGTGGCCGGCTCGACCGTAGGCTCGGTGGGCTGGGGTCCGGTCGCGGCCGGGATCACCTCGATGACGACGGCGTCGCTCACCCCCGACGCATGAGTGCCCGTGATCGTGTGGTCGCTGGCCGTCGGGAACGTGACCTGATCCGCGTCGACCTCATCGGTGGCGACGTCGGAGGTGAAGACAGTCTCGGCGGTGACATCGCCTAGGGAGACGCCCTCGTCGTCGAAGCCCTCTGCGGTGAGGGTCACGGTCTCGCCTTCGTCGACCGTCGTGGCCGAGGCGCGTACCTCGATGCTCGCCAAGGAAGCCGGGGGAAGCGCCCAGAGGGCGGTCAGGGTGGTGTCCCCGAACAGCAGATCGCCGGGTGCCCACGGGGTGGGTCCGCCCGGGGTGGCCGCATCATCGGCCGACCAACCGGCGAACTCCCGCTCGGGGTGCACGGGATCGGGCAGCACATCCGCCGGCACCGTGGCAGCAGGTCCACCATCGGTGACCTGGTCCAGCGCCAGGGAGAACGGCGCGGGCATCGGCACGACTCCGGTCGGGTCGACCGTCACGACCTCGATGACGGGAACCGTGCGGTGACCGAACCAGGTGGGGCTCGGGAAGCCGCCCTCGCCGGCCTGCTCGGCGCCGTACCGCCACGGGAACTCGACCGTCACCTCGGACTGCTCCTGCGGGCCGCTGAACGGGTCGGTGCCGGCCAGGGGCGCCGGCCCCGCAAAGACGACCGTCCGTAGCTGCGGGTTCTCGGCGAAGACTGCCGCTCCGAGCTCGGTGACGGAGGCGGGGATGGTGACCTCGCTGAGCGAGTTCGTGGCGAACGCCTCCTCCTCGATGACCGTGACGCCGCCGGGGATGACCACCTCGGTGAGCTCGTTGAACCAGAACGCCCCGGCCTCGATCGTGGTCAGCGAGTCCGGCAGCGACAGTGTGGCGATCTCGTTGGCGGAGAATGCGCTGATGGCGACGTGGGTCAGCCCGCTCAGGTGACCCAGATCGAGGCCGGTCAGATCGTTCCGCGTGAAGGCATAGGAACCGATGCTGGTCAGCGCGGCGGGCAGGTCCACCGAGGTGAGCCTGTTGTGGGCGAATGCCGAGGTCTCGATGCTGGTCAGGGTCTGCGGCATCTCCACGGACTCCAGCCCCACGGCGCGGAACGCCTGGAAGCCGACGGAGGTGACCGGCACGTCCTGGCCGTCGATGGTGACCTGGTCGGCGATGGTCAGGTGGGGGTGGTCGGCATTGTCCGCCTCGGTGTAACCGACGGCGATCGCACCGAGGGTGGCATCGGCCGGATCGGCGAGCTCATAGGTCACGCCGTCGACATCGGTGTCGGCTGCGTGTGCCGGGGCAACACCCAGCAGCGCGGCGAGGGGCAGGAGCAGGGCCGTGACGGCCAGGCGGAGGCGCAGGCTTCCGCGGCGACGAGCAGACATGGGACCCTTCCGGGTGGATCGACTGTACGAGCGTCGAACACGATAGGTTGGCTGCAGGCTGAGGGCGATGGTCAAAGAATGACCATCGCGGGTGGAGGGCGGGAGGGTATCCGTGCCGGACGATCGGACGGTCACGTCGAACGACGCCGAACGGCTCGGGGAGGTGCTGGCCGAGCGTCGAGCGCTGCTGCTCACCGGTCCAGCAGGAGTGGGGAAGTCCCACCTCCTGCGAGCCCTGGCCGGCCGGCTCGAGGAGGCGGGACGCGCGGCGCCGCTGCTGATGCCGAACAGCCTGGGCCGGGGCATCCCGCTGGGCGTCTTCGCCGGCATGCTCGATCTGCCCCCGACGGCGCTGAGCTCGCCGATCGCGGTGATCGATGCCTTCTCCCGGCACCGGTCCTCGAGTGTGCTGCTGGTCGATGACGTCGAGCACCTCGACGAGGCATCCGCCTGGGTCGTGGCGCATCTCGCCGGGACAGCCCGGATGCAGGTGGTCCTCGCGGCGCGGTCGATGGACCAGGTGCCGCCCGTCGTCCACGAGCTCTACGACCGCGGCGAGCTGGCCTCGGCGGGAGTCGAGGAGCTCGGCACCGCGGAAGCGAGCGAACTGGCTGTCCGGATCGCCGGCGGGAGGCTCACGCCCACTGCGGCGGCCGCGATCCTCGCCGCCGCGGGCGGGAACCCGCTGCACCTGCGCGAGCTCGTGCGCGGCACGCTCGCCGACGGGCGGCTGGTGGCGACCGAGCACGGCTGGGACCTGCAGGGCGAACCGGCTCTGACGCCTCGCCTGGCCCAGCTGATCGGCACACGGTTCGACCCTCTCGACGAGGCAGCCCTGGACGCGGCTGCCGTGATCGCCATCGCGGGGGAGTGCCCGGCCGGGGCCGTCGACGCCGATGACCGCCGGCGACTGGCCCGGGCCGGCGTGATCGAGACCGACGGCGAGGGGTGGCTGCGGATGAGCCACGCCCTGGACGGTGAGTACCTGCGCTCGCGCTGTTCAGCGGCGCTCTGGCGCGACCTGACCGTCGAGGCGGTCGCTGCCCTGCGCTCGGCGGATGCGACCTCGCGCCCGGCTGCGGCGAGGCGGGCAGATCTGCTGGCCCTCGACCACGGCCTCCCGGTCGACGGCGAGGCCGTGCTTGCCCTGGCGGCGCACGCCTTGGCCGCTTCCGAGGAACCCTTGGCACTGCGCGCGGCCGAAGCCGTGCTCCGGGACGCCCCGGATGAGCCCGAGGCGCTGAGGATCGCCGGTCAGGCGTGCTCGGCTCTCGGCCGCACCGACGAGGCGGACGCCTTCCTCGACGACGCCCAGCGCCGAGCGAGGACGCAGACCGAGCGTGCCGCCGCCGCGCTCGCCTGCGCCAACCATCGCGGCCTGGCCCACCACGACGCCCCCGCGGCGCTCGCGGTGCTCGAACGCGCGCTCGCCGAGGTCGAGCACGCCGGGTCGGCGTTGCCGCTCCGGCTGGCTGCCGGGCGCTGGGCGGCAGTGGCCGGGCTGGCCGCGGCCCCCGTACCCGGGCCTGGTCCGGAGGCACGCGGCGTGACGGAGGTCCTGGGTCTGGTCACCCTCACCCTCGGCGGGGTGATCTCCGGACCGCTGCAGGAGACCGGTCAGCTGCTGACCCAGCTGCGCCGGGTCCCTGCCGAGGTGCTCCAGGCGGCGCCGGGCGCGGCGATGCTGACCGAGCTGGCCGCCGTCATGACCCTTTCGTTCACCGGGGATGTGGTGGCGACCCGGGCGCGGTTGGAGCGTCTGCTCTCCGGCTCCGGCGAGATGCCCGCCGAGGCTGTGGGCACGTGGGAGTACGCGCTGGGTTTCGTGGAACTGCTCTCGGCCGACGCCGAACGCGCGCATGCCCTCGCCGAGGCCGCGACCGAGCATCTGCGATGGCGCGACCCGGCCGGGCTGCTTCCCGCGGCCCAGGCGCTCGCCGGGGCTGCCGCGCTCGCCACCGGTCGTCAGGCCGAGGCGGTCCGCGCCCTCGAGGCCGTTCCGGCGGCCGCGCGCACCGATCCGAAGGTGGTGATGCTGACGGCGTGGGCCGACGCCTGGCAGGCCCGGACGGACCGCCGGCCCGATCAGGCGGCCGACCTCCTGCTGGAGGGCGCCGAGACACTGCTGAGCGTGCAGCACACCTACTTTGCCGGAATGCTCGCGCACTGCGCGGTGCGCTGCGGCCGCCGCGTCGAGGACGCCGTCGGACTGCTACGCAGCGTCCGCGCTGCGGCCGGCGGTGGGCTCCTGGAGCTGCTCACCCGGCACGCCCAGGCAGTCCTCGCCGAGGACGCCCAGGCACTGGCGACCACTGCCGAGGAAGCGCTCGAGCTCGGCCTGGTGGTCACCGCGATCGACACCCGGCTCTGGCTGGCCGACGAGTGCGGCGTCGCCGGTGAGCTCCGGGCCCGCCGGTCCCGGGCGGTGGCCGAGCAGCTGCGCGCCGAGCACCCGGGCGCGGCGCTGTGGCGCGCCGGCCCGGATCGCTCGGCCAGGCTCAGTGCGCGCGAGCTGCAGGTGGCGCAGCTGGCGGCGCAGCGCCTGACCTCCAAGGAGATCGCCGCCGCGAACGGGGTATCGGTGAACACCGTCTCGAACCAGTTGGCGTCGGCCTTCCGCAAGCTCGGGGTCTCGACCCGCGCGGAGCTGCGCGAGGTGCTGGGCGCTGGGAGCGACGGTCCCGCGCCGGGCTCGCTGACGGGACGATCGGAGCCCTGAGCTCGCTCGCTCAGGATCGCCGCGGGGTCCACGGCGGTCAGCGCACCTACCCCGAGTCAGCAGGGAGCACCTCCGGCTGATCCAGCCGTTCTTCGCCGCCGGTCTGGCCAGGCGCACCATCGTGCAGCGATTGCCCTGCCTGTGCGAGCCCGCGAGCCCGCCTGACCAGGCGCTCGCCACCGCGTCGTCCGGACGTCAGCCGAGCCGGCGGCGCTGTGCTGGGCGGTGGTCAGGCCTCGGTGAGCGCTCCGCCGACCAGGTGCCACCGCCGGGTGGAGCGCACCGTGGCGAGCATCCGGCGGTCGTGCGTCACCAGTAGTACCGTGCCGGCGAAGGTCTCGATCGCCTGCTCCACCTGCTCGATCGCCGGCAGGTCCAGATGGTTCGTCGGTTCGTCCAGCACCAGCAGGTTCACCCCGCGGGCCTGCAGCAGAGCCAGCGCCGCCCGGGTGCGTTCGCCGGGGGACAGGTCGCCGGCGGGCCGACGGGCGGCATCGCCGCCGAGAGCGAACTTCGCCAGCAGCGTGCGCACCTCCGCATCCGGCCAGTCCGGGACCTGCGCGCCGAAGGCCTCCGCGAGTGAGGCCGGACCCTCGAACAGCGAGCGCGCCTGGTCCACCTCGCCCACCGCCACCGAGGCTCCCAGTGAGGCTCGCCCTGCCTCCGGTGCCAGCCGGCCCAGCAGCAGGGCCAGCAGGGTGGTCTTCCCCGAGCCGTTCGCCCCGGTGATCACGATCCGGTCCCCGGCGCTGACCTGGGCGCTGATGGGCCCGAGGGTGAAGTCACCGCGCCGCACCATCGCCTCGTCCAGCGTCGCCACCACCGAACCGGACCGGGCAGCGGCGGCGATCGACATCTGCAGCACCCACTCCTTACGTGGCTCGGGCACCTCCTCCAGTCGCTCCAGCGCCCGCTCGGACTGACCGACCTTCGCTGCCTGCTTCTCCGTCCGGGCGACGGCGCGGGTCACGATGTGCTTGTCACCGTCCCTGGCCTTCTTGCGGGCGTTGCGCACGCCCTTGTCGGTCCAGAGCTTCTGGGTCTGGATCCGCGCCTGGAGGCCGGCGGCGGTGTCGGCGTAGTCCTCGTAGGCCTCGCGGGCACGATGCCGGGCGAGCTCCCGCTCGGCCAGGTAGGCCTCGTAGCCGCCCCGGTAGACGCTGACCTGCTGCTGGGCCCGATCCAGCTCGACGATGTCGGTGACCGTGCGCGCCAGGAACTCCCGGTCGTGGCTGACCACCACCAGGGCGGCACGGGTCTCGGCCACGAACCGCTCGAGCCGGGCCAGACCGTCCAGATCGAGGTCGTTGGTGGGCTCGTCCAGCAGCAGCACGTCGTAGCGCTGCAGCAGCAGGACGGCCAGGCCCACCCGGGCCGCCTGCCCACCGGAGAGCGTGGTCATCGGGGCGTCCAGGCTCGCCGTGAGCCCCAGGTCATGCGCGACGGCGGGGGTCCGGTCCTCGAGATCCGCCCCGCCCAGGGCCAGCCACCTCTCCAGGGCGAGGGCGTAGACCTCGGCCACTGCGCCGTCGTCGGGGTTCGTAGCCATCGCCTCGGCAGCGGCGTCCATCTCGGTGGCCGCCCGGGCCACCCCGGTGCGCCGGTCCAGGAACTGCCGCACCGTCTCACCCGGCAGCCGCTCGGTCTCCTGCGCGAGGAGGCCCACCCCGGCGTGCGGTGGGGCGAGGGTGATGGTCCCGGAGGTCTCCGCCGACGGTGTGGGCCCGGACGACCCCGCCAGCAGGGAGAGCAGGGTGGACTTGCCGGCCCCGTTCGCCCCGACCAGGCCCCAGACGTCACCCGGGGCGATCGTCAGGGTGAGATCGTCGAAGAGCTGGCGAGCGCCGAAGGCCGCCCCCAGCCGGGAGACGTGCAGGGTGGCGGACATGGGCACCACCGTACGAGGTCAGCCGGACCCTCCCCAGCTGATTTCCTCGGCGCCGGTTGGTCAGCGCAGCGGCGTGGCGTGCTCGGGGACGCGCTCGCCCTCGCGCACCGGCCCGGGCGGGGTTCCGTCGCCGAAGGGGCGCCCGCCGAGCTGCTCGCGGTGGTGCGGCTCCAGCCAGTTCGCCAGGTCCGGGCCCTTGGGCACGATGCCGTTCGGGTTCACGTCGGTGTGCACCACGTAGTAGTGCTCCTTGATCTGGGCGAAGTCGATCGTGTCGCCGAATCCCGGCGTGGTGAACAGATCGCGTGCGTAGGCCCACAGCACCGGCATCTCGCTGAGCTTGGACCGGTTGCACTTGAAGTGGCCGTGATAGACGGCGTCGAACCGCGCCAGCGTGGTGAACAGCCGCACGTCGGCCTCGGTGATGGTGTCCCCGACCAGGTAGCGCTGGGTGGCGAGGCGCTCCTCGAGCCAGTCCAGCCGGGAGAACAGCTGGTCGTAGGCCTTCTCGTACGCCTCCTGCGACCCGGCGAAACCGCACCGGTAGACGCCGTTGTTGACGTCTCGGTAGACCAGCTCGGCCACTTCGTCGATCTCGGCGCGCAGGTGCTCGGGGTAGAGGTCGGGGGCGCCGTCGCGGTGGTGCGCGGTCCACTCGGTGCCCAGGTCGAGCGTCATCTGCGGGTAGTTGTTGGTGACAACGGCTCCGCTGGGGACGTCCACGATCGCCGGCACCGTGATCCCGCGGGGGTAGTCCGGGGTACGGGCGAAGTAGGCCTGCTGCAGCCGCTCGATCCCCAGCACGGGGTCCACGCCGCCGGGGTCGAGGTCGAAGGTCCACGAGCGCGCGTCGTGCGTGGGCCCGCACAGCCCCATCGAGATCGCGTCCTCCAGCCCGAGCAGCCGGCGCACGATGATCGCGCGGTTGGCCCACGGGCAGGCGCGGGCGGCGATCAGCCGGTACCGGCCCGCCTCGACGGGGTAGCCGTCCCGGCCGTCGGCGGTGATCCGGGTCTCGATGTAGTGGGTGTCCCGGGTGTACTCGCGGCCCGGCTCGACGTAGGTGCCCTGCTGCTCAGCCATGACTCCAGCCTACGCGCGAAATGCGAGCGGGGAGAGGGCGGCCGAGAGGCTATGGTTAGCCTTGCCTAACCTGCTGACGAATGAGAGTGCGATGAGCAACATCACCGTGACCCACGCCGACTCCGGGCTCGTACCGGTGGAGGTGGCACGCACCGCTCGGATCACCCCGCACATGACCCGCGTGACCTTCACCGGACCGGCGCTGGCCGGTTTCGAGTTCCGCGGGTTCGACCAGTGGTTCCGGCTGGCGATCGGGGTTCACGACGACGACCGGTTCGACAACCTGCCCGACCGGTTCGGCATCGGTGGCTACCTCAAGTACCTCGCGCTGCCGAAGGGGACCCGGCCGGTGATCCGCAGCTACACGGTGCGCGCGTTCCGTCCGGAAACGCTGGAGATGGACGTCGACTTCCTCGTGCACGGCAGCGAGGGCATCGCCGGCCCGTGGGCAGCGGCGGTGGAACCGGGCGCGCAGGCGGCCTTCATCGACCAGGGCTGCGGGTGGAAGCCGGTGCCGGCCGATGGGCATCTACTGGTGGCCGACGAGAGCGGGTTGCCCGGGGTGGCCGGCATCCTGCGGGACATGCCGCGCGACGCCGTCGGCCATGCGCTGATCGAGCTCTACGACGCCGCGGACCAGCAGGAGCTGCAGGGCCCGGAGGGGGTGGAGGTGCACTGGCTGGAGCGCGACCCCGGGACGGCGCCCGGCACGGTGGTGCTCCCGGTGCTGGCCGGGCTGGACCTGCCCGTCGAGAGCCTCTATGCGTTCGCGGTGGGGGAGTCGGCCGTGGCCACCGGGGCCCGGCGTCACCTGGTGCGCGAGCGCGGGATTCCGAAGCAGAACGTCACCTTCGCCGGGTACTGGAAGCTCGGCCGCACCGCAGGCTGAGGGGTGCACTGAGCGGTGTGCGATCGATCCCACCCGACGGGTAGCGTGAGCGGTGCCGATTCCCCTCCCCGTGCACAGGAGCACCCGCGTGAGCCTTCCGCTCGTCCCCGTTCCGACCGAGATGACGCCGACCGACGGCGCCCCCACCGTCCTGAGCAGCGCCACCCTCCTGACGGCGCCCGCTGAGCTCGCGGCGCACGCGTCCGCTGTGCTGGGGGTGCCCGTACAGACCGAGGGCGGTACGCCCGAGGCGAGCTCCGCCGTCGTGCTCCTCGATGACGGACGCACCGGCGGCGGCTACAGTCTCAGCGCTGCGGCGGGCCGGGTGGAGATCACCGGCGGACGGGCGGGCCTGCACCGCGGCCTGGGCACGCTGGCGCAGCTGCGTGACCTCGACCTGCCGCAGGCGCCGGTGGGCACCGTGCCGGCCGTGAGGATCGCCGACGAGCCGCGCTTCGGTCACCGCGGGCTGATGATCGACATCGCCCGGCACTTCTTCGGCGTGGCCTCCCTCGAGCGCGTGATCGACCTGATGGCGCTATACGGGCTGAACGTGCTGCACCTGCACCTGACCGACGACCAGGGCTGGCGGATCGAAAGCCCCAGCCGGCCCGAGCTCACCGAGATCTCCGGGCGCACGGAGGCAGGCGGGGGTGAGGGCGGGTTCCTCACCACGGCCGACTTCACCGGCCTCGTCGGCTACGCCGCGGACCGTGGGATCGAGGTGATCCCGGAGATCGACATGCCCGGGCACTGCAACGCCGCCCTGCACGCGATCCCGGCGCTGAACGAGTCGGGCGAGGCCGCGCCGGAGAACACGGGCACCGACGTGGGCTTCTCGATGCTGCGCCTGGACAACCCCGCGACGGCGCCGTTCCTGGACGACGTGTTCACCGACCTGGCCGCCCTCACCCCGGGGCAGTACCTGCACGTGGGCGGCGATGAGGTGTGGAAGATGGGCGAGGAGGAGTACTCCGGCTTCATCGAGCTGCTCACCCGGGTGGTGGCCGAGACCGGGAAGTCGCCGATGCTGTGGGGTGAGGCCGCCGTGGCGGGTCTGCCGGGTGATGCGCTCATCCAGCTGTGGGACTCCAACAAGGATCCGGGCCCGATCGTGGCCGCCGCCGAGCAGGGGGCGAAGGTGGTGCTCAGCCCCGGCAAGCGGGTCTACCTCGACATGCAGTACCACGAGGGCTACCCCCTCGGTCAGCACTGGGCCGGCTACGTCGAGACCCGCGACTCCTACGAGTGGGACCCGCTGGAGTACGCCCCGGCGCTGCCGGCCGAGTCCGTGGTGGGCGTGGAAGCAGCCCTCTGGACCGAGACCATCGCCACCGACGACGACCTGTCCACCATGCTGTTGCCGCGCCTGGCCGCCGTGGCCGAGGTGGCATGGAGTGCGCAGGAGCAGCGCGACTTCGACGACTTCGCCGCGCGGGTGCGCGCGCATGCCGGGCTGTGGAGGGATCGCGGATACGCCTTCCACGAAAGCCCGCAGGTGTTCGGCTGAGGGGCCCGCTGCGCGCTTGGCCCGATGTTGTTAGCGTTGCCACGTGACTTCCATCGAGATCCCGAACCTGTCCCTGCGTGACGGCACCACCATTCCCCAGCTGGGATTCGGTGTCTGGCAGGTGCCCGACGACGAGGCGCAGACCGCCACCGCCGAGGCCCTGCGGGTGGGCTACCGCCTCATCGACACCGCCGAGGGGTACCAGAACGAGGCCGGCGTGGGCCGTGCGATCGCTGCCAGTGACCTGCCGCGCGACGACATCTACGTCACGACGAAGCTGGCGAACGGCAACCAGGGCTATGACAGCACCATGCGCGCCTTCGACGGCTCGATGGAGCGGCTCGGCGTCGACGTGCTCGACCTCTACCTCATCCACTGGCCGTGCCCGAAGGCCGACCTCTACACCGAGACCTGGAAGGCGTTCGTCGAGCTGAAGAAGTCCGGCCGGGTGCGCTCGATCGGCGTCTCCAACTTCCACGCCCCGCACCTGACCAGGATCATCGATGCCACCGGTGAGGTGCCGGTCCTCAACCAGGTCGAGCTGCACCCCTACCTGCAGCAGTCGGCGCTGCGGGAGGTCAACGCCTCGCACCAGATCCTCACCGAGGCCTGGTCCCCGCTCGGCTCCGGCCACGGCCTGCTCGAGGACGAGACCCTCGTGAGCATCGCCCGGGCGCACGACGCGACGCCCGCGCAGGTGGTGCTCGCCTGGCACATGCAGCTCGGCAACGTGGTGATCCCGAAGTCGGTGACGCCCTCGCGCATCGCGGAGAACTTCGCCGCGGCCGCGCTGACGCTGAGCGCGGAGGAGCTCTCGGCGATCGCCGGGCTCGACGCCGGGCACCGCTACGGCGGCGACCCGGACACCGCCAACTTCGGCCTGGAGTGAGCCTGCCGTAGATCACCCCCGGCGCCGTCGCAGCTCGTCTGCGGCGGCGCCGTCGTGTGCGGGCCGGCTGACTGCCGCTTGGGCCGGGGATTATCCGTGGTCCCGGCCGGCGGGATCCCTGTGCGCCGGGGGTGAAGTGAGGGTGAATTTCCAGGCGAAGCCTGGATAGGAAGTCAGGCTTGGATAACCTCCCGAGAAGCACACCTGTGCTTCAGGATCGGGGGAGTTTGATGAGCAACAACGCTCTGCTGGGTCGTTCGCGACGCCGTTCATTCCGCACTGTCTCGGCTGCGGTGACCGCACTGCTCGTCGGATTTGCGACGCTCTTCGTCGCCGCTCCGGCAACGGCGGCGCCGGTGTATGAGATCACCGCGCGTTGGGTGGAGGACACCCCGCCGACCCTGGCCAGTGGGGACGTGGTGGCGGCGGAGTGGCGGGTCAACGTCAACGATGATGCTGCCGCACCCTCGAACGAGCCCGTCGACGACATGACGTTCACCCTGATGCTGGAGAACGGTGTCTTCACGACCCTGCCCGATGCGTGCCTTGCTGATGGAGACCCCGCGTCCTCCATCTCCGATGACGGCCGAACCCTGGTCTGCAACATCGGTACCCAGCCCCAGGGGTCCGCGCATGTGATTCAGACTGCGATCCGAGCGGACGGCGAGACGGGCTCACAGGTGAGCGCGTCGGGCACCATCGACGGACAGACGGCGGAGCTGCCTCCGATCGAAATCCTCAACGAGTTCGGCATGGACATCCGCTGGGAGTCGGCCGTGACGGGCGTGACGTACGGCGACTCCTACGTCGACGCTTCCTTCCAGTGGACTCTCTCCCTCGACGACGGTAGCGACCCGGGTCCGGACACGGTGACCTACACCCTCGACATCGGCACGTCCGACGGCGCCGCCGTCTCCGTGGCACCTGCGGCGTGTTCGGCGTTCACCAGCGGCGTGGCCAGTGGCCACCCATGGTCCGGAGGCGACCATCCAGCCGAGCAGATGGTGCCCTTCGTCGACTCGTGCGTCTTGACGCCGACGGCCACACCTGGGGTCTTCACGCTGACGCTCAGCGGCATCGACTACAGCGCCCTCGATGCACCGACCACCGATTCGGCCGGCCAGCCGCTGCCCGCTGACCGGATGGCGATCGCGTCGGGTTCCGTGCACTTCCGGGTAGCAGGCGCAGGCAACAACTCGATGACGCTCGAGTCGGATGCTCCGACCTACACCTCGCCCCTTGGAGGGAGCGCGACCGACGACCCGGCGAACAACAGTTCCGCGCGCACCTGGGTGACCGGTGGCTGGAGCAGCGCCTGGCGGCCCGAGGCCACGGGCTATGCGACGCCGTCGTGGTGGAGTGACCAGTTCCGGGTCTCGCCTGGTGCTGCAGTCGAGTCCGTGGTGTCGGGCCAATGGGCGTCCGCCGATCCGGATGCGGTCTTCGGCCAGTGCGTGGTCATGGACACGCAGTATGTGACCTACGAGAGCGCTTCTTTGCTGCTCAACTGGGCAGGCGATCCGGTACCGGGTGCCAGCATCGAGTACTACGCCGGCGACGACGCGGTGGTCGATCCCACCAGCGGTTCCTACGACCCGAACGTGTTCGAGTGTGGTGACGACCCGGGCGGATGGACGACCACGGAACCCACCGACCCGGACACCGTCAAAGCCGTTCGTGTGACCTACCCGTATTCGGCCATGGCCGGGGCCGCGCGCACGACCCTGAATGTGCGCCAGCAGATCAACGACGACACCCCTATCGGCCAGGACGTCTGGCAGTGGGGCGCGGCGTACGTCAACGGCGCATGGCAGCACCCCAGCCGCAGTATGGATCCGGCCGACAGCGGTTCCGGGCCGCTCACTCCGGACGCTCGGTACCCGTTCCTGGGCAACGGTCGAGACATCGTGCGCATCATCGGTGTCACCCCGGCCGTCGAGAAGAGCGTCGATCGGTCGGTGGTACGTGCCGGGGAGCCTGCGACGTACACGCTGACTTTCTCGGCGAACGGGGCCGGCGCGGTGCCGGAAACGGTGGACGACTTCGAGTTGATCGACACCCTTCCCGAAGGCATGACGTATGTTCCAGGCTCCGCCTCTCCCGAGCCGGCCGTGGCGACCGATGCCGAGGATCGGCAGGTGTTGACATGGTCCCTGGATGGCGTGCCCACGAACACGCAGGTTCCGCTGAGCTATCAGGCCGTCGCTGATCCATCGGTTGAGCCCGGTGAGATCCTGCCGAACACTGTGACCGGCTCGGTTGCGGGCGAGACCTCCACCCCGGCCAGCGCTCAGGTGACGGTCTCGACGTCCGGCTACACCACGATCGGGAAGTCCGCGGACTCCGCCTTCATCCCGAACCTTCAGGGCGATGGCGTGGGCGAGGGCTCATGGACCGTGACACTGCGCTCGTTCGACCCGCTTGCGCAGGACTACACCGATACCATCGACATCCTGCCGTTCAACGGGGACGAGCGCGGCACTGAGTTCACCGGCTCCTACGAGCTGACGGGCGTGGACGCCGTCGCCGGTGCGACGGTCTACTACTCGACGGCGGACCCTGCCTCGCTGAGTGACGACCCCGCCGACCCCTCGAACGGTGACGTGAACGACGTCACCGGGAACACCGTCGGCTGGTCCACGACGTTCACCGCCGAGGCCACCGCGGTACGCGTGATCGGCCCGGAGCTGGCTCCGGGCGCAACGCAGCAGTTCACGGTCAACGTCGCCACCGAGGGTGTGGAAGGCGGGGACGTGCTGGTGAACCGCGCTCAGGCCCGGGACGGGCACACCGAACTGGTGATGCGCACCTCTGCGCCGATCACCGTGGCGAACTACTACTCGGTGTCGCTGAAGAAGTACGTGCAGGACGCCGACGGTGAGTGGGTCGACGCGAACACCGTCGAGGAGTACCCGACGTACCGTCCTGGCGACACCGTCCCGTACCGGATCGTCGTGGAGAACACCGGGCAGGGGGCTGTGACGAACCTCGAGATCACGGATGACCTCTTCCCGGAGGGTTCCTTCACCGTCGAGGAACTCGCGCCCGGCGGCGAGGAGGCCCACGAGTTCGAGATCGTGCTCGAGGAGGGCGGGCCGGACACCGTGGTGAACACGGCCTGTGCCACCGCGGACACCCCGGAGGATTCCGAGGTTCCGCCGACGATCAACTGTGACCCGGCCGGCATCGAGATCGAGGGTGACCCCACGCACACGAAGGAGATCACCTCGGCCACGCCGATCGGCGAAGGGCAGTGGGAGATCGTCTACGAGCTCGAGGTGTCGAACACGTCGACGGCGTCGGCGTCGTACTCCCTCGAGGACGAACTCCACTTCACCGACCAGGTGAGCATCGTCTCCGCTGAGCTCACGTCCGCTCCGGATGGTGTGACCCCGGCCGATCCCGCGTGGGACGGGCAGGGCAACACCACGGTGGCGACGGCGGTGCCGTTGCTGGGCACGGATGACGAGGGCTATGCGCCGCACACCTACGTGCTGACCGTGGTGGCCGATGTGCCGTTGCAGTTCGAGCCTGTGGCCGGCGGCCCCGCGGCGACCGAGTGCGCGGAGGACGAGACCGACACCGCGTTCAACAACACCTCGCAGCTGACAACGCCCGACGGAGAGACCGAGGTCGATCAGGCGTGTGCGGCTCCGCCGGAGATCGATGTCGACAAGTCCGTCGCCTCCGGGCCGACGCCGAACGGCGACGGCACGTGGACGGTCACCTATGACCTGGTCGCGACGAACACCGGTGGTGTCGCAGGTGAGTACGACATCTCCGACCAGATGACCGCCTCCGGCGACCTCGAGGTCGTCTCCGGTTCGGTCACGGGAGCTCCCGAGGGGGTCACCCCGTCCGCCGACTGGACAGGTCTGGGCGATGCCGGTGCCGAAGAGAACGTGATCGCCACCGGTGTCGAGCTGGCGGCGGGTGGCACCCACACCTACCAGGTGGAGGTCGTGATCGGCCTGGCCGAGGGCGCTGAGGGTGCTCCGGTGGTCACCGAGTGCTCCGAGGTCCCGAGCGAGGGCGGCGGATTGTCGAACACGGCAGAGATCGAGCACAACGATCTCACCGCCGACGACGCTGCCTGCGTGGATGTCGGCATCGTCATCGTCGACAAGTCCGTCTCCGCCGGGCCGACCCCGAACGGGGACGGCACCTGGACCGTCGTCTACGACATCGTCGCCACGCACGCCGGCGGTGCGGAGGCCGACTACGACGTGACCGACCGCCTCCACTTCGGCGAGGGGATCGAGATCGTCGACCACGAGCTGCGCTCCCTCGACGGTGTCGAGGTGAACGGCGACTGGACCGGTCTGGGTGAGGAGGACGGCTCCCCGGAGAACCTGGTGGCGGCCGATGTCAGCCTGGCCCAGGGCGGGTCGCACACCTACCAGGTCGAGGTCGTCGTCCAGATGGACGAGGCCACGATCGACCCGAGCGTGCTGGAGTGCCCGCCGCCGGGCAGCGGCGACGCCGGTGGGCTCGCCAACTCGACCACGCTGACCAGCAACGGCATCGTCGGTCAGGATGAGGTGTGCCCCACCATCACGGTGATCGAGTTGGACAAGCAGCTCGTCGAGGGCAGTCCGGTCGAGAACGGTGACGGCACCTGGACCATCGAGTACGACGTGAGCGCCGCCAACATCGGCCAGGAGACCGGCGACTACGAGCTCAGCGACCGGCTGATGTACGGGGAGGGTCTCGAGGTGGAGTCCGCCTCCATCCTCACCGCCCCGGACGGCGTCGAGCCGAACGAGGACTGGACCGGTCAGGGCGAGGAGGGCGCGCAGGAGAACGTCATCGTCTCGGGTCAGCCGCTCGAGGTCGACGAGACGCACACCTTCCGGGTGCAGATCGTCGCCTCGATGGATCGCGACATCGTCACACCGGGTGACCTGGAGTGCCCGGAGCCGGGCGAGACGGGCGGGTTCGCGAACTCCGCCGCTCTGACCCACAACGGTGAGGACCAGGACGCCGAGGTCTGCGTACCTCCGCCGCTGATCGACGTCGTCAAGTCGCTCTCGGGTGCAGTGGTGCCGGTGGACGGTGAGCCGGGTGTGTACGACGCGACCTACGAGATCACGGTCACCAACAGTGGTGCCGGTGACGGCGTCTATGACCTGGACGACCAGCTGGCGCCGGGTGAGGGCGTGAACGTGATCGGTATCGAGAGCGTGGCCTCCGATGTCGAGGAGGCGGTCGAGTTCAACGACGACTTCAACGGCGTCGATGACCTGCGGATCGTGACCGATCAGCCCATCAACGGCGCTGAGGAGGCACCGGTGGTGCACACCTACACCGTGGTGGTGCGCTACTCCGCTGATCTGACCGGTATCGAGACTCCAGCAGAGTCGGTCTGCACCACCGCCGGTGGTGAGCCGGAGCCGGGCACGCTGGGCAACACCGCGACCGTGGACTGGAACGGTCTCCAGGACGTGGCCGACGAGTGCTTGATCCCCGGCAGGCCGACCCTGGACAAGTCCATCGTCTCGGCCGCGCCGATCGGCGACGGCCAGTGGGAGGTCGTCTACGACCTCACCGTGGCCAACACCGGTGAGGAGGCGACGACCTACGACCTGGACGACGAGTTCCTGTTCGCGCCGCAGATCAGCGCCGAGACCGTGTCGGTGACCGGTCCCGAGGGCATCACCCTCAACGATGCCTTCGACGGCAGCGATGACCAGCGCATCGCGACCGGGATCGAGATCATCGGCCTGGACGACGAGGGCTATGCGCCGCACGTGTACACGGTGACGGTGACGGCGAACGTGCCGCTGCAGTTCGAGGAGGCCGATCTCGCACAGGACGGCACCGGTTCGCCGGTCTGCACGCTGCCCGCGGGCGGGAACTTCATCGAGCAGGGTCTGAACAACGCAGCCACCCTGACCGATGAGAACGGTGGCACCGTCGTGGACACCGACTGTGCAGCAGTCCCCTCGATCCACATCACCAAGGCCATGGACGGCGACCCGGTCCACAGCGCTGACGGGCTCTGGACCATCAGCTACACGATCGGTGTGGCGAACGAGAGCACGGCCGGCGGGGACTACACCCTGACCGACCAGCTGCGCTACGGCCTGGGTATCGACGTCGTCTCCGCCGAGGTCGTCGCCCCCGACGGCATCACCCCGGCCGCGACGTGGACCGGCCTCGGCGAGGAGGAGGAAGCGCAGGAGAACGTGCTCGCAGCGGACATCGCTCTGGGTGGCGGGGACGTCCACACCTACGAGGTCGTGGTGCAGGCCCAGGTCGACACCGACGCAGCCGACCAGACCACGACCACCTGCCCCGAACCGGGGTCGGGCGATCGCGGTGGCTTCACCAACGTCGCCGGTGTCGAGCACAACGACCTCACCGCCGACGCCGCCGCCTGCGCCGTGCCGCAGTGGCCCGGCGAGGTCCCCCCGGACCTGCCGTCCACCGGCGCACAGCCGAACCCCGCCGTGCTCGGGGCAGGTCTGCTGCTCCTGCTGACTGGCGCGGTGCTGGTCCAGGTGCGCCGACGCGCTGTGACGCGCTGACCGGGACACCGCCCTGCTCGCCGTCGCCTGCCCCCGGGACGACAGGCGAGCAGGGCGGCCCTGGTTCGACGGGCGGGCGATGGCGCCCTAGGGTCATCGATGTGACAGGCAGCGGCGCACGACGGGCCGACCACGAGGCCCCCGAAGCACCCCCGCAGGCCGAGGATGCACAGGCGGCCGTGCAGGCGGTGCAGGCTGCGTGCCGCGAGGGGGACACGGAGCGAGCCGTCGCCCTCATCGATCAACATTGGTCCATCCTGCTGGAGCAGCGCCGGGACGACCTCGACGAGGTGTTCCGTCAGGTGCCGCTCGCCGCGTTCCGGGCTCATCCGCGGGCGGCGGCGCTGCGGGACATCCGGATGCACACCTCGGCCGATGCCGTGGAGCGCATGCTCGGCCCGCGCATCAGCGTCCCGGACCCGGCCGAAGTGGCTGCGATCGAGGCGCTGGCCCGCTCCAAGGATGCGCTGACGATCCTCGGGGTGGCGAGCGCACGGATGATCGCCTACCGCGTGCGCGGTCACTTCCGACGGGCGCGCGAACTGGCCGTCCTGGTCGAGCGGCTGGCGCGGATCGCCGGTGTCCACCAGCCTGCGCTCGTGCACGACCGGGTGCCGAACGCCCTCCTGCAAGCTGCGATCTCGCGGGGTATCGCCGGGGATCTCGACGGCGCTCTCGGCACGCTGCGTGAGTCCTACGAACGCGGCCCGGATGCACGCTCGGAACACATCGCGCGGGACGCGGCCGGCAAGGCAGCACTATTCTCGGCGCTGACAGGGGACATCGACGACGCCCGGCGATGGCTGCGCCGCTACGACCGCACCCGCGAGGTCGATGGATGGATCCGTTCACGACTGGAGCTGAGCGCAGACCTGGCCCGGGCCCTGGTCGCGATCGAGTCACTGGATCGAGGCAGCGCTGAGGACGTCCTGGACCGGGTGGAACAGCCCACCAACTCCGAGCAGGGGTGGGGGCCCCTGGTCACCTACGTCATCGCCCGCCACGCCCTGATCTGGGGTGACCGGCTCCGTGCACTGGAGCGGGTCCGGCGCGACCGTGCCCGGTTCGCCGACTGGTTGCATGCCGGAGCCGGCCTGCGACCGTTCCTGGATCACGCCGAGGCCGATCTGCATCTGGCGCTGCGGCAGGGCCATCGCGCGAGATCGGTCGGTGCCGAACTTCCGGATCATCCGCTCGCGCAGGTCTCCCGCGCTCGCCTCGCGCTGTTGACCGGTGACTTCGACATCGCTGCCCGCCTCGCCTCCCGTGGCGCCAGGGATGCGACCGACTCGCGGTCCCGGCTGGATGCGCTCACCATCCAGACCTCGGCCCACCTGCGCCGGGAGCAGGTCGCCGCCGCACGCGCCGCCTTCGACCTGCTGGTGGCCTCGGTGGCCTCGACCGGCGCTCGAGCCTTCCTGCTCTATCTCTCCGAGGAGGATCGCGCAGCGCTCGTTCCCGGCCACGCCGCCCCGATCGCGGAGGAGCCCGATCGGGCGCTCTTTCCGGTGCTCGCCGAGGGCATCAGACTCACCCGGCAGCAACGGCTGGTGCTCGACGGCATCGCGGCCGGCCGGTCCCCGCGGGAGATCAGCAGGGACGAGCACCTCTCCTACAACACCGTGAAGACGCACGTGCGCGCGCTGTACGCCAAGCTGGGAGCGTCCTCGCGCGACCAGGCCATCGCGCGAGCGCAGGAGGAGGGCCTGCTCTGAGCAGGGCCCGAGGCGCGGCCGGCGGGCTCACTGCTCAGCAGCGCCGCCGTGCCGGTCCGGCACCCCGGTGAGCAGGATCCCGACCACGCTCATCACCACCAGGGCACCGAGCACGATGGCGACAGGCACCGCCCACGATCCGGATGCCGTGTGGACCGCGCCCACCAGGGTGGGCGCCACCGCCGCCATCGAGTACCCCATCGACTGCACCGTGGCCGAAGCCTTGCGGGCCCGGCTCACCTGCGTGAACCGCCGGGCGATCAGGGTGAAGACCATCACGAAGTTCGCGCCCTGCGCGGCACCGGCCAGGCTGACTCCCACCATCCACGCGCCGGGCGCCAGCAGCAGCGACAGGGGCAGGCACAGCCACGCCACCGCGATGGCCACGAAGCTCGGACGCAGCCCGGCATAGCGGATCCCCACCGAGGCCCCCAGGCTCCCCAGCACAGCGAATCCCTGGAACAGCGAGGCCGCGGCACCGGAGGAGCCGCTCGCCACCCCTGCCAGCTCGGACAGGATCAGCGGCAGCCACGCCGTCATCCCGTAGTAGCTCGAGGCCTGCATCCCGAACATCAGGCACAGCGCCCAGGTGTACTTCTCCCTCAGCACGCTCCGATTCCCGACGGCGCCCGCTGTGTCTCCCGGTGCGGGCGGGCTCGCGTTGCCGCGTTCTGTCGCCTGGCCGGCGGACGAGGCGACAGATCGGGGCAACGCGTCGGGGCCTCCACCCTCCGGCGGGACCGCCCGCCACCACCAGCCGATCGCGACGATCGCCAGCAGCCCCCAGGCGAGCAGCGCCCACCGCCACCCGAGCGAGAGGGCGAGGGACGCCGTCAGGGCGGTGGAGACCATGGTGCCGGCGTTGATCGTGGCCGTGTAGATGCCGGTGACGGTGCTGACGCGACTGCGGAAGGACCGCTGGGTGATGGCCGGGACCGCCACATTCGCCGTCGTGATCCCGAGGCCGATCAGCACGGTCCCGGCGAACGCGGCCGCGGCACCGCCCAGGTCCGCCGAGCGCAGGCCCGTGCCGGCGAGGATGAGCACCAGGGCCAGCAGCACCCCCGAACGCAGCGAGATCCGGCCCAGCAGCGCCGCGGCGGCCGGGGTGGTCAGCGCGAAGCAGAGCACCGGGATCCCGGTGAGCAGCCCCGCCGCCGCGGCGCTGAGCTGCAGCTCGTCGGAGACCTGCGTGACCACCGGGGGCAGCGCCGTCAGCGGGGTGCGCAGGTTCAGCGCGGCGAGCAGGATGGCCACGAGCAGGATCCCGCTGCCGCCGACGGTGGTGTGGAGACGTCGCATCAGACCCAGTGATCGCCGAGGAGGATGTGCAGGCGCCAGAACCAGTACGGCACCCACTGGTTGGACCAGATCGGCCAGTAGAACGCCCCCACCAGCACCGTGAGGATCACGATCGCCGCGGCGGTCCAGATCCCCGGCCGGCGGTCACGCAGACTCAGCTCGCGGGGACCGAGCAGGGCGCCGATCGCGAACGTCAGGGCCAGGGCCACGAACGGGGCCAGGGCCACGGTGTAGAAGGTGAAGATCGTGCGGTGGGAGTAGGCGAACCAGGGCAGGTAGGTGGCGGCGTAGCCGGCGAGGATCGCCCAGGCGCGCCAGTCCCCGCGCCGCAGCGCCGCCCACAGCACCAGCAGCAGCGCCAGCGCCGCCCCCCACCAGAGCACCGGATTGCCCACCGAGGTGATCGCGCCCACGCAGCGCTCGGCGCCGCACAGGTCCATCGAGGTGGTGTCCTCGACGTCGCGCCAGGCGAAGGAGGTCGGCCGCAGCTGGATGAGCCAGCCGGCGGGGTGGGACATGTAGGTGTGCTCGGAGGTCAGGCCGTTGTGGAAGTCCCACATCCGCAGGTGGTACTCCCACCAGGAGTTGAGCCAGTCCGGCATCCAGGTGCGTTGCGGGACCTCGGCCACGGCGTTGACCTCGGCGGCCCACTGCCGCTGGTAGGACGCCGGGTTGAGCCACCACGGCAACCATGTCATCGCGTAGACCGCGGCGGCGGTGGGCACCAGGGTGAAGAACGCCGGGACGCCGTCGCGCAGCGCGCCACCGCCGAACCACAACGGCACCCCGACGGCGCGACGGGCCGTGATGGACCAGGCCACCACCGCGATCCCCACCACGGCGACGGCGTAGATACCCGACCACTTCACCCCGCACGCCAGGCCCAGGCAGAGGGCTGCCACCAGCAGCCACCAGCGCATGCCGGTGCGCGGACCCCACGGATCCCGGTAGCGGCCGTGTGCCGCGAGGCCGGCGGCGGCCCGTGCGGCGAGACGTCGCCGGAACTGCTCCCGGTCGAGCAGCACCGCCCCGAAGGCGGCCAGGATCCAGAACTGCAGGAAGACGTCGAGGATCGATACACGCGACATGGTGATGTGGACACCGTCGACGGCCAGCAGCAGGGCCGCCGTGCACCCCAGCAGCGAGGAGGAGAACAGTCGCCGGCCGATGCGGGCCAGCAGCAGCACCGAGAGCGTGCCGATCACGGCCGCACTGATGCGCCAGCCCCAGGGGGTCTCCGCCCCGAGCATGCGCATCCCGATCGCGATCATCCACTTGCCCACGCTGGGGTGGACGACGTAGTCCGCCTCGGTCTGTAGGTCGGAGAAGTCACCGGCGGCGAAGCGCTCGTCCGGTTCCTCGTTCCAGTCGCCCTCGTATCCGAGGGTGAGCAGGGAGTAGGCCTGTTTGACGTAGTAGGTCTCGTCGAAGACGAGCCGGGCGGGGCGGTCCAGGTGCGCCATGCGCAGGACCCCGGCGACGACGGTGACCAGCAGCGCCCCGATCCATCCCCACGCCCGGGAGCCGGCCACGGGGGACAGGAGCCGGTCGGTGAGAGTCTGCTCGATCTCGCCGGCGGTGCGGCCGGCGACTGCCACCTCGCGGGGATGCCACCAGCGACGACGGGCTGCGGGCGCGGCATCCGGCTGCAGGGTCCGGTCGAGCTCGACGGGTGCCACGGGCTTGCCCGGGTCAGCGGTCTGGCTCACCTGGCGAGTCTAGAACCTGACCGATTCTGTCTGAGGCCGTCGTGGATGCGGCACACTGGCAGGCGTGCCGACCGAGATCCGCCCCGGAACGATCGTCCTCGCCGCGACCCCGATCGGTGACCCCGAGGACGCCTCCCCGCGGTTGCGGACCCTCCTCGCGCAGGCGGATCTCATCGCCGCCGAGGACACCCGGCGACTGCGGGCGCTCGCGGGCCGGCTCGAGGTGGCGATCGGCGGCCGCGTGGTCAGCTATCACGAGCACAACGAAGCCGGCCGTGGCGACGACCTGGTCCGCGCCGCGCAGGACGGGCAGATCGTGCTCGTGGTGACCGACGCCGGGATGCCGGCCGTGTCCGACCCCGGGTACCGGGTGGTCAGCGCCGCCGCTGCCGCGGGCGTGCCGGTGACGGCGGCCCCCGGCCCGAGCGCGGTGCTCACCGCGATCGCGCTCTCCGGCCTGCCCAGCGACCGGTTCTGCTTCGAGGGGTTCGTCCCCCGCAAGGCCGGCGACCGGGAACGCGCGCTCACCGCCCTGGCCACCGAGCAGCGCACGATGGTCTTCTTCGAGTCCCCGCACCGGATCGAGGCCACCCTGACGGCGATGGCTGAGGTCCTCGGGCACGCGCGTCAGGCCGCGGCGTGCCGGGAACTCACCAAGACCTATGAGGAGGTCCGCCGCGGCACGCTCGCCGAGCTGGCGCAGTGGGCCGGGGGTGACATGCGTGGCGAGCTCACTGTCGTGGTGGCGGGAGCCGAGCCCGAGGTGAGCCGGCCCGAGGACTACGTGGCCGCCGTCCTGGAGCGGGTGGCGAGCGGGGAACGGCTGAAGGACGCCGCGGCCGCGGTGGCCTCCGCCGTCGGGGTCGGTAAGCGGGACCTGTACGAGGCGGCCTTGCGGGCGCGGTGAGCAGATGGGTCCGGATCGGCGAGTACACAGGCGGGCCGAACCGTGCCACGATGATTCGATGCGCGAATCAACTGACCAGCGCCCCCTGAACGTCACGGTCTGGGGCGAGAACCTGCACGAGTTCCACGATGAGCACATGGCCGAGATGTACCCGGGCGGCATGCACACCACGATCGCGGAGGCGATCTCGTCGCTGCTGGGGGAGCGGGTGGTGGTCCGCACCGCCACGCTCGACCAGCCCGAGCACGGCCTGACCGAGGAGGTGCTGGCGAGCACCGACGTGCTCACCTGGTGGGGCCACATGGGCCACGACCAGGTCGATGACGCGATCGTGGCCAAGGTGCACCAGCGGGTGCTGGGCGGGATGGGCCTGCTCGTGCTGCACTCGGCCCACTTCTCGAAGATCTTCAAGTCGCTGATGGGGACCACCTGCTCACTGCAGTGGCGCGACAGCAACGACACCGAGCTGGTGTGGACCGTCAAGGCGGACCATCCGATCGCCGACGGCGTCCCGCACCCCATCCGGATCGAGGGGCAGGAGATGTACGGCGAGCTGTTCGACATCCCCGACCCCGACGAGCTGGTCTTCATCTCCTCCTTCACCGGCGGTGAGGTGTTCCGGTCCGGCTGCACCTGGCGGCGCGGCAAGGGCAAGGTCTTCTACTTCTCACCCGGTGACCAGGCCTATCCCGTGTATCACCACCCCGACATCCAGCGCGTGATCGCCAACGGAGTGCTGTGGGCCGCGCCGGCTCCCGAGGCCACGTTCACGGCGCCGGACGTGGTGAACCAGCCCGAGCCGCGATTCACCGCCGAGGACTTCGCGCGGATTGCGCCCGGGATGCAGGCGGGGAAGGAAGGGCTGCGATGAGCGCGAGGAGCCCGTTGCGCGCCGGCGTGGTCGGCCTCGGCTGGGCCGGGCAGCAGCACATCGCGGGCTATCACGACCTCGCCGACGTCGAGCTGGTGGCGCTGGCCGGGATGGAGGAGCACCTGCTGGCCGAGCTCGGAGACCGCTACGACGTCCCGGGCCGTTTCACCACCCTTGAGGCGATGCTCGGCGAGGCCGACCTCGACGTCCTGAGCATCGCCACCCCCACCGCGCTGCACGCCCCGATGGCGATTGCCGCCCTCGGCGCCGGCGTGCACGTGCTGTGCGAGAAGCCGATGGCCCCCACCGCCGCCGATGCGGAGCGGATGGCCGAGGCGGCGACGGCGGCCGAGCGGGTCCTGGAGATCACGTTCAACAAGCGCAACCGGGCGCCGGTGCGCACGCTGCGCCGGCTCGTGGCCGACGGCGTGCTCGGGCGGGTCTACTACGCCAAGGCCGGCTGGGTGCGTCGCAAGGGCATCCCGGGGCTGGGCACCTGGTTCACCCAGAAGGAGTCCGCCGGCGGCGGCCCGATGATGGACATCGGGATCCACGCCCTGGACCTGGCGCTGCACGTGCTGGGCGAGCCGGGGGTGCGCACCGTCTCGGCCTCGACCTATGCCGAGTTCGGTCCGCGAGGCCTGGGCGGGGGCAGCTACGGCGCCGGCGCCCGCACGGCCGGGGACAGCCCCGTCTACGAGGTGGAGGACCTGGGCGCGGCGATGCTGCGTCTGAACGACGACGCCACGCTCATGCTGGAGGCGAGCTGGGCGCAGTTCGTCGACCACGACCGCCTCTACCTCGAGGTCTACGGCACCGAGGGTGGGGCGGTGATCGAGGTCGAGGGGCCGGATGCGCCGAAGATCTTCGTGACCACCGATGTGGACGGCATCCCGGCGAACCTGACGCCGGACATGCTCGCCGACGCCGGGCACGAGGCCAATGTGGCCGACTTCGTCACCCAGGTCCGCAGCGGAGCCTCGACCGAGCGTGGCCAGGTCGGCCTGCTGCGCACGCATGTGATCGACGCCTGCTATGCCTCGGCCGAGCAGGGTGGTGAGGTGCTGCTGTAGGGAGTGCGCGATGAAAGAGATCAGGGTTGACCAAATGAGGGGAACCCGGTTGACTGCGTAGTCATGAAGGTGACTGCGCAGTCAGCCGGGGGCGAGGACGCCCCCGGCCCGGCCCGCCCGGTCATGACCGACGTCGCCCGTCTCGCCGGTGTCTCGCAGAAGACGGTCTCGCGGGTGGTGCGGGGAGAGGCGAACGTGAGCCCCGCCGTCCGTGATCGAGTTCACGCGGCAATCGCCGAGCTCGGTTTCCGCCCGAATACCGCAGCGCGCGCCCTGGCCAGCGGGCGCCATCGCACGCTGGGGATCGTCACCGATGGCTCGGCGCTGTACGGGCCCTCGGCCCAGCTGGTCAATCTCGAGCACGCCGCCTGGAAGGCGGGGTATGCCGTGATGATCGCCGCAGCGCCCGGCGGGGACCGGGACGCCTTCTCCCGGGCCATCCAGCGACTGGTCGACGGCGGTGTGGACGGGGTGCTCGTCGGCCGCTCCGTGCTGGCCGACGCCGTGACAGCGGCGGACCTGCAGGGACTGGTGACGATCGCCGTCGGCGATCCGCCCCCGCCGGGGGCACGCATCCCCGCGGTGGTCACCGACCAGCAGACGGGAGCGCGACTAGCGGTCGAGCACCTCCTCGGGCTGGGGCACGCGACCGTGCACCATCTGTCCGGGCCTATGAGCTGGCACTCCGCTCAGGGCCGGGCGCAGGGCTGGGCCGAGGCGCTCGAGGGCGCGGGCGCCGACGTGCCCGCGCCGGTCGCCGGGGACTGGACCTCCCGCTCGGGCTATGAGCGTGGCCGCGAGCTCGCGGCCACGGACGCCACGGCGATCTTCGCCGCCAACGACCAGATGGCGATCGGCCTCACGCGTGCACTGACCGAGGCCGGGCGCCGGGTGCCCGAGGACGTCTCGGTGGTCGGCTTCGACGACATCCCCGACGCCGCCTATCTGCCCGTACCGCTGACGACGGTGCGCCAGGAGTTCGCCGAGCTCGCGGCCCTCGCCGTCGACCTGTTCGCGCGGGAGAGCGCCACCGCTGCCCGCAGCAGCGACGCGCAAGTGACCGTCACCCCGGAGCTGATCGTGCGGGACAGCACAGCGCCACCACCCGACTCACCCTGAGACCCCGACCGAGGAGAACCCGTGCCCGACCAGACCGCCGACGTCCACGACCGCGTGCGCTTCGGTGCCGCCTACTACTACGAGTACCACTCCTCCCACACGGGCCGGGACCTGGAGCGAGACCTGGACCTGATGGCCGAGGCCGGCTTCAGCGTGATCCGGGTGGGGGAGTCCACCTGGTCCACCTGGGAGCCGGAGGACGGCCGCTTCGAGCTGGACTGGCTCCAGCCGGTGCTCGACGGTGCTCACGCCCGGGGCATCGACGTCATCCTCGGCACCCCCACCTACGCGGTGCCGCCGTGGCTGGCCCGGACGTACCCGGAGATCGCCGGCGAGAGGCGCACGGGGCAGCGCAACCACTGGGGTGCGCGCCAGGAGATGGATCTCACCCACGCCGCGTACAAGTTCTACAGCGAACGGGTGATCCGGGCCGTCGTCGGGCGCTATGCCGAGCACCCCGCCGTGATCGGGTTCCAGGTGGACAACGAGCCGGGCCTGCAGCTGCTGCACAACGAGAACGTCTTCCAGGCGTTCGTCGATCACCTCCGCCGTGAGTACGGGGACGTGAAGACCCTCAATCGTGAGTGGGGGCTGGTGTACTGGTCCCACCGGCTCAGCACCTGGGCGGACCTGTGGCGGCCCGACGGCAACGCCCAGCCGCAGTACGACCTGGCGTGGCGCCGCTTCCAGACGCAGCTGGTGACCGACTTCATCGCCTGGCAGGCCGGCATCGTGCGTGAGATCGCCCCGGCCGGGACGTTCGTGACGACGTGTATCGCCTACGCCCGCCCGGGCGTGGACGATCCGGAGCTGACGGCGGCGCTGGACGTGACGGCCGGAAATCCGTACTACACGATGCAGGACGGCCTCGCGCTGCCCTCGGCCGAGAACGTCACGCAGAGCTGGACCACCACGGGCACCTGGACGATCTTCCACTCCGCCGACCGGATGTACTCCTCCAAGCAGGCGCCGTTCCTGGTGACGGAGACCAATGCTGGAGCCATCGGGGGGCCCGCCACGAACGTGCCTGCCTTCGACGGGCAGTGGCGGCAGGTGGCGTGGGCGATGATCGCCCGGGGCGCGCGGATGATCGAGTACTGGCACTGGCACACGCTGCACTACGGCACCGAGACGTATTGGATCGGGGTGCTCCCGCACGATGAGCAGCCGGGCCGGGTGTACGCCCAGCTGGCCGAGCTGGGGGCGGAGATCAAGGCGGCCGAGCCGCACCTACGCGGGGTGGTGCCCGACGCCGAGGTAGCCCTGCTGTGGTCGAACGAGTCCAAGCGTGGCCTGATGGGGCAGCCCTCGCTCGCGCGAGCGGACGGATCCGGTGATCCGGGTTCCTACGAGAAGATCGTGCACGCCTTCTACCGGGGGGCGTTCGAGGCGGGGGCGCCCGTGCGGATCGTGCACGACAGCCAGGTGGCCGCGCGCGAGCCGGGCGAGGTGGCGAGTGAGCTGCCGGTGCTGCTCGTGCCGGCGCTGTACGTCGCCTCGGACGAGATGCTCGACTGGCTGCGCGCCTATGCCGAGGCCGGTGGCCACCTTGTGCTCGGGCCGCGCACCGGATACGCCGACGCCGAGGCTCGGGCCCGGCTCGAGGTGAAGCCCGGCCGGCTGGCCGAGGTGGCCGGGGTCGACTACCAGGAGTTCGCCAACCTGTCCGCGCCGGTGGGCGTGCGGGGGAGCGGGCTGGAGGTTCCTGAGGGCGCCACCGCGACGGCGTGGGCCGACTACCTGCGCGTGTCCGGATCCGCTGAGGTGCTGGCCGAGTACGACCACCGGGCGCTCGGTGCCTACCCGGCGGTGACCACTGCGGTCGCCGGGGCGGGGCGCGTGACGATGGTGGGGACCGTGCCCGACCCGGCGCTCGCGGTCGCGCTGATGCGGTGGGTGGCACCGGGGGAGGGTGATGCCTGGCGGGGGCTCACCGGTGGCTCGGTCACGATGACCTCGGCGACGAACAGCGAGGGTCGCCGTCTGCGGGTGCTGCACAACTGGTCGTGGGAGCCGGCGGCGGTCACGTTGCCGGCGGCGGTGACGGACGTGCTGGGTGAGGAGCGGCTCGCCGGGGGGGCCACGCTCGAGCTGGGGGCGTGGGACGTGCGGGTGCTGGTCGAGGACTGAACGCAACAGACGGCCCTCAGCGCATCCGTGCCACTGTGGCGCGGAGTAGCTGAGGGCCGTCGGTTGTGTTCGCCCCTACTGCTGATCCCAGGTCCCGCACCGCGAGGACTCGAAGTCCTGCCCCTCGCGCAGCGTGACGGTCGGGCGACCACCGGAGACGATGTCGTTCTGGATGATGTCGTCCTTGTTGGTCCCGGAGCGGAAGATCCCCCAGTAGCAGGTGCCACTCACCGCGTCGGTCGTGCGGTAGGTCCCCGGTGCGATATCCACCCCGACGGTCCAGGTGCCGTTGGTGATGCGGGTCTCGGCCTGGCGCCGCTCGGCCCCCGCCAGCTCCTCCTCCCGCTCGTCGAGCGCGCTCGCCCGTTCGTCGAGCTCGATCTCGCGCTCGTCCAGCCCGGCCAGCCGGTCCTCGGCGGCAGACTCGACGTCCTCAGCGCGCCGCTGGGCTCGGGCCACCTGGGACTCGGCGGTGTCCGCGCGATCGGCGGCCGTGTCGCGTTCATCGGTCCGGTCCGCCAGGTCCGCGGACAACGACTCGATCTCGGACTCGAGGCCGGCCGAGTGCTCGACCCAGAGGCTGTTGGCATAGGCGACGCTGATGCCGTAGGCGAGCGCTGCGACCAGGCAGGCGCTGAGACCGAGCGTGAGGCGATGCCGGCGCAGCCAGGCCGTCGGCTGCTGGATGGATCCGGGCTTGTCGCTGAGTCCGTCACCGGATTCGCCGTCGGGGTCGTCGATGGGCTCGGGCCGCGGAAGGGACATCGGAGTACCTATCATGAGTCGGAGTTGCCGGCTGCCGGCTACTGCACGGTGACAGTGACGCCGCCGGAGAAGGCGGAGTCGTGCAGCTCGAGCGCGGCGGGGGTGGCATCGGCCGGGATGTCGAAGACGAGCGCGCCCTCGAGCGTGTTGCCGGGGTTGATCTCGCTGATGAATGTCTCGTTGTCCTCCAGGTAGATCCCTGCTTCGGTATCGGCGGAGTGTTCGCGGCCCTCGGTGTCGAACAAGGACTGCTCGCTGTCGAATAGGAACTGCGGGTCGTCACCGATGTTGGTCACGCTCATGTGGACCAGCACGAACTGGCCCTGCGGCTCGGTGCTGAGGAACTCGTTGCCGATGCCCTCGACGCCGGTCTCGATCTCGCTGACCACGAACTCGAACTGCCCGTCGCGGGCGGCGTCGCCGAGCCCTGGCGCATCCGGCTCCGGCTCCGGCTCGCTCGTCTCCGCCGGAGCCTCCTCATCCGCCGGGGCCCCCTCTCCTGCTGCACCCTCCTCGGCCTGGTCCGCGCTACCGCCGCCTGCCTCCGGATCTTCGGATCCGCCGCCACCGAGGACGTTGGCCAGGATCACCACCAGCACGATGGCACCGAGCACGGTGAGGATCTTGTGCCGGGCGAACCAGCTCTTCTTCTTCACCGGCGCCGCCGGCGGCTGCGGGGGGTACCCGCCGGGCTGGGCTGGATACCCGCTCGGCTGGGGCGGGTATCCGCCGGCCGGGCTCTGGTAGGCGCCGGGGCCCTGCGGGACGTACGGCTGGTTCGGGTACTGGCCATCGGGGCCGGGCTGCTGGGACATGGTGCCTCCTCGGATCGGGAATGCCCCCAGCACACCGCCACGGCCACCCTCGTGACTTCCCCCGATCGGCTGGACCTGCCCACCCGATCGGGGGAGGGAGCGCGACCCGTTCGGGCGGTACTGCCCGTCGGTGCCTGGCCCTACGGTGCTCTGTATGACCGCAGCCGACACCGCTCCCCGCCGCCCGCCGTGGTGGCGCACCGTGCTGCTGGTGCCCGCCTGCATGTTCTTCACCGTCTCCAGTGGTGTCTTCTCGGAGGTGGGTCAGAACACCGAGGGGCCCGGGGCGGTCCTGTTGCTCCCGTTGCTGCTGGGGATGGTCGCCGTTCCGCTGGCGCTGCTGTGGCGCCATCGCGCGCCGCTGGTGATCACCTGGGTGGCGGTCGCTGCCGGGGTGGTGCTGCCGTTGGGCCCCTCGACCGCCCTGGTGGCCCTGGCATGCCTCATCGTCCGACGGCGCGGCCCGGCCGTGTGGTGGGCCGCCGCCGGCGTCGCCGTGACGACCGCGCTCGCCATGGTGCGTGATGTGCTCGCCCCCTCGGCGGCGGCCTCGCTGCTGCAGTTCTTCGCCTTGCCACCGGGGACGTCCTCGGAGGCCTCGGTGGAGCTGGGGTGGCGGCTGCCGACGATCCTGGCTCTCGTGCTCATGGGCCTGTCGGTCGGTACCGGGTTGCTGATGCGAGCCAGGCGCAGCAGCAGGTCGGCCGAGACCGTCGCCCGGGCCGCCGGCCGTGAGCAGGACCGGCTCGGGGAGGCCCTGGCCCGGCAGATCGAGCGCGAACGCATCGCCCGGGAGGTGCACGACTCACTCGGTCACCGGCTGTCGTTGCTGTCGCTGCACGCAGGAGCCCTGCAGGCGAACACCCCCGCGGGCACGGAGCTGCGGGAGAGCGCCGAGCTGGTGCGCGAGGGAGCCGGCAAGGCGATGGACGATCTGCGCTCGCTGCTCTCGGTGCTGCGGCAGCACCCGGACGACGCCGCACCAGAGCTCTCGCTGGCCGACCTGCGCGCGGTCCTCGACGACGAGGTCGCCACCGGTGAGCCGGTGAGCTCGACGGTCTATCTGGAGCAGGCCGAGTCGGCGGATCCGGCGCTGGCACGTGCGGTCTACCGCATCGTGCAGGAGATGTTGACCAACGCGCGCAAGCACGCCCCGGGCGCGCCGGTCCGGCTCAGCGTCACCGGCGGACCGGCCGAGGGGATCTGTATCGATGCCAGGAACCCCTACCTCGGCAGCAGTGCCTCGTCAGGCTCGCGCAGCGGACTGCAGGGCGTGGCCGAGCGGGCCGAGCTGCTCGGCGGGCGCATCGCCTACGGCCTCGATGACCACGACCGTACCTTCCGGGTCACCGTCACGCTGCCGTGGCGCTGACCTCCCGGACACGGCCATGGCCTGCCGATGACGCACCCGGTTCCAGGCTGTGTCGCCCGCCCCCTCTACGATCGCGGGTATGACCAGACCGCACCGCGTGCTCCTCGTCGATGACGACCCCCTGGCGCGCTCGGGACTGCGGCTGCTGCTGCGCAGCGCCGGGGACATCGAGGTCGTCGCCGAGGCTGCGGACGGCGACGAGGTCGTCCCAGCCGTGCAGGCGCACCACCCGGACGTGATCCTGATGGACCTGGGCATGGCACGGATGAACGGGATCGAGGCCACCGCGCAGGTGCGGGCACTGCCGAACCCACCACACGTCGTCGCCCTGACCACCTGGGACGTCAGCGACGCGGTCATGCGCTGCATCGACGCCGGGGCGGCCGGCTACCTGCTCAAGTCCGACGGCCCGGATGTGATCGTCAAGGCGGTGCGGGACGTGGTGGCCGGTGATGCGGTGCTGTCCCCGCGCAGCACTCGCCAGCTGCTCGAACGGTTCCGCAACCAGCCCGGCGACGCCGAGCGGGTGCGGGCCCGGGAGCTGGTGGCCACGCTCTCCGAGCGTGAGCTCGAGGTGGCACGGCGGGTCGGGCGCGGGCTGTCGAATGCGACAGTCGCCGGTCAGTTGTACGTCTCGGAGGCGACCGTGAAGACCCACCTCAGTGCCGTGCAGGCGAAGTTGGGAGCCCGCAACCGCGTCGAGGTGGCCGTGGTGGCCGAGCGGGCGGGACTGCTCGCCCAGTGATCCGGCGAGGTCAGTCCCCGGACTGCTCCAGCCGTACCCCCGCTGCGGCCATCGCCTCGCGCGCCGCCGCGCCCAGCTCCTCGCTCACCGGTGCTGTCAGATCCATCAGCACGCGGGCGCCCAGGCCGTGCCGGACCGCGTCCAGTGCGGTGTCCTTCACGCAGTGCGACTCGGCCAGGCCGACGACATCGACGGAGTCGATCTGCGCCTCGGCGAGGATCGTGGCCAGCGGGTGGCCGTCGTCGTCGTGGCCCTCGAAGCCGGAGTAGGCCGCCGCGTAGGCGCCCTTCTTCACCGACGCCTCAGGAGTGAGATCGGCCAGTGCCGGGTGCAGCTCGGCCTCGGAGGTCCCGGCCACCCCGTGCGGGGGCCAGGTGTCCACGAAGTCGGGATTCTCGGAGAAGTGATCGCCGGGATCGATGTGCCAGTCCTGGGTGGTCACCACCAGGTCGTAGTCGTCGCGGTGGCCCGCGGCATATGCCGCAACGCGCTCGGCGACGACGTTGCCCCCCTCGACGGCGAGGGCGCCGCCCTCGCAGAAGGTCGGTTGCACGTCGACCACGAGCAGTGCGCGGTGGGTGGCCATGGGTTGCTCCCTTCTCGGCGGTCCTGATCCCACTGTGCACCGTGCGCCGGCGTCGTGGCGAGACCCTCGCCGCGAGGTGGATATACAGTCACTGATGAATCTCGACGAAGGAGTCCCGTGTCCCGCACCGCTGCACGCCACCGTGCCCTCATCAACACCGATGCCAAGAACGAGGCGGACGATCAGTTCGCGATCGTGCACGCCCTGCTCTCGCCCACCATCGACATCCGCGGCCTGATCGCCGCGCACTTCGGTACCCGTCGCTCGCAGCAGAGCATGCTGGACTCCCGGGCGGAGATCGACCTCCTGCTGGAGATGCTCGGACGTGAGGCGCCCGTGACCAATGGTGCGCCGCACGCGATCGGTGAGCCGGGTACACGCGTCGATCAGGCACAGCCCGTGGACTCCGAGGGGGCCCGGATGATCATCGAGGAGGCCCACCGCGGCGGTGACGGCGAGGGCACACTGTACGTGGCCTTCCTCGGACCGCTGACCGACATGGCGAGTGCCTTGCTCCTCGATCCGAGCATCCAGGACACCGACACGGTGGTGATCTGGATCGGCGGCCACCACTACTACGACCCCATCTACCCCGTACGGCCCAAGGTCGAGTTCAACCTCGCCAACGACATCGCGGCGGCGAACGTCGTCATGGCCTCCCGGCTGCCGGTATGGCAGGTTCCCAGCTCCGTCTACACCCAGGTCTCGGTCGGCTATGCCGAGCTGGAGGCCCGCGTCGCACCCCACGGCAGGCTCGGCCGCTACCTGGTCGACCAGCTCCACGCCTGGAACGAGCGATACCACGACGGTCCGATCGAGCACCGCTCCCTCGGGGACTCCCCGGCGGTCGGATTGATCATGAACCCGCAGAGCGCCCACTTCTCCACCCGGCCCGCGCCCGTCTTCGCCGCGGACGGCACGACCTCCCCGGTGGGCGAGGGCACGCGTGAGGTGCTGGTCGCGGAGTCCTACGACACCCGGTGGCTGCTCGAGGACATGTTCCACAAGCTCGCGGCGCACGGCCGCGGCGCCGCACGGTAGACACAGCACCCGGGCGATCCACGCGCGATCGACGCAGTCTGCCCGTCGATCAAGAATCTTTGCGGTCATGAATGCTCATTCGCAAGTGCCGGTTTCTGTTGCGATAGCAACGTTTATGGCTCAACAGGCCGCTGGACACCCTGCGCGGAGTGCGCAGTATGAGGGGTCAATATTGCGTGTTTCGCTAGACATAGGCCACGCGCCGCCCTACAGTGGCGGCACGACGCATCGCTCAACGACGAGGGCCTTGCGACCGGGCGGCAGATCGACGTCGCGCGGCCGGGGGAGTCTCGGCGGACAGCCGATGACGGTCCGCACCTGTCCCCCATGCGCACAACCAGGGAGTGTCATGTTTCGACGCAGGATCACCGCGACGGTCGCCGGAGCCGTCGCGCTAGGACTGTTCGCCACGGCGTGCAGCGGTCCGGAGGAATCGACCGGTGGTGACGGCGACGGCGAGGCCGGCGCGTTCACCTACCGGATGCCCGGTCGCTTCGCCGACTGGCTCAACGACCTGAACCAGTTCCCCGTGCTCCAGGAGGAAGCGGGCGTGGAGGTCGAGCTGGTCGACGGGGGTGGCTCGGAGAACTACTACCAGCAGATCGACCTCGACCTCACCAGCGAGGGCCTCGGTGACGCGGCCATCGTCAACCTCGCGCAGATGCAGGTCTACGGTCCCCAGGGCGCACTGGTCGACCTCGCGCCGCTGCTGGAGGAGCAGGCGCCGAACGTCGCCGCCTACCTCGCCGAGAACGAGGAGTTCCGTCAGCTCGTCACCAATGAGGACGGGCAGATCTTCGGCCTCATCGCCGAACGTCCGAGCATCGGGACGCTGCCCTTCTACCGTGCCGACATGTTCGCCGAGGCCGGCATCGACGAGCCCCCGAACACCGTCGAGGAGTTCGCCGACGCGCTGCGTGCGCTGAAGGAGACCTATGGCGAGGACTCGAACTACTACCCGATGACCGGCCGGGACTTCTTCATCAACATGTTCTACGCCTTCGAGGCGGGCTTCTCGATCGACGACCAGGGCACGCTGCACGGGGCCTACGACGAGTCCACCGGGCTCTCGTTCGACCTCCACGCCCCCCGCTTCGAGGAGATGATCGCCTGGTACAAGGACCTCTACGACGAGGGCCTGATCGACCCCATCTGGGTGCAGGGCAGTGCGAGCGAGGAGGACTGGCAGGCTCAGCTCCTCAACGGGCAGGCGTCGGTCTCGCGCGACTTCTTCACCCGGCCGTCCTGGTTCATGCAGAACGGTGGCCCGGAGAACGACCCGGACTTCCAGATGGATGTGCTCCCGGCCTTCGAGACCCCCGACGGCGAGCAGCTCACCATGACCTCCAACGCCCTCTTCGACTCCTCCCGGGTCTTCGCCATCGATGCGCGGTCGGAGAACGTCGAGGAGGTGCTCGGCTTCCTCGATTACCTCTACAGCGACGAGGGCCAGCGCCTGCTGCACTACGGCGTCGAGGGGGAGTCCTACGAGATGGCCGACGGCGAACCGCAGTACCTCGTCGAGTTCGAGGACGTCGCCGCCTCCCCGGTGGGCACGCCCGTCTGGGCCTTCCACCAGGACCGCCTCACGTTCCCGGCACCGGTCGACAACGCCGCGTACTACGACTTCCTCGACGACTTCACCAGCTCCTTCGCCCAGGAGCACTTCTCCGAGAACGCCGAGCCGCACCCGGTCATCAAGTACTCCCCGGACCAGCTCGAGGAGCGGCTCGAGCTCAAGGCCTCGATGCAGCCGGCGATGGTGGCAGGGCTGACGGCCTTCGTCACCGGAGACCGCCCGCTGTCGGAGTGGTCGGCCTTCGTGACCGAGATGGATGAGATCGGCCGCGAGCGGATGGCCGAGATCGACCAGGAGGCCTACGACGCCATGCAGAACCTCTGAGTCCACTGAAGTCGAGGGCCCCGGCCGGCCACCGCCGGCCGGGGCCCCATCCGAGGAAGGGGCGTTCGTGGCCACGATCACCAGCCAGCCGCAGCAGACGCGGGCCGCCGGGCCGCCGTCGCGGCGGCCGACCTCGCGCGGAGCGCGCATCCGTCGCCAGTTCCACCGCAACTGGCTGCTCTACGTGATGCTCATCCCGGGCATCGTGCACCTGGCGATCTTCAAGATCGGCCCCATCGGTGCCCTGGTCATCGCCTTCCAGGACTACAGCACCTTCCTCGGCATCACCGGCAGCGAGTGGGTGGGACTGGACAACTTCGCCCGCTTCCTCAGCGACCCGTTGCTGTTCCGATTGCTGCGCAACACCGTGGTGCTGGCGATCGCCTCGCTGGCGGTCGGCTTCCCGGTGCCGATCCTGTTCGCGCTCTTCCTCAACGAGGTCCGCAACCAGGTGATGCGACGCAGCATCCAGACGGCCTCGTTCCTGCCCTACTTCATCTCGACCGCCGTCATCGTCTCGATCATGTTCACGATGCTGAACCCGCGCACGGGTCTGGTGAACACGATCATCGAGGCGCTCGGCGGGGACGCGATCTTCTTCTTCGCCGAGTCCGAGTGGTTCCGGCCGCTGTACGTGTTCATGAACACGTGGCAGGGCTTCGGGTACTCGACGGTGATCTACCTCGCGGCCATGGCCGCGATCGACCCCACGCTCTACGAGGCCGCGCACATCGACGGCGCCAACCGGTGGCGCCGGATGTGGCACGTCACGCTGCCCTCCATCGCGCCGATGATCATCGTGATGCTGATCCTCAACATCGGGCAGATCCTCGCGGTCGACATGGACCGGATCCTGCTGATGTACCGGCCGGCGACCTATGAGACGGCGGACGTGATCCAGACCTATGTCTATCGCCTGGCCTTCTCGCCCGAAGGCTTCCCGAACTACAGCTACGGCGCCGCCGTCGGGCTCGTCCAGGGCGTGCTCGCCCTCGTGCTCATCGTGCTCGCCAACCGCGCCGCGAAGAAGTTCTCCGACTCGAGGGTGTTCTGATGGCCCGCCGTTCCTCCTCCACCGCCGAGAAGTCCCGGGCCTTCGTGGCCGTCAACACCGCGGTGCTGCTGCTGATCGCCGTCGGGTGCCTGTACCCGTTCGTGTACGTGCTGGCCGTCTCGCTCTCCGACGCCGACGCCGTCAACACGGGCGGGATCTGGCTCTGGCCCGAGGGCTTCAACTTCTACACCTACCAGCACGTGTTCACCACGCCGCGCCTGGGGGTCCTGCGCGCGCTGATGAACTCGATCCTGTACACCTTCGTCTCCACCGTGGTCTCGGTGGCACTGACGTACCTGACGGGATACGCGCTCTCGCGGCGCAAGCTGCCCAGCCGGCACGCGATCATGTTCGTCTTCATCGCGACCTGGATCTTCGACGCCGGCATCGTCCCGGCGTACCTGGTCAACGAGCGGCTCGGGTTCGTCAACAACTGGCTCGTCATGGTGATCCCGCCCGCCGTCAGCACGTTCCTGCTCATCATCACCCGCTCCTTCCTGCAGGCGATTCCGAATGAGCTCGAGGAGGCGGCCGGTATCGACGGGGCCAACGACTGGCAGATCATGTCGCGGGTGTTCTTCCCGCTCTCCAAGCCCGTGCTGGCCACGATCGGCATCTTCTATGCGGTGCAGACCTGGAACTCGTTCCTGCTCCCCCTGATCTACCTGCGGGACGAGGCATTGCGGCCGATCCAGCTCGTGCTCTACGAGTTGCTGGTCGCCGACGACCCCAGCTCGACCAACTTCGAGCAGATCGTGATCAACGGCGTGGAGCTCGCTCCGGAGAGCATCCGGGCAGCGATCATGGTGCTCGCGATGGTGCCCATCGTCGCGATGTATCCCTACGCCCAGCGCTACTTCGCCAAGGGCATGCTGATCGGATCGGTCAAGGGATGACCTCCCTGCAGGCAGCGCTCGTCCGGTTCCTCGAGGGCGCCTACCGGATCGTCACGCTGCACCTGCTCTGGCTGGCCGGGGTGCTGCTGGGGGCGGTCGTGCTCGGTGCCGGGCCGGCCACCGCCGCCGCCTACGCCACCCTGCGAACGCTCCAGCGGGAGCCGGACTTCTCCGCCCGCCGCGCGGCAGTGCGGTTCGCCCATCACTACCGCCGGAGCTTCTGGCGCGCGAACGCCTACACCTGGGTGGTCGCCGTCGTCGGTGCGGTGCTCCTGGCCTCCCAGCTGCTCGCAGCGCAGCTCCCCGGACCGGCGGGCGCGGTGAGCCGCGCCGCCTCCATCAGTGGACTGCTGGCATGGGTCATCATGCTCGTCCACCTGCCGGCGGTGACCACCGCTCGCGCTCCGCGTGGGCTCGTCGAGGACCTGCGGGCGGCCCTGCTCTACGGGATCGCAGCGTTCCCGGTCACGCTGATGCTGCTCGTGGCGGTCGGGGCGATGGTGCTCGCCGTCGCGACCATGCCTGCGCTCGTGCTCGTCCTCGGCCCGGCCCTGACGGCGGAGGCCAGCATCCGTGGCGAGCGGGTGCTGCGCCGTCGCCGGGCCGTGACGAGCCGCCGGCTCGCCGTCCGCTGAGGCGCCTCACCGCACTCCGGTGGGCCCCGTCAACCTCAGGCAGAGGCGGCCTCGGCCGCGATCCGCCCCCGGTCGGCGAGCTGAGCGGCCTGGCGCAACGCCTCGGACATGCTCTCGGTGGTGACCGCGCCGGTGCCGGCGATGTCGAAGGCCGTCCCGTGGTCCACCGAGGTGCGGATGACCGGCAGCCCCACGGTGATGTTGACGCCGTCGTCGATACCGAGGACCTTGACGGGCCCGTGGCCCTGGTCGTGGTACATCGCCACAATCAGGTCGAAATCGCCGCGGCTGGCGAGGAAGAACGCCGTGTCGGCGGGGAGGGGACCGTGCACGTCATGGCCTGCTGCGGTCAGCCGCGCCAGGGCCGGTTCGATCTTCTCCGCTTCCTCGCCCCGGCCGAACAGTCCGTTCTCGCCCGCGTGGGGGTTGATGCCGCAGACACCGATCCGCGGCCGCTCGATCCCCGCGCGCCGCAGGGCATCGATGCCGCGTTCGATCGTGCGCTGCACCAGCGGGGGATCGATCATCGCGATGGCGTCGATGAGCCCGATGTGGGTGGTCACGTGGATGACCTTCAGCTTGGGGGTGCTGAGCATCATCGAGACCTCGGGCACGCCGGTCAGGTGGGCGAGCAGCTCGGTGTGCCCGGGGTAGGGGTGGCCGGCGGCGTGCAGGGCCGCCTTGTTGATCGGGGCGGTGGCGATGGCGGCCACCTCGTGCGCGCGCGCATGGTGGGCGGCGCGCTCGATGTAGCGGTACGCGGCCTCGCCTGCCGCAGGGGCGACCTGCCCGAACGGCAGATCCGCCTCAAGGGTGCCGACCTGGATCACGGAAATCCGGTGAGGTCCGGGCACGGCATCGGAGGGCTGCTCGATCGGGTCGATCACGGCGTCCACGCCCATGATTCGGGCGGCGTGACGCATCCGCTCGACATCCCCGAGGAGCACCGGACGGCAGACCGCGAGCACCGAGGCGTCGATCAGCGCGCGGGCACAGACCTCGGGCCCGACGCCGGCCGGGTCGCCCATCGTCACCGCGACGATCGGCAGCGTGGAGGTGGCGGGGGTGGTATCCATGGGACTCCTTCGTCGGTCAGCGCAACGGGCTGGCTGAGGCGGTGGTGAGGACGAGGTCGTGCAGCAGGGCTCGTGCGCCGTAGCTGCCGGGCTTGGTGATGACGTCGCGGCCCGCCGGCGTGCGCAGATGCGCCAGGGCCTGGCTGGCGGCGCCGGTCGTGCTGAGGTGGTCGATCCCGGCGCGTTCGAGCACCCGCCGGGCCGTGTGCCCGCCGCTGAGAAGCAGCGTCGTCCGGGCCGGGGCCCGGTCGAGGGTGGCCTCAGCGATCGCCAGCAGCCGGTCCCACGCTGCCTCCAACTCACCAGGCGCGCCGACCTCGGCCGGCAGGTGCACCACCGCGTGGTCGCCGCGCTCGAGCGCGGCGAGCAGAGCGGCGATCGCGGAGGAGACGTCGGCCGTGGGGCCGGCGGTGAGCACCACGGTCTCGCCACCCTCGCGCAGCGCGTCCAGCTGACCCGCCGTGACGGCGTCGTGGGTGCCGAGGACGGCGAAGAGCTGGATGGGATCCGGCACGAGGTCGTCCGTCGCGGCCTCGGCAGGCTCGCTGCCGGCGAGGACCTCGGCGAGGAACTCGGCCGATCCGGCGGTGATGATGGCCGGATCACTCCGGCAGTACGTGGCCAGGCCCGCCAGGGCGGTCACCGAGGTGACGTCGGCGGTGATCAGCGCGGGCAGGCCGCGCGCCGACAGCTCGTTCACCCGCGCATGGTCCTCGCCGACATGGTGGTGGTCCAGGCCGGCGAACACGGCCCCGAGCGATCGCGGCCGGGCGCCGGGCACGCGCTGCACCCCGCCCTCGGTGATCCGGCCGAGCGCCGGATGCGCGGCGCACAGCACGACCGGCCGGCCACTGCCGAGCAGCGCCTCGGCATAGTCGCGCACCGGTCCGCGCAGCTGGGAGTCGAGTTTGAGAGCGAGCCGGGCAGAGCCCGCGCCGGCCATGAGGGTGGAGAGCCGGCGGGTGAGCGTTTCGCCGCGCAGGTGCCGGATGTCGAGATCCCAGACCGCACGCCCTGCCTCGGCCCCCGGCTCGGTCGCGGCTTCTGCGAGGCGCACGTCCACCAGGACCTGGGCGCGGCGACTCCAGGCCTGCGCCAGCTCCGCGGCCCCGCTGAGGTCGTCGGACCAGACCTGCGCCCAGCTCACGCGGGCCGGTCCACGACGACGGCCTCGCGCCCGCCGGAGCGGAACTGCGCGATGAAGTCGGGATCGGCGCCGTCGTCGGTGACGAGGGTCCAGGGCTTGTCGATACGCGCCCAGCTGTCGAAGGGGGCGCGGCCGAGCTTCGAGGAGTGGGCCAGCACGTAGACCGCACGCGAGCGGCGGGCCATCAGTTCCTTGAGGCGGGTCTGGTCGAGCTCGGCCTCGCAGATCGACCCGTCCGAGGCCACGCCATCGGTGCCGAGGAACAGTCGGTCGAAGGTGAGCCGCTCCAGATTCATCTCGGTCAGCGGGCCCACGAAGGCCGCCGAGAGCTCGCGCAGCCGTCCGCCCAGGCTGGTGAGGGAGATCTCGGGCCGCGAGCGCAGCAGGTTGACCACCGGCACGCTGGCCGTGGTCACCGCCAGACCCTCGACGGCGGGGATCCGCCGTGCCAGCAGCGCCACGGTCGAGCCGGCATCGAGCAGCAGGGACTCGCCGTCACCGATCTGCTCGGCGGCCCACCGGGCGATCACGGACTTGGCGTCGAAGCCTTCCTGCTCGCGCTGGAGGAGCGAGGTCTCGGTGTGCTCGCCCGGAGCAATGGCGCCGCCGTAGGTCCGCGCGAGCTGGCCGGTCCGGCTGAGCAGCGCGAGGTCGCGGCGGATCGTCGATGCGGTGACATTGAAGCGGGCGGCCAGATCCTCGACGCTGGCCAGGCCCATCTCGGATGCCCGCGCGACGATCTCCTCGCGCCGCCGCTCCGTCTTCCCTGCCATGGTCTGCCCCTTCACTCCGTCTCGGCCTCCATCATACGCACAGAATGCGCATTCTGTGCTACTTTGATCGCGCGTTTCGCGCGCTTTCGAGGAGGAAACTATGGATGATCTGCACTTCGACTCGGTCCTGGCACCGGATCCACGACCCGACCGCGGCGGTGTGCGTTCCGCCTATCTCGAGCCACCGGGCGCCGAGAACCACGCGTCCTTCCTGCACTGTCTACCCGACGGCGCGCTCGCCTGCGCGTGGTTCAGCGGGGTGCGCGAGGCACGCCCGGACGCGAGCATCCACGTGGCCCGCCTGGAACCGGGCGCGACCGTCTGGTCCCCCTCGGTCCAGGCCTCCGACGATCCGGAACGCTCGGAGCAGAACCCGGTCCTGACCGCCCTGCCCGACGGCCGGCTCTGGCTGCTCTACACGGCGCAGGAGTTCGGCGCCCAGGACACCGCCATCGTCCGTCAGCAGTTCTCCCACGACGGCGGCCGCAGCTGGTCGGCGGCCGAACCGTTCTCCGACGAGGAGGGGATGTTCATCCGGCAGCCGGTCGTGCTGCTCGACGAGCGCCGCTGGTTGCTGCCCGTCTTCTACTGCCGCGCCCTGCCCGGGCGCGTCTGGCACGGGGACGCCGACCACAGCGCGGTGCTGCTCACCGACGACGCCGGCGCGACCTGGCGGCGCGTGGACGTGCCCGCCAGCATCGGTGCCGTCCACATGCACGTGGTGGCCATGGCCGACGGCGAGCTCGTCGCCTTCTACCGCAGCAGGTGGGGCGACCACGTCTACCGGTCGGTCTCCACCGACTCCGGCGAGAGCTGGACCGAGCCCGCACCGCTGGAGATCCCCAACGGCAACTCCTCCATCCAGGTCGCTCGCACCGAGCACGACGGCGAGGAGGTGCTGCTCCTGGCCTCCAACCCGGTCCGGGGGGAGGAGGGCAGCCACCTCGGTGACCGCGAGGAGATGGAGGATCCGCACAAGCGCCGGGCGCCGGGCGAGCCGCAGCCCCTGACCCGCCACTCCAGCGGGGCGAAGGAGCGGCTGCCGCTGACGGTGGCGGTCTCCACCGATCGCGGCCTGACGTGGCGCCACGTCTACACGCTCGAGGACGAGGAGAGCATCCACCCCTCGCTCGAGCACACCCCCGGGCGCAAGAAGCGGGAGTTCTCCTACCCGAGCATCGTCGTCGACTCCGGCCTCGTGCACGTGAGCTACTCCTACGCCCGCCGCACGATCAAGCACGTCGCGCTGCCGCTCGAACTGGTCCTGGGCACCTGATGGCTGCCTCCGGACCCAGCCTGATCCTGGGCACCATGCCCTTCGGCGACACGGTCGGCGAGAGCGCGGCGCGCGCGATCGTCGAGGAGGCCCTCGAGCTCGGAGTCGCCGAGCTGGACACCGCGAACACCTACGCCGGCGGTGCGAGCGAGGAGATCCTCGGCCGCGTCGCGCCGGTCGGGATCCCGATCTCGTCCAAGGTGGGGATGCAGCCGGCAGCGGAAGGCCGCGGGCCGCTCGCGCCCGAGGCGATCCTGGCTCAGGCGCGCCTGAGCACCGATCGGCTCGGACGCGGCCTGGACACCCTCTACCTCCACCAGCCCGACCGGAGCACCCCGATCGCCGACACCCTGGCGGGAGTCCTCGAGGTGCTTGACCAAGGCTTGGCCTCGCGACTGGGCCTGTCGAACTACTCGGCCTGGGAGACGGTCGAGATCACCCACGCGTGCGAGCGGCTCGGCCTCAGCCCACCGCTGCGGGCCCAGCAGCTCTACAACCCGCTGGCGCGGCGTCTGGAGCTGGAGTTCCTGCCCTTCGCCCGGGCCCGAGGCGTGGAGACCGTGGCCTACAACCCGCTCGCGGGCGGTCTGCTCACCGGACGCCACCGGTTCGAGAGTCTGCCCACCGACGGTCGCTACGGGGACTCACGGCTGGCGGTGATGTACCGGGACCGGTACTGGACCCGCGAGCGGTTCGCCGTCATCGACCAGCTGCGCGAGGTTGCGGACGGGGCCGGGATGCCGCTGGTGGAGATGTGCCTGCGCTGGACCTGCGGCCACGAGGGTGTCACAGCGATGCTCGTCGGCGGTTCGCGACCGGAGCAGATCCGCGAGAACATCGCTGCCGCCGGCCGCGGACCGCTCCCGGACGCGGTGCACCGGCGCATCGATGACCTGACCAGCCCACTCATCGGCGACGCACCGCACTACGCGCGCTGACCATGAAGGAGACACCATGGATCTGAAACAACGACTGCGATCGGGCGAGCAGGTGCTCGGCTACTGGGTCGTGATGGACGCCCCCGTGGCGACCGAGCGGGTGGCGCGGGCGGGCTACGACTACGTCTGCATGGACGCCCAGCACGGCCTCATGGACCACATGGGCATCATCCGCGCGCTCACGGCGGTGGACGCCGGGGGCGTCTGGGCCCGCCGCGCCGACCGGCCCGCTCCGGCGGGGATGGTCCGGGTGCGGGAGAACTCCCCGGGCGCGATCTCCCAGGCGCTGGACGCAGGAGCATCGGGCGTCATCGTGCCGATGATCGAGACCGCCGAGCAGGCCGCCCGAGCCGTCGCGGCGGTGCGCTACCCGCCACAGGGCGAGCGCTCCTACGGGCCGATGCGGGCGATCCTGCGGGTGGGCACCGACATCGCCGAGATCAACGACGGGCTGCTCTGTCTGGTGATGATCGAGACCGCCGAGGGGCTGGCGAACGTGGACGAGATCGCCCGCACACCCGGGATCGACGGTCTCTACATCGGACCCTCGGACCTGACGCTCGCCCTGGGCGGCCGCTCGAGCTCGGACACCGGCGTGCTGGCCGAGTTCGACGAGGCGCTGACCCGCGTGCGCGCCGCTGCCGCCGCGGCAGGGATCTGGACGGGCATCCACACCCCGGACGGCGGTACGGCCCGGACCCGGCTGAGCCAGGGCTTCGACCTGGTCACGGTGGCCTCGGACCTGAACCATCTGGACGCCGCCGCCGCCGGCCATCTCAGCGCTGCCCGGGCCACTGACGAGCCCGCTTCCTGACCTGCTCCCACCTGATATGGACATCGACGCCGCCCTCATCGGACCCCTCCGCGGGCTGCGGACCCGCCCGGGCACGCTGCTGCTCGGTCCGGTGGGCCGGCGGCTGTGGGTGGACTATCTCGAGGACCGGCCCGGGTTCAGCGGCCGGATCGACTACATCCACAAATTGAACGTCCCGCTGCTGTTCACCGTGGGCCCCGACGACGATCCGGCCCCCGCCCGCAGCACCGGCGAGTGGCTGCCCTCGCACCTGCGCACCCGGCAGCGCCTGGGCGACCTGAGCCTCGCCGAGACCCGGTTCCTCACCGACGACGACCGCGCCGTCTCGATCCAGCACTGGCGGAACGAGGGCGAGGAGCCGCTGCGGATCGCCGCGCGGTACGACGAGGAGTGGCTCCGTGCCGGGCCGGATGGCCCGGCGGGTGCGCGCCCGGTCGAGCACGGGTTCACCCTGCACCTGCGCCTGGACTCCAGCGACCCCCGGATCTGGGATGGGGTCCGGCTCGACCCGGGGGAGGCCTACGACCTGACCATCGTGGCCACGGCCCGCCATGACGAGCAGGCCCCCGCGGCCGACCTCACCGATCCGGCCGGTCTGCTGCGCGAGCACCGACGCACCTACGCTGCCTGGTTCGAGAGCGTCCCCGAGCTGCGCTGCGACGACGACCTGGTCGAACGGCTGTGGGCCTACCGCTGGTACATCCTGCGCACCGCGATGGCCGAACCCGGCCTAGGCGCCCTGCCCGGCCGGGTGATGTACGAGGGCCGTTCGCACAAGATGCGCAAGGACCCCTGGCGCCCCACCGGCTGGGAGTTCAGCAAGGTGATCCCGCTGTCCACGCCGCTGCACCTGATGGATCTGCGCTGGCGCGCCGATCCGGACGAGGCCGAGGCGGTGATGCGCTCCATCCCGCCGCTGCAGGGCGAGGACGGCCAGCTGCACGCGCACACCATCGGGCGGCGGATGAACCCCTACGCCAACTGCTTCGGCTGGTCCCTGGCGCAGGTGGCGCAGGTGCACGGCCCGTGGACGGTCCCCGCCGAGGCGCTCGCGGCGGCCAAGGCGCAGGTGCGCGGGGAGGCGCGCTGGCTGGCGGGCCCGGACGGCCTGCCGGTGCAGCACGATCACCGGCTCACCGGCAAGGAGTACCAGCCCAGCTACTGGTACTTCCACGACTACCCCGCCGATCCCAAGGACCCGGCCACCTACACCCCGCTGAAGCGGGTCGACCGGGCGGTCTACCAGCACCTCAACGCGGCCGGGGTCGCGCGCCTGTGCGCCCAGCGCGAGGACCCGGACGAGGCCGAGTTCGCGGCCCTCGCCGCCGATGTCGCCCGGTCGGTGCTGTCCAAGCAGTGGGACCCCGACTCGGCGTTCTTCTACGACCTGCACCACCGCACCGACGAGCGCGCGCTGGTGCGCAACGTCGTCGGCTTCTACCCGTGGTGGGCCGGGATCACCGGCCCCGCTCACGCCCACGGCCTGGTCCGCGCCCTCGGCGGGGACCACTTCGGCACCGAGCACCCCTACCCGTCGGTCGCCCGGGACTGCCCGGCCTTCCGCGCCGAGGGCGGATGGCTGGGCCAGTTCCTCAAGGGCCGCAACGGGTGCATGTGGAACGGCCCGAGCTGGCCGTACACGAGCGCGATCGCCCTGGACGCGATCGGCCGCCACTGCGAGGGCAGCGCGGAGCTGCGGCGCGAGTTCGCACGAGGTCTGCGAGCGCTGGCCCGGATGCACTTCCGGGACGCCGACCCCGCGCAGCCGGCGCTGGTCGAGCACTACGACTCCCTCACCGGCGAACCGCTCAGCGACGAGATGGACTACAACCACTCCTACGTCATCGATCTCCTGGTCCGCTACGTCGCGGGGTTGCAGGTGAGGGGCGACTCCCTCGCCCTACGGCCCATCGACGTGGGCCTGGGCCGGCTCGACCTCGGCGAGGTGAGCGTGGCCGGTCACCGCCTGAGCATCAGTCTCATCGGCCGTGGCGGGCGTCGCCACGCGCTCGTGCGCTGCCAGGGGCAGGTGGTGTTCGAGGGGCCGATCTGCGAGGGCGGCGAGGGCGTCATCCTGCCCGCGTGCACGCACCCCTGAGCCGCACTCAGTCCTGGGTGTCCGACCGCCCGGGCACGTCACCGGTGGGGTCGCGCCCGAACTCGGGATCCTTCGCCGGGCCCCACCACCGATCGTAGCTGTGGTCGGCCTCCACCACGGACTTCGGGTCGCCATCGACGATCCGCCCCAGGTTGTACAACGACTCGCTGTCGTGGTCGTAGTAGGTGCTGTGCTGCCCGAAGTCGTAGGTCCAGCCGCGGCCACTGGACTCCGCCTCGAACCGGGTGGCGCCGAAGTCGTCGGAGGAGGGGTCGATCCCCAGCCCGCCCGGGTTGTGATACCAGCCCTCGTCGCCGAAGAGGGCCACCGGATCGCGGCTGTTGCGCCCCACGTAGACGTTCTCGGCGCCCACGCTGAAGTCGTCCGCCGTCGTAGCCGGGCCCGCGCCCGGGCTGCCGACCAGTGCGACGCCGTCGGCGGCGAGGTCGTGCTCGGTCGCGGCGTAGGAGGTGGTGGTCGAGCCGTAGCTGTGCCCGATCACCGTCAGGTGCGCGGTGTCCTCACGGGAGGCACGCAGACCGTCGATGGCATCGGCCAGGCGGGCCCCGCCGTCCTCGGCCCGCCCCCGGGTGATGGTGTCGATGTCGAGGGCTCCCTCCGGGGTGTCGTACCCGAGCCAGAACATGCTCGCCACGCTCGAGCCGTCGCCGCCGTAGCGCGCCGACTCGTACAGGGCCTCCGCCTTCGTGGCGTACCCGGGCACGTCGCTCATCTCGGTGGTGATGCCGGGCACCTGCACCGCCACGTCCGCGGCCGTGTCGAGATCCCCCACCGCGACGGCGACCCTCCCGTCTCCCGAGAAGGCGTCCGGATCGTAGAGCCACAGGGTGCCACCGGGCTTGTCCCCGGAGAGGGGGTCGGTGAAGTCGTCCAGCTGGGCCAGGGCCTGGAGGGTCGCGCGGGCATTGGCGAGCGTCGTCGCCTCGGCGCCGGTCAGGGTCCCCTGCCGCTCCTTCGCCGAGAGTGCCTCCAGGTCGCGCTCGAGCAGGAGGCGGTTGGCGGCGTCGCGGGCCGCGGCGGGGAGCCCGTCGCCACTGCCGACCAGCTCCGGCATCGCCTCGATCGCGGCCTGCCGCTCGGCGGGGGAGAGGTCGCGCCACCAGTCCGCCCTGGCCTGCGGGGACACCGGCTCCGGTAGCGCCAGATCGACCAGTCGCGCGAGGAAGCTCAGCTCCTGCCCGCGCTCGTCGTCGAAGTCGGCGGCCTCCAGCGCGGCAGCGAGATCCGCCTCGCTCTCGGCCACCCGCTGCTCGAACGCGGCCTGCGCCGCGGCGAGCCCGGCGTAACCGGCCCCGAGGGTGGTGGCCCGGACCCGCAGGTCGTCCAGCTCGTCGTCGCCGGCCTGATCCGATACGGCCACGTCCTCCATCAGTTGCGCGCGCAGGGCGTCGAGGCTGGCGCCGGACTCGGCCAGCTCCTGCCATTCGGCCAGGTGGGCGCGGCGCTGACCGGCGAAGGCCTCGACGGCGTCGGCCACCCCGCGCAGCACCTGCGCCGCCCCGGCATGGGCGTGGGCGGCGTCGGTGATGCGCTGCCGGTAGGTCAGGAAGGCCAGCCCGATCCACGAGCCGCCCAGGTCGGAGAGGCGAGTGGCCGTCTCGGCCGCGGACTCGCACCGGTCCGCCTGGTGACCCAGGTCGGCGGCGACCTGCTCGCACCGGCCGGGGTCGCCGTCCGGCTCGGGCAGGAGGGGCGCCGGCCCGGGCACCTGCGGTCCCGCCGCCCTCATCCGGAGCCCTCGGCGCTGCGTAGGCGCATCACCAGCCGGTGATCGGTCGCGGCGTACACGAGCGCCACCGTGGCGCCGTCCCGGTCGGCCAGCACGCGTGCCAGGCCCGTCCGGGGGACCAGCACGTGCCACCCGGTGCTGCGCAACGTCGCAGCCGCGGCGTGCAGGATCTGCTGCGGATCGGGAGTCTGCGCGGTCAGCGCCAGTGTGCTCTCCCGCCGCCGGGTCGTACCCTCGCCGACCCAGCGGTGCGCCTTCTCAGGAGAGGTTCCCGGAACGAGGCTCGTCCAGAGGTCGAGGGGATCCGGGCCGGCCTCGAGATCCTCGCCCCGCTCACGATCGCCGCCCCGGTGGTGATCCTCGCCCAGCAGGACGATGTCGAGGTCGCGGTGCCGTGCTCGCACCTGCGCCCAGAACGGATCGCCGGACAGGTGCGGGTCCGGCTCGGGCTGCGGCGTGCTCATGAACTCTCCCGGGTCGACCTCTCCAGGCTCGCAGAGCATGGGCGCAGCAGGCATGGTGCGAACCCCCCATCCAGCGCCGGGTTCCCCACGGCGGCGGGTGCTGCCCGGCGCACATGAGAGCACTCTCACGCTCCCGTCACCTGCGGCTCACCAGCCGGGACCAGCGTGGTCACCTGCCGGACATCACCGTCCGCGCCGACCGAGGAGGGGGACCCATATGGGCACGCAGCGCAGCGGGAGACGGGTGGCGCTCTACTCCCACGACACCCAGGGCCTGGGACACATCCGCCGCAACATCGAGATCGCGGCGGCGCTCGCGACCGCCGAACCCGACACCGACGTGCTCCTGCTCACCGGCGCCCCGGAGGCGACCGCCCTCGCGCTGCCGCCGCGCACCGAGGTGCTTACCCTGCCCGCCGTCGGCAAGGACGCCGAGGGCAGGTACGCGGCCAGGACCTTCGCCCTCGACCTGCCGGAGCTGTTGCACATGCGCAGCAAGGTGATCTGGGCCGCGGTGCGGACCTTTGCCCCGGACCTGCTCGTGGTGGACAAGGTCCCACGCGGGCTCGGCGGTGAGCTCGAACGCACGCTGCGCAAGCTCGCCACGAACCCTCGCCGCCGCACGCGCACGGTGCTCGGCCTGCGGGACGTGCTCGACACCCCGGCGATCGCTCGGCGCGAGTGGCACGAGCAGGAGTCCACAGCCGCGGTGACCGGCTGGTACGACCAGGTCTGGATCTACGGTGACCCGCGCATCTACGATCCCGTCCTCGAGTACGGCCTCCCACCCGGCGTCGCTCGTCGCAGCCGGTTCACCGGCTACCTGGCGCAGGGCCGCGGCAGCGGCCTGCAGGCGCCGGACAACAGCCGCACGACCCGGCCCCGGATCCCGGACGCCTCGGTGCTGTGCCTGGTCGGCGGCGGGCAGGACGGCGCGGACCTTGCCCGGGCATTCGTGCGTGCACCGATGCCCGAGGGGTACCGCGGTGTGCTCGTGACCGGCCCCTATCTGCCGGCGCCGGCGCGTGCCGAGATCGAGCGACTGGCCGCCAACCGGCCCGTCACCGTCCACTCGTTCGTCGCCAACCTCGCGGACCTGATCGCCCACGCGGGCGCGATCGTGTCCATGGGCGGATACAACACCGTCTGCGAGCTGCTCTCCTCCCGGCGTCCGACGCTGCTGGTGCCGCGGGAACGGCCCCGCGCCGAGCAGGCCGTCCGCGCGCAGCGGCTGCGCCGTGCCGGAGCGGTGGACGTGCTCGCCCCCGCCGCTGCCGACCCGCTCGCCCTCGGGGACTGGCTCGCCGGCGCGGTCCGCGACGATGCGCGGCCGCGGGGCGCATCGATCGACCTGGACGGCCTGGCGCGGATCCCCGACCTGGCCCACGACCTCCTCATCACACCGGAGCTGACCGATGTCTCTGCCTGATGCCCGCGACGCCCAGCTGCCGCCGCGGACCGGGCCGGCCCCGCGGATCGGCTACGTGCTGAAGATGTATCCGCGCTTCTCCGAGACCTTCATCCTCAGCGAGATGCTCGCCCTGGAGGCCCAGGGCGCCGATCTCGAGATCTTCTCGCTGCGCCCTCCCGCCGACGGGCGCTTCCACGACGCGCTCGCCCGGGTCCGGGCCCCGGTCACCTACCTTCCGCACCACCTGCGCACCACCGAGTTGTGGCGCGTCCTCGCTCAGGCGAGCACGGCGGTGCCCGACCTGTGCTGGCACCTGGACGATCTGCTGGAGGTCAGCCCCGACGAGGCAGCGGCCGCGGTCGAGATCGCAGTGGCCGTGCGCCGCAGCGGGATCACCCATCTGCACGCTCACTTCGGCTCCGTCGCGGCCACGGTGGCTCGCCTGGCCGCGCGGATCAGTGGCACCGGCTACAGCTTCACCGCCCACGCCAAGGACATCTTCCACGACGACGTCGACCAGGCGGACCTGCGCCGCAAGCTCGCCGATGCCCGTTTCGTGGTGACGGTCTCGGACTACAACCTGCGCTACCTGCGCGATCGTTTCGGCACCGCCGCGGACCGCGTCGTCCGGGTCTACAACGGTCTCGACCTGGACGCCTTCGGGTACCGGCCACGTCAGGATCCGCCCCCGACGGTCACGGCGGTGGGACGGCTGGTGGAGAAGAAAGGCTTCGTCCATCTCATCGACGCGATGGCGCTGCTGGCCGGGCGAGGGCGTCGTGCCCGCCTGGAGATCGTCGGTGCGGGGCCACAGGAGGAGGAGCTGCGCCGCCGGGTCGACGGGCACGGGCTTGCCGCATCGGTGACCTTCCACGGTCCGTTGCCTCAGCGGCAGATGGCGGAGGTGCTCGCCCGTTCGGCGGTCTTCGCGGCCCCCTGCGTGATCGGCGCCGATGGCAACCGCGACGGTCTGCCGACCGTGGTGCTGGAGGCGCTCGCGCTCGGCACCCCGTGTGTGGCCACACCCGTCACCGGGATGGCCGAGGCGGTCAAGCACGAGCAGACCGGTCTGCTGGTCCCCGAGGCGGATCCGGTGGCGCTGGCGGCCGCGATCGAACAACTGCTGACCGACCGTGCCACTGCCCGCCGGCTCAGCGACGCAGGCCGGGAGCTGGTGGAGTCCACCTTCGACATCCGGCGCAACGCCACTCGGCTGCACCGGCTGCTGACCGAGGCCGCCCGGGATGCGCACGCCGCCATCGACAGCCCCACGACTGTCGCCGAGGCCGCTGACCCGGTGCCCGGCACGGCGGAGGTCGCGCGATGAGGCGGGTGGCCTACGTCTGCACGGACCCCGGGATACCGGTGTTCGGCCGCAAAGGCGCGTCGGCACACGTGCGTGCCGTGCTGCGGCGGTTGGTCGCAGCCGGGTGGGAGGTGCATCTGCTCGCCCCGCGCACCGGTGGCCCGGCGCCCTCGGATCTGGCCGGGGTGCGGTGGCACCGGCTCCCGGAGGTCGTGGGGGCTCGGGGCGTCGAGCGCGAGCGCTCCGCCCAGGCCAGTGACGGCGCCGTCCCGGCGCTGCTGGACCGGATCGCCGCCGAGGCACCGCTCGACCTCGTCTACGAGCGGTACGCCCTCTGGGGGCGCAGCGCCACCAGCTGGGCCCTCGCCCGCGGTGTACCCAGCCTGCTCGAGGTGAACGCCCCGCTCGTGGACGAACACGACGAGCACCGCGGTCTCGTCGATCGCCGGCAGGCCGAGAGCACGGCCCGGCTGGCCCTCGGCCGGGCACGCGCCGTCGTCTGCGTGAGTGAATCCGTCGCCCGATGGGCCCGCACGCACGCGGGGCACATCGGACACATCCATGTGATCGGCAACGGCGTGGACACCACCCGCATCACCCCCGCCACCCACCCGCCGGTGGCCCCGGACGCCGCCCGGTTCACCGTGGGCTTCGTGGGCACGCTCAAGCCCTGGCACGGGGTCGAGGTGCTGGTGGACGCGATGGCCCGGCTCGTGCCCGCCGACCCGAGCTACCGGCTACGGCTGATCGGGGACGGCCCGCTGGCGGACGATCTGCACGCGCGGGCACAGGAGCACGGCATCGACGGATCGGTCGAGCTCGTCGGTGCGGTCGACCCCGACGAGATCGGTGCCCAGCTGCGCGAGCTGGACCTGGCCGCCGCTCCCTACCCCCCGATGCGGGACTGCTACTTCTCCCCGTTGAAAGTGCGCGAATACCTCGCGGCCGGCCTGCCGGTGGTGGCCAGCAGGATCGGCGTGCTGCCCGCGCTGCTCGAGCACGGACGCCTCGGTGAGCTGGTCACCCCCGGCGACCCGACCGAGCTCGCCGCCGCGATCGCCGCGCTGCGCGCCGACCGGCTGCGCCGCACCCGGCTGCGCGAGGCGGGGGTCCGGGCCGCGGCCCGGCACGACTGGGCCCGGGTGGTCACCGAGTCGCTGGAACTCGTGGGCCTGCGGCTGCCGCAGCCGGAGGTCAGCCGTGGGATCGGCTGAGCGCCGGAGCCTGCGCCGGTCACTGCCAGGCCTGCGCCGCACCGGCCGGCACCTCGCCCCGCACCTGCGTCAGGAGCGCCGGCTGCTGCTGGCCGGGTCGGCGGCGCTGTTCGCCGAGGTCGGGATGCGATTGCTCGAGCCGTGGCCACTGAAGTTCGTGCTCGACGGCGTCATCGCCGCCAGCGGTGGGCGCATCGGTGTGGACGCCCCGGAGAACCTCACCACCGTGCTGCTGCTGGCCGCCGTCGGGCTGCTGGTGGTCGTGGTCCTGCGCGCCGTGTGTGCCTATCTGATGACGCTGTGCTTCGCGCTCGCCGGGACCCGCCTGCTGACGGCGGTGCGCGCGCGTGCCTACGCGCACCTGCAGTCGTTGTCGATGTCCTTCCACGACAACGCCCGCACCGGGGACCTGGTCACCCGGGTGACCTCCGACGTCGGCAGGCTCAAGGAGGTCGCCGTCACCGCCGCCCTGCCGCTGATCGGCAACGTGATCACGATGGTCGCGATGCTGGCGGTGGTGGCCGTGCTCGACTGGCAGCTGGCACTGGTGATGGTGGTGGTGCTGCCGTTGTTCGTCCTCCTCGGAACCCGCCTCTCCCGCAAGATCAACGGTGTCTCACGCGAGCAGCGCAAGGCCGAGGGGGCGCTGGCCTCGCTCGCCACCGAGGCGCTCTCGGCGATGCGCGTGGTGCAGTCGTACTCGCTCGAGAGCCGCATGCAGGACACCTTCGCCGGCAGCAACGACAAGACGATGAAGGACAGCGTCAAGGCCAAGAAGCTCTCCGCCGGGCTGGAGCGCCGCACCGACGTGCTCGTGGGTCTGGCCACCGCCGGCGTGCTCTACCTCGGTGCCACGCGCGTGCTGGCCGGTGCCCTGACCCCCGGGGAGCTCGTCGTCTTCATCACCTACCTCAAGGCCGCGTTGAAGCCGATGCGCGACCTCGCCAAGTACACCGGCCGGATCGCGCAGGCGGCGGCCTCCGGCGAGCGGCTGGTGGACCTGCTCGAGGAGCGGCCCCAGGTGGTCAACGACTCGATGGCGCGCCCGGCACGCCGGTTCCACGGTGATGTGCGGATGAGCGACGTCTGGCTGTCCTACACCCCGGGCCATCACGTGCTGCGCGGGCTGAACCTCAGCGTGCGGCCCGGGGAGCGGGTCGCGGTGGTGGGCCCCTCCGGGGCGGGCAAGTCCAGCGTGGCGATGCTCATCTCGCGGCTGCGCGATCCCGACTCCGGGCACGTCCGCATCGACGGGCACGATCTGCGCGATCTGACCCTGGAGTCGGTGCGCCCCCAGGTCGCGATCGTGCTGCAGGAGAGCCTGCTGTTCGCCACCTCCATCCGGGAGAACATCGCCTACGGCAACCCGGATGCGGGGGAGGCCGAGATCGAGTCCGCGGCCCGCCTCGCCGGGGCCCACGAGTTCATCACCGCGTTGCCCGAGGGCTACGACACCGTGGTCGGCGAGCGGGGCACCACGCTCTCCGGCGGGCAACGCCAACGCATCGCGATCGCCCGCGCGGCCGTGCGCGACGCGCCAATCATCATCCTCGACGAGGCCATGACGGGGCTGGACAAGGCCACCGAGGAGGAGGTGCTCGCCGCTCTGGACCGGCTCACCCGCGCACGCACCACCATCATCATCACCCACGACCTGGTCGCGGCCCGGGCGGCTGACCGGGTCATCTGGGTCGAGCGTGGCGTGGTCACCGACACCGGCAGACCCGAGGAGGTGCTCGCCCGGCACGCCGACGCCGACGGTGTGGTGGGGGCGGCTCGGGAGGAGGAGGGCCATCGTGCTGGGCGAGGCTGACCGCGCGCTGGCCGAGCGCGACCCGGCCCTGCCGGCGCTGCCGGTGCTGCTCGATGACCACGCCCTGCAGCAATGGCTGGCCGAGCATCTCTCGACGCCGCTGATCGCCCGGACCCGGTACCTGCGCTACAAGCCCGGCACCAGCTGCGTGCTCGGGGTCGAGGTCTGCATCGGTGAGGAGCAGTCCGCGCGAACGATCGTGGTGACGGCCCTGACGCCCGGGGAGGTCGGCAAGCTCGTCAAGACGGCCGAGCGTGCGCCGTCGGCCTCCGTGCTGGCCATGGACCACTCCGGCGCGATGTTGGTGACCACCCCTGCCGCCGATCGTGATCTGCCGGCGCTGGCTTCGCTGGCCGTGCCGCGCCGCCGCGAGGCGATGCTGCAGCGCGCCCTGCCGCTCGCCTGGGGCGATCGAGGGGGACCCGTGCGAGAGCTCGCCTACAAGCCCCAGCGCCGCTGGGTCGGCCGGGCGGACCTGAGGTCGGGGACGGTGCTGCTGCGTGCTTACCGGCCCGCCGACCTCGCCGCGGCGGCTGCGCGGATCCGCGCCCTGCGGGCGGAGGGCCCGCGGACCCCGGTGCTGCTCGGCATCGACCGGCGTCGCGGCCTCGCCGCCGTCGAGTTCCTACCCGGCTCCGCGCTGACGGCGCCGGGAGCCGCTGAACTCAGGTCGCTCGGCGTGGCGCTGTCCACACTGCACCGCAGCGGCGCCGCGCTGCCGACGGCGCAGCCAGGGGACCACCGCGAGGCGGTCCTCGCCGCGGCGGACCAGCTCGCCCTGCTGCTGCCGGCGGTGGGGCCGGTGGCGCGCCGCATCGCCGCCGCGGCCACGGCGGCCGGCGGTGGCCAGGGGTGGGCGCAGGTCCCCGTGCACGGCGACCTCTCGCTCGACCAAGCGATCCTGGGACCCGACGGCGAGATCGCGCTGATCGACCTCGACCGTGCGGCTCGCGGGCCGGCGGAGACCGATCTCGCGAGCTTCACCGCCGAGGCGCATCTGCGGGGTAAGGACGCCGCCGCCATGCTGGCCGACGTGCGCGCCGGCTACCGGCTCCCGGTGGACCGCGAGCGGCTGCGGCTGCTCACCGCCGGGCAGCTGCTGCTGCGCGCGGCCGAGCCGTTCCGGTGCCGGCGCCCGGACTGGGCCGAGTCGACCGCGGCACTCGTGGCGGCGGCCGACCGGGTCCTCACCGGTGGGCTCGAGCGACTGGAGCCGATCGGGTGAGCGGCCGGATCGAGACGTCCCGGCTGTGGCCGGTCCTGTCCGACCTCCCGTCCGGTGCCAGGTTGCTGCGGGTGATGCCGCGTGACGGTGACCATGCGCTGCTGGAGGTGCGCGACCGTGACGGCCGGCGTGTCGCGGGGCAGGCCTTCACCGACCCGGCCCGTGCTGCGCACGTCCGCCGCCGCACCGCCTCGATCGGCACGGTCCACGCCGACGGCGCCCACGTGGTGCTACAGCGCGAGGGTGCCGACCGCCGCCTGCCCGCGCTGGCCGAGCTCGTCCGGCGCCCGGGTGTGCGGCTCGTGGCGCATCGGCCCGAGCGTCGTGGGGTGGTGGAGCAGACCCAGTCCGGCGGCGTGGTGTTCACCAAGGTGCTCCGCCCTGGTCGCTCCGCCGGTGCCGCGCAGCTCTCGCAGGAGCTACGAGCCGCCGGGGTGCGCCTACCGCGGGTGCTCGCGCAGGAGGCCGGAGCCGTCACCACCGCGGCCCTGCCCGGCCGCACGCTGCACCAACGACTCGGTGAGAGCTCGCAGGAGACCACGGGTGAGGCCTACCGCGCCGGGGTCGGCGTCGGGCGGGCCGTGCGGATCCTGCACGAGGCGCCCCGGCTGGGCGGCGTGCCGGCCACGGGCCACGACGGCGCTGCCGAGCTCGCGCTGACCCGCCGCTGGCTGGGCCTGGCCCAGGCCTACGGCGTGCTCGCCGAGGCGCCGGTGGCGTCCCGCATGCTGGAGCGCGCGACGATGCTGCTGGAGCCCTGTCGGGCGCCGGCCCTGATTCACCGGGACCTGCATGACAAGCAGATGCTGGTCGACGGTGACCGGGTCGGGCTGCTCGACCTGGACCTACTGGCCACCGGTGATCCTGCACTGGATCTGGCGAACTTGCTCGTGCACCTGGAGCTGCGTGTGCGGCAGGGCCACACCGGTGCCGCTCACGCGCGCAGCTGCGCCGCCGGTGTGCTGGACGGGTACCGCCCGACGCGGGCGGTGCAGCACGCTCTGCCCGGGTACGGGCTGCTCACCCAGTTGCGCCTCCTCGCCGTCTACGCCTTCCGGCCGCCCGGCGCGGCTGCCGCCCGCACCTTCCTCACCGACCCCTGGGAGATCTCGGTAGCACCCCACCCCCACTGATCTGCGGTCATCCGCAGTAGCGTAGCGCCATGGACTTCCGCCGCATCGAGGGACTGCCCCCGTACGTCTTCACGATCATCGACTCCCTCAAACTCGAGGCACGTCGGGCCGGTCGGGACGTGGTGGACCTCGGCTTCGGCAACCCGGATCTGCCCAGCCCCCAGGTCGCCGTCGAGAAGCTGGCCGAGGCGGCCCAGAACACGCGTAACCACCGCTACTCCTCCTCCCGCGGTATCCCGAACCTGCGGCTGGCGGTGGCGAATCACTACACGCGGCGATTCGGCGTCACGCTCGACCCGGAGACCGAGGTGCTGACCACGATCGGCGCCAAGGAGGGGTTCAGCCACCTGATGTGGGTGCTGCTGCAGCCCGGTGATGCCGCGATCGTGCCCACCCCCAGCTACCCCATCCACATCTGGGGCCCCTACTTCGCGGGGGCCGATGCCCGGCAGGTGCCGATCGGGGACGGCAGCGACGGCGCCGGCTATATCGACCGGGTGATGGAGGCCTGGGAACTCGGCTGGCCCAAGCCCCGGGTGATCGTGCTCTCCTTCCCGCACAACCCCACCACCTCCACCGTCGAGCTGGCGGATCTGCAGCGGCTGGTGGACTGGGCGCGGGAGCGGGACGTGGTGCTCGTGCACGATCTCGCCTACGCCGACATGTGCTTCGACGGGTGGCAACCGCCCTCGCTGATGCAGTGTGAGGGCGGCAAGGAGGTGGGCGTCGAGCTGTACTCGATGACGAAGTCGTATTCGATGGCCGGCTGGCGGGTGGCGTTCCTGGTGGGCCGCCCCGATGTGATCAAGGCGCTCGTGCAGCTCAAGAGCTACCTCGACTACGGCACCTTCCAGCCGATCCAGATCGCGGCGACCGTCACCCTGAACGAGGCCACCGAGTATCCGGCCGAGCTGAGCGGGATCTACCAGTCCCGCCGCGACTGCCTCTACGACGGGCTGCAGCGGGTGGGTTGGGACATCCTCAAGCCGAAGGGCACGATGTTCGCCTGGGCGCGCATCCCCGAGCCCTACCGGGAGATGGACTCCATCGAGTTCGCCCGCCACCTGGTCACCGAGTGCGATGTGGCGGTCTCACCCGGGGTCGGGTTCGGCCCGGGTGGGGAGGGGTACGTGCGGTTCGCGCTCATCGAGAACGAGCAGCGGATCGGGCAGGCGGTGCGCAACATCCGGCGCGGGCTGACGAGGCTGACCACCGGGTAGGTGCCGCGTACGCTCGTGCCATGCCTACCGCGCTCGTCACCGGAGCCTCCTCCGGTATCGGACTGACCTTCGCCCGCCACCTCGCCCAGCGCCGCCTGCGGCTCGTGCTCGTGGCCCGTAGCGCCGGCCGGCTGGAGGAGGTCGCCTCGGAGTGCCGCGCGCTCGGCGCACCCGAGGTGGAGGTGCTGGCGGCCGACCTGGGCACCGAGGCCGGGATCGCCGCCGTGTCCGAGCGCCTGCGCGCCGAGGACGTGCACACCCTGGTCAACAACGCCGGGCTCTCGGTCGGGGCGCCGTTCGCCGAGGCGACCGAGGACGCACTGGTCCACCAGCTGACCGTCAACGTCGAGGCTGTGCTGCGCCTGACCCGCGCCGCCACCCCCGGCCTGATCGAGCGCGGCGCGGGCGCGATCATCAACGTCGCCTCCATCGCCGCGCTGCTGCCGGGCCGCGGCAGTACCTACTCGGCGTCGAAGTCGTGGGTGCTGCAGTTCACCGAGGGCCTGGCGATGAACCTCGCCGGCACCGGGGTGCGGGTCCAGGCGCTCTGCCCGGGCTTCGTGCGCACCGAGTTCCACGACGCCGCCGGCATCGACATGAGCCGCACCCCCGACTGGATGTACGTCGACGCCGACCACCTGGTGGCCGTCTCGCTGCGCGACCTCGCCCGGGGCAAGGTCGTCAGCGTCCCCGGCGCCCTCTACGCCGGCCTCGCCGCCGTCACCAAGCTCGCACCCCGCTCGCTCGTGCGCCGGCTCGCGGCCGGTATCAAGTCCCGCGGGCGGGACTGATGGCCGACGGCGCAGCCCCGGCGGGCGTCGACCTCACCGAGGCCCCAGGCCTGCGCCAGGCGCGCGGGGCCCGCCACGCACGGGACGCCGTCGGGACTCTCTTGCCGCGCCGGATCGGGGCGCGCACCTTCGACTTCGCCCGCCGCACCGCGGTGATGGCGATCGTGAACCGCACCCCGGACTCCTTCTACGACGGCGGCCGCACGTTCGCACTGCAGGCGGCGGTGGACTCCTGCCTGCGCGCCGTCGCCGAGGGTGCGGACTGGGTGGACATCGGCGGGATGGCCTTCTCCCCGGACACCCCCGAGGTGAGCCCGGCCGAGGAGCTGGACCGCGTGCTCGGGGTGATCGAGGCGGTCCGCGCGGCCAGCGATGTGGTGATCTCGATCGACACCCAGCGCCCCGAGGTGGCCCGCGCCTGCGTGCGCGCCGGGGCCGACGTGGTCAACGACACCACCGGGCTGCGGGCCGAGGGCATGGCAGCGGCGGTGGCCGAGAGCGGGGCGAGCGTGGTGATCGCGCACTCGATCGCCCCGCCGCACCGGCATCTGCGGCGGCCGGAGTACGGCGATGTGGTCGCCGAGGTGGCCGACTTCCTCGCCGCCCAGGTGCAGCTGGCACTCGATGCGGGCGTGCCGGGTGACCGGATCGTCATCGACCCTGGGCACGACCTGAACAAGAACACCCGCCACTCCCTGGAGCTGGTGCGCCGGCTCGGCGAGATCACCGCGCTCGGGTATCCCACCCTGGTGGCCCTCTCCAACAAGGACTTCGTGGGGGAGACGCTCGACCGCGATCGCCCCGACCGGCTGTGGGGGACCCTCGCGGCGACCGTCATGTGCCTCGAGCGCGGTGCCCGGATCGTCCGTGCGCACGAGGTGGCCGCCACGGTGGATGCGGTGCGGATGGCCGAGTCGGTGCTGGGTCTGCGGGAGCCGGCGTACCTGCGGCACAACATGTCATGAGCGTCTTCATCGAGGACGAGCTGCTGGCCGCCTACGCGCTGGCTGATCGGGGCGAGGCGTACCTGCGGGCCAACATGATCACCAGTATCGACGGCGCCGCCACCCACGCGGGGGTGTCCTCCGGGCTGAACAGTCCCGCGGACAAGCAGGTGTTCGATCTGCTGCGGCGCCTGGCCGACGTGGTGATCGTCGGGGCCGGGACACTGCGCGCCGAGGGGTACGGCGGGCTGCGGCTCGGTGAGGCGGACGTGGCCTGGCGCCGTGGGCACGGGCTCGCCGATCACCCGGTGCTGGCGATCGTCTCGTCCCGGATCGCGCTGGAGCCCGGCGCGGCGCTCTTCGCCGACGCACCGCGCCGGCCGCTGCTGCTCACCCATGCCCGCAGCCCGCAGCGGCAGCGCGAGGCGCTCGCGGAGGTCGCGGAGGTGGTGGTGTGCGGGCAGGACGCCGTGGACCCGGAGCTGCTGCGGTCGGAGCTGATCGCCCGTGGGCTGGCGCAGATGCTGTGCGAGGGCGGTCCGCACCTGCTCGGGACGCTCGCAGCGGCGGACGTGCTGGACGAGCTGTGCCTGACGGTGAGCCCGCTGCTGGAGGGCGGGGACGGCCTGCGGATCACCCGGGACACCCCGCTCGTGCACCGGCCGATGCGGCTGGCCGGGCTGTTGCGAGCCCAGGACATGCTGTTCCTGCGGTACCGGCGCTGAGCCGCGGTGAGCTCACGACACCGAGCCTGACGGCGGTCTCGGTGCCGCCGGATTGAACACCGAAGCCGCGCTCATGTCGGATCCGCCTGCCATCCTGGGTGTCATGACCTTTTGCATCACGGATCCGGAGACCGAACGGCTGGCTCGCGAGCTCGCCGGGCGCATGGGCGTGTCCGTGACTGCTGCGCTCACGGCGGCGCTCACCGATTGCTTGGGGCGCACGGACCGCGAGCGTGACGTGGCCTATGGGGACGTGATCGCCGTGGGACTGCGGGGACGCTCCCGGCCCATGCTGGATCAGAGGTCGTCCGAGCAGATCGCCGGCTACGGAGATCACGGCCTCCCGGTCTGATCTCTCGTCGCCGGCGCTGCTCACGCCAGCGGTGACCCGCTCCCCACTCCGGCGCGCTCGTCGTGCAGCTGCACGATCTGCCGCTCGATCCCGGTCGCGCCCGGACCTGTCTCGGAGACGAGCTCACACGCGGCGTGGCCGCGGCAGGCCGAGGCGTAGGCGCGCAACCACGGATCGACGATGTGGGAGAAGCGGTCGTAGGGGTAGTCCACGATCAGCGCGCGGTGGCCCACCCGCCATGGCTTGGGGGTGAGCCGGGCGCGGTAGGTCTCGTGCGTGGCGCACAGCCGCACGTAGAGCGGGTCCGAGTCCAGTTCGCGCAGCAGATACTCGGCCTCGGCGCTGCCCGGCGCCAGTCCTGAGCCTGTGACGATCACCCGCAGGCCCGCAGCCGTGCGGTAGACGCGGAACCCCCAGCGGGTGTTCGCACCCGCGACGGCCGCGATCCGGGAGAGGTGAGCTGCGCCGTCGCCGGAGGTGGGTGCCTGCGGCGGCATGTCCACGCCTGAGGGCGGGGGAGCGAGGAGGTCGCTGGTGCTGCGGCGGCCGACCAGGCGGCGGAACAGGCCGGCGAGCGGCCCGGATCCGGAGCGCCGCGGCGATCGGCGGGTGCGCGCCGGCTGCGGCAGGTCGACGTCGGCGATCAGTACCGCATCGGTGTTGAGCACCTCCGCGCCGTAGCGGTTGCGGGTGATCGCCGCCGTCAGGGTGCCGTCGGGAGCGTGGATCTCCTGCAGGACCTCCTCGCGCAACGGGATCCGGGGGTAGTACCACTGCGTGTGCAGCTCCCGGCCCGCGCGCACCGCGGCCGCCACCTGGGCCCAGCGCTGCTGGGCGACCTGGGCGGCGTGCGCCAGCGACGTCGTGGACCAGCCGTAGAGGGTGAGCGAGAACTCCTTGCCCTCGGGGGAGTGGGCGTCACCGACCGCATCGGTCCAGAACCGGGGCAGCGGCTTCATGAGTGCGGCTCCCGCTCGCGGGTGCGGCCCAGCCTTCGATCGGCGAACCAGACCGCCACGAACAACGCCGCGAAGAGGACCAGAATCCCCAGGCAGGTGACCACCACCGCGGGCCACCCCTCCTCACGGAAGTTGACGAAGGGATAGGGGAACCAGTCCGTGGCCCCGCCCACGGCCAGCGTCGCCGCCAGCCACAGCACCGGCCAGAGGGTGGCGCCGGCGATCGCCGTGGCGTCGATCCGGGAGCGCGGGCCCGCCACCAGCCACCCGGTCACGCACAGCACCGGCACCACCACGTGCAACAGCGTGTCGACCACCGCCGACCAGCCGGTCAGGTCCAGCAGCGGCCGGAGCAGGAAAAAGTGCACCAGCCCGGTCACGGTGATGCCCACGAGCCCCGCCAGCCGCACGATGCGGAACACCTGCCCGTCCCGCTGGGGATCCCGCGCGAGCATCACGGTGGAGACGGCCACGAGGATGTTGCTCTGGATGGTGAAGTAGGAGACCAGCCGCCACAGCCGGGTGCCCAGCGAGGGCATCTCCTCGGTGAGCAGCACCGCCGCCCCCGAGACCGAGAGCACCAGCTGCAGCAGCAGGGCCGCCAGGGTCACCACAGCGGTGATCAGATGGAACGCACGGGCAGGCGTCATGGGTGGATTCTCCTCGCCGGAGCGTGGTCTGCGTGCCCCGTGCACGGCCGGGATCGGAGTGCTGGGCGACCACTAGGATCGATCCTATGACCCACATCCTCTCGGCCGTGGCGTGGCCCTACGCCAACGGCCCCCGGCACATCGGTCACGTCGCAGGGTTCGGCGTCCCCTCGGACGTCTTCAGCCGGCACATGCGGATGGCGGGTCACGACGTGCTGATGATCTCCGGCACCGACGAGCACGGCACCCCGATCCTGGTGCAGGCCGAGCAGGAGGGCGTCTCCCCGCAGGAGCTCGCCGACCGCTACAACCGGGTGATCGTGCAGGACCTGGCGAACCTGGGCCTGTCCTACGACCTGTTCACCCGCACCACCACGCGTAACCACTACGCCGTCGTGCAGGAGATGTTCCGCACGGTGCACAAGAACGGGTACATGGTGGAGAAGACCACCATGGGCGCGATCTCGCCGTCGACCGGGCGGACGCTGCCGGACCGCTTCATCGAGGGCACCTGCCCCATCTGCGGCTACGACGGCGCCCGCGGGGACCAGTGCGACAACTGCGGGAACCAGCTCGACCCGATCGACCTGAAGAACCCCCGCAGCCGCATCAACGGCGAGGCCCCGAAGTTCGTCGAGTCCAACCACTTCTTCCTCGACCTGCCCGCGCTGGTGGACACCCTCGCCTCCTGGCTGGAGACCCGCAGCGGGTGGCGCCCGAACGTGCTGAACTTCAGCCGCAACCTGCTCGATGACGTGCGCCCCCGGGCCATGACGCGCGACATCGACTGGGGCATTCCGGTGCCGCTGCCGGGCTGGGAGGACAACCCCAGCAAGCGGCTGTACGTGTGGTTCGACGCCGTCATCGGTTACCTGTCCTCCTCCATCGAGTGGGCCCGCCGCCAGGGCACCCCGGAGGCCTGGCGCGACTGGTGGACCGACCCCGACGCCCGCTCGTACTACTTCATGGGCAAGGACAACATCACCTTCCACTCCCAGATCTGGCCGGCCGAGCTGCTGGCCTACGACGGCGGAGGCTCGCGCGGGGGAGCCCCCGGTGCGTTCGGGTCGCTGCAGCTGCCGACCGAGGTGGTCAGCTCGGAGTTCCTCAACGTGGAGGGGCAGAAGTTCTCCTCCTCCCGCGGGGTGGTCATCTACGTGCGCGACATGCTCGCCCGTTACCAGCCCGACGCGTTCCGCTACTACGTGGCGGCCGCCGGGCCGGAGAACCAGGACGTCGACTTCACGTGGGAGTCCTTCCTGAGCCGCACCAACGACGAGCTGGTGGCCGGCTGGGGGAACCTGGTCAACCGCACCGCGTCCATGGTGGCGAAGAACTTCGGCGAGATCCCCGCGGCGGGTGAGCTCGCCGACGTGGACAGGGACATCCTCGCCATCACGAACACGGCGTTCTCGACGGTCGGCTCCGCGATCGAGGCCAACCGGCAGCGGCATGCGATCTCCGAGGCGATGCGTGCCGTGAGCGAGGTGAATCGCTACGTCTCCGAGACCCAGCCGTGGAAGCTGAAGACCGACCCGGAACGGCTCGCCACGGTGCTGCACACCACCACTCAGGCCGTCAGCGACTGCAACACCATCCTCGCGCCGTTCCTGCCGCACTCGGCACAGGACGTGCACACCACCTTCGGCGGGACGGGCACCTTCGCCCCGCAGCCGCGGATCGAGGAGGTCACCGACCTCGACGACGACACCCGCCACTACCCGGTCATCACCGGCGACTACAGCCAGGTCCCGTCCTGGCAGTCGCGCCCGGTCACCCCCGGCACCCCGATCGGCAAGCCCACCCCGGTGTTCACCAAGCTCGACGACTCCATCGTCACCGAGGAGCTGGAGCGGCTGCGCGAGAAGGCCGATGGCGCGTAAGCGCGAGCAGGGGTTCCCCCCTGCGCCCGAGCCGCTGCCGGTCGCGATCGTCGACAACCACACCCACCTGGAGTCGATCGCCGAGGTGCTGGCCGACGGCGTGGCCGACCCCGGTCTGACCGGCCACCTCGAGCAGGCGCGCGCCGTGGGCGTGGAGGCGATGGTCCAGATCGGCTGCGACCTGGACTCGGCCCGATGGAGCGTGCAGGCGGCGCAGGACCACCCCGAGCTGGTGGCCGGGGTGGCCATCCACCCGAACGAGGCGGTCCTGCATGCCGGCGTGCGCGAGATCGCACCCGACGGGTTGGAGCCGGACCCACGGCCGCGCCACGAGGTCGGCCTGGACGAGGCCATCGCCCAGATCGCCGCGCTGGCGCGCTCGCCGCGGGTGCGCACCGTGGGGGAGAGCGGCTTGGACCACTTCCGGGCTGGGGAGCAGGGCCGGATCGCCCAGCGCGAGGCGTTCCGTGCCCACATCGCCCTGGCCAAGGAGCTGGACCTGCCGCTGCAGATCCACGACCGGGAGGCGCACGCCGAGGTGCTCGAGGTGCTTGCCCAGGACGGCGCCCCCGAGCGCACGGTCTTCCACTGCTTCTCCGGTGACGCCGCGATGGCGGCCGAGTGCGTCCGCCGCGGCTACTACCTCTCCTTCGCCGGGACCGTCACCTTCAAGGCGGCCGAGGAGTCACGCCGGGCCGCGCTGCTGGTGCCGGCCGGGCAGCTGCTGGTCGAGACCGATGCGCCCTACCTGACCCCCCATCCCTACCGCGGTCGCCCCAACGCTCCCTATCTGGCAGCCCACACCGCCGGGGTCCTCGCGCAGGTCCGTGGGGACGACCTCGCCGAGTTGTGCACCGCGATCCGGGCCACGTCCGAGCGGCTCTACGGGCCCTGGTGAGCCGCTGGCAGGGCGCGTGAGAGCGCCCACCAGGACAGCACCGCACACGTGTGGCCTGGCGCATCAGGTCACAGATCGGTTACGGTCGTACGGCGTCCCATCCCTCCTGGGCCGCTGAAGCAAGAACAGGAATCCCCCGTGCCCCATCCCAGTACGCCGTCACGCCACCGTGCGGACGCCCCCGTCACCACCTCCCTGCCGCGACCCGTGCGCCGTGCCCTCGGCGCCGCGGGCCTGGCCGTCGTCCTCGGCGGTTCGCTGGCGTTCGGCGCCAGCCAGCGCACCGACGGCGCTCCCGATCAGCAGGCCGATCTCGCCGGTGCCAGTGCGTACAGCGTCGAGCGCACCGACTACTGGAACCAGGTCTCCCGTGGCGGCGACAGTGCCCGCGAGGCACTCGACGAGGCGGGCGAGCCCGTCACCTTCTCCGTGACCGTGGACGACCGCGAGGTCGAGATCACCTCGAACGCGGCCCGGCTGGCCGATGCGCTCATCGAGAACGGGATCGTGGTCGGACTCGACGACAACGTCTCCGCTCCCATGAACAGCCGGCCGAGCGAGGGCATGGACGTCCGGATCGAGCGCGTGGGAACCGTCTTCGGCACCGAGAGCGAGACGCTCGAGTACGAGACGATCGAGCGGGAGACCGCGGACCTGGTACGCGGCGAGACCCGCGTGGAGACCGAGGGGCAGGAAGGCTCCCGGGTGCTTGCCTACACGGCGGTGCACGAGGGCGGCGAGGAGGTCTCGCGCACCACGACGGCCGAGATCCTCGTCTCGGAGCCGGTGGACGAAGTGGTCCTCGTGGGCACGGCCGAGCCGCAGCCCGCTGCGAGCCCCTCCGGTTCCTCGAGCTCCTCCGGTTCCTCGGGCTCTTCGAGCTCTGGTTCCTCGTCGTCGCAGCCCTCGGCCCCGACCGAGAGCTACTCGGGCAGCGACCCGCGCTCGATCGCCCGCCAGATGGTCCAGGCACGTGGCTGGGGCGCCGACCAGTGGAGCTGCCTCGACTCGCTGTGGCAGCGCGAGAGCAACTGGAACCCCCACGCCCAGAACCCGAGCTCGGGCGCCTACGGCATCCCGCAGTCGCTGCCCGGGAACAAGATGGCCTCGGTCGCCTCGGACTGGCGCACCAACCCGGTCACCCAGATCACGTGGGGCCTGAACTACATCTCCGGGCGCTATGGCAGCCCGTGCGGCGCCTGGGGTCACTCGGAGTCGGTCGGCTGGTACTGAGTCGCTGAACCGGTGAGCGATTGACCCACTGGGCCGCTGACCCAGTGAGCCAGCGCGGCCGGCAGCCTGCCGGCCGCACGTGCGCAGCCTCACAGCCGTTCGTCTCGACGCTTCGGTAACGATCGGGTTACATTCGACGGGTCGAGGCCGGTGAGGCGCTGTTCTGCGCTCGTTCCGCTGCTGCCCGGCACATCCCCCTCCCCCGCTTCCGAGGATGACTCTTGCCTGTGTTCCGTCGCTCCGCCCCGGCCGCTCCCACCGACGAGTCCGCCCAGCCGGCCCAGTCGCCACCCCGCAACCGTCGTCGCACGGTGATCGGCGTCGTGGCCGCTACCGCTCTCGTCCTCGCGGGTTCGGGTACGGCGATCGCCGCCGCCCACAAGTCCGTCGAGGTCGACCTCGACGGACAGACCACCAGCTACGGCACCTTCTCCGGTGACGTCGAGGGTCTGCTGGCCGAGGCCGGCATCGACCTCGGCCCGCACGATGAGGTCGTGCCCGGTGTCGAGGAGGCGCTCACGGACGACACCGAGGTGGTGGTCCGCACCGCACAGCAGCTGACGATCACCCAGGACGGCGAGGAGCGCACGGTGTGGACCACCGCGCTCTCGGCCGCCGGCGCGCTCGAGGCGCTCTCGGCCGGTGGACGCGAGGCCTCCGTGGTCACCTCGCGCTCGTCCGGCGAGCGCGCCGAGCTGGACATGCCGCTGGCGCTGGACGGCGAGGTCGTCGTCGCCGTGGACGGTGAGGAGCGTACGGTCCCCGCCGACGGGGGCGTGACGCTGGCCGAGGTGCTCCTGCGCGCCGAGGTCGAGCTCGGTGAGCGTGACGACGCCACCGTGACCAGTGAGGACGGCGAGATCCTCGTCACCGTGACCCGCCGCTCGAGCGAGACCGAGACCCGCACGGAGGTCGTCGAGCACGAGTCCACCGAGCGCGGCACCGAGGACCTGTACGAGGGCCAGTCCCGGGTGGCGCGCGAGGGCCAGGACGGCGAACGCACCCTCGAGATCGTCCACCAGCTCGTCAACGGCGAGATCGTCAGCTCCGAGACCACCTCCGACGAGGTGACCACCGAGCCGGTCACCGAGATCGTCGAGGTCGGTACGGCCGAGCGCCCCGCCCCCGAGCCGGAGCCCGAGCCGCAGCCCGAGCCCTCCAGCAGCAGGTCCGGCGGGAGCTCCGGCGGCTCCGGGGAGTCCTCGGGCTCCTCGGCAGGCAGCGGCGTGTGGGCCGCGCTGGCCCAGTGCGAGTCCGGCGGCAACCCCCAGGCCGTCAACCCTGCCGGTCCGTACTACGGGCTGTACCAGTTCACGCAGGGCACCTGGCAGTCCGTCGGCGGCTCCGGCCTGCCGACGGAGGCCTCGGCCGCGGAGCAGACCCAGCGCGCACAGGCGCTCCAGGCGCGTTCCGGCTGGGGCCAGTGGCCGCACTGCTCGGCTCAGCTGGGCCTGCGCTGAGGACAGCACCAGCCCGCGTGGACCCGGTTTCCGGGCGCTGACCCGAGCTCCCGCTTCGGTCGGTGCCTGGAAGCCGGGTCCGTCAGGGCCTGGGCCGGGTGGGCCCGGTCGGCCCGCTCGGCCCGCTCGCCTAGGCTCTGAGGGTGAGCACCCCCGACACCGCCGATGAGACCGTCCGGCTGCTGACCGCCACCGACGTCCGGCGGCTCGCCACCGGGCTCGGGATCCGGCCGACCAAGACCCTCGGTCAGAACTTCGTGATCGACGGTGGCACGGTGCGCCGGATCGTGCGGACCTCCGGTGTGAGCGACTCGGACACGGTGCTCGAGGTCGGACCCGGCCTCGGCTCGCTCACCCTGGGCCTGCTGGAGACCGGGGCGCACGTGATCGCCGTCGAGATCGACCCCACGCTCGCCCGCGCGCTGCCGGGCACGGTGGCCGAACACGCTCCCGCCGCTGTTGACCGGCTCACGGTGGTGCCGGCCGACGCGATGCGGGTGGAGGAGCTGCCCACACCGCCCACCCGGCTGGTCGCCAACCTGCCCTACAACGTCGCCGTGCCGGTGCTGCTGCACCTGCTCGAGCGGTTCGACTCGATCGCCGAGGTGCTGGTGATGGTGCAGGCCGAGGTGGCCGACCGTCTCGCCGCCGGCCCCGGGTCACGCACCTACGGGGTGCCCTCGGCCAAGGCCGCCTGGTACGCGAGCGCCACCCGCGCCGGCTCGATCGGCCGCAACGTCTTCTGGCCGGCCCCGAACGTGGACTCCGCGCTGGTGCGCCTGGTCCGCCGGGACGCCCCGGCGGTCGAGGTCAGCCGGGAGGCCACCTTCGCGTGCATCGACGCCGCCTTCTCCCAGCGGCGCAAGACGCTACGCTCGGCGCTGTCAGGGTGGGCGGGGTCGGCAACGCTCGCCGAGCAGACATTGCGGGAGGCAGGCGTGGATCCGAGCACGCGAGGCGAACGCCTCGACATCACGCAGTTCGCCGCGGTCGCGGCCGCGCGCGCAGCCCTGCGCGGGGCCGAGCAGTGAGCGAACCCGTCGGCGAGAGCGCGGCAGCGGGAGCGGTGCACGTGCGGGCACCGGGCAAGATCAACCTCGTGCTCAAGGTCGGGCCGGTCTCCGAGGACGGCTACCACCCGCTCGCCACCGTCTTCCAGGCCGTCTCGCTGTACGAGGACGTCATCGCCACTCCGGCCGAGGAGATCGAGATCTCGGTCACCGGCCGGCAGGCGCGGCAGGTACCGACGGATGAGTCCAACCTCGCCCACCGGGCCGCGGCGCTGCTGGCCGAGGCCACCGGCATCTCCCGCGGCGTGCACCTGCAGATCACCAAGAACGTCCCCACCGCCGGGGGTATGGGCGGCGGGTCGGCCGATGCCGCGGCGGCACTGCTCGCATGCGATCTGCTGTGGGAGACCGGGCTGGCGCGAGAGGAGCTCGGTCACCTGGCAGCCGAGCTCGGCGCCGACGTTCCGTTCGCACTCACCGGCCAGACGGCGCTCGGGCGCGGCCGCGGGGACGAGCTCACCCCGGCGCTGGCCAGGGGCCGGTTCCACTGGGTGCTGGCCCTGTCGGAGGAGGGTCTGTCCACCCCGGAGGTGTTCGCCGCGTGGGACGCGTTGCCGGCCGCCGGGCCCGAGGACGTCCCCGCCCCGCTGGAGGTGGGGGAGGACGTCATGCAGGCCCTCGTCTCCGGCGATCCACACCGGCTGGCCGGCGTGCTGGTCAACGATCTCGCCGCCGCGGCGGAGCAGCTGCGGCCGGCGGTGGGGACCATGCTGGCGGACGCCGTCGACGTCGGGGCGCTCGCCGCCGTGGTCTCCGGATCCGGTCCGACCGTGGCGGCACTGGCGCCCGACCACGCCGCCGCCCTGGAGATCGCCGGCGCGCTGCGCGCCAAGCAGTGCGCCGACGAGGTGCTCGTGGTCACCAGCCCGGCACCGGGGGCCAGGCTCGTGGAACCGGTGCGCGAGAGCAGCTGAGAGTCCCGCCGTGCCGCCCGTCCGGCGCGTCAGACCTGCTCGCTGAGCTCCAGCCATTCCTCCTCGAGCGCCGTCTGCTCGGCCTGCAGCGCGCGGATTCCCGCCATCGCCGCGGCCAGGCCCTCGAAATCGGACTGGTCGTGGTCGGCGAGCGCGGTCTGGCGCCGTTCGATCTCCCCGCCGGTCTTCTCCATCCGCCGCTCGAGCGAGGTCAGCTGCTTCTTGACCGCCCGCAGCTCGGCTCCGCTGGGCCCGGCCGGCGGCGAGGGAGCGGTGCCGGAGGCCCGTGAACCGGACGGGGCGGAGCGGGCCTGCTCCCGGCGCAGCCGCAGGTACTCGTCCACACCGCCGGGCAGGTGGCGCAGCCCGCCGTCGAGGATGGCGTACTGCTGGTCGGTGACGCGCTCGAGGAAGTAGCGGTCGTGGGAGACCACGATCAGCGTCCCGGCCCAGGAGTCCAGCAGGTCCTCCATGGCCGCCAGCATGTCGGTGTCCAGGTCGTTGGTCGGCTCGTCCAGGATCAGCACGTTCGGCTGGTCGAGCAGGATCAGCAGCAGCTGCAACCGTCGCTGCTGGCCGCCGGAGAGGTCCTTGACCGGCGTGGACAGCTGCGCCGAGGAGAATCCCATCCGCTCCAGCAGCTGGCCCGGGGTGAGCTCGGTCGCCTTCGAGCCGCTGCCGATGGTGTAGCTGGTGCGCAGCCGGGAGATGACCGTGCGCACCGGATCGCCCAGGTGCTCGTCGAGCTCGTCCATCCGCTGGGTCAGGGTGGCGACCTTCACCGTCTTGCCGCGCTTGACCCGCCCGGAGGAGGCCTCCACCGTGCCGGCCACGAGGCCGAGCAGCGTGGACTTGCCGGCGCCGTTGACCCCGAGGATGCCGGTCCGCTCACCCGGGGCGATGCGCCACTCCACCTCGCGCAGGACCTCGTGCTCGCCGTAGGAGACCGAGACGTCCAGCAGGTCCACCACATCCTTGCCCAGGCGGGCCACCGCGAGGGACTGCAGGGTGGTCGGGTCGCGGATCTCGGGCACGTCGGCGATGAGCTCGTTCGCGGCATCGATGCGGAACTTCGGCTTCGCCGTGCGCGCCGGCGCGCCCCGTCGCAACCAGGCGAGCTCCTTGCGCGCCAGGTTCTGGCGCTTGGCCTCCACCGAGGCCGCCTGCCGGTCCCGCTCCACCCGCTGCAGGATGTAGGCGGCGTACCCGCCGTCGAAGGGTTCGACGATCCGGTCGTGGACCTCCCAGGTCAGCGTGCAGACCTCGTCGAGGAACCAGCGGTCGTGGGTGACCACCATCAGCCCGCCCGCACTCGGCGCCCACCGGCGCTTGAGGTGCTCGGCCAGCCAGGTGATGGCCTCGACGTCGAGATGGTTGGTCGGCTCGTCCAGGGCGAGCACGTCGTACTCGCCCGCCAGCAGCTGCGCCAGTGCCACCCGACGGCGCTGCCCGCCCGAGAGGTCGCCCACGCGCCCGTGCCAGGGCACGTCCGTGAGCAGGCCCCCGACGACGTCGCGGACCTTCGGGTCGCGGGCCCACTCGTGCTCGGGGCCGTCGCCGACCACGGTGGTCGAGACGATGCCGTCGGGGTCGAGGGTGTCGGCCTGGTCGAGCACGCCGATCGTGACCCCGCCGCGGACGGTCACCCGGCCCGCGTCCGGTTCGAGCCGTCCGGCGAGCATCGCCATCAGCGAGGACTTGCCGTCGCCGTTGCGTCCGACGATCCCGATCCGGTCGCCCTCGTTGATGCCGAGGGAGACCGAGTCGAAGACGGTCTTGGTGGGGAAGTCGAGGTGCAGGGCTTCAGCCCCGAGAAGATGCGCCATATCGTCACCCAGGGTACCGGCGCCGGCCGAATCGCCAGGCGGGCGTCCCACCGGGGGTCTACCGTGCGATCAACGACAGGAGGATCGCATGGACATCATTCTGATCGCCGGGCTGTGGCTGCCGAGCTCGGTCTGGGACGACACCGCCGCCGAACTGCGCGCGCTCGGCCACCGCCCCCTCGCTCCCGAGCTGCCCGGGGTCGAGGACGGCGACCGCGGGGCCACCCTGGAGGACCAGCTCTCCGCCGTGCTGGCGGCGGTCGACTCCGCGAGTGAACCCCTCGTGGTCGGGCACTCCGCGGCCTCGACCCTGGCGTGGCTGGCGGCGGACCGCCGGCCCGAGACCGTCTCCGGCGTGGTGCTGATCGGCGGCTTCCCCGCCACCCAGGAGTCCGCCTACGCGGACTTCTTCCCCGTGGCCGACGGCGTCATGGCCTTCCCGGGGTGGGGGCCCTTCGAGGGCCCGGACTCCGCCGATCTCGACGACGCAGCACGCGCCCGGCTCGAACAGCTCGCCCTCCCTGTGCCCGCCGCGGTGGCCCGGGCCGAGGTCCGCTGGCACGACAAGCGGCGCTTCGACGTCCCGGTGGTCGAGATCTGCCCCGAGTTCAGCCCGCAGGACCTGCGCGACTGGGTCGGCTCCGGCGACGTGCCCGAGCTGGCGAACGCCCATCACCTGGAGGCGGTCGACATCGACTCCGGGCACTGGCCGATGGTGAGCAGACCTCGCGAGCTGGCCCGGATGATCGCCGCGGTCAGTCCTCGATCTGGGTGAGCAGGCTGCGCAGGATCCGGGCGAGATCCTCGTCCTCGCCCTCCGCCAGGGCACTGAGGAGCTCGGCCTCGCGGGCCAGCAGGTCCTCCATGGCGGCGTCGACGACGTCACGCCCCTGATCGGTCAGCCGCACCCGGACCACCCGCCGGTCGGTCGCATCGGCGGTGCGCACCACCAGCGAGTGCAGCACGAGCCGGTCGATCCGGTTGGTCATGGTGCCGGAGGAGACCAGCATCTGGCCGATCAGGTTGCCGGGGGTGAGCTCGTACGGAGGCCCCGACCGGCGCAGCGCCGAGAGCACGTCGAACTCCCACACCTCCAGCCCGTGCCGGCTGAAGGCCGACCGCCGCGCCAGATCGAGCAGCCGGGACAGGCGCGAGATGCGGGAGAAGATCCGCAGCGGCGCGATGTCGAGATCGGGGCGCTCGCGGACCCACGCCTCGACGATCCGGTCGACTTCATCCACCGCGGCCATGCCCCCGAGATTACTCGACATCGAGAGACCGGGTCCGGTCGCCTTCCGTGGTCCGGGCGGAACCGGCGTGCGGGCGCATCGCGGCCCGGGTGAGCCGGGGCTCGGACTCCAGCGAGCGCAGCCCGTTCCACGACAGGTTGACCAGGTGGGCGGCCACCTCGTGCTTGCCGGGTGCGCGCGTCTCCAGCCACCACTGGCCGGTCAGCGCGATCATCCCGACGAGCATCTGGGCGTACATCGGGGCGGTGGCAGGATCGAAGCCCTGGCGCTCGAACTGCGGCGCGAGGACCTCCTCGACCTGCGTCGCGACGTCGCCGATCAGGGAGGAGAACGTGCCCGTGGCCTGGGCCACGGGGGAGTCGCGCACGAGGATGCGGAAGCCGTCGGTGTGGCTCTCGATGTACTCCAGCAGCGCCAGGGCGGTGCGTTCGACGATCACACGCGGGTGGCCGCCTTCGCGGAGCGACCCGGTGAGTGCCGTCAGCAGGATGGCCACCTCGCGGTCCACGATGACCGCGTAGATCCCTTCCTTCCCGCCGAAGTGCTCGTAGACGACCGGCTTGGACACCCCGCCCCGGGCGGCGATCTCCTCGACGCTGGTGCCCTCGAAGCCCTTCTCGGCGAACAGTGGCCGCGAGACGGCCAGCAGTTGCTCACGGCGCTCGTGGCCGGTCATCCGGGTCCTGGGGCGTCGTGCGGGTTCGCTCACCCGTCCATCATGCCCTGCCGGCTCGGCCAGCGGCCGCGGGCGGCCGGGGCCGACGCACGCAGGTATGCTCTCTGCCGGGTCCGTGCACCGGCGCGCGCGGACGGTCCGCCCTGGTGTAATGGCAGCACGCCGGCCTTTGGTGCCGTGTGGTCCGGGTTCGAATCCTGGGGGCGGAGCCCGGCCCCGGGCGGGCGGTCGGAGCGTGCTCCTTCGACCGCGCGGCGGGCCCAGGATGAGCCGTTAGAGTGGTCGGCGTGAGCCTGACGCCACCCGCTGCCGTGATCATCCTCGCCGCAGGCCAGGGCACCCGGATGAAGTCCGCGACGCCGAAGGTCCTGCATCGCCTGGCCGGCCGGTCCCTCCTCGGGCACGTGCTCCACGCGGCGACCTCGCTACGTCCGGAGCGGATCGCCGTCGTGGTCCGCCACGAGCGTGAGCAGGTGGCCTCCCACGCCCGCGAGCTGGAGTCCGCGGTGCTGATCGCGGACCAGGACGAGGTGCCCGGCACCGGCCGGGCCGTCGAGTGCGCGCTGCACACGCTGGACGCGGCCGTGCAGTCCTCGCAGCTGGCCGGGGGCGAGACGGCGCCTGCCGCCGACGGGATCAGCGGGCCCGTGGTCATCCTCGCCGGTGACGTGCCGCTGCTCGACGGTGAGACCCTCGGGCGCCTGGTGGCGGCGCACGCAGCCGAGAGCAACGCGATCACGGTCCTGACCACCATCCTGGCCGACCCCACCGGGTACGGCCGGGTGGTGCGCGACGACGAGGGCCAGATCGCCAGGATCGTCGAGCACCGCGATGCCACCGCCGAGGAGCTGGCCATCAAGGAGATGAACTCCGGCGTCTACGTGATGGACTCCGGTGTGCTGCGCGCCGCGCTGGCCGAGGTCGACCGCGACAACGACCAGGGCGAGGTCTACCTGACCGATGTGATCGCACTGGCGCGCCGGCAGGGCGGCAACGTGCGCGCCATGGTCACCGAGGACCCGATGCTGGTCGAGGGGGTCAACGACCGGGTTCAGCTGGCCACCCTGGGAGCCGAGCTCAACCGCCGGATCGTTCATGACTGGATGCGTGCCGGGGTCACGGTGGTCGATCCGGCCACCACCTGGATCGACGGCGACGTCCGCCTCAGCGCCGATGTCACGATCCTGCCGGGTACCCAGCTGCACGGCAGCACCGCCGTGGGCACGGGCAGCGTCATCGGCCCCGACACCACCCTCACCGACGTCGAGATCGGCGAGAACGCGACGGTGACCCGCACGCACGGTTCCGGCGGCCGCATCGGCCACGACGCCACGGTCGGGCCGTACACCTATGTCCGCCCCGGCCTCGAGCTGGGGGAGCGCGGCAAGCTCGGAGCGTTCGTGGAGGTGAAGAACGCCCAGATCGGGGCCGGATCGAAGGTGCCGCACCTGTCCTACATCGGCGATGCCACGATCGGCGAGGAGACCAACGTCGGCGCGGCGAGCGTCACCGTCAACTACGACGGCGTGGCCAAGCACCGGACGGTGATCGGTTCCTTCGCCCGCACCGGCGCCGACAACATGTTCGTCGCACCCGTGCGCGTCGGGGACGGTGCTTACACCGGCGCCGGGACGGTCGTGCGCCGGGACATCCCGCCGGGCGCGCTGGCTGTCACCACCGGCAGCCAGCGCAACATCGAGGGGTGGACCATCGACCGGCGCCCCGGTACCCCCGCCGCCGAGGCGGCCGAGCGCGCGCTCGGAGAGCAGTACTCCGCGCAGGCGCAGGCCGAGGAGCGACGCCGGCATGCACACTCCGACACCACCGACCCGAGCTGAGACACCCGCCATGAGGAGCACCCAGACGATGACAGGTATCACCAGCCACGGCGAGAAGCGACTGGTGCTGGTCTCCGGCCGCGCCCACCCCGAGCTCGCCCAGGCGGTGGCCGACGAGCTGGGTATCGAGGTCGTGCCGACCACCCTCTACGACTTCGCCAACGGTGAGATCTACGTCCGCTTCGCCGAGAGCGTGCGTGGCGCGGACGCCTTCGTCCTGCAGTCGCACACGGCGCCGATCAACGAGTGGATCATGGAGCAGCTGTTGATGGTCGACGCCCTCAAGCGTGCGTCGGTCAAGCAGGTGACGGCCGTCATCCCCTTCTACGGCTACGCCCGCCAGGACAAGAAGCACCGCGGCCGCGAGCCCATCTCCGCGCGGCTGATGGCGGACATGTTCGCCACCGCCGGGGCCGACCGGCTGATGAGCGTGGACCTGCACGCCGCGCAGACGCAGGGCTTCTTCAACGGCCCCGTCGATCACCTGTGGGCCATGCCGATCCTGACCGACTACGTGCGCACCCGGGTGGACCTGGGCAACGCGGCCGTGGTCTCCCCCGACGCCGGCCGGATCCGCGTGGCCGAGCAGTGGGCCGCCAAGCTCGGCGGGGTGCCGCTGGCGTTCGTGCACAAGACGCGCGACATCACCCGGCCCAACCAGGCGGTCGCCAACCGGGTGGTGGGTGACGTCGAGGGCCGTGACTGCGTCCTCGTGGACGACCTGATCGACACCGGGGGCACGATCGCCGAGGCGGCGAAGGTGCTGATGGCCGCCGGCGCCAAGAGCGTCATCGTCGCGGCCACCCACGGCGTCCTCTCGGACCCGGCGGTGCGCCGGCTGAGCGAGTCCGGAGCCCGCGAGGTGGTGATCACGGACACGCTGCCCATCCCGGCCGACAAGCACTTCGAGCAGCTCAAGGTGCTCTCGATCGCCCCGCTGCTCGCGCGCGCGATCCGCGAGGTCTTCGACGACGGCTCGGTCACCTCCCTCTTCGACGGCAACGTCTGAGGCCGGCGGTTCCCCACCGCGGGGATGTTCCGGTAGTCTGTGGCGGTTGCCTCGGCGAGGGGTGGGAAGTCTCCCACCCGTGATCGACGCGGCGGATCCCCGACGGGCCAGACCCGTGAGGTGCGTTCGCTGGCTGTCGTCCGCCCGGCGTGCCCACCCACCACCGTCTGCGAGAGAGATCCATGGCTAGCAACGAGAACCGCGTCTCGGCGTCCGTCCGCTCCGACTTCGGCAAGGGCGCGGCCCGCCGCACCCGCCGCCAGGGCCTGACCCCGGCCGTGCTCTACGGTCACGGCACCGACCCGGTGCACCTGTCCCTGCCCACGCACGAGACCTGGCTGATCCTCAAGGACAACCCGAACGCCCTGCTCACGCTGCAGATCGACGGCGACACCGAGCTGGCGCTGCCGCGTGACATCCAGCGTCACCCGGTGCGCTGGACCCTCGAGCACGTCGACCTCATCCTCGTGCGCCGCGGCGAGAAGGTCGTCGTCGACGTGGCCGTGCACGCCGAGGGCGAGACCGCCTCGGGCACCAGCTACGTCCTCGAGGCCTCCACGATCAGCCTCGAGGCCGAGGCCACGCACCTGCCCGAGTACGTCTCGGTCTCCGTCGAGGGGCTCGAGGACGGCGACATCGTCCGCGCCGGTGACCTCACCCTGCCCGAGGGCAGCACGCTCGAGACCGACCCGGAGACCCCGGTCGTGGTCGTCTACGTGCCGCGTGAGGAGCCCAGCGAGGACGAGGAGTCCGAGGAGGGCGCCACCGAGGCTGCTGCCGAGGAGAGCGCGGAGCCCTCGGACGAGTCCTGAGTCCCAGGTCGAGCACGCGATGACCGACGGACCCTGGCTGGTGGTGGGCCTGGGCAACCCCGGGCCCACCTACGCCGGGAACCGGCACAACGTCGGGCACATGGTGCTCGAGACCCTCGCCCGGGACGTCCCGGGCAGTTTCGTCACCCACCGGTCCCGGGCCGCCGTCCTCGACGGCCGGCTCGGGACGGTGGCGTCCGGGGCCCCTGGCCCACGGGTGGTGCTCGCGAAGCCGGCGAGCTACATGAACGTCTCCGGCAAGCCCGTCGCCGCGCTGATGCGGTTCTATGACGTGGAGCCGGCCCGGTTGCTCGTCGTCCACGACGAGCTGGATCTGCCCCTGTCCACCCTGCGACTGAAGCAGGGCGGCGGTGAGGGCGGTCACAACGGCCTGAAGTCGATCTCGCAGGCGCTCGGCACCCGGGACTACCTGCGGCTGCGCGTCGGGATCGGCCGCCCGCCCGGGCGGATGGACCCGGCCGACTACGTGCTGCGCGACTTCGCCTCGACCGAGCGTGACGACGTGGCACTGACCCTGGTGGACGCGGCCGACGCCGTCGCCGATCTCGTCGCCCACGGGCTGGAGTACGCGCAGACCCGGTGGCACGCGCCCCGGCCCTGAGCTTCTCGGTAACCTGTGCCGTTCGCCACGCTCCCTACCTCGTCCCGGTGATGGGCGCGCGAGCGCCCTGTCGGCAGGCGAGAGTAGAGTGAACCAGCAACCCGCCGCCCGGCTCAGAAGCCGGTGGCGGGCCGTTCGTGCTGCCTGCCTCGGGACCGACCACTCATGACTTTGACCGGCGTGCTCTCCGCCTTCCGTGCCGACGACGGCGTCCGCGAGCTCGTCGAGGCGGTCTCCACCCGCGGGACCCTCGACATCACTGCTTCCGTGGGCGCCCGCGCCCCGATGCTCGCCGAATTGGCTGCCCGCGGTGGCCGAACCCTCGTGGTGACCGTCGCGACCGGGCGGGAGGGGGACGAGCTCGCCGCTGCGCTCGGCGCCTATCTCGACCCCGCCGGGGTCGCGGTGTTCCCGGCGTGGGAGACCTTGCCCCACGAGCGGCTCTCTCCCCGCAGCGACACGGTCGCGCGCCGCATCGCTGTGCTCCGCCGGCTGGCCCACCCCGACGCCGTCGGTGACCACGCCGGGGGAGCAGCGGGGTCGGGCGCCCCGATCAGGGTGCTGATCGTTCCCGTGCGCGCGATGCTGCAGCCGGTGGTCGCCGGCCTGGGCGACCTCGAGCCGGTCGCGCTGCGTCCGGGCGACACGGCTCCGATGGAGGAGGTCGTCGAGCGGCTCGTCGCCGCCGCCTACACCCGGGTGGACATGGTCGAGCGCCGGGGCGAGTTCGCCGTCCGGGGCGGGCTGCTGGACGTGTTCGCGCCCACCGAGGCCCACCCGCAGCGCATCGAGTTCTGGGGTGATGACGTCGAGGAGATCCGCTGGTTCTCCGCTGCCGACCAGCGCTCCCTGGAGGTCAGCGAGGACGGTATGTGGGCGCCCCCCACCCGGGAGATCCTGCTGACCGAGGCCGTGCGTGCGCGTGCCGCTGCGCTGATGCCCACGCTCCCCGGCGCCGCCGAGATGCTGGAGAAGCTCAGCCAGGGCATCGCCGTGGATGGGATGGAATCCCTGGCCCCGGTGCTGGTCGAGGAGATGGTGCCCTTCCTCGACCTGGTCCCCGACGACGCCCTGCTCATCCTGCACGACCCCGAACGCATCCGCCGCCGCGCGCACGATCTGGTGGCGACCACCGAGGAGTTCCTCGCCGCCGCCTGGACCTCCGCGGCCGCCGGGGCCAACACCCCGATCGATCTCTCCGGCGCCAGCTTCGCCACCCTGGCCGATACCCGCGACATCGCCCGCCGCCGTGGCCTCGGCTGGTGGGCCGTCGGCGGCTTCGCCACCGACGCCGAACTGGCGGAGCTCGCCGAGGCCGCTGATCCGGCGGGGGAGACCGATGGTGCCGACGACGACGCCGAGGCATCCGTGGTCGTGCGCAGCCGGGACGTCCACGGCTACCGGGGCGAGACCGCACGCGCGGTCGCCGACCTCAAGGAGCTCACCACCCAGTCCTGGCGCCTCGTGCTCGTCACCGAGGGTGCCGGCCCGGCGCGCCGGATGGTCGAACAGCTCCTCGAGGCCGACGTCCCCGCCCGGCTGGTCGCCGAGATCACCCCGGCCGGGCCCGAGGCGAGGGAGGGCGAGGACCCGGACCTTCCGCCGTCGGGCGTGGTGCTGGTGACCACGGCCAGCATCGGGCGCGGATTCGTGGCCGAGGAGCTGCGCCTCGCGGTCTTCACCGAGGCGGACCTGACCGGCCGACCCGGCACCTCCACCCGCGACATGCGCACGATGCCCTCCAAGCGCCGCAATGTGGTCGACCCGCTGGCGCTGCGGCCCGGGGACCACGTGGTGCACGAGCAGCACGGAGTGGGCCGGTTCGTCGAGCTGATCCAGCGCACCGTCGGCGTGGGCAAGTCCGCCGTCACCCGCGAGTACATGGTCATCGAGTACGCCGCCTCCAAGCGGGGGCACCCGGGGGACCGGCTGTTCGTCCCCACCGACTCCCTGGACCAGGTCACCAAGTACACCGGTGGCGAGTCGCCCAGCCTGAACAAGATGGGCGGCTCGGACTGGGCCAAGACCAAGGGCCGTGCGCGCCGCGCGATCAAGGAGATCGCCGGCGAGCTGATCCGCCTGTACTCGGCGCGGATGGCCACCGAGGGGCACGCCTTCGCCCCCGACACCCCGTGGCAGCGCGAGCTCGAGGATGCCTTCGCCTTCGTGGAGACCCCGGACCAGCTCTCCAGCATCGAGGAGGTCAAGGCCGACATGGAGAAGCCGGTCCCGATGGACCGTCTCATCTCCGGCGACGTCGGCTACGGCAAGACCGAGATCGCGGTGCGCGCCGCGTTCAAGGCCGTGCAGGACGGCAAGCAGGTGGCCGTGCTGGTGCCCACCACGCTGCTGGTGCAGCAGCACCTGGACACCTTCAGCGAGCGCTACACCGGCTTCCCGGTGACCGTGAAGTCGCTCTCCCGCTTCCAGAGCGCCGCCGAGGCCGAGGCGGTGCGCGAGGGGGTGCGCACCGGCGCCGTCGACGTGGTGATCGGCACGCACCGGCTCATCACCGGTGAGGTGCGCTTCAAGAACCTCGGGCTGGTCGTGGTCGACGAGGAGCAGCGCTTCGGCGTCGAGCACAAGGAGACCCTCAAGCAGCTGCGCACCAACGTGGACGTGCTCGCCATGTCCGCCACGCCCATCCCGCGCACCCTGGAGATGGCGGTCACCGGCATCCGCGAGATGTCCACCCTCGCCACCCCACCGGAGGAGCGGCACCCGGTCCTGACCTACGTCGGTGCCTACGCCGAGCGGCAGATCACGGCCGCGATCCGGCGCGAGCTGCTGCGTGAGGGCCAGGTGTTCTACGTCCACAACCGCGTGGAGTCCATCGACCGGGCGGCCGCGCGGCTGCGTGAGCTCGTCCCCGACGCCCGGATCGCGGTGGCGCACGGGAAGATGAACGAGCACGAGCTGGAGCGCGTGATCGTCGACTTCTGGGAGAAGCGGTTCGACGTGCTGGTGTGCACCACGATCGTCGAGACCGGGCTGGACATCTCCAACGCCAACACCCTGATCGTCGAACGTGCCGACAACTTCGGTCTGTCCCAGCTGCACCAGCTCCGCGGCCGGGTGGGCCGCGGGCGCGAACGGGCCTACGCCTACTTCCTCTACCCGCCGGAGAAGCCGCTCACCGAGACCGCCCACGAGCGGCTGCAGACGATCGCGGCGCACACCGATCTCGGCGCCGGGATCCAGGTGGCGATGAAAGACCTGGAGATTCGTGGCGCGGGCAACCTGCTGGGCGGGGAGCAGTCCGGCCACATCGCCGGTGTCGGCTTCGACCTGTACGTACGGATGGTCTCCGAGGCCGTCGCCTCGTACAAAGGTGAGGAGCCACAGGAGCTGGCCGACCTCAAGGTCGAGCTGCCGATCGATGCCCACGTCCCGCACGACTACATCGCCCACGAACGGCTCCGGCTGGAGGCCTACACCAAGCTCTCCCAGGCGGGCGACCAGACGGCGATCGACGCCGTCCGCGAGGAGCTGGTGGACCGCTACGGTCCGGTGCCCGAACCGGTGGAGCGGTTGTTCGCCGTCGCCGGACTGCGGGTGAAGGCCCGCGCCGCGGGCCTGGCCGACATCACCGCCCAGGGCAAGTTCATCCGGTTCGCCCCGGTCGAGCTCGCCGAGTCGGCCCAGCTGCGGCTCAAGCGGCTGTTCCCGGGCACGGTGCTCAAGCCGGCCGTCCGCACCATCCTCGTGCCCACGCCGATGACCTCACGCGTGGGCGGGCAGCCGCTACGCGACCAGGCACTGCTGACCTGGGTGGGCGAACTGATCGATGCGGTGATCGCCCCGGATGCCACCGTCGCCGCCGCGGCGACGGTGGCGGCACGGTCCTGAGGTCTCACGTGGTGACCAGGTCGCGACGGCGGAACGCTGCCAGTCCGATCATCGCAAGCACGAGCGCGACGAGGGTCTGGATGAGCAGCGGGGCCGCGGTGATCGCCGCACCGGGCACGGCCGGGGTGTGATGCCACGGTGAGATCGCCAGCAGCGCCGGCGGCAGGTCCAGCATCTCGCCGAAGAAGGCAGCCAGCCCGCTGAACGTCACGAGTACGGTCGCCACCGGGAGCAACCGCGGGGACAGGCCGTACAGGGCCGTCACCAGCCCGACGACGACCAGCACCGCGGGCGCGCCCACCAGCCCGGCCACGGTCAGCTCGCCCAGCAGCGACCAGTCCCCGGTGCTCGCCGCGGCGGTCACGCCCATCGCCGCGCACGCCAGCACCAGCAGCAGCACGGACGCGGCGGCGGTGACCACCACGTGCCCGGCCAGCCACATTGGCTTGCTGACCGCGGTGGCCAGGACCGGCTCGGCGCGCCCGTCCAGCTCCTCGGCCCGCACCCGCAGCAACGACAGCAGCGCGAAGACGGCCACAGCGATCACCATCATCACCGCCAGCGTGTTCAGGTAGCCGAGCACCGGGTCCGGGCCGGCGGTGAACATCTCGCCCATCGTGCCCGTCATGTCCGCGAAGGAGTCGACGAACGGGCCGGTCGTGCTCCCGTACACCAGGCCGGCGATCAGCAGGCCGATCGCCCATCCTCGGACGGACCCGCGGTGCAGCCGCAGCGCCAGCGTGAGCGGATTGCTCACCCAGCGCGGGGCCGCTGCCCGGCCCCGCCGGGAGGCACGGAGCCCGGCGCCGAGGTCGCGCCGGTCGGAGAGCCGGTAGGCGAGCAGGATCAACGCCACCGACACGACGGCGGAGATCGCCAGCGGCCACCAGCGTTCGTCCACGAACGCCCGGGTCTGCTGCGACCACGCGTACGGGGTCACCCAGGAGAGCGCGTTCCCGTGCTCGCCGGTCATGTCCCCGACGGCCCGCAGGACGTAGGTGCCGCCGAGGACCGCCCCGGCGATGGCGCTGCTCACCCGGGAGTACTCGCTCACCTGTGCCGAGACGAAGGCCACGCCGGCGAAGACCATCCCGAAGGCGCCGACCCCGGCGGCCACCAGCAGCGCACCCGAGGCGGGGGCCTCGAAGGCGAGCAGACCGCCCAGCATCACCAGCGTGACCCCGATGTTGCCGGCCACCGCCATGATCAGGGTGGCGGTGAGCGGGGCGTACCGTCCGACCACGTTGGCCCGGATCAGCTCGGCGCGGCCGGTCTGCTCCTCCACCCGCGTGTGCCGGGAGACGAGCAGGATGTTCATCAGCGCCGCCGCCAGCATGAAGTAGACGACGTAGATCGCCGTGAAGAAGGTGACGTAGCTCAGGTCCTCACCGAGGCCGTATCCGGGCCCGCCGAGGAGCCCGATCATCGGGCCGGAGGTGAAGGCACTGAGCTCGGCGAGCTCGGCCTCGGAGGGGAAGAGCGTCTCGAAGGCGGTGAAGAAGTACGGCACGAAGATGCCGATCCCGAGCACCCAGGCGGGTAGCCGGATGCGGTCGCGGCGGAGCATGAAGCGCAGCAGGGCTGCCGTCCCGGTGAAGGGGCCCGACGGTGCCTGGGTGCGGGTGCTGACTGTGCTCATCGTGGTCATCGCGGGCTCGCCTGCGGGGCCGGGCTGCTCGCGGCGCTGCCGTAGTGGCGTAGCAGCAGCTGCTCGAGGGTGGGCGGATGCGCCACGATCGAACGCACGCCGAGGGGAGCGAGGTGCTGCAGCACCACCGGGACGTGCTCGCCGTCGACCTCGAAGCGGGTCTGGCCGTCCTCGGTGGTGAGGCTGTGCACCCCGGCCAGTCCGGCCAGCCCGTCCGCCGGCTGTTCGGTGGAGACGGTGACCGAGGTGCGGGTCAGGTGACGCAGCTCGGCGAGGGTGCCGGTCTCGATCGTCCGGCCGGCGCGCACGATGGAGACCCGGTCGGCGAGCACCTCGACCTGGGCGAGGATGTGGCTGGAGAGCAGCACGGAGGTGCCGGCGGCCTTCGCCTCACTGATGCACTCCTGGAAGACGGCTTCCATGAGGGGGTCGAGCCCCGCCGTCGGCTCGTCCAGGACGAGCAGGTCGACCCGGCTGGCGAGGGCGGCCACGAGCGCCACCTTCTGCCGGTTGCCCTTGGAGTAGGTGCGTCCTTTCTTGCGTAGGTCGAGGTCGAAGCGGTCGGCCAGGGACTCCACCAGGCGGCGGTCGGCGCCGCCTCGTAGCCGGGTGAAGACGTCGATCGCCTCGCCGCCGGTGAGGGTGGGCCACAGCTCCACGTCACCGGGCACGTAGGCCAGGCGGCGGTGCAGGGCGACAGCGTCGGCCGCCGGGTCCTGCCCGAACAGCCGCGCCGTGCCCGAGGTGGGGCGCAGCAGGCCCAGCAGGATGCGGATCGTGGTCGTCTTGCCGGCACCGTTGGGGCCGAGCAGCCCGTGCACCTCGCCGGGTGCGACGGACAGGTCCAGGCCGTCGAGGGCACGGACGCGGCCGTAGCTCTTGACGAGATTGTCGATGGTGATGACGTCGGTCATCGCGGGCCTCCAGGGAAGGGTGGGAACGAGGTGGGCTGTGGCGCGCCGGGGCGCCTCAGTCGTCCTCGGGTGGGTCCGGGGCCACGTCGTGCGGCGGCGTGCTCTGCCCGCCCTCGCCGGTGCCGTAGCCGGCACCGAGGACGGCCTCGAGGATCCGGCTGTCGGCGAAGACGCCGTGGGTGTAGAGCTCCAGGGCGGGCAGCATCGCCTCGTCCATGAACGCGCGCATGGTCGCGACCGGGTCACGGGGCCCGCCCTCGTCCGCGAGCCGGATGCGCAGCAGCAATGCCCCCAGCCCGGCGTGCGTGAGGTAGCGGGCCCGGGCCTGCGGGTCGCGGCTGGGCCGGATCATCCCGGTGCGCTCGCCCTCGGCCAGGTAGTCGATTGCGTCCGCGACCATGTGATCGATCAGCTGCCGGGCGAGGGTGCCGCCGTCGATGAGGCTGGCGACCACGTAGCCGGTGAGCGGGGCGTACTCGTCCATGTGGGCGAGCTGCTCGAGCAGGCTGCGGTTGTCGGCGGCCACGGCGGTGAGCTTGATGCGGCGGATCTCGGCGAGCACGTGCTCGTCGCACGCCGCCCGGAGAGCGTCCTTCGAGCCGTAGTGCCGGATCACCAGGGCGGCGCTGACTCCGGCCTCGGCGCCGATCTCGCGCAGGCCCACGGTGAACCCGTCGATGCCGAACCGGCGCACGGCAGCGGCGAGGATCCGCTCGGGCGTCGTGCCCGGGTCCGTCCCGTCGGTGTCCATGCTGACCAGCGTAAACGTTCGTTTACACCTAGGCAAGACCGCGCGTTGCCCCGATCTGTCGCTTCGGCCCGGACTCAGCCGACAGATCGGGGCAACGCGGGGCGGCCGGCCGCGTCGCCGGGCCGCCGGCCGCGGCTGCGCAGTGCCCGTCCGACCTGCTCGATCACCGACGAGAGCCTGGTTCCGCCGTGCGACCGGTTCACGCGGATGACCAGCCAGCCCGCTTCCGCGAGAGCGTTCAGCCGGTCGATGTCGCGCTCGTATTGGCGCCGGTCGGTGCGGTGGTGGTCGCCGTCGTACTCCACGATGACCCGCTCTGCCCGGTAGACGAGGTCGGCACGGGCGAGGAACCGGCCCCGGTCGTCGAACAGCTCCTTGTTCACCTCCGGCTCGGGCAGCCCCGCCGCGAGGAGGGAGAGTCGCAGTCTGGTCTCCCGTGGCGAATCGGTCCCGGCTCGCACGAGACGCGCCGCACGAGTCAGAGTCCGATGGCCGCGACGGCCGTGGTGCGCCTCGACGGCCTCGGTCAGTGCCGCGGCGGTGGCCAGCGGTCGCTTGCGGCGCAGGAGGGCGTCGCCGACGACCACCAGGTCCCACATCGACTGTGTTCCGGCGAGCTGGAGCCACACGCTCAGCGCAGAAGCGACCCGGGCCCCTCGTGCCACGCGCACTCGCGTGAGCCGGGGATCGAGTCTGTGCCCCCGGATCCGGCTGCCCCGGGGCGCGCGGGCCGGCGCGATCACCGCCATGTCGAGCCGATCGCCGCGCGGCCAGGGGGCGGGCAGGCCGTGGAGCGTGGCCGCGGTGTGATGGGAGACGAGGGTGTCCGGCCGTAGCACCTGGTAGGCGAGACATCGTTCGTGCAGGCTCAGCGCGTCCTTCGCCGGTACGCGCACCCCGGGGAACGGCGCCTCCAGATCGCTGCGGCGGAGACGTTCGGCGCCGACCCCGGCGGCGAGCGCGCTGCGCACGGTGAACAGTTCGCTGTGCAAGGAGTCCGGGAGCGGCTCGGGTGTGCGCATGCCCCGAGCGTGGCCGGGGCAGCCGGTGACCAGGCTCTGCGGGAGCGGGGGCTGTGGAGGGGGCGCCATCCGGGCACCGCCCGTGGACCGGCGCCGCCCGGACCGTGCCTGCCGCGAGTTGCCTCGAATCGTCGCTTCGACGCCGGACCAAGCGACGATTCGCGGCAACTCGCCGGGCCCGTCAGCGAGTTAGCTCCCGACGGCGGCCACCGCCTCGGCCACCAGCGCCGCCACCTGCTCCAGCTCGGCCGGCGTCACGTCCTGCCCCGCGGTGAAGCGCACGGACGTCTGCGCGACCTCGGCCTCGATCCCGCACGCGAGCAGCACGTGCGAGGCCTCGTCGGACCCCGCGGCGCAGGCCGACCCGCTCGAGCTGATCACCCCGCGCCGTTCCAGCTCCAGCAGCACCGCCTCGCCCGAGACCCCGGGGAAGCAGAAGGAGGCATGGTTCGGCAGCCGCCCGACGGCGGAGGTCGCCTCTCGTTGCGAGGCCCCCTGCTGCGAGCCCGCCCGGGCGGGCGGGACGCCGGTGAGCTGCGCCGTCGGCACCTGCTCGAGAATCTCGGCGGTGAAGGCGGCCATGGCGGGCCCGAGACCGGCCGCCCGCTCGGCCCGCTCGGACTCGACGCGCGCCAGCGCCACCCCGAGCGCCACCGCCCCGGCCACGTTCTCAGTACCGGAGCGGCGCTCGCGTTCCTGCCCGCCGCCGTGCAGCACCGGCTCCACGGCGAGGCGTCCACGCAGGAACACGGCGCCGATGCCCTTGCCGGCACCCACCTTGTGCCCGGAGATCGACAGCGCGTCCACGCCGAGTGCGCTCACGTCGAGGTCGAGCCATCCGGCGGCCTGCACCGCGTCGGTGTGCACCAGTGCGCCCACCTCGTGGGCGAGGCCGGCCAGGGCGCGGATGTCCTGCACGGTGCCGATCTCGTTGTTCGCCAGCGCGATGCTCACCAGCGTGGTGTCCGCGCGCAGCACCTCACGCAGCGCCTCGGGTGCCACCACGCCCGCCTCGGTCACCGGCACAAGAGACACCTCGAAGCCGTGCACGCGCGCCAGGTAGTCGACCGAGGCCAGCACCGCCTCGTGCTCGATCCCCGCCGTCACCACGTGCCGGCCGCGCGGGTTCGCCAGCGCGAGCCCCTTGATCGCGAGGTTCGCACCCTCGGTCCCACCGGAGGTGAACGTCACCTCGCTCGCCCGGCAGCCCAGCACGCCGGCCACCGATCGCCGCGCCTCCCGCAGCCCGGCCGCAGCCCGCTCACCGAGGGAGTGCTGGCTGGAGGGATTGCCGAACTCCCCGGTCAGGTAGGGCCACATCGCCTCCAGCGCCTCCCGGCGCATCGGAGCGGTAGCGGCGGCGTCGAGGTACAGCGCCACCTCAGACCCCGCCGGCCACGTGCACGTCGAGCCCCAGGTCGAGGGCCGGCGCCGAGTGCGTCAGCGCCCCCACGCTGATCACGTCCACGCCGGTCCCGGCGATCGCGCGCACGGTCTCCAGCCGCACGGTGCCCGAGGCCTCCACAATCGCCCGCCCGGCCACCAGCTCCACGCCGGTGCGCAGGTCGGCGAGGCTGAAGTTGTCCAGCATGATCGTGTCCACGCCCGCGGCCAGAACCGGCTCGATCTGCTCAAGGCGGTCCACCTCCACCTCCACGTGCACGGTGTGCCCGAGGCGCTGCTTCGCGGCCCGGATGGCCTCGGTCACCCCGAGCCCGGCCTCCCGCGCCACCGCGAGGTGGTTGTCCTTGACCATCACGGCATCGGAGAGGGAGAAGCGGTGGTTCGACCCGCCGCCGGCCAGCACGGCGTGCTTCTCCAGCGCGCGCAGCCCGGGGGTGGTCTTGCGGGTGTCGGCGATGCGCACCCCCGTCCCGGCGACGGCGTCCACGAACGCCGCCGTGAGCGTGGCGGTGCCGCACAGGCGCTGCAGGAAGTTCAGTGCGACCCGCTCGGCCCGCAGCACGGCCCGGGCCGGCCCGCTCGTCTCGGCGAGCACCTCGCCGGCGCGGAAGCGGGCGCCGTCGTGGGTGTGCCAGGTCAGGGTGGCGCCGGCCTGCGCGAAGGCCTCGGTGGCCACGTCCGCCCCGGCCAGGGTGCCGTCGATGCGGGCGGTGAGCTGCGCCCTCGCGATCGCCGACGGCGGGACGAACGCCCCGCCGGTGAGGTCGCCCCAGGGGGCGTCCTCGGCGAGGGCCGCGCGCACGAGCTCGCTCACGTGCGCGGGGTCGAGGGCGGGCAGCCAGGTCATGAGGCGGTCTCCAGGACGCGGGCGTCGTCGGTGCGGAAGTGGGCTCCGGCGGAGCGGGTGCGGGCCCGGGCGGCCCGGGCCATGAGGCGGGCCGCCAGCAGCAGGTTCGCGGTCTCGTGCTCGGCCACGGTGGCGGGTGCCGGTTCGCCGGACCAGCCGGCCAGTCGGGCCTCGGTCGCGGCGAGGCCGGCGTCGTCGCGGCCCAGGCCCACGCCCTCCCAGACGGCCTGTTGCAGCTCGTCGCGGGTGCAGCGGGCGGAGGTCGCCCGCACGGTTCGGTCGTTCTGGTCCTCGACAGGCTTACCGGCGTGCTCGAACGGGCCGTCGCTCAGCGCGAGCGCCGCTCGATGCCCGAACACCGCGCCCTCGAGCAGGGAGTTGGAGGCGAGCCGGTTCGCGCCGTGCACACCCGTGCGTGCGACCTCCCCGACGGCGTACAGGCCCGGCAGCGAGGTGCGCCCCGCCAGGTCCGTGGCCACCCCGCCCATCCAGTAGTGCGCGGCCGGGGTGATCGGGACCGGCTCGTGCGCCCAGTCCAGTCCGGCGGCCCGGACGGCGGCGTCGATGCTGGGAAAGCGGGTGGCGAGCCGGTCACCGAAGGCGGTGGCGTCCAGGAACACCGGCGCACCGGTCTCACGCATCCGGTCGGCCACCCCGCGGGCCACCACGTCGCGCGGGGCGAGCTCGGCGTCGGGGTGGACCGCGAGCATGAACCGTTCGCCGGTGTGGTCACGCAGCACCGCGCCCTCCCCGCGCACCGCCTCGGAGATGAGGAAGTTCCCGGGCAGGGCCAGCGTGGTGGGGTGGAACTGGTAGAACTCCAGGTCGGCGAGCACGGCGCCGGCACGCGCCGCGAGGGCCACCCCGTCGGCCGTGGCCACCTCGGGGTTGGAGGTGTAGGGGTACAGCTGCCCGGCCCCGCCGGTGGCGAGCACGACGGCGTCGGCCGTGATGTCCTCCCCGGCCCCGCCGGAGGTGAGGGTGCGCACCCCGCGCACGCGGCCGCCGTCGGTGATCAGCGCCGTGACCAGGGTGTGCGGGCGCACCTCGATACCCCGGCCGGTCACCGCGCGCAGCAGCGCCTCGGCGATGCCGGCACCGGTGGCATCCCCGCCGGCGTGCAGGATCCGCGCCACCGAGTGGGCGGCCTCCAGCCCGCGGGCCAGGCCGCCGGCGGGGGAGCGGTCGAAGGGCACGCCGGCGGCGATGAGGTCGGCGATCCGGTCCGGCCCGTCGGCGCACAGGGCCCGCACGGCCGCGGCATCGCACAGTCCGGCGCCCGCGGTGAGGGTGTCGGCCACGTGCGCGGCGATGCTGTCACCCGCGGGGTCGGTGACCGCGGCGATGCCGCCCTGGGCGGCGAAGGTGTTGGACGCCGTCGGCTCGGCCTTGGTCAGCACCAGCACGTCCTCGGGGCGCGGGTGGGCCAGCGCGCACACGAGCCCGGCGATGCCGGTGCCCACGATCACGGTGGTCATCGCGCGGCCCGGGGCTTGGTGGCGAGCATCCGCTCCAGCGCCACCCGCGCCGGCTCGGTGACGTCGGCGGGTACCTGGATCCGGTTGACTATCTCGCCGGCCACCAGCGACTCCAGCACCCAGGCGAGGTAGCCGGGGTGGATGCGGTACATGGTCGAGCACGGGCACACCACCGGGTCCAGGCAGAAGATCGTGTGCTGCGGGTACTCGGCCGCCAGGCGCTGGACCAGGTTGATCTCGGTGCCGATGGCGAAGGTGGTCGGCTCGGTCGCGGCGGCGATCGTCTTGGTGATGTAGTCGGTGGAACCAGCGGCATCCGCTGCGTCCACCACCGGCATCGGGCACTCGGGGTGCACGATCACCCGGACCCCGGGGTGCTCGGCCCGGGCGGCCTCGATCTGGGCCACCGTGAAGCGGCGGTGCACCGAGCAGAAGCCGTGCCAGAGCACCACCTGAGCGTCGAGCATCGCCTGCTCGTCGTTGCCGCCGAGGGGCTTATTCGGGTTCCACATCGGCATCTGCTCCAGGCCGATGCCCATCGCCTTGGCGGTGTTGCGGCCCAGGTGCTGGTCGGGGAAGAACAGCACCCGCTGGCCTCGTTCGAAGGCCCACTCCAGCACGGTGGCGGCGTTGGAGGAGGTGCACACGATGCCGCCGTTGCGCCCGCAGAATCCCTTGAGCGCGGCGGAGGAGTTCATGTAGGTGACGGGGATGATCGACTGGCGCCCGTCCTCGGCCGTGGGCCCGTAGAGGTCCATCAGCTGTTCCCAGCACTCCTCGACCTGGTCGATGTCGGCCATGTCGGCCATCGAGCAGCCGGCGGCGAGGTTGGGCAGGATCACGGCCTGGTCGGGCTCGGAGAGCATGTCGGCGGTTTCGGCCATGAAGTGCACGCCGCAGAACACGATCGCCTCGGCCTCGGGCCGGGTGAGGGAGGCGTTGGCGAGCTGGAAGGAGTCGCCCACGAAGTCGGCGTGGGCGATGATCTCGTCGCGCTGGTAGAAGTGGCCGAGGATCACCACCTTCTCGCCGAGGGTGTCCTTGGCGGCCCGGATGCGCGCGTGCAGGTCCTCGGTGGAGGCGTCCTTGTACTCCTGCGGGAGCTCGCCCTGGCGGGGTGCGGCGGCGGGGATCTCATCGGCCATGGAGGCGCCCGGGCCGTAACCCGGCTGGGGGTCGAACGCCCAGGGCCCCTCGGCGAGTTCGGGGGAGCAGGTGCTCCCGGAGGCGTTGCCGGTGCTGATCAGCTGGATCCGGGTGTCGACGGAGGCGGTCTGGCTCATGAGTCGCTCCTAGCGGCGAGTTCGGGGCGGGCCAGTGGCCCGAGGTCGACCGGCGGGATCGCCGTGTCGTAGCGGTAGAGACGGGCAGGGCGGTGGCGCCCGCCGGTGCGGAAGGAGTCGGTGGGCACGACGGCGGCGCTCGCCTCCACCTGCCGGCGGAAGTTCGCCGGGTCGAGGGTGCGGCCCAGCACCAGTTCGTGGACCTCGCGCAGCTCCTTGAGGGTGAAGGTCTCGTCGAGGAAGGCGTGCGCGATCCGGGAGTACTCGACCTTGGTCCGGAGCCGCCAGAGGGCGTAGTCGACGATGAGGTTGTGGTCGAAGGCGAGGTCGGGGAGGGTGTCGGCCGCCAGCCAGCGCACGTTCTGCCCGACGCGGGCGCCGGCCGCCTCCTCCTGACCCACCAGCGCCCAGTAGACGATGGAGACCACCCGCTCGTGATCGTCCGGTGACCCGGAGCGGTCCAGGTCACCGAAGGCGTAGAGCTGCTCGAGATAGGCGGGGCGCAGCCCGGTGGTCTCCTCGAGGGTGCGTGCTGCGGCGTCGGCCAGGCCCTCGCTCCCGCGCAGCGGTCCGCCAGGCAGGGCCCAGTAGCCGTCGTAGGGCTCGCGCACCCGGCACACGAGGGGGAGCGAGAGGACGTGCCGAGGGGTGTCGGCGCCGGTGCGGACGGAGCGTCGATCGGGCTCGCGCAGGGCAAAGATCACGGTGGAGACAGCGAGTTGCACCGGGGTCCTCCCCACCGGTCGGCGACCTTCTTCGACTTAAGAGTACACCCGACCTGTACTCTGGAGGACAGTTAAGGTCAGAAAGTCAATAACACGCGTCTGCGACGCGCAGGTCAGATCTGGCGCTCGAGGATGCGCAGCGCGAGCTGCACGCGGTTCGTGACGTGCAGCTTCTCGAACAGGTGCCCCAGGTGGGTCTTGACCGTGGTGGTGCTGACGTACATCGCCTCGGCGATCTCGGAGTTCGTCAGCCCTTGCGCCACGAACCTGCCGACCTCCCACTCCCGTGGCGTGATCTGTGCTGGTGGGGTGCTGTCCCGGTCGTGCGTGGAGTCCGTCTCCGAGGCTCGGTCGGTGGCCGCGGCCAGTGCCACCAGCCGGGTCAGCACCGCGGGCGAGAACTGCGACTGACCACTCGCGGCATCATGGATCGCTGCGAGGACCGTCTCCGGGTGGGAGTCCTTCAACAGGAACGAGACCGCGCCCGCCCGCAGCGCCTCGAGCAGATGGTCCTCGGTGTCATAGGCGGTCAGCATGATCACCTGGGCACGAGTGCCTGCCTCGCGGAGGTGCCGGGTGGCCTCCAGCCCGCTGCAGCCGGGCATACGGATGTCCATGAGCACGACGTCGGGGTCCAGGGCCTGCGCCTGCGCGAGCGCTGTGGAGCCATCGGCTGCCTCGCCGACCACGGTGATGCCTTCGACCCCGTCGACCATGAGCCGTAGCCCGGACCGCATCAGGGCTTCGTCGTCGGCGATCAGGACGCGCACCGGCGGCGGCTCCGACACCGGCTGGTGCGGGCTCATGCGGTCCACGGGATGCATACCTCCACCTCGAACAGCCCCTGCGCGGTACGGGCCCAGGACGCCGATCCGCCCAGCATGCGGGCGCGTTCGGCCACACCGACCAGACCGAGTCCGGTGCCGAGCCGGGCGGGATCGGCGCGAACGGCCGGGTTGGACGCTCGCAGGATCAGTTCCGTGCTGGTGCGTTCGACCGTGATCTCCACCGGCGCCCCGGCCGCGTGCCTGCGCGCGTTCCTCAGCAACTCGGCACAGATCCGGGCCACGGACACCGCCGTCGCCGGCGAACGGTCCTGCAGCCGCGCGGCCGTGACACCTCGCCACCGCACCCTCACCCGCTGACCGTCGGCGCCCGCCGCCGCGGCGAGCTCGTCGATCGAGGAGGCCGTCGGCAGGGGCGAGTCGTCCGCGCTGTCGATCCCGGCACTTTCGCTCGTGCGGAGCGTCGAGAGCACCTCGCGCAACACCGCGTTGGCTTCGCCCGCGCACTCGTGGACGGTGCGTGCGGCCGCCCGCACCTGCTGCGGGGAGAGGTCGTCGCGATAGGACAACGCCGCGGCGTGCATCGAGATGAGCGAGAGGTGGTGGGAGAGGGAGTCGTGCATGTCCCGGGCGATCGCCCGGCGCTCATCGGCCCGCGCCTGCGCCACGGACGCGTCGCGTCCCTGAGCTGTGGCCCGCCGTTCGCCCTCGGCTGCCGCCGCCTGTTCACGCAGGGAGGTCATCAGCGCCGCCCGCGTGCCCCGGGCGCGCCCCCACAGCAGTGCCGCGGCTGTCACGGCGCCGACCATCACGACCGCGGCGAGGGTGAGAGCCCCGTCCAGCGGCTGCCCGCCCAGGTGCGCGGTGAGCCACGCCATCCCCAGCGATCCCGTGAGCATGATCGCCACGACGGCGCCGTCCCAGGCGCGCGAACGGCGCGTCCCGATCCGTACCGCGGCCAGCAGCCCCGCCGGAACAGCCCAGGTGCTCACACTGGCCGCGATCACCAGCAGCAGAGTGCCGGCCCGGGTGTGGCGCACCGGGCCCGCGGCGATGCCGGCGGTGAGGCCGACCAGGGCATCCACGATGATGACTGCGGTCAGGGCCCCGGGCAGGACGTCGTCGTTCTCCTCGAGAGTCATGCCGAGCGTCACGAGGAACGCCAGCGATCCGAGCACGCTGCACGCGGTGGAGACGGCGAGGGCGCGCAAGCCCTCGCGTGCTCCCGCGGCCGGCGGACGCGTGCCTGTCACCGTCGGCGCTACGGGCGTGGTCATCGCCCCATCGTAGGAACGCCGGCTCCCGGCCAGATCCCCCGAATGGAGGAGGTCGCGGTGCGGATCCGGGCCGATCGAACGATCCGTGCACGTCATGCGAGCAGTGAACCTGGGGCCATGACCACAACCTTGCCTGTGGCGGCACAGCCACCACGTTCGCCCGTTCCCTATCACCGGTTGACGCGGCTCGAGACGCGGACGGCGCGCTGGTGGCGTCCGGTGACGACACTCCTGCTCACCGCCGCCCTCTACGCCGGTTTCGTGGTGACCGCGGGACTGGCTCTGGTGCTGCTCGACCTGTTCGTCCCGGGGCTGCCGCAGCCCACCGACGCACTGGAGGACCCGCGAAATCCGGCCGACATGGCGATCGGTCTCGGCATGATCGCGGGCCTCGTCCCGGCCGTGGTGCTGGGTAGCCGGTGGGGCGGCGGGGGCCGTGGGCTCATTCACTCGGTGCTGGGGCGGATGCGATGGTCCCTCGTGCTGCGCGCCGGCGCGGTGGTGGTGCCGCTGTATGCCGTGGTCAATGCAGTGATGTTCCTGCTCGCCCCGCCCGGGGATGCCTCGATGCCATCGCTCGGATCCTCGCTGGTGGCCGTGGTGCTGGCGGCGTTGGTGCTGACGCCGTTGCAGTGCGCCGGGGAGGAGTACGCCTTCCGTGGGTTGCCGCAGCTCGCGCTGGGGACCTGGCTGCGCTCACCCCTGTGGGGCATCGTGCTTCCGGTCCCGTTCTTCGTGCTGGGTCACGGATACGACGCGGCGGGCCAGGTGCTCATCGGCGTTTTCGCGGTGTGTACCGGCTTTCTGGTGTGGAAGAGCGGAGGTCTGGAGCTGGCGATCGTGCTCCACACCGCCAACAACCTTCCGCTCGCGCTGATGGCACCGCTGAGTCCGTCGTCACTGCAGCAGGGGGAGGTGAGCCCCCTCTCCTTCACGGTCTCCCTCGCGCTGACGCTCGCTGCGACGGCGGGCCTGACCTGGTGGGTCTCGCGCATCCATGGGGTGCGTCTGGCCGAACCGGTGCGTGGCGTGGGGCGCGTCGACACCGCTCCCGGCGCGGCACAGTTCGTGGGTCTTTCGGGCCCGGGTCACGCACCGGGGGTCCGGGCTCTACGATAGATCTCGGCTGCCGAATCGAACCGCTGAAAGGGTCCGTGTCAATGACGTCCCGCTTGCGCAGAATCGCCGCACCCGCTGCGGTCGTGATGACCGCCGCCCTGTTCGCCTCCGGGTGCGCCGGGCAGCCCGGTGCGGCGGCCGTGGTGGACGGTGAGGCGATCACCGAGTCCGAGCTCACCGATGCCGCCACCACGCTGGAGCCGTTCCTGCAGGAGGGGGTGGCGCCCGCCGCGCTGCTGGGCGCGATGATCCAGGCGCCGGTGCTCGTGGACGTCGCCGCCGAGCAGGGGATCGGGTTCTCCGCCGACCAGGCGCGCGAGCAGCTGACCGCGAACGCGGAGGCCGGCGGCATCGAGGTGCCCGAGTCCTTCTCACCCGAGACGATGGAGCTGGCGCGGTACCTGTTCCTGGCGGGTCTGGTGAACCAGAGCCCCGACGCGCAGGCGATCAACGAGGAGGTCCTCGCCCGGCTCGCCGAGCTCGACGTCGAGGTCAGCCCGCGGTACGGCAGCTGGGACCCGACGCTCGCGCAGGGATCTCCGGTCCAGCCCGGCCAGCCGGAATGGATCGTGGCCCCGGCGCCCGAGCAGGCGTGAGCGAACCCGAGGCTGCGTCGGCAGATTCGTCCGGTTCGCCGGATTCGCCGGGTCTCGGTGCCCTGATCGAGGCCGTGGCGACGATGGACCGGCTCCGCTCCCCGGGTGGCTGCCCGTGGGACGCCGAGCAGACCCATGCCTCGCTCGCTCCCTATGCGGTGGAGGAGGCCCACGAGCTGGCCGAGGCGGCTGAGTCGGGCGACCGTGAGCATCTGATCGAGGAGCTCGGCGACGTCCTCCTGCAGGTGCTCTTCCACGCGCGGATCGGGTCCGAGGGCAGCTTGGGGGAGCCCTTCGACATCGACGACGTCGCACGCCGCCTCGTCGCGAAGCTCACCGCCCGGCACCCGCACGTGTTCACTGGGGGCACTGCCGGTTCTGCCGGCGATGAGGGCGGTGGCCGGCTGACGGCCGCGGACGTCAACCAGCAGTGGGACCGGCTCAAGGCCGACGAGAAGCAGCGCGAGTCCGTACTCGAGGGGATCCCGGTCAGCATGCCCGCGCTGGCGCGCACGCAGAAGGTGCTGCGCCGGGCCGCTCGTGCCGGCCTCGCGGTACCGGAGCCGGGCGAGGACGTGGGCGGACGGTTGCAGGCCGCCGTCGAGGCCGCCGAGGAACGAGGCCTCGACGCCGAGGCCGCCCTGCGGGCGCAGCTGCGAGTGATCGAGGACGGCGTGCGTGCCGCCGAGTCCGCGGCGGCGGCCGAGGGCCGGGAGGGCGATCCGCGCTCCCGCTGACGTGACGCCGCGGGAGAGCAGCCCTACTACAGTGGCTCCTGGAACGGCCGGTTCGCCGGCACCCCAGACAATCCAGCAGAAGGAGTCACTGTGGCCAGTATCGAGGCCGTCGGAGCACGCGAGATCCTCGACTCGCGTGGGAACCCGACCGTTGAGGTGGAGATCGCTCTGGAGGACGGCTCGTTCGCGCGCGCCGCAGTCCCCTCCGGTGCGTCCACCGGTGCGTTCGAAGCGGTGGAGCGTCGCGACGGCGACAGCGCCCGCTACCTCGGCAAGGGCGTGGAGAACGCCGTCGCCGCCGTCACCGAGACCATCGCGCCCGAGATCCTCGGCCTCGACGCCGCGGACCAGCGCCACCTCGACCAGACCCTGATCGACCTCGACGGCAGCCCGAACAAGGGCAAGCTCGGCGCGAACGCCATCCTCGGCGTCTCCCTCGCCGCGGCCCGCGCCGCCGCCGAGAGCGCTGACCTCTCGCTCTTCCGCTACATCGGTGGCCCGAACGCGCACGTGCTGCCCGTGCCGATGATGAACATCCTCAACGGTGGCTCGCACGCCGACTCCAACGTCGACATCCAGGAGTTCATGATCGCCCCCGTGGGCGCGAGCTCGTTCAAGGAGGCGCTGCGCTGGGGCGCGGAGGTCTACCACGCCCTGAAGTCGGTGCTGAAGGAGCGTGGCCTGGCCACCGGGCTCGGCGACGAGGGCGGCTTCGCGCCGAACCTGGAGAGCAACCACGCCGCGCTCGACCTCATCATCGAGTCGATCGAGAAGGCCGGCTACACCCCGGGCGACCAGATCTGCCTCGCCCTGGACGTAGCCTCCACGGAGTTCTTCTCCGAGGGCACCTACCAGTTCGAGGGCCGCTCGATCAGCCCAGCCGAGCTGATCAGTTACTACGAGGACCTTGTGGCCAAGTACCCGCTGGTCTCCATCGAGGACCCGCTGAGCGAGGACGAGTGGGACTCCTGGTCCGAGCTCGTCGCCAAGATCGGCGACAAGGTCCAGATCGTCGGAGACGACCTGTTCGTCACCAACCCCGAGCGACTGGCCAAGGGCATCGAGACCAAGGCGGCGAACTCGCTGCTGGTCAAGCTCAACCAGATCGGCTCGCTGACCGAGACCCTGGACGCCGTCGAGCTCGCGCAGCGCAGCGGCTTCACCGCGATGGTCTCCCACCGCAGCGGTGAGACCGAGGACACCACGATCGCGGACCTGTCCGTGGCCGTGAACGCCGGTCAGATCAAGACCGGTGCACCCGCCCGTGGCGAGCGCATCAACAAGTACAACCAGCTGCTGCGCATCGAGGACGAGCTGGACGCGGCCGGCCGCTACGCCGGCAAGAGCGCCTTCCCGCGCTGGAGCCTCGGCACCGACTGACCCGGCCCCCGGGCCCAGCAGGCCCGGCTCGCGCGCAGACGGCAGGTGCTCACCGAGCACCTGCCGTCTCGTGCGAGGGGGCCGTGACGGTCGAGTTCATGGGAGTCATCGATGCTGATGGACATGCTCCTCATCGGGGCGTGGGCGCTCGCGACGCTCTGGGCCTGCGTTCTCGTCCACGAGGCCGGGCACTATCTCGCAGGCCTGGCCGCGGGCCTGTCCCCGCGGACCATGGCGATCCGCCTGAGGCGGCCGCCGCATGTTGCCCTGCGTGACGGCGACACCTGGCGCTCACCGGAGGAGCCGGAGTACGTCGAGGTGTTCCGGCGATCCGCGCCGTCCGGGTTCGCCGCGTGGCTGTTCGTCGCGGGCGGCTTCCTCGTGGAGACGGCGGTCGTGCTGCTCGCCGGAGTCCTCCTGCGCGGCGCCGGTGAGCTCTCCCTCGTCGTTGTCGCCACCAGCAGCGTGATGTTCGCGATCTACCTGGCCGGCGATGCTCTCGGCTCGGTCCGCCGCCGCCGTCCCCAGGGCGACGCCGGTGCCCTGTGGGCGATCCACCGGGGCGCGACGGCGGTGATGGTCCTGACGCTGACCGGGGTACGAGCCGCAGCGGTCGTCCTGGCTCTTCCTGGCTGAGGGCGCGCGCCGGCCGGTCCGGCGACGCGCGCTCGAGCGCTACGTCCGTTCTCGGGCGACGTGGGCGACCATAGGAACATGTCTGCCCGTCGACCGGCCGCGCCGCGTACCCGCGCGCCCGGCGACGGTGGGTCCAGCGGCAGCGCCACCCGCACGAACTCCCCCCGGACGTCCCCACCCCGCGCCGCCAGCGGCCGAGCCGGCAGCAGAGCCGGTGCCCCCGCGCGCTCACCCTCGACCCGTGCACCGGCACACCCTCGCGGCAAGTCCTCGCCGACACCCCCGAGAACGCGGCGCGGTGGGCGCAGCCGGCAGGGCGGCGCGGCAGCCGAGGAGCAGCGCGAACCGCGCCAGATCACCGTGCGGGGTCTGGTGCTGTTCGTGGTGGTCCTGATGGCGTTCATCGTGCTGGCCCCGACGCTGCGTGCCTACGTCTCGATGCAGGAGCAGAACCGCGATCTCGGCGCCCAGATCGCTGCGACCGAGGAGCGCAACGCCGAGCTCCAGGCGCAGATCGACCAGTGGAACGACCCGGTCTACATCCAGTCCCAGGCCCGGGACCGGCTCGGATTCGTGATGCCGGGCGAGACGCCGTACCGTGTGGTCGACCCCGAGACCGTGACCGGGGAGGAACCGGCAAGCGCCGAGGACGATCAGGGTCCGGTCTCCGTGCCCCCGACGGGCCCGTGGTACCTGACCGTGTGGGACTCGGTGCAGGTGGCCGGTGAGGTCGAGGACTGACGAGACGAGCGGAGCGCCGTGATCGAGGACACCCTGCGGCCCGGTGACATGGACGTGGTGGCCGAGCAGCTCGGCCGTACCCCCCGCGGCGTGGTGGCCGTGGCGGCCCGGTGCGTGTGCGGCCGGCCGCTGGTGGTCCGCACCCAGCCGCGCCTGGACGACGGCACCCCCTTCCCGACGTCGTTCTACCTCACCTCGCCCGGGGCGGTGGGCGCCGTCAGCACCCTCGAGGCGGAGGGCGTGATGCGGGAGATGACCGACCGGCTCGCGCAGGACGAGGAGCTCGCCGCCTCCTATCGCAGCGCGCACGAGGACTACCTGCGCCGGCGCTCCGATCTCGGCGAGGTCGCCGAGATCGAGGGGATCTCCGCCGGTGGGATGCCCACCCGGGTGAAGTGTCTGCACGTGCTGGTCGCCCACTCGCTCGCCGTGGGGCCCGGAATCAACCCGCTCGGCGACGAGACGCTGGCGCTGATCGCCCCTGTGTGGCGCCCGGACCGCTGCACCTGCTGAGCGGGTAGCAGGACCTGCGGGCTCCCGCACCGACCCGGACGTGGCAGGCTTGGACCGTGACTCGTGTGGCTGCCATCGACTGCGGAACCAACTCCATCCGACTGCTCATCGCCGACCGCTCCGCCGGCGTGCTCAGCGACGTGCTCCGCCGGATGGAGGTGGTCCGGCTCGGGCAGGGCGTGGACCGCACCGGTGAGTTCGACCCGATCGCGCTGGAGCGCACGCTCGAGGCCACCGGCCGGTACGCCGAGCTCTGCCGCGAGCACGGCGTCGAGGCAGTGCGGTTCGTCGCCACCTCCGCCACGCGCGATGCCCGCAACCGGCAGGTGTTCATCGACGGCGTCCGCGATGCCCTCGGGGTCGAGGTGGAGGTCATCACCGGGCACGAGGAGGCGGCGTTGTCCTTCGCCGGCGCCGTGAGCATCCTCGACGGCTCCGCCCCCGCCGACCGGCTCGTGGTCGACATCGGCGGCGGCTCCACCGAGCTGGTGCTGGGAGCCGGCGAGACCCCCGACGCCTCGATCTCCCTCGACATCGGCTGTGTGCGGATGACCGAGCGGCACCTGCACGAGGACCCGCCCACCCAGGCCCAGATCGCGGCCGCGGCGGCAGACGTGCGGGCGGCCCTGGACGAGGCCGCCGAGGTGGTGCCGCTCGTCCGGGTGGGCACGATCGTGGGCGTGGCCGGCTCGGTCACCACGGTGACCGCACACGCTCTCGGCCTGCCCAGCTATCAGCCGGACCGCATCAACGATTCGCGCCTGCCGATCGAGAAGGTCCGGGCGGCCTGCGCGGACCTGCTCGCGATGCCCCGCGCCGACCGGGAGGCACTCGGCTTCATGCATCCCGGCCGGGTCGACGTCATCGGTGGCGGCGCGCTGATCTGGGCGGAGGTCCTTGCCCGCGTGGCCGCCGAGGTCGAGTCCGCCGGCGGCGACCTGACCGAGGCCGTCACCAGCGAACACGACATCCTCGACGGCATCGCGCTGTCCGTGAGCGTTTAGCTCCGCTGCCGGCGCTCGACCTTGGCATCCTCCTGCATCGCCTCGAGCTCCATTCCCTTGGTCTCCGGGATCTTGCGCAGCACGAAGAAGAACGAGATCGCTGCCATCGCCGCGTAGATGCCGTAGGCGAGGGTCAGGCTCGTCTCAGACAGGGCCGGGAAGGTGGTGGAGACGGTGAAGTTCGCCAGCCACTGGGCTGCCGCTGCCACCGCGAGGGCACCCGCGCGTATCCGGTTCGGGAACATCTCGCCGAGCAGCACCCACACCAGCGGTCCCCAGCTCGCACCGAAGCCGACCACGAACAGGTTCGCCCCGACCAGGGCGACCATCGACCAGGGCTCGGGCAGCTCCGCCGTCTGGGAGCCGTCCGCACCCTCGGTCAGGGTGGCGAAGGAGAAGGCGAGCGCCATCGAGGCCAGTGAGACGGCCATCAGCACCGAGCCGGTGAGCAGGATCGGGCGGCGGCCCACCTTGTCCACCAGCAGGATGGCCACGATCGTCACCGCGATGTTGGTGACCGAGGTGATCACCGAGACGGTGAGTGCGTCGGACTCCTCGAAGCCCACCGAGCGCCAGAGGGTGGTGGAGTAGTAGAAGATCACGTTGATGCCGACGAACTGCTGGAACACCGAGAGCAGGATGCCCAGCCAGACGATCGGCTTCAGACCCAGCCGCGGACCGACCAGGTCCCGCAACGACTCCTTCTTCTCGGACTCCAGCGTGCCGCGGATCTCCTCGATCTTGAGGTTGACGTCGACTTCGCCGGTGAAGTCGTGCAGCACCTGGGAGGCCTTGTCGATGCGGTTGCGCGCGACCAGGAACCGGGGCGATTCCGGCAGGCGGAAGGCGAGCAGCCCGTAGACCAGCGCAGGGACGGCCTCGGCCATGAACATCCAGCGCCAGGCCTCCCGGCCCAGCCAGAACGGTTCGGCAGCACCGCCCGCCGCATTGGCGAGCATCGCGTCGGAGAGCAGCGCGGCGAAGATACCGGTGACGATGGCGAGCTGCTGGAGGGACCCGAGCCGCCCGCGTACCCGCGCCGGGGAGACCTCGGCGATGTAGGCCGGTGCGATCACCGACGCGGCACCCACGCCGAGGCCACCGATGACCCGCCAGACGATCAGGTCGACCACGCCGAAGGCGAGACCGGAGCCGATCGCGGAGACGAAGAAGAGCGCAGCCGCGATCACCATGGTCGGCACGCGCCCGAAGCGGTTGGAGACCGGGCCGGCGAACCAGGCACCGGCCGCGCAACCCAGGAGCGCGGAGGAGACCGCGAAGCCCTGCAGCCCCGGGTCGAGGTCGAACTCACCGGCGAGTGCATCAACGGCGCCGTTGATCACCGAGGTGTCGAAGCCGAACAGGAAGCCGCCGAGTGCTGCGGCGACGCAGATACCGATCACCCGCCCGTTCAGGCGTGGCGCCGCACTGGACGTGGCCATGTGTCCTCCCTCCGTGGGGCTCCCGGATCTCGGAATCCCTCGCCGAGACGCTACTGCCGTGAACCGGCACTCGCTCGGTGAGTGGTGCGCGCACCGGCGGTCCGGCCTGTGATCCTCAGGCCGAGGTCTCGGTGGTGCCTTCGTACAGCCCGATCGTGTTGCCGTCGGCGTCGGTGAAGATCGCCCACCAGCTCGTCTCGCTGATCGGTTCCTTGCCCCTCACCACCGTGCCGCCCAGCTGCGTGACCTTCGCCAGGGTCTCCTCGATCGAGTCGACCTCGACGTAGGAGCGTGGCTGGGTGAAGTTCTCCTCGCGTGGGGCCAGGCCCCCGCCGCTGATCTTGTTCGGTGCCTGCCACATGGGGTAGCCCTCGTAGCCGGGAATCTCGGCGATCTGCCAGCCGAAGAGCTCGCTGTAGAAGCGCGAGGCCGCTGGCATGTCGCTGACCGGGATGTCGATGTGGGTGATGTCGCCGTGCGGCATGACGTTCTCCTCCAGGACCGGGGCCGCGCCACCGTGGAGCGGCCCTCGGGGCAGAGTCTGGCACCGGGGGCCGACAGGCGGAAGACCCGCCGGGGATGGCCCCGCGTGGGCGTCGGGGCGGAGCACGGACGGTAACCTGCTGCGTGTGAGCAACGAGATCGAGATCGGCCGAGGCAAGCGGGGTCGCCGCGCCTACTCCTTCGACGACGTCGCCGTCGTGCCCTCCCGCCGCACGCGCGACCCCGAGGAGGTCTCGGTCGCCTGGCAGATCGACGCCTACCAGGTGGAGCTGCCGGTGCTGGCTGCTCCGATGGACTCGGTGATGAGCCCGCAGACCGCCATCGAGCTCGGCCGCCTCGGTGGCATCGGCGTGCTCGACCTGGAAGGGCTGTGGACCCGGTACGAGAACCCGGCCGAGCAGCTCGCCGAGATCGCCGAGCTCGACCCCGAGCACGCAACGGCGCGGATGCAGGAGATCTACGCCGCCCCGATCATGCCCGAGCTCATCACCGCCCGGCTGCAGGAGATCCGCGCGGCCGGGGTGACCGTGGCCGGCGCCCTCTCCCCGCAGCGCACCCAGGAGCACTGGCGCTCCGTGGTCGACGCCGGCGTGGACCTGTTCATCATCCGGGGCACGACCGTCTCCGCCGAGCACGTCTCCGGGAACGCGGAGCCGCTGAACCTCAAGCGCTTCATCTACGAGCTGGACGTGCCGGTCATCGTGGGCGGCGCGGCCACCTACACCGCGGCCCTGCACCTGATGCGCACCGGCGCGGCCGGCGTGCTGGTCGGCTTCGGCGGGGGAGCGGCGCACACCACCCGCCAGACCTTGGGCATCCACGCGCCGCTGGCGAGCGCCGTCGCGGACGTCGCCGCGGCCCGCCGGGACTACCTGGACGAATCCGGTGGCCGCTACGTGCACGTGATCGCCGACGGCGGTGTGGGCCGCAGCGGAGACCTGGTCAAGGCCATCGCCTGCGGGGCGGACGCCGTCATGCTCGGTGCGGCGCTCGCACGCGCCGAGGAGGCCCCGGGCCAGGGCTGGCACTGGGGCCCGGAGGCCCACCACCCGCAGCTCCCCCGCGGGGAGCGCGTGCACGTGGGGACCGTCGGTACCCTCGCCGAGATCCTCAACGGCCCGGGCAGCCGCGCGGACGGCACCCTGAACATGTTCGGCGCCCTGCGCCGAGCCATGGCCACCACCGGCTACTCCGACGTCAAGGAGTTCCAGCGCGTCGAGGTCGTCGTCTCCCCGTACACGCCGCGGTAGCGCCCGACGGCGGAGCCGGCCTCCCGTAGCGGCCCGTCAGCAGCGCTACGCAGGCGGTCGCCGGCGACAACGGACTCCGCATATAGCAATTGCTATAGTTGTGCCATGGTGGTCAGCTTGGTGGACGTGGCGCGTCATACCGATGAGGTCACGGCGCGGGCTCGTAGCGAGCTCGTTCGCGCGGTGCGGAAGGCCGCCGCGCAGGGCATGACGCAGACTGAGATCGCCCGGCAGATCGGTCGTAGCCAGCCTGAGGTGTCGCGGCTGGTGCGTTTTCACGGCACGTCCCCGTTGGCGCGCAAAGTGCGCCGGAACGCCGACCAGATTCGACAGCTCGTGGCCGAAGCCGGCGGCAGTCGGGTTCGGGTCTTCGGTTCGGTCGCTACGGGCGAGGATCAGGCTGATTCCGACGTGGACCTGCTGTTCCTGATGGAGGTGCCGCTGAGCCTCATGCAGCTGGGCCGGCTGGAGCGGCGACTCTCAGACCTGCTGGGCGTGCCGGTCGACCTCGTACCTGAGTCGGCACTCCGGCCCGACCTTCGTGAGAAGGTCATGTCCGAAGCAGCGGCATTGTGAGTCGCTCGACGACGGAGTTGCTACGCGAAGCGATCGTCCATCTCGAGTTGGTCGATGAGTACGCCGGTGGCGACCTGGACAACCAGCTGGTAATCGACGCCATCTGCATGAGGCTCTCGGCCGGGATCGAGGTGCTGGCTCGACTCGAGCCGGACCTGCGTGCCCGCCTGTTCGGCGACGATTGGCAGTTCATGTCGGGCATGCGCAATCGCATCGCTCACGGCTACGTACTAGTGGACCCCGACATCGTGCGGCAGACCATTGAGATCGACCTGCCAGGAATCCTCGATGTGATCAACCAAGAGCTCGCCGGCGCCTGATCTTTGCTGTCCGGCGCGGGCGAGTGGAGCAGTCGGCGGTCGCCCTCGCGCCCGACGGCGGGCCAAGCGTCCCGTATCAGCCCGCCAGCAGCGCCACGGTCAGCAGGACGACGCTCAGCGCCGGCAGCGCTCCCTGGACGGCGGCCGCTCGCGCCATCAGCCGGTTGCGCGTCACGAGCACCAGCGCTGCCAGCGTCATCGAGCCGGCGCCGGCGTACACGAGGGCCGGGCCGGCGCCCGCTGCGGCGCCGGCCAGGTCCGCTGCCGTCAGCACCACCCCGCACCCGGTCACGAGTGCCAGGAACAGGTTGTAGAAGCCCTGGTTGTACGCGAGCTCGGCGGTGGCGCGTGCCCGCTCCGGCGTCATCTTGAACGTGGCCCGGCCGCGCGGGGTGTCCCACGCGAAGACCTCGAGGGCGAAGATGCCCAGGTGCAGCAGTGCCGCCAGGGCGGCCAGCACCATCGCGATCGCAAGCATGAGCACACCCTAGGCCCGGGTGAGGCTTGCATGGCGGGCTACCGTCGAAAGATGTCCTCAGAAGAATCGGCGATGCTGACGGTGCTCTTCCTGGCTGTGCTGGTCGGGCTGCACTACTGGTCCAGGACGACCGACTTCCGCCGCAGGGGCAGCCGCGACGCGCGGGCGAGCGAGCCTTCGCCGCACCGCGAGGGTGCCGAACCACCGCCTCCCGCCGACGGCCGTCACGACGGGTGATTGCCGCGCGCGCCCTTCGTCGCCGCTCTCGAAGAGCAGGAACAGAGCGGCCAGTCGGCTTCCTGAACAGCGTCGTCTGCGAGCACTCCGTGCTTCAGGGCGCTGCCATGGACATTCACGCTGCGAAGCCGGCCAACGCCCTGCGGATAGCTTCCGATCGTGAGATGTGCTCGCGCTCGGCAATGGCATCGACCGCAGCGACCTCCTCGGCAGTGAGGCGTACCGCGACAACCTGCATCGGCTCGGCGCCACGCCCTGGACGACCGCGGCCGCGGCGCTTCATCGCCTCGACGTCGTACCCGGCCTCGGCCTCGTGAGCCCACTGCCGGATCTGCTCTTCGCTCACCATGACCAAAATCGTATGACGAAAAAGCCGTCAGCGGAAGCACCGACTCGAGGCGAGCACATGCGGACCGGGAGGACGGGCGCCATGGGCCCCAGGTGGAATACTGACGCCTGGCAGCGACCGGCCCGACCACGGAGCACTGATGACGCAGGAGATCGAGTACCGCATCGAGCACGACACGATGGGGGAGGTGAAGGTCCCGAAGAACGCGACCTACCGGGCCCAGACCCAGCGAGCCGTCGAGAACTTCCAGATCTCCGGCAGCGGGATCTCCCGGCACCACATCGCCGCGCTCGCCCACATCAAGCGCGCGGCCGCGCAGGCCAACGCCGAGCTCGGGGTGCTGGACCAGGCGCGCGCGGACGCGATCGGCGCGGCCGCCGACCGGGTGATCGCCGGCGAGTTCGACCATGACTTCCCGATCGACGTCTTCCAGACCGGGTCCGGCACGTCCTCGAACATGAACACCAACGAGGTCATCGCCACCCTCGCCTCCACCGATGCTCTCGACGTGCACCCCAACGACCACGTCAACGCCTCGCAGTCCTCCAACGACACCTTCCCGGCCTCGATCCACATCGCCGCCACCCAGGCCGTGATCGAGGAGCTGCTCCCTGGGCTGGAGACCCTCGCCACCTCCCTCGAGGCCAAGGCCCAGGAGTTCTCCGGCGTGGTCAAGGCCGGGCGCACGCACCTCATGGACGCCACCCCGGTCACCCTCGGCCAGGAGTTCGGCGGCTACGCCCAGCAGATCCGCAACGGCATCGAGCGGGTCAAGGCCGCGCTCCCGCGGCTGGCCGAGCTGCCGCTCGGTGGCACGGCCGTGGGCACCGGCATCAACACCCCGCCCGGGTTCGCCCCGCGGGTGATCGAGCTGATCGCCGAGCGCACCGGGCTGCCGCTGACCGAGGCCCCGAACCACTTCGAGGCTCAGGGTGCGCAGGACTCGCTGGTGGAGACCTCCGGCCAGCTGCGCACCATCGCGGTCTCACTGGTCAAGATCTGCAACGACATCCGCTGGATGGGCTCCGGCCCGCGCGCCGGCCTCGGGGAGATCGCACTGCCGGACCTGCAGCCCGGCTCCTCGATCATGCCCGGCAAGGTCAACCCCGTGATCCCCGAGGCCACGCTGATGGTCTCGGCGCAGGTGATCGGCAACGACGCGACCATCGCGTTCGCCGGCACCACGGGCTCGTTCGAGCTGAACGTGATGCTGCCGGTGCTGGCCCGCAACATCCTCGAGTCGATCACCCTGCTCGCGAACGCCTCCACCCACTTGGCCACCAAGTGTGTGGACGGTATCGCCGCCAACGAAGAACGGGCGCTGCAGCTGGCCGAGTCCTCACCCTCGATCGTGACCCCGCTGAACCGGCACATCGGCTACGAGGCCGCGGCGAAGATCGCCAAGCACTCGGTGGTCGAGGGCATGACCATCCGTGAGGCGGTCGAAGACCTCGGCTACGTCGAGCGCGGCGAGATCACCCCGGAGATCCTCGACCAGGCCCTCGACGTCTCCACGATGACCCACCCCTGAGCAGCAACGCACGACGCCGGGTGGCACCGTTCGGTGTCACCCGGCGTCTGCGTATCAGCGGTGGACGGCCTGCTGCGCCGTCAGCGCCCGCTGCATGTCATCCAGACCCTCGCGCACGAACCGCTTCGCGGACGGGTTCGCCGAGGAGGTCTCCAGCCACTGTGACACCCGCGCCACCGCGGCCTCGGAGGCCAGTACCAGCGGGAACATGTACGTCAGCGCCGTGGACGTGCGCTGCACGCCCTTCTCCTCCCACATCGTCTCCGCGGCGGTGAGGTAACGCTCGAGGTAGGGCTCGAGCAGCTCGGCCTGGCCGAGCGTGGCGAACCCGACGGCGATCTGACGCTGGGTCTCGTTCGGGACGTCGTCACGCTCGATCGCATCCCGCCAGGCGGTGGCCTTGGCCTCGGCGTCGGGGCGGACCGCCCGCGCCAGGGCTGCCCGCTCCTGACCGGAGATGGTGGCGTCGGCCTCCAGCTCGGCGGCGATCCGGTCCTCACCGGCGCGCCCGGTGCGGACCAGCCCGGTGAGCAGCGACCAGCGCAGGTCGGTGTCCACGGTCAGCCCCTCGAGCGGGCTGGACCCCTCGAGCAGGGCCTCGATCAGGTCCAGGCTCTCCGGCGTCTCGGCCCCACCGGCCAGCGCACGCGCGAAGCTGAGCTGGTGGTCGCTGCCCGGCGCCGCCTGCTGGAGCAGTTCGCGCAGGCCCGCCTCCCAGACCTCGCGCAGACCGTCGCGCAGGCTCGGGTGGGCGTACAGCTCGATCGCGGTGCGCACCGACCCGGTGAGCCGGGCGACCGCCGTCAGGTCGGTCTCGCTGCCCACACCGGCCAGCACGAGGTCCACGAAGGCCGAGACCGGGAGCTGAGCGTCGCGGGTCATGTCCCAGGCTGCCCCCCACAGCAAGGCGCGGGTGAGCGAGTCCGGCGCGTCCTGGATGTGGGCGACCGCGGTGGCCAGCGAGCGCTCGTCGAGGCGGATCTTGGCGTAGGTGAGGTCACCGTCGTTGAGCAGCAGCAGATCGGGCTGGGCCTTGCCGGCGAGCTCCTCGATCACGGTCGAGGCGCCGCGCACGTCGACCTCCACCCGCTCGCGCAGCGTGAGGGCACCCTCGCGCAGGTCGTACAGGCCGATGCCGATCCGGTGACGGCGCAGCGTGGGAAATTCCGCCGCGGCGCCCTGGCGCACGGTGAAGGTCTCGTAGGCTCCGCCGTCGGAGAGCGTGAACTCCGGGGAGAGGGTGTTCACCCCGGAGGTCTTCAGCCACTCATCCGCCCAGGGGCCCAGCTCCCGGCCGGAGGAGGCCTCCAGGGCCCGGAGCAGGTCGGCGAACTCGGTGTTGGAGAAGGCGTGCTCGGTGAAGTAGGCGCGCAGCCCGGCCAGGAACTCCTCCAGGCCCACCCAGGCCACGAGCTGCTTGAGGGTGGAGGCGCCCTTGGCGTAGGTGATCCCGTCGAAGTTGACCTCCACGGCCTCCAGGTCGTGGTTGTCCGCCGCGATGGGGTGGGTGGAGGGCAACTGGTCCTGCCGGTAGGCCCAGTTCTTGCGGGCGTTGGTGAAGGCGGTCCAGACCTCGGTGTACTCGGTGGCACTGGCCATCGCGTGGTGGGAGGCCCACTCGGCGAAGGACTCGTTCAGCCACAGGTCGTCCCACCACATCATCGTGACGAGGTCGCCGAACCACATGTGCGCCATCTCGTGCAGGATCGTGTTGGCGCGGTTCTGGTAGAAGGAGTGCGTCTGCCGCGACCGGGGCAGGTACTCGTCCCGGAAGGTGACGGCGCCGGCGTTCTCCATCGCGCCCATGTTGTACTCCGGCACGTACAGCTGGTCGTACTTGCCGAAGGCGTAGGGGACGCCGAAGGTCTCCTCGAAGAAGGCGAAGCCCTGCTTGGTGATGTGCAGCAGGGTCTCCACGTCCAGGTGCTCGGTCTGCGACTGGCGGCAGTAGTGGCCCAGCGGGATGGTCCCGTGCGCGCCCTGGTAGGAGTCGAGCACCTCGTGGTACTCACCGGCGATCAGCGCGGTGATGTAGGTCGACATCCGCTCCGTGGTCGGGAAGGCCCAGGTGGCGGTGCCTTCGCCGGCCGGGGTGGGCTGCGGGGTCGCGGCGTTGGAGATGACCCGCCACTGCTGCGGTGCGGTGACGGTGAAGGTGAACACCGACTTCAGGTCGGGCTGCTCGAAGGTGGTGTAGACGCGGCGGGCGTCCGGCACCTCGAACTGGGTGTAGGTGTAGACGCGCTGATCGGCCGGGTCCACGAACCGGTGCAGGCCCTCCCCGGTGCGGGAGTAGGGGAGCGTGGCCTCCACCCGCAGCTCGTTCTGCGCGGCCAGGTTCTCGAGCCGGATCCGGGAGTCGGCGTAGACATCCGCGGCCGCCAACTCGGTCCCGTTGAGCGTGATCCGGTGGATCTCGGCGCCCACCAGGTCGGCGAAGGTGGACCCTCCTGGCTGCGAGCAGGAGAACCGGATCACGGTGGTGCTGGCGAAGTGGGTCTCCGAACCGGTCAGGTCCAGATCGATGGCGTAGGAGTCGACGGAGAGGAGGGCGGCGCGGGTAGCGGCCTCGTCCCGGGTCAGATTGGTTCCAGGCATGAGCCGATCTTTCCATGACTCGGGCCGCCGCGCGCCGGTCAGTGCACGACTGCGGGGCGAGTCGTGCACCTCCAGGCTCAGGCGTGACGCAGCACCAGTTCGTCCACCACCCGCCCACGTGCCGCGTCGTAGCCCGATTCCTCACCCACATGGTGGAAACCGTTGCGGCGCAGGACCACCACGGCGGGCTTGTTGTGGCGCGGCACCCGGGCGATCATCGGGCGCACGGTGATCTCGTGGAGGAACTGCCCGAGCGCCTGGGTGGTGATGCCGCGGCCCCAGCAGGCCCGCTCGATCCAGAAGGAGACCCGGTGCTCGTCGGACACGGTGCGCTCGCGGATGTGGCCCACCACGCGGGCGCCGCCCTGCTCGGCGATCTCGATGGTGCGCACGTGCACGGACTCGTCGGCGCGCAGGTGGCGCCAGTGGGCGTCGAACCCCTGCCGGTCGTTCGGGTCCTCGAAGACCTCACCGGCCAGGGAGGCCGCCTGCGGATCGCGCAGCTGGGCGAAGAAGGCGTCCAGATCGCCATCCTGAACCGGACGCAACGTGACGTTCTGCTGGGACATCAGCGCACCTCCCGCGGGTGTCGCCATCGTAGAGCGCATTCACCCGATCAGCATGCCGACGAAGGTGGCGCTCATCAGGTTCGCCAGCGTGGCCGCGAGCACCGCACGCAGACCGAGCTGGGCGATGTCACCGCGGCGCTTCGGGGCGATGCCGCCCAGACCGCCGAGCAGGATGCCGATCGAGCCCAGGTTGGCGAAGCCGGTGAGGGCGAAGGTGACCACCGCCTGCGTCTTGGCGGAGAAGTTCTCCGCCTGGGGGGCGAAGTCGCTGAAGGCGACGAACTCGTTCAGGATCACCTTCTGGCCGAGGAAGCTGCCCGCCTGCAGGGCCTCACCCCAGGGGACCCCGACGGCGAACATCACCGGGGCGAAGACGTACCCGAGGATGGACTCGATGGTCAGCTCGGCCCCGAACCAGCCGGCGATCCAGCCGACGAGCAGGTTGCCGAGAGCGATCAGGGAGATGAAGGCCAGCAGCATCGCGCCGACGTTGAGCGCCAGCCGCAGCCCGTCCCCGGCGCCGCGGGCGGCGGCGTCGATGACGTTGCGTGCCTTCTCGGGCTCGTCCTCGTCGTCGTCATCGGGCTCGTCGGGCTCGGGCTCGGTCGTGGGACGGGAGTCGTCGCTGCCGCTGACCGTGCCCGTGGTGGTGGTCGTCTCGGTCCCCGCGCCGGCGCCCACGGGTGCTGAGCGGCGGTAGCGGTGGCCGCCGAGCTCGGAGTCGCCCGAGTCGCCGGTGTCCTCGGCGTCGGCCGAGCCCCCACCGGCCGTGGCCGAGCCCCCACCCGCCGTGGCCGGTACGGGCTCGCGCTCGCGGGTGCGCTCGAGCGAGCCGCTGGGCACGAGTAGCTTGGCCATCGCCAGGGCGCCGGGCGCGGCCATGAAGCTGGCGGCGATGAGGTAGTCCAGCCGGGCGCCGAGCAGCGCGTACCCCACCAGCACCGAGCCGGCCACGGTGGTCAGCCCGCCGGTCATCACCGCGAACAGCTCGGACTGGCTCAGCCGCTTCACGTACGGGCGAATCACCAGCGGAGCCTCGGTCTGGCCGACGAAGATGTTCGCGGCCGCGTTCATCGACTCCGGCCGGGTGGTGCCCAGCACCTTCGCCAGCCCACCGCCGATGATGCGCACCACCCACTGCAGCGCGCCCAGGTGGTAGAGCACCGCCGTGAGGGAGGCGAAGAAGACGATCACCGGCAACACCTGGAAGGCGAAGATCGAGCCCTCCTCGGGCAGCACCGGCCCGAACAGGAACTCGATCCCGCTGGTGGAGGTGCCGATAACCGCCTGCACCCCTGAGGAGATGGTCTCCAGCGCGCTCTCGCCCCACGGCACGTAGAGCACGAGCACCGCGATGACCAGCTGGGTGGCCAGCGCCAGCCCGACGGTGCGCACCCGGATCTTGCGCCGGTCGGCGGAGAACAGCAGGGCGACGCCGAGCAGGAGAATCATCCCGCCCAGCCCCCAGAGGACGTCGATCACGGCAGGCACCTCTCGTCGTCGGGCGGTGTGCACACCCAGGGTGCCACGCACGGGACGGGGCAGCATCGCGAGCCTGCCCCGACCCCGGAGCCTCAGACCGCCGTCGGCGTGGCCTCCTGCGCACGCTCACGCCGCCGGCGGCGGGGCGAGCCGGAACGCCCGGCCGAGGCCACGCGCGGCGCGGTGCCAGGCCAGGGCGGGGTCGCCGTCGCGGGCAGGCCGGTACCGGAGCAGGAGGCGCCGCCGCGGCGCGAACGGTGGGCGGCCAGGGTGCCGTAGCGGGTCAGGTCGACCACGGTGCCGCAGTGCGGGCAGCCGGTCGAGGAGAGCTGGGGGGCCGGGGGGAAGGAACCGAAGAAGGACATGAGGCGTCTGCGCTTTCGAGGCGTCGAGACTGCGCGATGGGGGGCTCAGCAACGTGCACGCACGTGGGTCACCACGCCACCGTTGGCAGCGAAGGGATACAGGGAGGTGATCGGGGTGCGGACCTACGTCTGAGCATCGACCGGGAGGAATGCTACCCCGGCTGCGGGCCTGCTTTCGCACCGGTGACGGCGACCGCCTCGCGGGCGATCTCGGCCTCCTCGTTCGTGGGCACCACCAGCACCGCCACGGGGGAGGAGTCGGTGGAGATGCGCACTGGATCGGGTCCGCTGCGGCGGCGCTCATTGGCGCCGGGATCGAGCTCGATGCCCAGGTGCTCCAGGCCCGTGAGTGCGCCGGCGCGCACCGGCGCCGAGTTCTCCCCGATGCCCGCGGTGAACACGACGGCGTCCACCCGGCCGAGCACGGCGGTGTAGGCGCCGATGTACTTGCGCAGGCGGTAGGTGTAGACCTCCATGCCCAGCCGGGCGTGCTCGTCGCCGGCGTCCATCGCCTCGGCCACGTCGCGCATGTCCGAGTGCCCGGTGAGGCCGAGCATGCCCGAGCGGCGGTTCATGAGGGTGTCGATCTCGTCGATGCTCATCCCGGCGGTGCGGGCCAGGTGGAAGACCACCGCGGGGTCGATGTCGCCGGTGCGGGTGCCCATCACCAGGCCCTCCAGCGGGGTCAGGCCCATCGAGGTGTCCACCGAGCGGCCGTTCTGGACGGCGGTGGCGGAGGCGCCGTTGCCCAGGTGCAGCACGATGAGGTTGGCCTGCTCAGCCGGGATGCCCAGGTGCTGGGCGGCCACCCGGGAGACGTACTGGTGGGAGGTGCCGTGCGCGCCATAGCGACGGATGCGGTGGCGCTCAGCCACCTCCCGGTCCAGGGCGTAGGTGGCGGCCTGCTCGGGCATCGTCAGGTGGAAGGCGGTGTCGAAGACGGCCACGTGCGGGATCTCAGTGAAGGTGGCGCGGGCAGCGCGGATGCCCTCCAGGTTGGGCGGGTTATGCAGCGGCGCCAGCGTGGCGAGGTCCTCGATGATCGACTCCACCTCGTCATCGATCACCACCGAGCCGCCGAACCGGGCGCCGCCCTGGACCACCCGGTGGCCCACGGCCACCAGGTTCGCCTCGGCCAGGTCGGGTCCGTGCTCGGCGAAGGCGTCGGTCATCGCGGCCATGGCGGCGCCGTGATCGGGCACGTCCAGGTCACGCTCGTGGTCGGTCCCGACGGTGGTGTGGGTGAGGCGGCCGCCCTCGGCGCCCACCCGCTCGATCAGCCCGGTGGCGATCGCGGTGCCGGTGGCGGGGTCGAGGACCTGGTACTTCAGCGAGGATGACCCGGCGTTGACGACCAGGACGTGCTGCGCCGTCGTGGTGTCTGCGCTGCTCATCAGCTCTCTCCCTGGGCCTGCACGGCCGTGATCGCCACGGTGTTCACGATGTCCTGCACGAGTGCCCCCCGCGAGAGGTCGTTGACCGGTTTGCGCAGGCCCTGCAGGACCGGCCCGACGGCGACCGCCCCGGCACTGCGCTGGACCGCCTTGTAGGTGTTGTTGCCGGTGTTCAGGTCCGGGAAGATCAGCACCGTGGCGCGCCCGGCCACGTCGGAGCCGGGCATCTTGGTGCTGGCCGTGGTGGGGTCGACGGCCGCGTCGTACTGGATGGGGCCCTCGACCACGAGGTCGGGGCGGCGCCGGCGGACCTCGGCGGTGGCCTCGCGGACCTTGTCCACATCGGCGCCGCTGCCGGACTCACCGGTGGAGTAGGAGAGCATCGCGATCCGCGGCTCGACGCCGAACTGGGCGGCGGTGGCGGCGGAGGAGATGGCGATGTCGGCCAGCTGCCCGGCGTCGGGGTCGGGGTTGACGGCGCAGTCGCCGTAGACGAGCACCCGGTCGGTCAGGCACATGAAGAACACCGAGCTGACGATCGAGACTCCCTCGGCGGTGCGGATCGTCTCGAAGGAGGGCTTGATGGTGTGGGCGGTGGTGTGCCGGGCGCCGGAGACCATGCCGTCCGCGAGGCCCTCGTAGATCATCATCGTGCCGAAGTAGGAGACGTCGGTGACGATCTCGCGGGCCCGCTCGACGGTCATGCCCTTGTGCTCGCGCAGGCCGGCGTAGGTGGTGGCGAAGCGTTCGCGCAGCTCGGGATCGCGGGGGGAGAGGACGCGGGCCGCCGTCAGGTCCAGGCCGAGCTCGCTGGCGCGGGCGCGGATGGTGGCCTCGTCCCCGAGCAGGGTCAGCTCGGCGACCTCCCGGGCCAGCAGGGTGCTCGCCGCGCGGAGGATCCGGTCGTCCTCGCCCTCGGGCAGCACGACGTGCTTGCGGCCGGCGCGGGCGCGTTCGAGGAGCTCGTGCTCGAACATCAGCGGCGTCACCACGGTGCTGCGGGGGATGTCGACGGCGTCCATCAGGCGTTCGGAGTCGATCGCCTGCTCGAAGGTGGAGCGGGCGAGATCGAGCTTGCGCTGGGAGCCGGTGGAAAGCAGCCCGGGGGTGCGCGAGGCGCGGCTGGCCGCCTCGAAGGTGCCGAGCTCGGTAGTGATGATTGGCAGGCGCTGGCGCAGGCCGTCGAGCAGCCGGGTGGTCTGCTCGGAGGGGGCGAAGCCGCCGTTGAGGATGAGGCCGGCGAGGGAGGGGAAGTTCTCTGCCGCGTGCGCGGCCACGAGGGCGAGGATGACCTCGGAGCGGTCGCCGGGCACGATCACCACGGCGCCGTCGGAGAGACGTTCGAGGATGTGCTCCATCGTCATCCCGCCGACGATGAGCTCCTCGGCTTCGCGGTCGAGCAGCTCGTCGTCGCCGGTGGTCAGGGTGCCATCGGTGGCGCGCATCAGGTCGCGCACGCTGGGGGCGGCCAGGAGGGGGACGTCGGGCATCACCCAGGCGGGCACAGGCAGGTCCGCCAGGGTCTGGGTGATGGCGTCGATGGCGTCCGGGTCGGCGCGGTTGGCCACCACGGCCACCAGGGAGGCGTGCGCGCCGGCGAGCTCGGCGGCGGAGACGTCGACCATCTGGCGCACGTCGCTGGGGTCGCGGTCGACGGCGGAGACCACCAGCACCACCGCCGAGCCGAGGTTCGCCGCCACCCGAGCGTTGAAGGCGAGCTCGGTGGGTCCGGCCACGTCGGTGTAGTCCGAGCCCACGATCACGACGGCGTCGCACCGGTCGGCCACCCGGTGGTAGCGGGCCACGATGGTGGCCAGGGCGGCGTCGGGGTCGGCGTGCACGTCCTCGTAGGAGACGCCGATGCAGTCCTCGTACGTCAGGTCAACGCCGTCGTGGGCGAGGAGGAGCTCGACCACGGAGTCGGTGTCGGCATCGCCGCGGGTGATCGGGCGGAAGACCCCGACCCGGCGGACCCGACGGACGAAGGACTCCAGCAGCCCGAGCGCCACCGAGGACTTTCCGGTGTGCCCCTCAGGCGAGGTCACGTAGACGCTGGTCACCATCAGGTCCTCCCATGCTCAGCCTCTCGGCAGGTCGCCGCCCACGCTACCCGGGCCGGTGCCGGCGTGGTCCGGGCCCTTGGTCCCAGGGCGGACCGGTGGGCCGGCTCGGGTGACCTGAGCGGTCGGGGACCTGGGCTGCCCGAGACGTATTCTGGACCGGTGAGCACGAGCGGGCGAGTCGGCGGGCGCACGGACTGGGTCCGGGCGGCCACCCAGCCGCGGTTGCTGGGAATCCTGGTGATCCTGCTCGCCGGCGCCGCGCTGTGCATCTGGCTCGGAGCCTGGCAGCTGGACCGCGCGCAGATCCGCGGGAACCAGGAGGAGCAGGTGGCGGCCGCGGCACGCGAGGAGGGCCCGGCGATCCCGCTGGCCGAGGTGGTCGGGCCGGGGGAGGGGCTCGTGCAGGAGGAGCTCGGGCAGCGCGTGGAGGTCCAGGGCGAGTGGGAGCCCGACCTGCAGGTGTTCGTGGAGGGCCGCGGCTACGAGGGTGAGCTCGGGTATTACGTTCTCTCCGCGCTGCGGGTCTCGGGCGAGGACGCGCTGCTGCCGGTGGTGCGCGGCTGGGTGCCGAGCACGGACGAGGCGGCGCTCGCGGTCCCAGACGGGCCGGTGGAGCTGGCCGGTTTCCTGGGGTCGCCGGAGCACGCCGAGCAGGGGATCGACCCGGGGGAGAGCACGGGGGCGCTGGTGGAGTCGGTCAGCCCCGCGCAGCTGGTGAACTTCTGGGACGAGCCGACCTACGCGGTGCCGGTGCGGCTCGCGGAGATGCAGCCGGGTGGGCCTGCGGCCGCAACCGTGCCGATCCCGATCGGCCCGCCCGAGATCCCCGACGGCGGCCTCAACGTGCGCAATCTGGCGTACGCAGCCGAGTGGTGGATCTTCGGGGGGTTCGCGCTGGTGCTGTGGTGGCGGATGGTGCGGGACGAGGTGCGTCACCTGCGGCAGGAGCGGGTGGGGTGAGGGTTGCTCAACCAACGCCGCTGAACGCCCCCTCACCGGTGAGTGTTGCGGACGGGGCTTGTGGGACGATGGCGTCCTGTGCGCGGGGCCAGCTACTGGTCTGGTGCGCCAGTCTCAGTGAGGGTTCGGCCTACGGGACGGGTCGGCAGGCGTGGGTTGCGGTCCGCTGCATTCCGCCCAGAATGACGCAACCCAGACGCCGAGGTCGATCTCGCGACAGAAGGGCGGACTACTCAAGCGAGACCCCAGACCGCCTACTCAGTGCGGCAGGAGCCCTACGGTCTCGCGAACGTTGTTTAGAGTTGAGCCTCTAACCTTGGTCTTGGAGGTGAGGACCACGGTGAGCGAAGGAGAGCCGAGCTCGGACGTGCCTACGGGCACGGTCGAGTCTTGGCTGTGGACCGAGCCGGAGCACGGTGTGAAGGCACTCCCAACGGTCACCGAAATTGAAACGCTGCCGCTGGGCGACTTGTCTTTCCGAGACGCCGAGCGCCTGTTCCTCTGCCTACTTGAATCCGAAGTCGAAGTCACCTACGCAAAGTCGTACGGCGTTGTCGGTCAGGAGCAAGAAGGCATCGACGTCTATGGCCGGCTACGGACGCCCGACCCGGCTGTCGGAGCACAGGCGTCTGGAAGTAGGCGTTCCTCCGTCGCACTGCAGTCAAAACGCGTGAAGACGGTCGCGCCCGCCGATATCAAGAACGCCGTTACTAAGTTCCTCGACGGCCAGTGGCCCGCGCGGAGCAAGCAGTTCTTCTACGCGACGACGTTCGACTTCCGCGAACGAGACCTCGACGAGGCAGTGCGCGACGCAACAGAGCGCCTCCAGGACGAAGGCGTGGAGTTCGTCCCGTGGGATGGTGAACGAATCAACGAACTCCTGCGGTCGCGACCCCGCCTCGTCGAAAGGTTCTTCGGCCCACACTGGGTGAAACCGTTCTGCGGCACCGATGCTGCGTCAAACCTGCCGCGCACCAGACTCGACCCGATAGAAACGAGGCAACTTAAGGGCGAACTTCGAGCCTTATACCGCGCCGCGTTCAACGCTTTCGCATCGCTTCGACCGTCCGAACCGGAGGAATCGTTCGTCATTCTCGACGTGCGGCCGCGTTCCGACAGTCCGAACGACCGATTGGAGGAGGCGCGAGGCTCGCCAACCGAAGGCACCCCGGTTGACCCGCATGGTTCTTCAACGGGCGACGATAGTGAACCCCGGTCAGAGTCACTCACCACGTCCTCCAGGCTGACCCGGGCCCGTCCGTCACTGCGCGCAGTTAGCGGCCTCCTCGACGACAGACGCGACGTCCGCGCGCTGGCCGACATCACACCCGTGGACATCTGGCTTGCAGACGGCGAACGAAACGTTCTCATCGGCGTACCGGGCGCAGGCAAATCGAGCCTTCTGCGGTTCGTCGCCACAGACCTCCTCGCCCCCGACCCTGTTTCGATTGCTCTGCAACGAGCCCACGGTGACCGCCTACCCCTCTGGCTACCGTTCGGGTTCCTGTGCCGTCATCTCGATGAGAACAGCTCGAACTCGCTGACCTCGGCGGTCCACGCGTGGCTCGCCAACCAGGGCCGCCCAGACTTGTCCTGTTTGGTTGACCAAGCACTCGAGGATGACCGGTTGCTGTTGCTTATTGACGGGATCGACGAGTGGACGACTGAGGCGACAGCGAATGACGCGCTGGGAAAGGTCGAGACGTTCCTGGGTGGGACGAAGGCGGCGGTCATCATGACCTCTCGCCCGTACGCATTGTCCCGACTCCCCCTCAATCTGAGCTGGTGTCGAGCGGACCTAGCGCCCCTAGACCCGGCCCAGCGGCGCGCAGTAGCAGCCCTGTATCTCGTCCCGGCCAATTCCGAACCTGTCGCGACCGAGCCCGGCGGTCCGGGTCAGAGCGGGTCTCACAAAGCCACTTGGTCCGCCGCCGCGGTTGAACCGTTCCTGGCCCAGATCGATGCCGTTTCGGAGCTCAAAGCGTTCAGCCGCACGCCGCTGCTCCTCGCGCTGCTCGCGCGAACGTGGCGAGGCGAGCCACTGCCCCCGAGACGATTCGACCTTTACGACCTCGTCGTCAAGATGCTCATCGATACACATCCCAAGATGCGGGCACGAGCGTCAAAGGTCACTTCCCAGGCACTCACGGTGGACGACTTCCAGACCCTCGTCCAAGGTGTCGCGTTTCGCCTCAAGGCCGACAACACTCCCCAGCCAACGCACTACAAGGCGATGCAGAAGGCTTTCGAGGTCGTCCTCAGCGACCCAGAGGTTCTCGGCCACAGCCCCGCCGAGGCACGGTCCGTAGCGGCCGAGGCTTTGAAGATGGCAGAAGATGAGTTCGGCATTCTCGTCCCGCAAGGCGCCAAGCAGATCGGATTCGTCCACCGCGTCATTGGCGACCACCTCGCCGGCCGGCATCTTGCCGAGTTGAGCCAGGAAACGCAGAGCACTGCATTCGCTGACCATCACCGAGATGCATCCTGGACCGATGTCCTTCTTGCCGCGCTAAACGCCCAACCGAACAGGCAGACAGTCGCGAAAGCGCTCGACGACCTCATTTCCGACCTCGACGGCAAGTCGCCCGCTCCGTGGCCGCACGACGTGCTCAACCACCAGGCCACGTGGAGATTCCTAGCAGCGGCGCTTGCAGCCGACGTAAGCCTAGCGCCAAGCAAGGTCCACGAGTTCGTCAACGCCGTCGTGGCAGAGGTCGAAAGCTCTCCGTCGCTGACCTACCGTGCTGACCTGGTCACGTCCTTGGTCCAAGCCTCCCCAACACCAAGGTACTGGCGCCACTTGAAACCGACATTCACGCGCTGGCTCGATGCCACCCGGCCTTACCCGGGCACCGCCATCTACGCGCTCCGGGAGCTACCCAGCAGCTACGACGCGCAAATTCGACGCATAGCCTTCCGCACTCTCCGCCACGACGACGGAGGGGTACGGTCTAATGCCGTCGGCATCATCGCGGCCAGGTTTGGGAACTCAAGAGAGCCAGGCCCGGCGGCCCCAGCACCAGCTGATCCAGCACTGCTTCAGGTCATTAACGACGGGCCTGACACCGCGACCCAGTGCGCCGCGCTCGTGACTCTGCTCGAAGGATGGCCGAAGGACCCAGCGACGCTGGACAACATCGCTTGGGCACGCCAAAGCCCGAAGACCAACCTCCGAACCGCCGCGCTGTATGCAGTCGCCCAGGCCGACCCGAAAACCCCACTCAGCAAGCTCTTCACGCCTGAGGAACTCGCCTTCGTTCTCGAACACCTACACCAAGAGCGGTACATCGACGACCACGACTGGACCGGACTGAGTTCGCTGCTCGTGATGCGCGCAGTAGCCGAGTCGTCCCAGCAGTACAAAGACAATCTCGCACAATTCGCCGCTACCACCCTGCGCCAGAACCCGATGCGCGACGGTAACCGTTCAATGTGCTGGCAGCTCGCTTGCGGTCCCCTCGCCGACCAAAAAGTTCTCCAAGACTGGGTCATCGAAGAGATGTCCAACACCTCGGAGCGCTTTCCACTCATCCTCTACGACCTGTCGAAGATGCCGCCCGAATGGACTGACCTCCGGCCGCTCCGCGACGCCGTAGGCAACCGCATCGGCGAACTTGCCGAGATGTCATGGAATGGCGACCTCAGCTTGACCCGCTTCCTTGATGACGAACGGGCACGCACTGCCCTTCTTGGTACCATCGACCAATCCCGACCCGCAGCAGCCGCACACGAACTCGTCAACCGATTCGGTACCGCCCCCGTCGTCGTTGCTGCGCTCGACAATCGGTTCGCCGACGACAAGGCGGCAGCCAAGCTCGCAGGCATAGCCATGCAGCACCTGGGGCCGGCAACGGGCTTTGCCCGAAACTACGAACTTCTCAAGGCGGAGAACGCCAAGGAACCAACTAGCGCCAGCGAATCGCACGTCGTTCTTGCGCTCGCCGTCGCCCACAACTGGTACCAACTCAAACAAGCCGTCGCCGGCGAAGAATCACCCTTCGACTCCGCCGCCGCCCAGGCTGTGCTCGACGCATACGACGACGACACAGTGGCCGCGACCTGCATGGCCGTACCCACCCGCCGTGGCCTCGGATGGCACATCGCCGACATCATCAACACCTGGCCAGCCCAGACCATCGACTACACCATCGACGAACTCAAGAGCGACCATCACGTCACCCACGGACTTAACGACCCAATCCACTCAGTCGCCATCAGAGCCCACGGCACCAAACCGAGCCCGCGGTCAGACGAAGTACTCGACCTCGCCCTGGACCTCCTCACTCCACTCCCCGCGTCACTACGCGAGGTCCTCGCCTTCGAACTTGCCAAAGTACCCGTCACCCCCGCCCAGCTCATCGACGTCACCACAGCCTGGAAGAACGACCCCGACGACGGCGTCCGGCGAGTCACCGCCGTAGGCATCACCGAGGCCATCCAACGGCACCAGCGGCCAGACCATGCACCGTCGCCGGAATTGACCCACTGGCGCGAGGTGGTGCGCGAAGGTCTGCGAGCGTACGGACCACACCTCGACGAGGACCGGCAAGTCGCATGGACCTGCATGCTGCTGCTCGACGCACCGGAGCTACTCGACGGCGTACTCGAGACCATCAACGAACCTAAACGCCCCGGAGTGCGCCTGACCGACATCTACGGCAGCCCCGACGCTCTTCTCGCGACTCTTATTGCAGAGAACTGGAACAAGCTCCTACCGCACCTGGGCGATAACCCCATGGCCCAGCTGTCCGGGGCCCGTCCCAAGGACGGCGTCGAGGAGAAGGGTGCAGCGCTGGGTGCGCTCCTGGTATCCCTGACCAGTCCTGGAATTGCCAGCCTCCTCAGCGAGCGCATCGCGACCGAGGAGGCCGAGGCTGGCGAGAGCGCAACCCTGCAGCTCATCGAGTCGACCCCTGCGGGCATCGACCACCTCATCGAGTCCGGCGGCGCGACCACTGAGAACCTCCACCGAGTCATCGCGGCGTCAGTCGCGTCCTCCACCAGCGGTGACCCCCAAGGTATCTACGAACACTGGGCATTCAGAAAGCTCACCGCACCCTGGGACATACCCGACGCCGACCTCGAGACCATCTTCCGCGAAGCGATGAATCCCAAGCCGCCCGCGCCTAGCAGCCCACGACCGAAAAGTGACGTCGTCAATGCAGTCCACGACCTGCTCTTCCCTCACAGCACCAAGGCAAAGGACCGCCTCCAGGACCTCACCGATTGGTTCGAGCAGCCGGAGGAAGACCGCTACCCGGGCGCGCCGACCAGCTGGATTGAAGCCACCGTCCTAACGTTCAATGTGACACCAGCCGGTCACCTGCCTGCGTATGTCGAGCGAATCTTCGAGTTGCGGCGCCTGGAGGTCGCGCGCGAGCCGCTGTGGAAATTCACCGAACCCCTGATTCACCGCGTCACCAACGACCCAGTTGCCGCCCATGCGCTTACCGAAGCTCTTGACGGACGTGACGTAGCCATCGAGTCGCCACTGTTCGGGCAACTGGCCATCAGTCCAGGGATCGAACAAGCCAACGCGGCAAGACGCGTCTTCGTCATCGCCCGCACGCTCGAGGCGGCGGGCCACCTCGATACGAGCGCACTGGAGGTTGCATTCGAGGTCCTCCGTAGAACCGACCCGCGCACCACCGTCACCGACCCGTACGCCGGTACTACCGGCCCGCTCCGGACGCTCGGAGTCACCCTCGCCGACGGAACCAACAAGTAGCCGCTAAACCACACCCGCAGCAGCCCCGGCGCTGATCGAACAGACGTCGCCTCCAGTGCAAGCAGACGTCAAACTCTCGATTCCGCGACTGCGTCAATCCGCCGCCATCGACGCGGGTGCTCCATCGGGGTGGAAGCCCACGACGAGTCGTCTGCCAACTGCCCCGGTAGGGGATCCCCTCGAGACACGGCGAGGTGTCGGCAGCAGGTTCGGTACTCCGCAAGAGCTGCCGTGGTACTACGGGAGATCCTGCCGTGAACTCGGAGAGTCTCGGCACGGGCGACGAGCAGCCTCCGAAACAATCCCCGCCCAACGACAGCGTGTCCTACCCAGCGCGCGGTGGGATACTACCGGCGTGTCTGAACCAGAGCCGTTCGTTCCGAGCCGGCACCCCAAGCCCGTGCTCGTGCCCCAGTGGGAAGATGCCGAAGAGTTCGCTGCCTGGCACATGCGCTCACTCGGGTTCACCGATGCCCTAAACACACCTGCCGGCACCGACGGGGGCGTGGACGTGCGCGCACAGGGGGCAGTCGCCCAGGTCAAGCACCACGACAAACCTGTCGGCTCGCCCGATGTGCAACAACTCCTGGGGGTCTCCCGCCGAAGTGAGACCCCGATCTTCTACTCCCTGCGCGGCTATACCCTAGCTGCCATCCAATCTGCCGCCGATGTCGTGGCCCTGTTCGCATACGACATCTACGGCCAGGCAGTTCCGGCAAACCCGGTAGCCGCCGCCTTGAACGAACGCCGCTCCGACCAGCCGGATATCGTCAGCGATCTGCGCATACGTCTTCGCGACACAGCAGCACCGCACGACCAATTGGCTGCGATGATCCTTATCGACGATCGCCGAGAAGAGGTCGCGGTTCTCGACCGAGCCGTGAGCATGGCGTGCCAAGCGTCCGGGCTAGTCGGAGACTCCGCTGCCAGGTTCGCTCTACCCGATGATGTCGAGGTGCACCTGCGTGCTTACTACGGGCTAATCATGGAGGACCTGGCCCAGATGGATGCTGGTTTTGCGCGCACCAAGCGCGAGATCACTAGACGCCGGCGGAATAGCCTCGACGTTGGGACAATCCAGCGTTCACTCGATGATTATCGAAAGTTGTTGATCGCTGGAGAGCTCATTACCACTGCTCCCTACGCGGCACTAACTCACCTCAGAAAGGCAGTGGAGTGCTGGGTGAAGGTTCGCAGTGCGACGTTCAAAGGTATCTACGACGAGCACCTCTGAACATAGGAACGCATGGCACGACGCGGGGGATACGAGCGCAGCATCCACCTCTCTCTACGGCCCCATCAACGGTTCTAGATTGCAGGCTCATTCCCACTGCGATACACCAGCACCTAAGTCTGCTGCACGGATGGGTGACAGGGTGACCTGACCTACGGTTAGGGTTCCACTCTCGGTCGCTAGCTTCCGGTGGTGGTGAGTGCCCTCGGGGTGCGGGCGAGGTCGTAGTCGTGCGGTGTCGCATACTCGAGTGAGGAGTGCCGGCGACGTCGGTTGTAGAACACTTCGATGTACTCGAAGATCGCGTTCGCCAGCTCAATGCGCGTCTTCCATTTCGTCCGGTTCAGCAGTTCGATCTGCATCGTCGACCAGAACGACTCCATCATCGCATTGTCGAGACCATCTCCCACGGTCCCGAACGAGGGCAGCAAGCCCGCTGAACGGATCTTCTGGGTGAAGACCCAGCAGGTGAATTGGACTCCGTGGTCCGCGTGCACGATCCCTCCGGGCCCGGGCCCGGGCCCGGGCCCGGGCTGACGTGCGCGGGTCGCCATGTCCAGAGCGTTCACGACCAGGGTGGAGTCTTGTTTGGAGTCGATGGCCCAGCCGATGATTTTGCGGCTGCAAGCATCCAGCACGGCGGCGCAGTAGATCTTGCCCTCGCGGGTGGGATGCTCGGTGATGTCCGTGACCCACAGCTCGTTCAGCGCGAGACGGTGGAACTTACGGTTGACCAGGTCGTCCGCTGTGGCGATGCCCTTGAGTCGCTCGACTCGGGACGGGCCTGGAAGCCCACCGATTCCGGCGCGAGTCATGAGCACGGAAACGAGCCGGCTGGAACACGGGATGTTCATGCCGATGGTGAGCTCGGCGTGGATGCGGCGGTAGCCATAGGTGCCGCGGGAGGCAACGTGGATTTCCCTGATCAGGCCGGTCAGCCAGCGTCGGCGCAGCTCGGTGGCGCTGGTCGGGCGCTTTCGGTACCGGTAGTAGCCCTGGCGGGAGAGGCCCAGTAGGCGGCAGCAGGTGCTTGCGGGTGCCCCGGCGTCGACGAGTCGGTCGATCACCGGGTGCGCCCTTTTGGGGCGGCTCCGCCCTCCTCATCGAGCCAGGTCGCCGCACGACGGAGGATGGCGATCTCTTGCTCGAGCTGGCGAACGCGCCCGCGTGCTGCACGCAGCTCCGCAGATTCTCCACTGCTCAGGCCGGGTCTGCGGCCCTGGTCGATTTCGTCCTGACGCAGCCAGCTGTGGAGGGTGACGGTATGGATACCTAGGTCTTTAGCGGTCTGCTTGACCTGGCGGCCCTCTCGCACGAGCGCAATGGCACGTGCACGGAACTCAGGAGGGTACGGGCGGGGCATGCGGTGAGCCTTCGATGAAGACCATCGACTAGCGACGTCAACTGGAAACCAAGCCGTAGGTCAGGTCAAGATGTCACCTATCCGTGCAGCAGACCCCACCAGGCCGTCGAGTCCCCCTCACCGACCGACCTCGGCTCATCGTCGAATGTCGTGTAGCCGACGTAGCCTCCCCTTGACGCCGTCCAAAAGTAGGCGGGGCCTGGGGTGCGGTGCCAGAATGGGTAGCGTTGAAAGGGGAGATGGCCGTGGCCGACGACATTGTGCTCACGATCGACGCCGAGCGCCCGGCGGGCGCGGAGCGCTTCTTCGCTGCCGGCGCGCACCTCCTGGAACTTCTCGACGATCTGGCGGAAACGGTCAGCGTCGAGTGGACGCTGAGCAGTCTCCGAATCGGATCTGCCATCTCGGGCCTCTCAGCAATGGGCGAGAATCGTCAGGAGGGCTTCACCGCCGCTCGATCCGCTGTCCATGGTCTCGGGCAAATCCGGGCTGGCGATCTTCTGCCAACTGACTGGACACCTATTGCAGTCGGCCACGCAAAGGATCTCGTTCGTAGTTCGGGTGGTCACGCGAAGCTCGAGGCAGGGGGAAACGTCGTCTGGCTTGACCAGCAGTTGCGCGACCGCTTGCAGGACGTCACGCCATGGGTGCGCGAGTTCTACGGGTCGGTGCGCGGCCACCTGACTGGCGTGAACGTTACCAGGGGAAACAGAGCCTCGATAAGACCCCACACCGGCGGTCGGGTGGTTCATGTCGGCTTCCCCACTTCGCTTGCTTCGTCGATGCGTGACGGGCTGCTCGAGTTCGTCGAGATCGAAGGAATGCTGCGACAGAACGACGAGGCCAGGACCTACTACGTTGCAGCCCACAGCCTGCGGATCGTCGAGGAGCCGCCCATCTCCTGGCGCGAGCTGAGGGGTTTCATGCCCGACCTGACTGGCAGTCTGTCGACTGCTGAGTATCTGGAGAACATCCGTGGCGAAGAGTGAGACACCGCGCGTGCTGCTGGACTCCAGCGCACTGATCGCGGTCATCAAGGATGAGCCGAACGCGGATCATGTCGAGGGCCTGTTGGGCATGCTCGACCGTGGCGAGGTGCAGCTGGTCGAGTCGGTGGTCGCCCTGGCCGAGGTCTACAAGCCGTCTGACCACAAGGACAGCGCGGTCCGCGATCGTCATGACACCAAACTGCAGCAGATCCGCCTACTGCTGGAGTCGCGCACGGTCCTCCTGCTGGATGTCACTCAGCCCATCGTTCGAAAGGCGACAGAGTACCGGCGCGACTATCGAATGAAGCTCCCTGATGCGGTTCACCTCGCGACGGCGGCATTGAACGACTGTGACTGGTTGGTGACCTTCGACCGAGACTTTCCCGAACGCCTTGGTGGCCTGAAGGTCGTCCGCCTGGACCACGCCGAGGAGCCCAGGGACCTCCCGTGGCGGTGCCAGGTGGAGGAGAGCTTGTTCGACTACCCGACAGGCGAGAACGTCATCCAGCTGCACGGATCGACCGAGCACTGACTACCTGTTCCCCATTTTTGGGATGTGCGTGGCGCAAGCCGTCGTCAGGTCCGCAAAGCCGTCACGCGCCTATGGATTGCACGGTGACTTGGTCTGCCTGAACACTGGAGCCCTGTCGGACGACTGTCATCGCTACAGTCATTAGCCTTCGGTACGGAAAGGTCGGTCGGGGTTGCCGGTGACCGGCGCTCGAAGGCTCGAACGAGAACGCTCACGTTGGTCACGCGACAATCGTGAGGGCACCGACGAAGAACTTCCAGTGACGCAGGGCCGACCCTTCACTGTCGGGCGTGGGCCCACTACCGTCGCTGCATGGCCCCTGACGACCCATCTGCGGCGCCGCCACGCCGTCGGGTGCGAGGCACGGTGATCCTCGCGACGGTCGTCTTCGCGGTTTCCATGACCGCTATCTGGGGGCTGGCCGTTCCCTTCGGAAATCCATGCCCCGCCGTCTACCCGCCGCCGCCGGGATGCACCGTCGCGGACCGAACTGCTACCGGGGTGCCATGGACGATCGCTATCACGGCTATCTACGTCGCCTGCATCGTCCTCGCGCTGAAACTCAGTCGTCGCCGGCGCTGGCTCACCTTCATGGCGATCGCGGCCCTCGGTGTCGTGGCCATCGTCGGGTACGGCGCCGTTCGGGGCTTCCTCGGCTAGATCCCGTTCGGACGCAACGTGAACGACTGCGCTGCCTGTCCGCCTACCAGGTGCCCACGAACTCGCTGGCAACCTCCTGCACCTGGCCGGCTACGCCGTCGGCGTGCTCGGTGACCACCTCAGCAAGCGCCGCCTCCACATCCTCCGGCTGCTGCGGATCGGCGTCAGCGAGCCCCGGCAGGTCGGACCCCACGACAGCCTCCGCCCACCTCGCACGGACTGCCTCCGGCTCCCCGGCCCCGCCCGCCAGCGCCTCCGCCGCCTCGACCGTCGCGGCGCACACCGCCTCCAGCTCGGGCAGCGGGCACTGCACTCGCAACGACTCGGCGATCCTGCGGTTCGCATCAGCCGCATCAGCCGCATCGCCCTCGCCCCGGGCGGCCAGCAGCGTCGGCACCGTCCCGCAATAACGGCGCACCTCAGATAACGGCTCCGTGAGCCCGGCGCGTAGCCCGGCCAGGGCCGCCTGATCGGCCTCGAACTGCTCGCTCTCCTGCGCCGTCGGCTCCAGCTCGGCTGGTGCGGCGGGTGGTTCGGGCGCGAAGTCCACCTGGTCGCCGTAGGCGGTGAGCGTCGTGCACGCCGCGTTCACGGCGTCCGCATCCGCCGCATCAGCGGCACCGCCCGCCCAAACCGGGCTCAGCCACGTGGCCGGACCGGGGGAGAGGTCGACGCCCTCGGGAGGGGCCAGCGCCGTCGTCTGCTCGGACTCCCAGGCGCGCAGGTCCGCGTGCCAGGCCTCGAGCGCGGCGGTGCGTTCGCCGTCGGAGCGCTGGGACAGCGCCACGGCGATGACCACGGCAACCACGACCACGGCGGCGGTGACGATCAGGACGCGACGGGAGGGCACAGGCTCACCGTAGCCGCGCGCGGCTCCTCAGCCCTGCCGCCGAAAGTGAGAGACTGGGGGCATGACCGAACCGGAGGCCACCGACGAGGGCAGCACCACCGACGCGCAGGACATGCGCGACCGCGGCGCATTCACGCGCTACCGGATCATGGCGTTCGTGACCGGCGGGATGCTGCTGCTGCTGTGTCTGGAGATGTTGCTCAAGTACGTCGTCCAGGTCAACGGCGTGGACGCGAACGGCAGCCCCCAGCCGGTGCTGGGCACCTGGATCGCGTTCGTGCACGGCTGGATCTATGTGGTCTACGCCGTCACCGTCTTCGACCTGTGGAGCCGGATGCGGTGGAGCTTCGGGCGCATCGCCCTGCTCATCGCCGGCGGCGTGATCCCCGTGCTCTCGTTCGTGATGGAGCAGAAGGCGGCCCGCTGGGTCAGCGAGACGCTCGAGTCCCGTCAGCAGGCCGACTCGACTCCCTGAGGCACTCACGCCGCGGTTCGATCGCCCGCGGCCGGGCGACTATCCTTCTCGGGTGAGTGCCGCCAGTGACATCGCCCTGCCCAGGCCCGTGCTCGTCGTCGACTTCGGCGCCCAGTACGCCCAGCTGATCGCCCGCCGCGTGCGCGAGGCGGACGTCTTCTCCGCGATCGTGCCCCACACGATGCCGGTGGCGGACATGCTCGCCAAGGACCCGGCCGCGATCATCCTCTCCGGCGGCCCCGCCTCCGTCTACGCCGAGGGCGCCCCCGCCGTGGACCCCGCCCTGTTCGAGGCCGGGGTGCCGGTGCTCGGCATCTGCTACGGCTTCCAGGCCATGGCCACCGCGCTCGGCGGGCACGTGGCCCACACCGGCACCCGCGAGTACGGCGGCACCACCGTCTCGGTGGACGAGGCCGGCACGCTGCTGCACGGCTCCCCGCAGGCCCAGACCACCTGGATGAGCCACGGCGACGCGGTGCACGAGGCCCCGGCCGGCTTCGACGTGCTCGCCACCTCGCCCGGCTCCCCGGTGGCCGCCTTCGAGAACCACGAGCGCCGCCTCTACGGGATGCAGTGGCACCCCGAGGTCAAGCACTCCGAGCGCGGCCAGCAGGCCCTGGAGAACTTCCTCTACCGGGCCGCCGGCCTGGAGGCCTCCTGGACCCCCGGCAACGTCATCGCCGACCAGGTCGCCGCCATCCGCGCCCAGGTGGGCAACGCGAAGGTGATCTGCGGCCTCTCCGGCGGCGTGGACTCCTCCGTGGCCGCCGCCCTCGTGCAGGAGGCGATCGGGGACCAGCTCACCTGCGTCTTCGTCGACCACGGGCTGCTGCGCAGCGGCGAGGCCGAACAGGTCGAGGAGGACTTCGTGGCCGCCACCGGCGTCAACCTCAAGGTGGTCGAGGCCGCCGACCGGTTCCTGGACGCCCTCGCCGGGGTCAGCGACCCCGAGACCAAGCGCAAGATCATCGGCCGCGAGTTCATCCGCGTGTTCGAGCAGGCCGCCCGCGAGGTGGTCGCCGACGCCGGAGGTAGCGGACGTTCCGTCGAATTTCTTGTTCAGGGCACCCTCTACCCGGACGTGGTCGAATCCGGTGGCGGCGAGGGCGCGGCCAACATCAAGTCCCACCACAACGTCGGCGGCCTGCCCGACGACCTGCAGTTCTCCCTCATCGAGCCACTGCGCACCCTGTTCAAGGACGAGGTCCGCGCCGTCGGGCTCGAGCTCGGCGTACCCGAGGCCATCGTGTGGCGCCAGCCCTTCCCCGGCCCCGGCCTGGGCATCCGCATCGTCGGCGAGGTGACGGCCGAGCGGCTGGAGACCCTGCGCGCCGCCGACGCCATCGCCCGCGCGGAACTGACCGCCGCCGGGCTCGATCGCGAGATCTGGCAGTGCCCGGTGGTGCTGCTGGCCGACGTCCGCTCCGTGGGCGTGCAGGGGGACGGGCGCACCTACGGTCACCCGATCGTGCTGCGCCCGGTCTCCTCCGAGGACGCCATGACGGCGGACTGGACCCGCGTGCCCTTCGACGTGCTCTCCCGCATCTCCACCCGGATCACCAACGAGGTCGCCGAAGTCAACCGGGTGGTGCTGGACGTGACCAGCAAGCCGCCGGGCACCATCGAGTGGGAGTAACCGACCCGACGAGCTGAGGAGAGCGACGTGCGCATCGTTCATGTCTCCGACTGCTACGCCCCGCGCGTGGGCGGGATCGAGAGCCAGGTCGAGGACCTGGCCGCGCACCAGGCCGGGCTCGGGCACGCCGTGCACGTGCTCACCGCCACCGCTGGCGACGACACCACGTCTGCGCTGGGCCGCTATCGCGAGTCCCTCACCCAGCCCTCGGGCGTGCGGCTGCACCGCATCGCCTCCCCGATCACCTTCGGGCTACCGGTGCACCCGCGCGGGCGGGCGCTGGTGCGCCGCGCCCTGCAGCTGCTGGAACCCGACGTCGTGCACGTGCACGCCGGCGTCGTCTCGCCCTTCGCCTACGACGGCGCCCGCGCGGCCCGGGCGCTCGACCTTCCGTTGGCCCTCACCTGGCACTCCATGCTCGACGGCGTGGAACCGCTGGTCTCCCTGGGCTCGCGGGCCACGGGCTGGCGCCGGGCCCCGGTGGCCCTCAGTGCCGTCAGCGCGGTGGCCGCCGAGCGGGTGGCCCAGGCCCTCGGGCGCTCGGACGTGTCCGTGGTCCCCAACGGACTGGACCTGACGCCCTGGCGGGCCGTGGCCGCCCGGGGCGAGCGGGCGCCGTCGGGCAGCGGGGCATTGCGGGTGGTGGCCACCCAGCGGCTGGCGCCGCGCAAGCGGGCCGTGCCCCTGATCCGCATCGTGGCCGAGGCCCACCGGCGGCTCGGACGCGACGAGCACGGCGAACCGAGGATCCGCCTCACCCTGGCCGGCGGCGGACCGGCCGAGCACGCCGTACGCACCGAGGTGGTGGAGACCGGCACCGAGGACGTCGTCACCGTGCTGGGCCGGATCCCGCGGCAGACGCTGCCCACCCTCTACCGCGACCACGACGCCTTCATCGCCCCCGCCGAGCTGGAGGCCTTCGGCATCGCCGGGCTCGAGGCGCGAGCGGCCGGGCTCGCGGTGGTGGCACAGGCCGAGACCGGCGCGAGCGAGTACGTCCAGCACGAGCGTGACGGGCTGCTGGCCACCGGGGACGAGGAGGCCGTGGCGGCGCTGGTGCGGCTCGCGCAGGACCGGGAGCTGCTGGCGCGCATCCGCCGCCACAACAGCGACGTGCCCCCGCCGATGGGGTGGGCGGACGTGATCGGGCGCGCCGAGCGGGTGTACGCCAGAGCCCGGGAGGCACGCGGCCTCCCGGCGTAGGTCACCGGTCATGAACCGGCGGTGAACAACGAGCGGGGATCGAGCGAACCGACAGCCAACTCCCGTCGTTGCCGGCCTCGGCGCGGCACGCGGACTTTACCGTGATATCGACACCCGTTGCGTCCGGTCGACCGGCTCCGTTCACTCGTGGATCCGAGGATGAGGTCGTCCCTGCCGACGACGACTTTCCTGGAGTTCGCCATGTCCCGAGTCACCCGCACCGCCGCCGTCCTCACCGCCTCTGCCGCCGCCGTGGCCATGGCGGCCTGCGCACCCCAGGCTGAGGGGGACGCCGTCGACGTGGCAGACATCGACTCCGCCACCTGCGAGGCGGAGGACGGCCCGTTGCGCATCTACCTCAACCCCTTCGGGCCGACGCTGAGCGAGCAGTTCACCGCGGACACCGGGATCGAGACCGAGATCGCCGACCTGGGCGGTGGCGAGATCCTCGCCCGGATCGCGGCCGAGGCGAACAACCCGCAATGGGACGTCGTGATGCTCGACGGGCACGGCAGCCTCCAGGCACTCGCCGGTCAGGGTCAGCTCCTGACCGACCTCGCTCCCGCCAACCTGGCGAACCTCACCGACGAGGGCCAGGACCTCGTGCCGGCGGATCGCTCGTGGATCCCGTTCAGCCAGCACGCGGCCGCCGTGATCGCGTACAACACCGACAGCCTGGACGCCGGCGAGAGCCCTCAGAGCTGGGATGCGCTGACCGATCCGGCCTACGCGCCGCTGGGCATGGCCGACCCGGCCGTCGCCGCACCCGCCTACCCGGTCGTCTCCCACTTCTTCGAGAGCCTCGGCTCGGACCAGGCCGAGGAGTACTTCACCACGATCATCGACAACGGGTTCAACGTCTACGAGAAGAACGGTCCGGTGGGCGAGGCGCTCATCTCGGGGGAGGTGCCGGTCGCTGCCCTGCAGGAGCAGAACGTGTACGGCCTCATGGAGGTTGGCGAGCCCGTCGACTTCGTGTGGCCCGAGTCGGGTGTGCCGGGCGTCGTGCGGGCAGCCGCGATCAGCGCCGAGACTCCCCGCCCGTGTGCGGCCTCGAAGCTCGTCGACTGGATCCTGGACCCGGGCAACGTGGAGTACCTCATGGAGAACGGCGGCAACGACGGCACCTTCACCCCCTACGTCGAGGGTGTGGACACCTCATCCCTGCCCGCCGACCGCCCCGCCGAGGGCCGCTTGCTGATCACCGACGCCGACTTCGCCGCCCAGAACGAGGCGGACATCAAGGACTGGTTCGCCAACCAGCAGGCACGCTAGGTACGGCCGGTGACTCTCACGCAGACGCGGAACAGGTCAGAACCGCTCGCACCCGCCCGCTCCCGCCATGTCCCTGCCGGTGAGGTCCTCGGCTGGGCGCTCACCGCCGTGCTCGTCGTCCTCATCGGCGTCCCGCTCGTGTTCGTCCTGCTGCAGGCCGTCTTCCCGGGGATCGGCCTGACCACCACGTGGGGATTCCAGCCGGAGCTGCTCGGTGAGATCGCGGACCGGCCGCTCTGGCAGCGCTCGTTGAGCAATTCGCTGGTGCTGGCCTTCGGCTCCATGCTGCTGGGCGGAAGCCTGGGCTTCTCCCTCGCCCTGCTGCGGCACAGCGTGCGCTTCCCGGGAGCACGACTGCTCGACGGCGCCGCGTGGGTACTGCTGGTCAGCCCCTCGTTCATCCTTGCCCAGGGCTGGGTGATGTTCGCCTCGCCCTCCGGTGTCGCCGCGAACAGCCTGGGCATGCCGTGGGTCGCCGATCTCGTCTTCACCCCCGGTGGCCTGATCGTCGTGATGAGCCTGACGCAGTACCCGCTCGCCTATCTCGCCGTGAGTGCGGCGCTTCACTGGGACGACGCCAACTACCGGCACGCGGCTGCCCTGAGTGGTGCGCGCGGGTGGACCATCATGCGCACGATCCGCATGCCCCTGCTCGCTCCGGCGGCACTGAGCGGCGCCGTGCTCGTCTTCGTCGACGTCATCGGCGATTTCGGTCTGCCCGCCGCACTCTCCGCGTCCTACAACTTCCCGACGTTGCCCTATTCGATCTATGCCTCGGTGCGCCAGAGCCCGGTGCGCTTCGAGCTGGCAGGAGTGCTCTCGCTCTACCTGGTGCTCATCCTCGCGGTGGCGATCATCGCCTACATGCGCCTGTTGCGACGCGGCCGCTTCGACTTCCTCACCGGGCAGTCCTCGACGGTCGCCACCCCTGTGGCCAAGCATCCGCGGCTGTGGTCCGGGGTGACGGTGCTGGTGCTCATCCTGACCCTCGGGCTCCCGTTGAGCTCGTCCCTGCAGGTCTCCCTCTCGCAGTCGATCTCAGGGGGACTGACGCCGGAGAACTTCACGCTCGAGCACTACGCCGCGTTCTTGGATCCCGGATCCGGGATGCGGTTGCTCGAGGGTGCCGGCAACAGCCTGATGATCGCCGTCGCAGTGGCGATCCTCACCACCGTGCTGGGCTTCCTCATCGGGGTGGTGCTGACGTTCACCTCCTTCCGCGGCCGGATGGTGATCGATGTCGCCGGCACCGTGGCGCTCGCCATCCCTGGCATCGTGCTCGCCGTCGGGTACATCTTCGTGTGGAACCAGCCGGTGCTCTCGGATCTCGGGATCGGCCTCTACGGCCAACCGGTTCTCCTCGTGCTCGCGGGGGTGGCCACCGCGGTGCCGATCGCGGTGCGGCTGCAATTGGGCGCACTCGCCCAGATCCCCGTGAGCTTCCTGCACTCGGCTGCGCTCGCCGGCGTTCCGCTGCTGAGCCGGCTGCGCACGATCCTCGTTCCGCTCCTCGCCCCGGCCCTGCTCTCAGCACTGGTCGCGATCTTCGCCTCCAGCGTGTTCGATCTGGCGGCGAGCACCATGCTCGCGCCCCCCGACTTCGCCACGCTGCCGGTGGAGATCCTGCTGGAGTACGACCGCGGCCACTACGGCTCCGCCACGGCGGGCGCCATCGTCACCGCCGCCGTGGTCGTGACCCTGGCCGGCATCTCCACCGCCCTCGGACGCCGACTGATCCGCAGCCAACAGAACCGAACGGGGACCCCGTGATGAGTACCCACCCCGCAGACCTCACGATCGAGAATCTCAGCAAGGGCTATCCGGGTGCCGGCGGCACCGTTCCGGCGCTGGAGGAGCTATCGGTCTGCGTCGATTCCGGAAGTACGCTCGCGGTGCTGGGGCCCAGCGGTTGCGGGAAGTCGACACTGCTGCGGCTGATCGCCGGGATCGAAGCGCCCGACGCCGGTCGCATCGTGCTCGGTGGCAGGGAACTCTCGCGGCTCGACCTCACGGTCGACGCGGACCGACGCGGAATCAACATGGTGTTCCAGAACTACGCCCTCTGGCCTCATCTGCGTGTGCGGGACATCATCGGCTACGGCCTCCTCCACGGACGGCACCGCACCGATCGGGCGAGGCGGGAGGCGAAAGTCGCCGAACTCGTGGAGCTGTTGCAACTCGCGGGGCTCGAGGACCGCCGGCCGGCAGAGATCTCGGGTGGTCAGCAACAGCGCGTCGCCATCGCGCGGGCGCTCGCCACCGAGCCTGACCTCCTGCTCTTCGACGAGCCGCTGTCCAACCTCGACGTGCAGTTGCGCGCGACCATGCGCACCGATCTCGCCACCCTGTTGCGCCGCCTGTCCACGACGGCCGTCTATGTCACCCACGACGTGACCGAGGCACTGGCGCTGGCCGACCGCATCCTGGTGCTCGATCACGGCAGAGCGGTCCAGCTCGATACGGCGCGAGCGGTCTTCTCGAGGCCTGCCACGCCGTGGGTCGCGGCGATGGCCGGTTTCAGCTCGCGGCTGGTCCCGCAGCGCGTGGATCGAGCCGCGGGAGAAGCGCGAGTGATCCTCGGCGACGAGACCCTGCTGGGCCAAGCATGCGGGGACGGCTCGGGCGGACCGGACGGCACGAACAGGTCGCCCCAGGTCTTCATCCATCCCGACGCGGTGCGGCTGGTCTACGGCCTGCCTGCCGGAGCGGCGGGTACGGTCAGCGGCGTCGTCACGGCGTGCGTCTACGAAGGGCGTGCCTATCGGGTGACCGTGCAGATTCCCGACGCCGGTACGGTCAGCCTCCTCGCGCCGAGCAGTCTCGAGCCGGAGACGCGCGTGGCCCTGAGCATCGACCCCGATGGGGTTCTCGTCTTCGGACGTGCGGCGTGAGCGCACCGGTAGCCTGGCGACATGTCCGGGCCGCATGTGACCTCGCGGCCGACGAGTGGAATCGTCATGCTCTTCGTCGGTGAGGGCTGGGGGAAGAGCGCCGCGGCCTACGGGTATGCCAGCCGCAGCATCGGCCGCGGGTGGCGCACGCTGGTCGTGCAGTTCCTCAAAGGGGCGTCGTGGAATGCGGCCGAGCGAGCATCGGGCCGCCGGCTCGGCATCGAATGGCCGGTGTTCACCCGCGGAGCCACGTGGGCCCAGGATCGCCCCGAACACCTGGGGGAGGAAGCCTGGGCGGTCGGCCGGGAGGCGATTCTCGGCGGAGACCATGGCCTGGTGGTGCTCGACGAGATCACCCACGCGATCGCCGCGGGCTGGGTGAACGAGCGTGAGGTCGTCGAGACGATCGCGGCCCGCCCGGCCACCACGAGCGTCATCATGACCGGTCGCACGGCCTCTCGCCGGGTCCGGGGTGTCGCCGACACCGTCACCAGATTCGAGCGTGCGAAGCATCAGGAGAAGCGAGGAATTCTTGACTGAGACAGTCGATGACATCCGCGTTCTCGCCGCGGGCGGCCTCCTCATCCGCACCTGCGCAGAGTCCTCCGCCGTGGGGACCCTCCTCATCCACCGGCCCCGCCACGGCGACTGGTCCTTCCCGAAAGGAAAGCTCGACCCCGGCGAGACGCTCGAACAGGCTGCACTGCGCGAGGTGTACGAGGAGACGGCCTTGCGTTGCGAGCTCGGGTCCTGGCTCGGGGTGGTCGACTACCCGCTCTCCGGCGGTGGTCTCAAGCGCACCACCTACTGGCTCATGCAGCCCCGCTCCGACGACGGGTTCATCGCCGGAGCGGAGGTGGACGCCGTGCGCTGGCTCCCCCTCGAGGACGCCGCCGAGGTGGTAACGCACCCACTCGATCGCGCGCTCGCACGCAGAGCGGTTGCGGCCCTGGAGTCCTAGACGTCGGCGCCCGGCGAGCGGCGGCCCCGGGCGGCCGAGACGAGCGCCCCGAGCAGGAGGGTCGCGCCGGCGATCCCGAGGATGCCGATGACGACGGTGGCGGGATCGAGCCGGGCGCCGAGCCCGATGGCGATCACGACGCCGCCGAGCAGGATCAGCACCAGCCCCCACACCACGGTGCGCAACCGGGTGCCCTCCCGCGGAGCGGGCGTGCTGGGCGCCTGGGCGCCGTCGTACTGCATGGGTGCGGTGGTCGATGACATGGTCTCTGCCTCCTGGACGGGCTGGTGATCGGCGGGCTGCTGCGCGAACTGGTCAGTGGGCTGCTCGGTGGACTGGTCAGTGGATGTGACGCGGTCGGTGCTCATGAGGTCTCCTCGATCACGATCTCGCCGAACCCGAGGTCGACTTCCAGCTCCAGCGGGGTGTCCTCGCCCGGTGCCTCGGCCGCCGGGGAGGTGAGGGTCACCTCGCGGCTGCCGCCGATGCGCCACCCGCGATCCAGGCTCTCGTCGACGGTCTGGGTCGTGCGGCCCTCGGCCTGCGCCGTCCAGTCGTCAAGGCCGTAGGTGGTGATCTCACCGGTCACCGATGCCTCGACGGTGACCGGCATGCCCTCGGGCACCATCACGATGATCTGGCCGGCGCCCATCCCGACCTCGACGGGGTCGGTGACGGTCACGTTCTGCAGGTCGGTGAGGTCCACCCGCAGGGCGCCACCGGCGAGCTCGTCGTAGCCCTGGGCGGCCTCGGCCGCGGTGGCCGGGCGCCAGAGCTGGTCGCTGTAGGCAGCGACGTTGCCCCAGTCGTAGCGGTGCACCACCTCGGCGGAGTAGGTCAGTGCCATCGGGACCGCAACGATCGCCGCGATCGTCCCCAGCACGCCGAGGCTGCCGGAGCGGCGCCCGCGCAGACCGGCGATCACGGCCCCGAGGCCGAGGAGCGCGACCGCGGAGCCGATGGCGAGCAGTGCCACGCTCCAGCCGTCGTCCCAGGCGCCGGGTCCGTGGGAGAAGGTCAGGACGCCGCTGTAGTCGGCAGCGAGGAGCAGGGCGATCACCAGCAGGACCAGGCCGAGGATGATCCGCACGAGCGTGGCGCCGGGCCCGGGCACCCGGGGCCGGGGCGGCGGTGCAGCTGCGGCGGGGGGCTGGGGCGCCGCTGCGGGCGGCATGGGTGGGTGGTTGTCGGGTCCGCCGGGCCCGCCCGGGTGGATCTGCTCGTCGGACTCCGCGTGGGTGGTGCTCATGAGGACCTCGGTCTCGTCGTGGGGTCGGTCGGATGGCGCGGGTGCCGCCTGGTCGTCATCGGTCCGCTCGTCCACCGGGCCGCTCGGGGCGGGGATGGTGGCGCCGGCGGTGCTACCGGCCGCGGCGAACGGGACTGTGAGGTCGGTCGAGGGTGCGGGTTGTGCGCCCGGGCCGCCCGGCGGGGCTGGCGGAGGTCCTGCCGGTCCTGCGGGGCCACTCGGCCCGGCAGGTCCACCCCATCCGGCGGGCCCTTCCGGCCACGGCCTGCCGGGGCCCTCACCGGCGCCGCTGCCATGGCCGCCCTCGCTGCGGCGCCCCTGCTGGATGGCGAGCACGACGACCGCCGCCAGGGCGATCAGCGCGATCAGGCCCACGCTGAACGCCAGCCCGTCCCATCCGCTCCACCAGAAGCCGACGCGGGAGAGACCCACGATCACCATCAGGATCGCTCCGGCCAGCGCCGCGTCGAAACGGCCGCGGAAGGCCTCCTGCAGGTGCACCCGGCCGTCGGAGCGCTCCGGCAGCAGGGCCCAGGCGAGCCCGTACAGCAACAGGCCCACCCCGCCGAACAGGGTCACCAGCAGCAGGGCGCCGCGGACGATCAGCGGGTCGATGCCGAGGCGGTGGGCCACGCCGGCCGCCACGCCACCGATCCACCGGTCGTCGGTGCGGGCGATACCGATCCGCCGCAGGGAGTCGAAGAAACTATCCGCAGCCTGTGGCGGCTGCGGCGGGGAAGAGTACGAGGTCATGACATCGAGTCAACTCCCCGGGGCCGCGCGGCGGTATCGGGAAAGACCCTGACCCGTCCCTGAAACCTCACGCCTCGCACGGGCACGGGACCCTGACTCGCCCCTGAGGTCGGGGGCCGGGCGGCCGCACACGGGCCCGCGCGTGCCACGATGTCGCCATGACCCCTGCCAAGGCCGAGCCGCAGCGGACCCGCCCCGGTGCGGTCCCGCTGCGCCGCCCTGTCCAGGGCCGGGTGCTGCTCGGAGTGACCGCGGGACTCTCGCTCCATCTCGGTGTGCCGGTGGCCGCCATCCGCTGGCTCTTCGCCCTCCTGACGCTCGCGTTCGGCTCCGGCGTGGTGCTGTACGTGTGGTTCGCGCTCACCGTGCCTGGCGGCGACCCGCAGGAGGCCGCCGCCGAGGCCCGCCCCGGGCGGTTGACCCGGCTGGTGCCGCGGCTGCGTGCGGTGACCGCGAGCACCCGCGGATCCGACCTCGTGGTCGGTGCTGCCCTGCTGGTGGTGGCGGCGCTGCTGCTGGCCAGTCAGGTACAGGACTGGTTCGGTGGCGCCTGGTTGCTGCCGGTCGTGGTGTTGATCGCCGGGGCCGCACTGGCGTGGAGCCAGATCGAGGTGACCGAGCGGCAGCGCCGCAGCGGGCAGCCGGTGCGGCGGACCTCGGTGCTACTGCGCGTCGGCGGCGGACTGGCGCTGGCCCTGCTCGGCGTCGTGATCTTCGTGGCCCGCGGCAAGCCGCTCGGTGACGTGGTCAACGGCGTCCTCGCCGGGCTGGCCATCCTCGCCGGCACGGCGTTCGTGCTCGCCCCGCTGGGACTGCGGCTGTGGAGGGACCTGGTGGCCGAGCGGGCGGCCCGGGCGCGCGAGTCCGAGCGTGCCGACATCGCCGCCCACCTGCACGACTCGGTCCTGCAGACCCTCTCGCTCATCCGTTCCCGCGCCGAGGACCCGGCGTTCGTGCGCCGGATGGCGCGGGGCCAGGAGCGGGAGCTGCGGGACTGGCTGTATGCGGACCGGCCCGAACCGGGGGAGTCCGTGGCCCATGAGCTGCGACGGGCCGCCGGGGAGGTCGAGGACCACCACGGGGTGGAGATCGACGTCGTCACCGCCGGCGATGCCGTGCCCGATGAGCGCACGCCGGCCCTGGTCTCGGCCGCGCGGGAGGCGATGGTCAACGCCGTGGTCCACGGCGCCCCACCGGTCTCGATCTACGTCGAGGTCGGGCCGGAGGCCTCGGAGGTCTACGTGCGCGATCGCGGGGGCGGGTTCGATGTGGACGCGGTGGGGGAGGACCGGCACGGGGTGCGGCACTCGATCTTCGGGCGGATGCGGCGCCACGGCGGCCACGCCGACATCCGCAGCGACGCCGAGCGGGGCACGGAGGTGCGGCTGCACATGCCGCACCACGAAACGTCAGGAGGTAGGAGCACATGAGCCTGCGAGTGGTGCTGGTCGATGACCACCGGATGGTGCGCGTGGGGGTCCGCAGCGAGCTGGCCGAGGATCTGCAGGTGGTCGGGGAGGCGGCCGACGTGCCCTCGGCCGTGGCCGCGGTCCGGGAGCTGAGCCCCGACGTCGTGCTCCTGGACGTGCACCTGCCCGGCGGCCAGGGCGGCGGGGGCGCCGAGGTGATCCGGGAGTGCTCGGACCTGCTCGGCCCGGTGCGGTTCCTGGCACTGTCGGTCTCGGACGCCTCCGAGGACGTGGTCTCGGTGATCCGGGCCGGGGCTCGCGGCTATGTCACCAAGGCGATCGCCGGCGCCGACCTGTCCGACGCGATCCGCCGGGTGGCCGGCGGCGATGCGGTGTTCTCCCCGCGCCTGGCGGGCTTCGTGCTGGATGCCTTCGGCACGGCGGCCACCGACGTCGCGGTGACCGACGACGAGCTCGACCGGCTCTCCGCCCGTGAGCAGGAGGTGATGCGCCTCATCGCCCGCGGCTACACCTACCGCGAGGTCGCCGGTGAGCTGTTCATCTCCGTCAAGACCGTCGAGACCCACGTCTCGGCGGTGCTGCGCAAGCTGCAGCTTTCCTCCCGGCACGAGCTGACCCGGTGGGCGGCGGTGCGCCGGCTGCTGTGAGCCGGCTGCAGTGAGGCGGTGGAACGCCGCGTTGTCAGACCGCGGGCCCGTGCGCGAGAGTGCTTCCGGAGAGGAGATCGACCATGCCCATGCCGCGCTGGTGGGGACAGATCAACAAGCGCTTCTTCAACCCCCGCGCGATCGCGGGTGGGAAGTGGCCGGTGCTCGTGCACGAGGGGCGCCGGAGCGGTACCGAGTACCGCACACCGATGGACGCCCACCCGGTGCCCGGGGGCTACCTGTTCATTCCCGTGTACGGGACGGACTCGGACTGGGTGCTCAACGTGCGTGCCGCCGGCCGCGCCCGGCTGATCGTCGACGGCGAGGAGATCGAGCTGACGGCGCCGCGCCTGGTCGGCGAAGAGGTCTGGGCCGAGATGCCCGAGGACACCCCGACGCCGCCTACGGTGCTGCGGTTGCGTGACTTCCTGCGGATGGACCGCGCCGAGCCCACCACGGGGTGAGCCGAGCTGCCCGCCCCGTGCCGGCTCTTTGCCGGCGCCGTGCCGGCTCCGTGCCGGCTCGCGCGAGAGCCCACGGCAGGTAGCGTGGAGGGCATGAGTCGCGTCGCCATCATCGGAGGGCACGGCAAGATCGCCCTCCAGCTCTCGCAGATCCTGACCAGCCGCGGGAACGAGGTCACCTCGCTCGTGCGCAACCCCGACCACGTGCCCGACGTCGAGGCCACCGGCGCCACCGGCGTCGTCGCCGACGTCGAGCACCTCAGCGCCACGCAGATCGCCGAGGCGATCAGCGGCCACGACGCCGTCGTCTGGTCGGCCGGGGCGGGCGGTGGCGATCCCGATCGCACCTACGCGGTGGACCGGGACGCGGCCATCCGCACGATCGACGCCGCCCAGCTGGCCGGCGTGATGCGGTTCGTGATGGTCTCCTACCTCGGCGCCGGGCCGGACCACGGGGTGCCGGAGGACTCGTCCTTCTTCCCCTACGCCGAGGCCAAGGCGGCCGCGGATGAGCACTTGCGCGCCTCGGCGCTGCAGTGGACCATCCTGCAGCCGAGCCGGCTGACCGACGAGCCCGGCACCGGCGGCATCACCATCGGGCACGAGAGCGGCGAGGTGCCCCGCGAGGACGTGGCGCAGGTCGCGGCCAGGGTGCTCGAGCGCACCGACGCGGCCGCCGCCACCGTGCCGTTCATCGGCGGCGCCGTGCCCATCGACAACGCGCTCGGGGCGATCTTCCGCATCGCGTAGACCCCGGTCAGTAGGCGCGGGCCAGGTGGGCCCGGCTCAGGCGGGTGGGTTCGCCATCCGCTGGGCGAGTGCGACCAGCCCGTCCACCTCGCCGTCGGAGACCTGCTCGAGGCCGGCGGCCCGCCGGACCTCGGCGTCGGCGGCGAGCCCGTCGCAGATGTAGATGAGCGCGCGTGCGGCGAGCCGGTCCGGGACGGCGTCGGCGAGGGTCTCGCGCCACGCGTCCTGCGCGCGCACCAGGGCCCGGGCGGCGAGCTGATGTGAGCCCCGGGCGAGCACGGCGATGGCGGCGTAGTAGAGCTCGAACTCGGAGTCGGCCCGCGCCGAGGTGCGCACGATGTAGTCGACCTGCCCTGCCTCGGCCTCGCGCATCCGCTCGGTGTCGGCGGTGACCAGGTCACCGAAGTGCTCCGCCAGACCCGCGGTGAGCTCGTCCTTGGACGGGAAGTGGTACAGCAGCCCGCCCTTGGAGACGTGCGCGCGTTCGGCCACGGCCTCCAGGGTGGCCGCCCGCTCGCCCTGCGTGACGAGGATCTCGGCGAATGCGTGCAGCACCTTCGCGCGTGCTGCCGGGGGAGGCGGCATGCGGCTCAGGGTACGCCAGGTGAGGCAGATCACCTGTCACTAAACCGTCCAGCCGGTACAGTAACGCGCGGGCCGGCATCCGGCCGGCCCTGCCATCGGCTCCACGGAGGTGTCCCATGACCATCACCGAGACTGTTCTCCCTGTCTCGCCGCTGCCGGGGCGCCGCCGGTGGGTAGCGCTCGGCGTGCTGATGCTGCCGGTGCTGCTGGTGGCGGTGGACAACACCGTGCTCAACTTCGCGCTGCCGCAGATCTCCGAAACGCTGCGGCCCACCGGCACCCAGCTGCTGTGGGTGATCGACAGCTATCCGCTGGTCCTCGCCGGCCTGCTGGTGCCGATGGGCGCGGCCGCCGACAGGTTCGGGCGCCGGCGGCTGCTGCTGCTCGGGTCCGCGGGCTTCGCCGTGGTCTCGGTGGCCGCCGCCTACGCACCGTCCGCCGCGGCGCTCGTGGCCGCCCGGGCGATGCTCGGGTTCTTCGGCGCGATGCTCATGCCCTCCACGCTGTCGTTGCTGCGCCACGTCTTCGCCGACCGGCAGGAGCGGCGGACCGCCATCGCGATCTGGGCCGCCGCATTCGGCGGTGGCGCCGCCCTCGGACCGGTCGTCGGCGGGTTCCTGCTCGAGCACTTCTGGTGGGGCTCGGTGTTCCTGCTGGCCGCGGTGGTGCTGGCACCCTTGCTCGTGCTCGGCCCGCTGTTCCTGCCCGAGTCCGCCGATCCGCAGGCCCGAGGGGTCGACCCGCTCTCGGTGCTGGCCGTGCTCACCGGCATGCTCGCGCTGGTCCTGGGCATCAAGACCTTCGCCAAGGACGGCGTGAGCCTGCTCGCGGTGGTGACCTTCGCCGTCGGCGTGGTGGTCCTGACGGCGTTCGTGCGCCGGCAGGCGCGCGTGCGCCACCCGATGATCGAGCTCAGCCTCTTCCGCCAGGGCGGTTTCTCCGGCGCCGTGCTGATCAACCTGCTCTCGGTGGTGGCGTTGGTGGGGTTCCTGTTCTTCGCCTCGCAGGACCTGCAACTCGTGCACGGCCTGGCTCCGATGCGCGCCAGTCTCGTCCTGCTGCCCGGGGTGCTCGGCATGATCGTCGCGGGACTGGTGGCGGCCCGGCTGGCGCGGCGGGTGCGGCCGGTGGTCATCGTGGCCGGCGGGATGCTGCTCTCGGCCGGCGGCTACCTGCTGGTCGCGGTGGGGTCGGCGGACCTGATGCTGCTCGGAGCGGCGTTCGCGATGGTGGCCGTCGGGATCGGCGCCGCCGAGACCCTCTCGAACGACCTGATCCTCTCCCTCGTCCCGGCGGAGAAGGCCGGCGCCGCCTCGGCGATCTCGGAGACGGCCTACGAGGTCGGCGCGGTGCTGGGGACCGCGGTCCTCGGCGGGCTGCTCACCAGCGCCTACGCCCGCGCCGTCGTCGTCCCGCCCGGGGTGGCGCCGGGGGAGGCCGCAGCGGCGCGCGAGACCCTCGGGGGAGCAGTCGAGGTGGCGCGCGGACTGCCCGCCGAGCAGGGCGTCGCGCTGCTGACCTCGGCCCAGGAGGCCTTCGCATCCGGCGTCTGGCTCACGGCGCTCATCGGGGCGCTGCTGGTGATGACCGCCGCGGGCATCGCGCTCGCCACGCTGCGGCGCGCCCGCTGATTTCGCCACCCCATCCAGATGACGTAGTGTCAGCAAACATGGATATCGTGTACGGGATCGTGCTGGTGCTCCACCTCATCGGGTGGGCGATGGTGCTCGGCGGGGCGCTCGCGGGCATGCGCGCCGGGGAGATGAACAAGGGGATGCTGCACGGCATCCTCACCGCGCTGGTGGCCGGGATCGTGATGGTCGGGCTCGCCTCGGCCGGGGTGGCAGGAGCCGAGCCGAACAACATCAAGATCGGCGTCAAGCTCCTCATCGCGCTCGCGGTGACGGCGATGATCATCCTCGGAAATCGGCGCGAGAAGGTGACCTCCGGCTACCTGGGTGGCATCGCCGGACTGACCACGCTCAACGTGGCCATCGCGGTGCTCTGGAGCTGAACGCCGGGGCCAGGGTGAGTCGCGCCACATGCTCGTTCACCTGTTGTTCACCTGACGTTCCCCCGATGCCTCGCGCGAGGGGCTTGCCACCCGCGGTTGACTGGAGCCGTGGCGACGACTGACCCGCACGTGCGCACGAGCAAGGCTCCGGTGCGCGAGGACATCTTCCCCATCGACTCCGCGGCAGGTCCGGCAGCGGTCCGGACCGAGTCGCCGCTGCGGGGACCGTTCGACGCGTGGGTGCCCGCCGGGCGGGCCCGGTCGGTCGTCAACTGGCTCTCCGTGGTGGTCTGCGTCTACCTGCTGATCTCCGCCGTGGGCGTCATCGGCGCCGGCTTCAAGGCGGCGACCGGCGGCCAGGCCGAGGCGCTGTTCGCCTTCGCCAGCAACCCGATCGTGGCGCTGATGGTCGGCGTGCTGGCCACGGCGGCCACGCAGTCCTCCTCCACCACCACCTCCATCACGGTCGGCCTCGCCGCCGGGGGGCTGCCGCTGGAGATCGCCATCCCGATCATCATGGGCGCCAACATCGGCACCACGCTGACCAACACCCTGGTCAGCGTCGGCATGATCCGGAACAAGGACGACTTCCGGCGCGCATTCGCCGCCGCCACCGTGCACGACTTCTTCAACCTCATCGCCGTCGCCATCCTGCTGCCGCTGGAGCTGCTGACCGGCTTCCTGGAGCGGGCCTCGGGTGCGCTCGCGGGCGTCCTGACCGGAGTCGGCGGTGTGGACACCGACAGTGTCGACGTGATCGGAGCCGCCACCGCGCCTCTGAAGGAGCTGATGGGCTCGATCACCGGCCCGATCGCCGCGCCGTGGGGCGGTCTGCTGACGATCGCGGTCGGCGTGGCGCTCATCCTGGTCTCGATCACCTTCATCGGCCGGGTGCTCAAGGTGCTGATGGTCGGGCGCGCCAAGCAGGTGCTGCACGGGGCGATCGGGCGCGGCCCGATCAGCGGCATCGCCTCCGGTGCGGTGGTGACGGCGATCGTGCAGTCCTCCTCCACGGCGACCTCGCTGATGATCCCGCTCGCCGGTTCGGGGACCTTCACGCTGCGCCAGGTCTACCCCTTCACCCTCGGCTCCAACATCGGCACCACCGCGACCGCGCTGCTGGCCGCCCTCGGCCTGAGCGGGGTGGAGGCGAGCCTGGGCCTGCAGGTGGCACTGGTGCACCTGCTCTTCAACGTCACGGCCACGCTGGTGATCTTCGGGCTGCCGTTCCTGCGGTCGCTGCCGGTGGTCGCCGCCCAGTGGCTCGCGGCGCGTTCGGCCGAGAACAAGTCCTTCGCAGCGCTGTGGGTGCTCGGCGTCTTCGTCGTGGTCCCGGGGCTGCTGATCGCCACCACCAGCATCTTCTGAGAGGCCCGGCGATGACCACCCCGGACCCCCACGACCCCCCGCCGCTGACCGAGAACGACGTGCCCCGCTCGATCGAGGAGATCGACGCCGCGCTCGTGCGCCTGATGGCCGAGACCGAGGAGACCGTCAACCGGCTCCGGGCCGAGCTCGCCGAGCGGCGCCAGCACGAGGCGCAGCACGCCGAGATCGAACGGCTCGAGCATCATCTCGCCGAGGCCACCGTCAACTGGACGAAGGTCAAGGAGTTCTTCGAGGAGGCGCTGCGCGAGCTGACCCGCGGGCGCGGTTCGGCTGGACCGGACCGCGACGACGACGCCCCAGCAGGGTGACCGACAAGCCCTATGCGAGGCACTGACGCGCGGGCCGGCACCGCCGGTGAGGTCTTCTGGGTCTTCCTGCGGCTGGGCCTGACCTCCTTCGGTGGACCCGTCGCCCACCTCGGCTACTTCCGGGATGCGCTGGTGCAGCGGCGGCGATGGCTGACCGACGCCGCCTACGCCGACATCGTGGCGCTCTGCCAGTTCCTGCCCGGTCCGGCGTCCAGCCAGGTGGGGATGGCGCTGGGCCTGCGCCGCGCGGGCATCGCGGGGATGCTGGCCGCCTGGGTCGCGTTCACGATGCCCTCGGCGGTGGTGCTGGTGGCCTTCGCCTTCGGCGTGGCCACCTGGGGCGATCTCGACGGCGCAGGCTGGCTCCTCGGGTTGAAGGCGGCGGCCGTGGCCGTGGTGGCCCAGGCCGTGCTCGGGATGGCGAAGTCGCTGACGCCGGACGCGCCCCGGGCCACCATCGCCGCCGCCGGCATGATCGTGGTGCTGCTGGTGCCGAGCACGTGGGTGCAGGTGGCGGTGATCGTGGCCGGCGGGCTGGTGGGGCTGGCCTGTTTACGGGCCCCGCAGGCGGAGGCCGACGACGTGCTCGCGTTCCCGCTCTCGCGGCGCACCGGTGCGGTGTGCCTGGGCCTGTTCGCGCTGCTGCTGGCGGGTCTGCCGGTCCTGGCGGCGCTGACGGGCGACCCCACGGTGGGCCTGGTCGACCTGTTCTACCGCGCCGGCTCGCTGGTGTTCGGGGGCGGGCACGTGGTGCTGCCGCTGCTGGAGTCCGAGACCGTGACCACCGGCCTGGTCGGTCATGACACCTTCCTCGCCGGGTACGGAGCCGCGCAGGCCGTGCCGGGCCCGCTCTTCACCTTCGCCGGCTTCCTGGGAGCGAGCACGACGGTAGGGCCGACCGGCCTGGTCGGGGCCGCCCTCGCGCTGCTGGCGATCTTCCTGCCGGCGGCGCTGCTGGTGCTCGGGGTGCTGCCCTTCTGGGACCGGCTGCGGCGGGTGCGCCCGGCCAGGAATGCGCTGCTCGGCATCAACGCGGTGGTGGTGGGGATCCTCGCGGCGGCGCTCTACGACCCGGTGTTCACCCAGGGCGTCACCTCCGCGGCAGCTCTCGCGCTGGCGGTGGCGGTCTTCATCGCCCAGACCCGGTGGAAGGTGCCCGCTTGGGCGGCGGTGATCGGTGCCGGGGTGATCGGGCAGATCGTGCTGTAACGGTCAGCGGGCCTCTCGAACCCACCGACGAGGACGGGCGCGCGTGCGCGGCTATGCGACGGCGTGGACGGTGAACGTGAGTCCGAGTGCGTTCGAGACCTTGAGCACGGTCGACCAGGTGGGGTTGCCCTGCTCGGAGAGAGCTTTGTAGAGCCCGTCGCGGCTCATGCCTACGCGCCTGGCCAGCTCGCTCATGTTTCCCGAGCGGGCGATGACGCCCAGCGCGCGGGGCACGGCGGTGGGGTCCTCGGCGGAATCCTCGAGCGCGATCTGGAGGTACGCCGCGACGTCGTCCAGGTTGTCCAGGTAGTTGGCCGCGTCGAACCGGGTGATCCTTTCACTCATCGTCCTCATCCTCCTTCGACCGCCAGTCAGCGGCGAGCCCGTGCGCTTTGGCGATGTCTTCCTGCTGGTCCTTCAGTTTCCGAAGCCATCGATCGAAGTCTCCGATGGTGAAGACCTCGACCATATGTCATCTATAGTCGACATATGGTCGTCCTTCAACGATCATCGTGCGCTCGCTTCCTGTCGCGAGCGCGACATCTACGCTCGGCCACACATCGCCAGCGCCTGACCACCATCCACCTCGTCTTGTGGACGCGTGCGGTCGATGTCGGGGCCAGCGCTTAGGCTCGGGTCGCGATGACTTCACTGTTCGACGACCTGCCGCTGTTCCCCTCCGCCACCGTCCCGGCCGGAGGTGACTCCCACCTGCCCCGCGTGCCCTCACGGGAGGCCGATGAGGAGGGGCCAGGAGAGGGCGAGGGGACGCCGTCGTTGGCTGCCGACGCACTCCTGGACGGGTTGAACCCGCAGCAGAAGGCGGCCGTGGAGCACGCCGGCGGGCAGCTGCTGATCATCGCCGGTGCCGGGTCGGGCAAGACCCGGGTGCTCACCCACCGCATCGCCCACCTGCTCGCCACCGGGCGCGCGCGCCCGGGGCAGATTCTCGCGATCACCTTCACCAACAAGGCAGCCGCGGAGATGCGCGAGCGGGTGGCCGAGCTGGTCGGCCCGCGCGCCTCGGTGATGTGGGTCTCGACCTTCCACTCGGCGTGTGTGCGGATCCTGCGCCGCGAGGCCAAGACGCTGGGCCTGCGGTCCTCGTTCTCCATCTACGACGCCGCCGACTCCCAGCGGCTGATGACGCTGGTGTGCCGGGAGCTGGACCTGGACCCCAAACGCTTCCCGCCGAAGGCGTTCAGCCGCCGGGTCTCCGACCTCAAGAACGAGCTGATCGACCCCGACAGCCACGCCGCCGAGGTGAGCGACTCCAACCCGTACGAGCAGAACCTGCTCGCCGCCTACCGCCTGTACGACGAGCGGCTCCGGCAGGCGCACGCCCTCGACTTCGACGACATCATCATGATGACGGTGAACCTGCTGCAGGCCTTCCCCGCCGTGGCCGAGCACTACCGCCGCCGGTTCCGACACATCCTGGTGGATGAGTACCAGGACACCAACCACGCCCAGTACGTGCTGGTGCGCGAGCTCGCCGGGGTCAGTGCCCGACCCGATGATGGCGCCGCTCCGGCCGCCGAGGCAGTGCCACCGGCCGAGCTGACGGTGGTGGGCGATTCCGACCAGTCGATCTACGCCTTCCGCGGGGCCACGATCCGTAACATCCTCGAGTTCGAGGGTGACTACCCGAACGCGCGCACCATCGTGCTGGAGCAGAACTACCGCTCCACCCAGACGATCCTGTCGGCCGCGAACGCGGTGATCGCCAAGAATGCCGGACGGCGGGCGAAGAACCTGTGGACCGACTCCGGTGGCGGCACCCAGATCGTCGGCTACGTGGCCGACAACGAGCACGAAGAGGCCCGCTTCATCGCCGAGGAGATCGACCGCCTCATCGACGCCGGCGAGATCAATCCGCGCGATGTCGCCGTGTTCTACCGGACCAACGCCCAGTCCCGTGCGCTGGAAGAGGTGTTCATCCGCACCGGCCTGCCCTACAAGGTGGTCGGGGGGACCCGCTTCTACGAGCGCAAGGAGATCAAGGACGCGATCGCCTATCTGCGCGCGATCGCCAACCCGGACGACTCGGTGAACCTGCGCCGGATCCTGAACGTGCCCAAGCGCGGCCTCGGGGACCGGGCCGAGGCGATGCTGGCCGCCCACGCCGAGCGGGAGCGGGTCTCCTTCGGCGCGGCGATCGAGGACCTGGACCACGTGCTCGGGCTCGCCACCCGGTCGATGACGGCCGCGCGCGGGTTCGCCGAGATGATGCGCGAGCTGCGGGCGCTCGCCGAGGGCGGGGCCACGCCGGCCGAGGTGCTCGACGCCGCACTGGACAACTCCGGCTACCTGGCGGAGCTGCGCGCCAGCAACGACCCGCAGGACCACTCCCGGGTGGAGAACCTCGCCGAGCTGCACGCGGTGGCGGCCGAGTTCACCGAGAACGAGCCCGAGGGCGACCTCGGGGACTTCCTCGAGCGGGTCTCCCTGGTGGCCGACGCCGACCAGATCCCCGACGACGACGCCGGCATGGTCACGCTGATGACCGTGCACACCGCGAAGGGCCTGGAGTTCCCGGCGGTGTTCGTCACCGGCCTGGAGGACGGGACGTTCCCGCACCAGCGCGCCCTCGCCGATCCGAACGAGCTGGCCGAGGAGCGGCGGCTGGCGTATGTGGCGCTCACCCGCGCCCGCGAGCGGTTGTACCTGACCCGCGCCGGCGTGCGGACCTCCTTCGGGATGCCGAACGAGCAGCCCGCGAGCCGGTTCCTCAGCGATGTGCCTGCGGAGCTGCTCGACTGGAAGCGCGAGGAGTCCTCGATGGCGACGCTGCGCGCCGGGCGCAGCGGGTACGGCGGGTTCAACCGGTCGGGCGGCCAGGGCGAGCGGCGTGGGTCGCGGGGACCCTCCGGCCCGGTCGTGACCACCACCCGCGGGGAGCGGCCCGCCTCGTTCGGCTCGGCCACCCCGCGCGGGGAGGTACCCACGCTCGACATCGGCGACAAGGTCACCCACGACGCCTACGGCATGGGCCGGGTGGTGGCCATCGAAGGGACGGGGAGCAACGCCGTCGCGAAGATCGACTTCGGTGACAGCGGGACCAAGCGGCTGCTGCTGCGCTACTCACCGGTGGAGAAGCTGTAAGGGTGCGGTGACGCCGGCCCTTGGCGGTACCCGAGGCAACTAGCGTCGAGGCCGATGACCTCCCGAGCGCAGCGACGCGATGCCATGCCGGTGGCCCCACCTGTGCCCGCTTCGGATCTGCGCCGCCGGGCAGAGGTGCCACGACCCCTGGCACCTGGAGTCGCGACTTCAGAACCCGCCGGCGCGGCTGTACTGCCGGGCTGACGGCGGCGACTGGGTTCTGGTAGCGGACTGGACCGTGTTCAGCGTGGTCACCGGCCTCGTGGGGCTGGGACTGCTCGCGTGGGCGATCGTCCTCTGGCGGCGCGCATCCGGATCCAACAGACGGGCGTGACGCCACCCGTGCCACTAGTGGCACCTGTGGCCCGGTGCCCGTCGATTGCGTTCGGCCCGGGAAGGCGACGCGCCCACGCGCGGTGACCGGCGCGAGCCCGCCCCGGGGCTAGCCTCACCTTGAGGTGAGGAGGAGGCACGTGGCTGCGCACACGGATGCTGCGAGCAGGGCCCCGGCCGCGTCCTTGCGTCGCGGCCGTATCGAGGGCCTCGACGGCGTGCGCGCGCTGGCGATCATCGCGGTGCTGATCTACCACCTCCGCCCCCACAGCCTCCCGGGCGGCTACCTCGGCGTCGACGTCTTCTTCGTCATCTCCGGCTTCCTCATCACCACGCTGCTGGTGCGCGAGCTACGCGACCACGGCCGCCTCGACCTGCGCTCCTTCTGGACCCGCCGTGCTCGTCGGCTGCTTCCCGCCCTGGTGACCGTGGTGGTCGTCTCGGTCACCCTCGCCTACTTCGCCGGCGACGACCTGCTGGTCAACATCGGCCGCCAGGTACTCGGCGCGCTGACCTTCTCCAACAACTGGGTCGAGATCGGCGCCGGCTCCAGCTACTTCAACACCACGTCCCCGCAACTCTTCGTCAACTTCTGGTCCCTGGCGGTGGAGGAGCAGTTCTACCTGCTGTGGCCGCTGCTGTTCGTGATCGTGATGGCCGCCACGAAGACCGGTCGCCAGCGGGTGGGGCTGCTGCTCGGCCTCGCCGGGCTCTCGGCGCTGCTGATGGCCCTGCTCCACACCCCTGGCCAGGACGCCACCCGCGTCTACTACGGCACCGACACCCACGCCTTCGGGTTGATGATCGGTGCGGCGCTCGCGCTCAGCGCGGCAGGGGAGTCGGCCAACCTGTTCAAGGTCGCCTGGTACGCGCGGGTGCGCGTGCTGCTCGGCATCGCCGGGCTGGCCGGCCTGATCGCCCTGATGATGTGGCTCGACCCCACCCAGGCGATCGCCTACCGCGGCGGCATCCTCGCCGCCACGCTGTGCACCGCCCTCGTGCTCGGCGCACTGCCCGGGCGGGCCAACGCCGTCCAGGGCCTGTTCCGGCTGCGGCCGCTGGAGTGGATCGGCCAGCGCTCCTACGGCATCTACCTGTGGCACTGGCCGCTGATCCTGCTCATCGCAGCCTTCGCCCCGGCCACCGCCCCGGACTCCACCGCCAGCTGGGTGCAGCGCGGCGCCGCCCTGGTGCTGACCCTGGCGGTCGCGGCGGCCTCCTACCGCTGGATCGAGACCCCGGTGCGCCGGTACGGCTTCCGCGAGTGCGCCCGCCGCGCCGGCGCCGGACTGCTCGCGCCTGGCAGGCTCACCCCGCCCCGGACGGCGATGCTCGCCGCCACCACCTGCCTCGCCCTGTTCTCGGTCGCCCTGGCCACCGCACCCGAGCGGTCGCAGGTGCAGATCGCGATGGACTCCGCCGCCGGGGTGGTCGAGGCCTCCGGCAGCTCGAGCCAGCCCATCGCCGGCGGTGACGGCAGCGCGGAGGACACCGATCCGGCCGGCGAGCCGGACACGGCCGGACCCCAGGCACAGGAGACTCCGGACGGGGGCGAGGGGACGCCGTCGGGGGACCCCGAGCAGGCCGGCGCCGAAGCCGGTGAGCGGATCAGCGGTTTCGGTGACTCGATGATGTACGTGGCCGCTCCCGGGCTGACCGCCGCGTTCCCAGACATGAGCATCGACGCCGAGTCGAACCGGCAGTGGCCCGCCGTGGCGCAGGCCGTGCAGCGCGCGGTCGAGACGGGGGACGTGGGAGCGACCGTGGTGATCGCCGCCGGTACCAATGCCGGGGTGCGTGACGCCGGCCTCGTGCGCGAGACCCTCGATGTTCTCGGCCCGGACCGGCAGGTCGTGCTCGTGAACATCTACGGCACCTCGTTCTGGGTGGAGGAGTCCAACGACACCCTCGCGGCCATCGCGGCGGACTACCCGAACGTGGTCGTCGCGGACTGGTACACCGCCGCCGTCGAGCATCCGGAGGACCTGCAGCCGGACGGCGTCCATCCGGATATGGAGGGCATGCACCGCTACGCCGCGGTCGTGCAGGAAGCACTGGAGCAGCTGCAGGAGTGAGCGCCGGGCAGGCCCTCGTCCTGACGTGACCCATCGCACGGCTACAGGCGCCGGATAGCGCTTACCTGCGCACGGCCCGCACGTGGCTGCCACGGTAGGGTGACTCGGGGAATAGTCCCGATCGTCCCGAGATCCGGGACCAGCGTGGCGAGGAAAGGCGAGGCGCAGGTGGACCTGTTCGAGTACCAGGCACGAGATCTCTTCGAGAAGCACGGCGTACCCGTGCTGGACGGGGTGGTCGCCACCACGCCCGACGAGGCACGCGCCGCGGCCGAGAAGCTGCTGAACGCAGGCAGCTCGGTCGTGGTGGTCAAGGCACAGGTGAAGGTCGGAGGCCGCGGCAAGGCCGGCGGCGTCAAGATCGCCAAGTCCGCCGACGAGGCCGCCGAGCGCGCCGGCGAGATCCTCGGGATGGACATCAAGGGGCACACGGTGCACCGGGTGATGATCGCCGCCGGTGCGGACATCGCCGAGGAGTACTACTTCTCGATCCTGCTGGACCGCTCCGAGCGCCAGTACCTGGCGATGTGCAGCCGCGAGGGTGGCGTCGAGATCGAGCAGCTCGCCGTCGAGCGCCCCGAGGCGCTGGCTAAGGTGGCCATCGACCCGCAGGTCGGCGTCGACGAGTCGAAGGCCGTCGAGATCGTGAAGACTGCCGGTTTCCCGGCCGAGGACACTGACAAGATCGCGGCTGTGCTCCGCACGCTGTGGACTGTCTTCTCCGAGGCCGACGCGACGCTGGTGGAGGTCAACCCGCTGGTCAAGACCGATGCCGGGGACATCATCGCCCTCGACGGCAAGGTCACCCTGGACGAGAACGCCGACTTCCGTCACCCGGAGCACGCCGAGCTGGCCGACAACTCCGCCACTGACCCGCTCGAGCTCAAGGCAGCCGAGAACAACCTCAACTACGTCAAGCTCGACGGCGAGGTCGGCATCATCGGCAACGGCGCGGGCCTGGTCATGTCCACGCTCGACGTGGTCGCCTATGCCGGTGAGATGCACGGCGGGGTCAAGCCCGCGAACTTCCTCGACATCGGCGGCGGCGCCAACGCCCAGGTGATGGCGGCCGGTCTGGACGTCATCCTCGGTGATGAGCAGGTCAAGGCCGTCTTCGTGAACGTCTTCGGCGGGATCACCGCCTGCGACGAGGTCGCCAACGGCATCGTCGGCGCCCTCGACCTGCTCGGTGATGCCGCGACGAAGCCGCTCGTGGTGCGCCTGGACGGCAACAGCGTCGAGAAGGGCCGGGCGATCCTGACCGAGCGCAACCACCCGCTGGTGACCCTCGCCGAGACCATGGACGGCGGCGCCGACAAGGCTGCCGAGCTGGCCAACGCCTGAGACTGGAGACACTCACTCACATGTCGATCTACCTCAACTCCGACTCCAAGATCATCGTTCAGGGCATCACCGGTGGCATGGGCGCCAAGCACACTGCCCTGATGCTCGAGTCCGGCGCCACGATCGTCGGCGGCGTCAACGCCCGCAAGGCCGGCACCACGGTCGAGCACACTGACAACACTGGCAGCGCGGTCGTCTTGCCGGTGTTCGGCACCGTGTCCGAGGCCATGGCTGAGACCGGCGCGAACGTCTCCGTGCTGTTCGTGCCGCCGGCCTTCACCAAGGATGCCTGCATCGAGGCCATCGACGCCGGCATCGACCTCATGGTGGTCATCACCGAGGGCGTGCCGGTGCAGGACACCGCCGAGGTGTGGTCCTACCTCAAGGGCAAGTCCACCCGGATGATCGGCCCGAACTGCCCGGGCATCATCACCCCGGGGGAGTCGCTGGCCGGGATCACCCCGCACACCATCACCGGCAAGGGCCCGATCGGACTGGTCTCCAAGTCCGGCACCCTGACCTACCAGATGATGTTCGAGCTCAACGACCTCGGCTTCTCCACCGCCATCGGCATCGGCGGCGACCCGATCGTGGGCACCACCCACATCGACGCGCTCGAGGCGTTCGAGAACGACCCCGACACCGAGCTGATCGTGATGATCGGCGAGATCGGCGGCGACGCCGAGGAGCGTGCGGCGGCCTATATCAAGGACAACGTGAGCAAGCCGGTCGTCGGCTACGTCGCCGGCTTCACCGCCCCCGAGGGCAAGACGATGGGCCACGCCGGTGCGATCGTCTCCGGCTCCGCCGGGACCGCGCAGGCGAAGAAGGAAGCGCTCGAGGCCGTCGGCGTCAAGGTCGGCAAGACCCCGTCCGAGACGGCGCAGCTCGCCCGCGAGATCCTCGCCGGCTGACAGCACCGAGCAGCACGAGTAGCACCGACACGCCGCCCCGCCACACCTGTGGCGGGGCGGCGTTGGCGCACCATAGGAGCGATGCCCTCGACCCGCACCCCCGCGACGGCGGACGACCCGCCCCGGATCGTCCCCCGGGTCGTCGAGCACGCCGCCACCCGGCCGGTCCTGCGCATCCCCGACGGCGCCCTGCGCGGCCTGCTGGCCGGTGCCGAGGCCGTGCTGCTCAGCTGGCTGGTCGTGGTGATCCCCGCGATCGCCACCTATGTGGCCACCGCTGCGGCGCCTTCCTTGGGGTCGGCCGGCTGGCTCGAGGCCGCTCGCGTGGGCACCGCCGCCTGGCTGCTGGGACACGGCGGTGCGATCACGGTCGAAGGTCTCGAGCTGACCCTCATCCCGCTCGGCGTGACCCTCCTGGCCGTGGCGCTGACCGCGGGTTCGGTGCGGCGAGCCCGCCTGCCCGGGTGGCCGCCCGCGGTGATCGCGGCCGTCGTCTACGTGCTCTTCACGGTGTTGTTCGTCGTCTTCGCCGGGGTGCCCGGCGCGGCGCGGGCGCTCGTGGGCGCGGTGGTGGTGGCCGTGGCCGGGGTGCTCATCGGCCTCCCGGGCGCAGCGCTCCCGGCGGGTGCGCGGGCTGCAGCGGCGAAGATCCCCGACCTCGTGCGCCTAGCGCTCGGCGGCGCAGGACGGGCCCTCGGTGTCCACCTGCTGCTGGCCACGGCGGCGGTGGTGACAGCCGTCGTCGTGCAGTTCGCTCAGGTGCGTGACCTGCACGAGGGTCTGCACCCGGATGTCGTCAGCGGGATCGTCCTGGTCGGCGCGCAGGTGCTGGTGCTGCCGAACCTGATCGTCTACGCGGCCTCGTTCCTGCTCGGGCCGGGCTTCGCCGTCGGGGAGGGGACCTCGTTCACCCCCACCGGGGTGGAGGCGGGACCGTTGCCGGTGGTCCCGGCGCTCGGCGCCCTCCCGGGCCCGGAGGGCCTGGCCGCCCAGCTTCCCGCCCTGGGACTCGTGGGGCTGGTCGCCGGGTTGGTGCTGGGTGCCTGGTCCGCCCGACGCCTGCGCTCGCGGCCGGTGTGGCAGGCAGCCGCCGCGGTGGGTGGGGCCGCGGTGCTCGCTGCCGCCGGCATGGCACTGCTGGGCGTGCTCGCCTCCGGGGGTGTGGGCCCGGGCCGGATGTCGGTGGTCGGCATCGATCCGCTCGCCGCCGGGCTGGCGATGTTGTGGCAGGTGGCGGCGTCCGCCGCGCTCGTCGTGGCACTGGTTCATGAGCGCACGGTCGAGCTGGCGCGGAGGCTTGGCCAGGGCGTGCGCAGCTGGTGGGCTGAGGTGCGGGCCTGACACAGCCGGAGCCGTGCACCTGGCTCACTCGAATTCGGGGCGTACCTCGGCGACGGCGGCCAGTTCCTCCTGCAGCCGGGCGTGCAGGTGGTGGCCTGCGTGGGTCCACTCGTCCGGCGTGGGCCGGTCGTCCTCCGGGTTGCGGTGCTGCCAGCGGGCGTTCCACGCGTGCAGATCGCCGGCCAGCCCCGGGCTGAGGCCGAGATCGGCTGCGGTGAGGGTGTACTTCTCGGTGAACGACTCCCACAGTGGCCAGTCGACTCCCCACTCGGGGAAGAGCCGGATCACCCGGCGTCCGTCGGGCAGGGTCACCGGCAGGCCGTTGCGATTCCGGGCCGCCAGGTAGCGATCCTGCATCTCCCCGCGCTGCCGCCACGCCCGCGGCGTGCACGGGTGGTCGTGGTAGTCCCCACCGATGAGCCAGACGAGTCCCCGGCCGGCGCTCGTGTCCTCGACCACGAGGGCCAGCGACCACAGCGCCTCGCCCTCGGCCAGATCCTGCGCCGCCTCCTCGGCCTCGGCCAGCGACGCCTCGAGCAGGTCGACCGCTCTCACGGTCGCTGCCGGGCCCTCGAAGAGAACGATCCGGTAGCGCGGCGTGCCGGACTCCCAGCGGGAGTCGCGCTCGTCGACTTCGATCGCGCGCACGCTACCCACCCGTGCCGAAGCGCTCTTCCAGGGCGTCGGCGAAGTCGGCCTCGCACCGGTCCTCCGCACTGAGCGTCAGCGCCGAGTCCAGGCATTGCTGACGTTGCACCTGCGCATCCCACATCGCCAGCGGTGCGAGCGAACTCAAGGTCAGCATGCCCGCCATCGCGACACCGAACGCCAGGAAGACGGTGAAGCGCCCGGTCATCCCCGCCCTGCGGTGCACCAGCAGCGATCGCACCCCCAGGGCCACGCCCGCCAGGAAGAACAGCGGTGCCGCGACCTGCCACGGGATCGGCCACTGCAGCGCCAGCAGCCCGCAGAACATCGGGACACCGAACTTCAGCACCGACGTCCCCGCCCGGCGTGCCTCCTCCGGTGTGGGCTTGCGTGGTTCGTCCGGCTGGCCCTGCTGACCGTCCCCCTCGCCCTTGCCGGCGCGGTTGCCGCGCTGTCTGCGCTGCGGATCGCGAGGCGGCCACTGGCGCTCCGGCGGCGGCGGCGCGTTCGGGTCGGGTGGCGCGTACGGGTTGGGCACTGCACTCCTCGGGCTCGTTCTCCGCAGGCGATTCTTCCAGAGCGGGCGCGCTCGCCCGAACTCCTACGCCCGGCCGCCGGTAGAGTGCCCGATCGTGAGCACCCCACCCGCCCAGCGCCTCGTCGTCCTCATCTCCGGTGGCGGGTCCAACCTCGCCGCACTGCTGGAGGCCACGCGTGACCCGGGCTACGGCGCCGAGGTCGTGGCGGTCGGAGCCGACCGGCCCAGCGCCGCCGGTCTGGACCTCGCCCGCGAGGCCGGCATCGCCACCTTCGTGGAGCGCGTGGGCGACCACCCGGACAGGGAGGCCTGGGACGCGGCGCTCGCGGCCGCCGTCGGGGAGCACGAACCGGACCTGGTCATCTCGGCCGGGTTCCTCAAGCTGGTGGGGGAGCGGTTCCTGACGGCGTTCGGCGGCCGCTACCTCAACACCCACAACTCCCTGCTGCCAGCCTTCCCCGGCATCCACGGCCCCAAGGACGCCCTCGAGTACGGCGTCAAGATCGCCGGCGCCACGCTGTTCGTGGTGGACGCCGGCGTCGACACCGGCGTGATCGTCGCCCAGACCGCCGTCCCGGTGCGGGACGAGGACACCGAGGAGAGCCTCACCGAGCGGATCAAGGTGGCCGAGCGCGCCCAGCTGGTCGAGCAGGTCGGCCGCCTGGCCCGCGAGGGGTGGCGGGTCGAGGGGCGCCGGGTGATCGTCGGCAGGTAGTGGACGCGTGCGCCTCGGCCGGTAGACTTCCTCCCGGTCGTGACTGGCGTGAGGTGGAGTACCACCGGGGAGCGGCCGAATCGCAGTGACGTCGTGCACCGGCCGCCTGGGTGCCCAGTCCCGAGCCGGAAGCGACCCCGCGTCCGGACCACCCTCGAGACTCCCAGGAGTACGCCGTGACCGACCAGATCCCCCTCCGCCGAGCCCTCGTCTCCGTCTTCGACAAGACGGGCCTGGACACCCTCGCCACCGCGCTGCACGCCGCCGGGGTCGAGCTCGTCTCCACCGGCTCGACCGCCACGACCATCGAGGCCGCCGGCGTGCCGGTGACCCGCGTGGAGGAGGTCACCGGCTTCCCCGAGTGCCTCGACGGGCGCGTGAAGACGCTGCACCCGCGCATCCACGCCGGCATCCTCGCCGACCGTCGCCTGCCCGACCACGTCTCCCAGCTCGAGGAGCTCGACGTGCAGCCCTTCGACCTGGTGGTGGTCAACCTCTACCCGTTCGCCGACACCGTCGCCTCCGGTGCGAGCGAGCAGGACTGCATCGAGAAGATCGACATCGGTGGCCCCTCGATGGTGCGGGCCGCCGCGAAGAACCACGCCAGCGTGGCCGTGGTGGTCGACCCGGCCCGGTACGCCGAGGTCATCGCAGCCGCCGACGGCGAGGGCTTCAGCCTCGCTCAGCGGCAGGCGCTCGCCGCCGACGCCTTCCGCCACACCGCCACCTACGACGTGCACGTCGCCTCCTGGATGGGCAACGTGGTGGCCCCCGACGACGAGGGTTCCGGCTTCCCCGGGTGGATGGGCGCCACCTGGGACCGCACCAGCGTGCTGCGCTACGGCGAGAACCCCCACCAGCGCGCGGCGCTGTACACCACCGGTGCCGGTGACGCCGGGCTGGCCGGCGCCGAGCAGCTGCACGGCAAGGCGATGAGCTACAACAACTACGTCGACGCCGACGCCGCCTGGCGCGCCGCCCACGACCACCCCGGCCGGCCGACCGTCGCGGTGATCAAGCACGCCAACCCGTGCGGGATCGCGGTGGGCGAGACCATCGCCGAGGCGCACGCCAAGGCGCACGCCTGCGACCCGGTCTCCGCCTTCGGCGGCGTGATCGCCGCCAACGGCGAGGTCACCCTCGAGATGGCCGAGCAGATCGCCCCGGTGTTCACCGAGGTGGTGCTCGCACCGTCGTACACCCCCGAGGCGCTCGAGGTCCTCACCCGGAAGAAGAACATCCGCGTGCTCACGGTCGCCGCTCCTCCCAGCGGCGGCGGGATGCGGGAGATCTTCGGCGGCACACTCGTGCAGTCCCCGGACCGGATCGACGCCGAGGGCGATGACCCGACCACCTGGACGCTCGCCGCCGGCGTGGCCGCCGACGAGGACACCCTGGCCGACCTGGTCTTCGCCTGGCGTTCGGTGCGCGCGGTGAAGTCCAACGCGATCCTGCTCGCCACCGGCGGCGCGTCGGTGGGCGTCGGGATGGGGCAGGTGAACCGGGTCGACTCCTGCAAGCTCGCCGTGGAGCGGGCCAACACCGGCGACGTGGAGCGCGCCCGCGGGGCGGTCGCCTCCTCGGACGCCTTCTTCCCCTTCGCCGACGGCCTGCAGGTCCTGCTCGACGCCGGCGTGAGGGCCGTGGTGCAGCCGGGCGGGTCGATCCGCGACGAGGAGGTCATCGCCGCGGCGAACGAGGCCGGTGTGACGCTCTACCTCACGGGGACGCGCCACTTCGCGCACTGAGGGCGAGCCGAGCGCTTCGTTCTGCGGCTGTGTGCGTGATCCGCAGAAGGAGGCACTTGAAGATTATGAGCTACGCTGTAACCCATAATCTCTTGTGAGGGGTGTTATGGACTCGCATCCGGCGTCAGGTACGTGGCCGGCTCTCCAATGGGAAGAACGGGTCTGGACGCCCGCGGGCCGGTGGGGCGTGCAGGCGGCGAATCGTGGTCGCGAGCAGAGATATCGCGCTGCCGTTCCCGCGCTGGTCGCGGACCTGTCTCCAGCGCTCTCGATGGATGTCGCCCGTGCGGCGCGAGATGCCGCACTGGAACTGAGCCGGCTCGACGCTGAACTGGGGAGGAGCGTCAGCTCTTTCGCACCCGTGCTGCTGCGGTCGGAGGCGGCGTCGTCGTCGCAGATCGAGATGCTGACAGCGTCGGCGCGGGCGATCTTCAGCGCCGACCTCGGCATACGGACCGGGCGCAACGCCGAGCAGATTGCTGCCAACACCCGCATGCTGGAGTCGGCCGTTCTCCTGGCCGATGACATCTCGGCGCCGACGATCCTCCGGATGCACCGGGTGCTCATGGACGGCCAGACGACGCATGTGCCCGGACGGTGGCGGGACGAAGCGGTGTGGGTGGGCACGCGCACCGACAGCCCTGTAGGCGCCGAGTACGTCGCCCCACACCACTCCCGGCTCTCGACTCTGATCGACGACCTGGTCGTATTCGCGGCACGCGAGGACCTCTCGCCCGTGGTTCACCTCAGCCTGGTCCACGCCCAGTTCGAGACCATCCATCCGTTCAGCGACGGCAACGGGCGAACGGGGCGTGCCCTGGCCCAAGCGATGCTGCGCCACGCCGGCGTGACACGAAACCTGGCAATTCCGGTGTCGGCGGGCCTGCTGGCAGATGTCGAGGGATACCACCGTGCCCTGACGGCGTACCGTGCCGGCGATCCGGAGCCGATCGTCCTCGCCTTCACTGATGCGATCGCCCGAGCCGTCGCCAACAGCCGAACCCTGGTGGCCGAGCTCGAGGGTGTCCGAGCGCGATGGGAGAGCCGTCTGCGGGTGCGGCGCGACAGTCATGCCTGGCGGCTGCTGGATGTGGCAGCGCGCCGCCCTGTGCTCTCGGCGGCGATGGCCGCAGAAGAGCTGGGTGTTCAGCAGCCCAACGTCTATCCGCCGTTGCGGGCACTGACGGACGCCGGCATACTCACCTCCAAGCGTGAGCATCGGCTCGGGCCGTTCTGGCGTGCGGATGAGGTGCTGGCGGCGGTCGATTCGTTCGCCGAGCGGGCAGGCCGACGCGAGCGCGGGTGAGGCCGCCCCGCCCGGGGCCCGACTGGCACGGGTGACAGGGGATCATGATCCCGCGAGCGTCTTCTTCAGCGGCGTGGCCGGGTCCACCGCCAGCGCACGGTTCAGCCGGGGCAACTCACCTCGCCCGAGCAACTTGCGCACCGCCGCCACCTCCCGAGGTGCGTCGGTGATGACGGCGCCGGTCAGACGGTCCGCCTCGAAAGCCAAGGTGGTCCATGGGCCGGTGACCGGATCGCCACGGGTGATCAGGTCACCGGTCAGGCGCCCGAACACGGTCAGGTGGTGGCCCAGCTGGGTGGAGTAGACGTAGGGCGCGGGATCGGCGGCGCCCTCGTCCACCACCTCCAGCATCGCCGGCGCCAGCCGCGCCGGGTCGAGCAGGGCCGCGGACCAGTGCCCGCCCGGGACCGCGCCGAAGACCGGGTGCACCCGCTCGGCGACGTCGCCCACCGCCCACAGCCGCGGGTGGGCGGAACGCCCCGCCGCGTCGACCGGCACGTGGCCGGAGGCGGTCAGGTCGATGGCCCCGGCCAGCCAGGCGGTGCTCGGCCGCGCCCCGACGGCGCTCAGTACCGTCCCGGCTTCCAGCTCCCCACCGTCGGCCAACCTCACGACGGCGTCCCCCACCTCGGTCACGACCGCGCGGGTGCGCAGGTCGACACCCTTCTCGGCGTACCAGGCGATCGTGCGCGATCCCAGCTCGGGGCCGAGCTGGCGGGCGAGGGGGCTCGGGCCCGCCTCGAGGACGGTCACCGCGCACCCGGCATCGGCGGCCACCCCGGCGACCTCGGCGCCGATCCACCCCGCGCCGATGATCACCAGCCGCGACCCGGGGGTCAGCCGCTCGCGCAGGCTGGTGGCGTCGTCGAGGGTATGTAGCGTCCGCGCGGCAGGCCAGGGCCGCACCGCGTGCGAGCCCGTGGCGGCGACCACCGCATCGGCCTCGAACCGCTCACCCTCGCTCGTCTCCACGTACGGGCGGCCGGACAGGCTCACCCGCGCGGCATGGACCCCGAGCCGGACGTCGTCGGCGAGATCATGCACGTCGCTGCTGAGGTCCTCGGCCAGCCAGACCGGGTCCGGGCGGCTCAGCAGCTCCTTCGACAGCGGCGGCCGATCGTAGGGCAGGTGCTGCTCGGCGCCGAGCACGCGCACGTGGCCGTCGAAGCCGCGGGCCCGCAGCTCGGCCGCGGTGCGAAGGCCGGCGAGCCCGGCGCCGACCACGAGGACACGATCGGGCGGTGAGATGGTCACGCGATCACGCTACCCGGGTAGGCTCGCGGCCGATGAACAGTTCCCGGCCGGCCCGCCGGCCCGTCGAACCGGGCCACTGGCGCCGCTACGTGGTGATGTGGGTGGCGCTCGCCTGGATCGTGGCCGCGATGGTGGTGATGGCCCTGGTCAGCGTGCGGACCGGGTGCCTGGTGCTGGCGGCCGAGCTGGTGGTGCTCGGGTTCGTGCGGGCGGTGGCGCCGCAGCCGGGCCCGTACGGCATCACGAGCCGCTCGCGGGCGTTCGACGTCGCTCTGTTGATGCTCTCCGGGGCGGGTATCGCGGTGCTCGCACTCACCGCCACCGGCCTCGATCCGGACTGGCTGGGCTGAGCAGCCGGCCGAGCCGGGACACAGACGACGGCCCCCGGCAGGTCCGTGCCGGATGTGGCACGGACTGCTCGAGGGCCGTCGGTTGCGTTCGGGTCAGGACCGCTGCTGGTCACCGTCCTGGTTGCCGGAGCCGGCCTGGTCGCCTGAGCCGTCCTCGTCCTTCGAGCCGTCCACGTCGTCGCGGGGGGATCCCTGCTCGGTGGTCCCGGCGAGGTCGGAGTCCTCCAGGGTGGCGACGTCGAAGTCCTCGGTGAAGGAGTCGTCACGGGTGTGGTCCTCGCCTTCCGCCGGCTTCTCCTCGATCACGGGCGCCTCGTACTCCTCGCGGACCGGCTCCTCGCTGAGGTCGACGTCCTCGTCCTGCCGGGCGTCGTCCTCGGAGTCGATCACGACCACCTCGTCCGCGTCCTCATCGTCATCGTCCTCGTCCTCCCACTCGCCGGCCGCGGGCAGCGGCTCGGGCGCGAAGACGGTGAACAGCATCGCGGCCAGCGCACCGCCGAGCAGCGGGGCCAGCCAGAACAGCCACAGGTCACCCAGTGCGCCGCTCTCGGCGAAGATCGCCGCGGCGGAGGCACGGGCGGGGTTCAGGGCCCCGCCGGTCAGGGTGTACGTGCTCACCGTGAGTCCGGCGTAGGAGAGGCCGATCACCACGGCCCCGCCGATGGCGCCGCGGCGCAGGTACCGCCCGGCCGCGAGGGCGATGGCGACGAAGACGGCGGTGGCGACCGCCTCGATCAGCAGGGTGGGCACCAGCTCCGTGCCCACCGCGCCGTTGGAGAGGCGCCCCAGCACCGAGGACTCACCCAGACCGCTGGTCAGCGGCGTGAACAGGGTCCGCGTGGACCCCTGGCCGGTCGCGGCCGGCAGGCCCGCCGGCACCGTGATGAACAGCAGTGCCGCCGCGCCCACACCGCCGATCAGCTGCGCCACCCAGTAGGGGAGCAGGTCGGCCCAGGAGATCCGGCCCGTGATCGCCGCTCCCAGCGTCACCGCCGGGTTGAGGTGGCCGCCGGAGATGTGCCCGATCACGGCCACCGCGGCGATCAGCCCGGCAGCCCAGGCCAGCAGCTTCGCCCCGTCGTCGGGGGTGGCGGTGACGCCCGCGTACAGGGTTGCGCCGAAGCCGATCAGCACGAGCACGAACGTGCCCAGGACCTCGGCCCCGAAACGTGGCAGGAGCAGGCGCTGTCTCGGCGCCAGCTCGGGGGTGTACTCCGGTGCGGACATGCGTGTTCCCATCGGTCGCAGATGTGTGGGGTGGCCGGCGCGCCGGCCCTGTGGCGTTCGAGGCTCCCAGCCGAACCTGGGAGTTCCCCGAGAACCGTCAGCGCTGCCGCCACCGGTCCCAGCAGACGGTACAGGTCGACTAGCCTGGAGACTCCGGGCGCCGTGCATCGCGCCACCTGGCCATCTCGAGGGGCCGCTTTGACCGAGGAGGAGACCTCAACCATGACCCAGCCCGTCAACGTGACCGTCACCGGTGCCGCCGGCCAGATCGGCTACGCGCTGCTCTTCCGGATCGCCTCCGGTCAGATGCTCGGCCCGGACACCCCCGTCAGGCTGCGGCTGCTGGAGATCCCGCAGGGGGTCAAGGCAGCCGAGGGCACCGCGATGGAGCTCGACGACTGCGCCTTCCCGCTGCTCGACGGGATCGACATCTTCGACGACCCCACCGCCGGTTTCCAGGGCACCAACATCGCCCTGCTGGTGGGCGCGCGGCCGCGTGGCGCGGGCATGGAGCGCAGCGACCTGCTCGAGGCCAACGGTGGGATCTTCGGCCCCCAGGGCGCAGCCATCAACGCCGGTGCGGCCGAGGACGTGCGCGTCCTGGTGGTGGGCAACCCCGCCAACACCAATGCCCTCATCGCCTCCTCCCACGCACCCGACGTGCCGGCCGACCGGTTCACGGCGATGACGCGCCTGGACCACAACCGCGCCCTGAGCCAGCTCGCGCAGAAGACGCAGACCCCGGTCTCGCAGATCGCCGACCTGACCATCTGGGGCAACCACTCCGCCACGCAGTACCCGGACATCTTCCATGCCACGGTCGCCGGCAAGCCGGCCGCCGAGGTGGTCGACGACCAGGACTGGCTGGAGAACACCTTCATCCCGACGGTGGCCAAGCGTGGTGCGGCGATCATCGAGGCGCGCGGCGCGTCCTCGGCCGCCTCGGCCGCCAACGCCGCCGTCGACCACACCCGCGACTGGCTGCTGGGCACCCCGGCCTCCTCTTGGACCTCGGCGGCGATCCCCTCCGACGGCTCCTACGGCGTGCCCGAGGGCATCATCTCCTCCTTCCCGGTGCGCTCGAGCGGCGGGTCGTGGGAGATCGTCCAGGGCCTGGAGATCGACGACTTCTCCCGCGGGCGGATCGACGCCTCGGTGGGCGAGCTCGTCGAGGAGCGCGACGCCGTCAAGGGCCTGGGCCTGATCTGAGTTCGAACGCCGGGCCGCACCCACGGGTGTGGCCCGGCGTTCGTGCTCCCGGGCGGGTGTGTCTAGGCTGGGCGTGACGCTGCCGCCCATCCGACGAAGGTTGACCGTGCACGACACCACTGCTCGTACCGAGCACCGCCTGCGCCGCTTCATCTCCGAACGCCTCCTCCCGGCGACGTACCGCAGCAGGGAGGCAGTGACGGTCACCGTCTGGGACGTGCCGGACGAGCCCGTCCCGTTCGCCGAGGCCGCCGGGCAGGAGTACCACCCGTTCTCCGTGCCCGCACCGTGGGGCCGGCCGTGGAGCACCTCGTGGTTCCACCTCACCGGCCGCGTGCCCGCCGAGTGGGCGGACCAGCTCGCCGCCGGCTGCCAGCTCGAGCTCGTGGTCGACCTCGGATTCACGACGGCGAACCCCGGCTTCCAGGCCGAGGGCGCCCTGTGGTCGCCGCAGGGACGCCTGCTGAAGGGCCTCGAGCCGCGTAACCAGCACCTCGGCCTGGCCGCGGGCACCGAGGAGCTGGACCTGTTCGTCGAGGCTGCCTCGAACCCGGACGTGCCCGGCGGCCAGTGGATCAAGCCGACCCCGATGGGGGACAAGGCCACCGCCGGAACCGACCCGATCTACACCTTCCGCGCGGCCGACCTCGCCCTGCTCGACACCGGCGTGTACGAGCTGACCGCCGACGTGCTGGCCCTGCAGGGGCTCATGCTCGAGCTGGAGGCCACCTCCCCGAGGCGGGCGCAGATCCTGCGCGCCCTCGAGGACATGATGGACGCCGTCGACCCCGACGACGTCGCCGGCACCTCCGCCGAGGGCCGTCGCCATCTCGCGGAGGTGCTCAGCGCCCGGGCCGCCACCTCCGCCCACCGGATCCACGCCGTCGGGCATGCCCACATCGACTCCGCGTGGTTGTGGCCCGTGCGCGAGACGGTGCGCAAGTGCGCGCGCACGTTCTCCAACGTGCTCGACCTGATGGACCGGGACCCCGAGTTCACCTTCGCCTGCTCCTCGGCCCAGCAGTACGCCTGGATGAAGGAGTACTACCCCGAGCTGTACGGCCGGATCGCCGAGCGGGTGCGCGAGGGCCGCTTCATCCCCGTGGGCGGGATGTGGGTGGAGTCCGACACCAACATGCCCGGCGGGGAGGCGATGGCGCGCCAGTTCGTGGCCGGCACCCAGTTCTTCCTGGACGAGTTCGGCGTCGAGCCGCGGGAGGTGTGGCTGCCGGACTCTTTCGGCTACTCCGCCGCGCTGCCCCAGATCGCCCGGGCCAGCGGTAAGGAGTTCTTCCTCACCCAGAAGATCTCCTGGAACGACACTAACACGATGCCGCACCACACCTTCGACTGGCAGGGCATCGACGGCACCCGGATCTTCACCCACTTCCCGCCGGTGGACACCTACAACGCCATGCTCAACGCCGCCGAGCTGGCGCGTGCCGAGCGCCAGTACGCCGAGAAGGGCCGCGCCAACACCTCCCTCGCCCCCTACGGCTACGGCGACGGCGGCGGTGGCCCCACCCGCGAGCTGCTGGCCCAGGCGCACCGCGTGGCCGACCTCGAGGGCTCACCGCAGGTGCACCTGTCCACCCCGCAGGAGTTCTTCGAGACCGCACGCGAGGAGTACGCCCGGCCGCCGGTGTGGACCGGGGAGATGTACCTGGAGTACCACCGCGGCACCTACACCTCCCAGCACCGCACCAAGGCCGGCAACCGCCGCAGCGAGCACCTGCTGCGCGAGGCCGAGCTGTGGGCGACCACGGCCGCCGTGCAGGTGGGGGCCGAGTACCCGGCGCAGGCGTTGCAGCGGCTCTGGCGCCAGGTGCTGCTGCAGCAGTTCCACGACATCCTGCCCGGGTCCTCCATCGCCTGGGTGCACCGGGAGGCCGAGCGTCACTACGAGGAGATCGCCGCCGAGCTGAACCAGCTCATCGCGACTGCGATCGCAAGCCTGGTGGGGGAGGGGAGCAAGGCCCTCGCGCTGAACGCCGGCCCGTACGCCGTCGAGGGTGTCCCGGCCATGGGCGCCGTCGAGGCGGTCGAGCCGCACGCCGAGGCGCGCCTGGAGGCCGTCGGGCAGGACTGGGTGCTGACGAACCCGCGGGTGCGCGTGACCGTGGACCCCCGCGGGCTGATCACCTCGCTGGTCGACCTGGTCACCGACCGGGAGGTGGTGGCGGCCGGGCGCGCGGTGAACCTGCTGCAGGTCCACCGTGACATCCCGAACGAGTGGGACGCGTGGGACATCGACGCCCACTACCGGCACGTGGTCACGGACCTGGACACCGTCGAGGAGATCACCACCGAGACCCACGGCCACGAGGTGGCCGTGGTGGTGCGGCGCTCGTTCGGCACCTCCTCGATCGTCCAGCGGATCACGCTGCCCGCCGACGGCGACGTCGAGCTCACCACCGAGGTGGACTGGCACGAGCGGCAGAAGCTGCTCAAGCTCGCCTTCCCGCTCGACCTGGCGGCCGAGCGCGCCACCTCCGAGATCCAGTTCGGTCACATCCACCGGCCGACGGCGGTCAACACCTCCTGGGACGCCGCCCGGTTCGAGACCGTCGCCCACCGGTGGGTGCACGTGGGTGAGCCGGACTTCGGCGTCGCCGTGGCCAACGACGTGACCTACGGTCACGACATCCACACCGATGTCGACGGCGAGGGGCACCCGGTCACGGTGGTGCGGCAGTCGCTGCTGCGCGCACCGTTGTTCCCCGACCCCGACGCCGACCAGGGCCGGCACGTGCTGCGCACCGTGCTCGCCGCCGGGGTGGGGATCGACGGCGCCGTGCGTGCCGGCTATGCCGTCAATCTGCCTTTGCGTCAGGCCACCGGCGAACGGGAGGTCACGCCGCTGGTGGCGGTGGACCATCCGGGCGTGGTGGTCGAGGCGGTCAAGCTCGCCGAGGACGGGTCCGGGGATGTGGTGGTCCGCCTCTACGAGGCGCACGGCCACCGCGCCGAAGCCGTGGTGCGGGCCGGGTTCGACACGACCGGGGCGGTCGAGACCGACCTGCTCGAGCGGCCGGGCCCCACCCGGGCGGGGGCGCGCTCCCACGGTGATCGCGTGCACCTGAGCCTGCGTCCGTTCCAGGTCTGCACCCTGCGCTACCGCCGGGGCTGAGGGCGGGGAGTTCTGCCCGGGCGGCATGCTGTGCCGGCCGCCCGGGTCTGGCTAGACTCCGGCTCATGACGCAGCGATTCAACCCTCCCCCCGGCTGGCAGGTCCCCGCAGGATTCACCCCGCCCCAGGGGTGGCAGCCGGACCCCTCCTGGCCGGCGGCCCCGGCCGGGTGGAACTACTGGGTGGACGACGCCGCCGGCTACGGCGACGTCTCCCAGCAGGCTGGCCAGGCCGCCAGCAGCCACCAGGGTGGGTACGACGCGGCCGGTCAGCAGGGTGGGTACGGTACGGCGAGCCAGCCCGGTGGGTACGGCCAGACCCCTCAAGCCGGACCGTACGACCCGGCGCCGGCCACCGGCCAGCCGGGGGCGTTCAACCCCGCGCAGGGCGCCGGTGGCGCGAGCCTGGCCATCGCCGAGCAGCAGGTGAAGTCCCAGAAGCGGACCATGCTCGTCGGTTTCGGCATCGCTGTCGCTGCGGTCGTGATCACGGTGGTCTCGTTCCTGATCGCCGCGTCCTCACCCACCGGCGGGACGTACTACTTCCCCTGGTGGTTCGGGCTGATCGGACTGGCGCTGGGCATCCGCGGTGCGGTCATGCACAGCAAGGCGAAGAAGCAGCTGGCGCAGGCGCAGGCGGCCTCCGGCGGTGGCCTGTACGGCACCGGGATGGGTGGCACGGACGGCCTCTACCGCTGACCGTCCGCCGGCGTGTCATCGGAAGATGACGGTCCGGTGCCCGTTCAGCAACACCCGGTGCTCGGCGTGCCAGCGCACCGCGCGGGCGAGCACGCGCCGCTCGACGTCCTGACCGATCGCCACCAGCTCGGTGGCGTCGTCGGCGTGGGTGACGCGCTCGACGTCCTGCTCGATGATCGGGCCCTCGTCCAGCGACGCCGTGGCGTAGTGGGCGGTGGCCCCGATCAGCTTCACCCCGCGGTCGTGGGCCTGGGCGTAGGGGCGGGCGCCCTTGAAGCTCGGCAGGAACGAGTGGTGGATGTTGATGACCCGCCCGGCCAGGGCGGTGCAAACCTCGTCCGAGAGGATCTGCATGTAGCGGGCCAGCACCACGAGCTCGACGTCGAGCTCCTCGACCAGGGCGAGCAGGCGCGCCTCGGCCTCGGCCTTGGTCTGCTTGGTCACCGGCACGTGATGGAAGCCGACGCCGTAGAACTCGGCCAGCGGTCGCAGCACCGTGTGGTTGGAGACCAGCCCGACGATGTCGACCGGCAGCCGCTGGGACTGCTGACGGAAGAGCAGGTCCCCGACGCAGTGCTCGGTGGTCGAGCCGAGCATCAGGGTGCGCATCGGCCGGCCCACCCGGTCCACCAGCCACGACATCCCGAACTGCCCGGCGATCGGCTCGATCGACCCCTCCAGCTCGGCCTGCGTCAGGTCCCCCTCCACCTGCACGCGCATGAAGAACAGACCCGTCTCGGGGTCCCCGAACTGCTGGGACTCGGTGATGTTGCCGCCGCCGGTGGCGATCGCCCCGGCGACCGCGTGCACGATCCCGGGCCGGTCGGGGCAGGAGAGGGTGAGCACCCAGTGCGTGGTGGGCTCGTCCGCAAGAGTGGCTGCGCTCGTCACACCCGCGAGCGTAGTGTGCGCACGGTCGCGATACGCACACACGCCCACCGCGCGGTACCCACCCCGGCGCCCGGGATGGAAGGATGGGGCCATGGATGAGCTGAAGATCGACGTCGTGGACGCCGAGCACGCCGGTGAGCTGCTGACCGTGCGCCGTGCCGCCTTCGTGACCGAGGCCCAGCTCTACGACGATCCGCACATCCCCTCCCTCACCCAGACCCTGGACGAGCTCGTGGCCGACCTCGAGCGGGCCGACGTGGTCACGCTCGGCGCCTGGGACGGGCCGCGGCTGGTGGGCTCGGTCCGGGTCGGGCTCGAGGAGGACCGTGCGCTGCTGGGACGCCTCGCCGTCGTGCCGGACCTGCAGGGCCAGGGCATCGGCACCCAGCTGCTGATGGCGGTGCTGCAGTACCTGCCCGAGCAGACCCAGGAGGTCTGGGTCTTCACCGGTCAGGACTCCAAGCAGAACCTCTCCCTCTACGCCAAGCACGGCTTCGAGCACCAGTACGACCAGAACGCCGGCGACCTCACCTACGCCTATCTGCGCAAGATCCTCGGCGGGATGGCAGGCGACGAGGCGGCGAGCGCCGCCGTCGAGGAGACCTCTCCCTCGGCGAGCTCCTGAGGTCTGCGCGCCGGTCCTGAGTGGACCGTCACATCCATGCCCGGGCATGGCCCCGGCGTCGGGGCCCTTGCTAGGCTGATCCCATCGCGACTGGCGCAGGTGGATCACCACCGGGGAGCGATGCAGAAGACGAGCCTCACGGTCGCCCGCCTGGGCCGCGAGGGTACCGCCGATGCATCCACCTGGAGGATCCATGACCCAGTCCGTGAGCGAGCAGTCCAGCACCCCGGTGCGTGACCAGAGCCTCGCCGAGCTCGACCCCGACATCGCCGCCGTCCTCGAGGGCGAGCTGACCCGTCAGCGTGACACCCTCGAGATGATCGCCAGCGAGAACTTCGTGCCTCGCGCCGTCCTGCAGGCGCAGGGCTCGGTGCTGACGAACAAGTACGCCGAGGGCTACCCGGGCAAGCGGTACTACGGAGGCTGCGAGCAGGTCGACATCGCCGAGAACCTCGCGATCGACCGGGCCAAGGCGCTCTTCGGCGCCGAGTACGCCAACGTCCAGCCCCACTCCGGCGCGACGGCGAACGCGGCCGTGCTGCACGCCCTCGCCACCCCGGGCGAGACCATCCTCGGGCTCTCCCTCGCCCACGGTGGTCACCTCACCCACGGGATGAAGATCAACTTCTCGGGCAAGCTGTACAACGTCGCCGCCTACGGCGTGGACCCCGACACCTACCGGGTGGACATGGACGCCGTGCGCGAGGCCGCGCTCGAGCACCGGCCGAAGGTGATCATCGCCGGGTGGTCGGCCTACCCGCGCCAGCTCGACTTCGCCGCCTTCCGCGAGATCGCCGACGAGGTCGGCGCCTACCTGTGGACCGACATGGCCCACTTCGCCGGTCTGGTGGCGGCGGGCCTGCACCCGAGCCCGGTGCCCCACTCCGACGTCGTCTCCACCACCGTGCACAAGACCCTCGGTGGGCCGCGCTCGGGTCTGATCCTGGCCCGTGACGCCGAGGCGTTCGGCAAGAAGCTCAACTCGGCCGTCTTCCCGGGCCAGCAGGGTGGCCCGCTGATGCACGTCATCGCCGCCAAGGCGGTGGCCCTCAAGGTGGCCGCGGGGGAGGAGTTCAAGGAGCGCCAGGAGCGCACGGTGGCCGGCGCGCAGATCATCGCCGAGCGCCTCACCGGATCCGACGTCGCGGGCGCCGGGGTCTCGGTGCTCACCGGCGGCACCGATGTGCACCTGACCCTGGTCGACCTGCGCGACTCCGCACTCGACGGCCAGCAGGCCGAGGACCTCCTGCACGCGGCCGGGATCACCGTCAACCGCAACGCCGTGCCCTTCGACCCGCGCCCGCCGCGGGTGACCTCCGGGCTGCGGATCGGCACCCCGGCACTGGCCTCCCGCGGCTTCGGCGAGACCGAGTTCCGCGAGGTGGCCGACATCATCGCCGGTGTGCTCGCCGCCGGTGAGGGCGCCGACATCGACGCCGCCACGGCCCGGGTGAAGGCCCTGACCGACGCGTTCCCGCTCTACCCCGGGCTGCAGCAGTGACCGCCCGGATGCTGCCGGGCAAGCCGGTCGCCGAGGCCGTGCTCGCAGATCTGGCGCCGCGGATCGAGGCGCTCGTGGCCGCCGGTCACCGCCCCGGCCTGGGCACGATCCTGGTGGGTGACGACTCCGCCTCCGCCGGATACATCCGGATGAAGCAGGACAAGGCGGCCGAGCTCGGCTTCACCTCCCCGCACATCCACCTGGGTGGCGACGCCACGCAGGCGGACGTGCTCGGTGCCATCCGGGACATGAACTCCGCCGACGACGTGCATGCGGTGCTCATGCAGCACCCGACGCCGCCGCAGATCGACTTCGACGCCGCGCTGCTCGCCCTCGACCCCGACAAGGACGTGGACGGGCTGCACCCGGTGAACATGGGCCGCCTCGCCCTGGGGATGCCCGGGCCGGTCCCGTGCACGCCGGCCGGGATCGAGGCGATCCTCGCGTACTACGAGATCCCGATCTCCGGGCGTGAGGTGTGCATCCTCGGCCGGGGCACGACGCTGGGCCGTCCGCTGGCGCTGCTACTCTCCCAGAAGCGCCCGACGGCGAACGCGGCCGTCACCGTGGTGCACACGGGCGTGCCGAACTGGGCCGACTACACCCGGCGCGCCGAGGTGGTCATCGCCGCCGCCGGCGTCCCGGGGATCCTGCAGCCGGAGCACCTGACGCCCGGCGTCACGGTCATCGGCGGTGGTGTGCGCTACGAGGGTCGCAAGCTCCTGCCGGACGTGGACACCGCCTGCGAGGAGGTCGCCGGCGCGATCACCCCGCGGGTGGGCGGCGTGGGGCCGACGACGATCGCGATGCTGTTCAAGAACGCGGTCGAGGCTGCCGAGCGGCGGGCGGGGACCGCCGCTCCGTAGGCACAGCGGAAGGCGGAAAGCGCCTAGCTGCCCAGGAACCGGATCAGCAACCGGCGCAGTTCGGCCAGTTCGTCCTCGTCCAGGTCGTGCGGGACGAGCCCGGCGATGGTCTCGGGCACGTTCAGCGCTCCGAGGGCGGCGAACCCGTCCCCGGTGATCTCCACGATGTGGCGGCGCCGATCCTCGGGGTGGGCTGAGCGGCGCACGTAACCCGAGCGCTCGAGCCCGGCGATGATCCGGCTGGTCGTCTGCTCGGTCACGTCCAGGTGGTCGGCGATCTCCCGCTGGGAGTGTCCGCCTCCCGCCAGGATCGCCAGCACCGGGACCGAGGCGTGGCTGAGGGACCACTGGGTCAGGTAGGCATCCCAGGCGCGCTCGACCCGCCGGGCGGCGGCGGACAGCAGTCGCCCGGTGGGCCACCGCTGCGGATCCTCGGCGACGCCGGGCCCCTGGGCGGGCTGATCAGGGTCAGGGTGCACGTTGTCCATCCTGGCACGCCGCGCCGGGCCCCCTGGGGGCGGCGCTTGCATCCGCGGGCCGCGCGGGTGACAATTCTCAGCATGCTGAGTAACCGCCGGTCGGTGCTGGTCCGTTCCCTGGTTGTCGCCCTCGCCCTGGTGGCCTGGCTGGCGGTCGGCGCCTTCGGGGGGATGGCCCAGGGTCAGCTCTCCACCGTGCAGGAGAACGATCCCTCGGTGTTCCTGCCGGAGAGTGCTGAGTCCACCCGCGCGGCGGAGCTGACCGAGGAGTTCTCGGTCGACGAGACCTTCCCGGCGCTGGTCGTGGTCGAACGGGCCGACGGCGGCACGCTCGACGAGGACGACATGGCAGCGATCGGCGAGCTGGCCGGTGCCGTCCCGGGCCTCGACCTGCCCGCGGGGGGCACCGTCGGCGAGTACCTGAGCACCGATGAGGTCCCGGCGATCCCGAGCGAGGACGGTGAGGCGGCGCTGCTGCCGGTCACCCTCGATGGGGCGACCGCCGGCGATCTCATCGGCGAGGAGGAGGACCGGGTCTCGGTCGCCGTCGTGGACCGGTTGCGCGCGGAGGTGGGCCAGACGCTGCCTGACGCCGGCCTCGAGGGCTGGGTGACGGGCCCGGCGGCGGCCACTGCCGACCTCACCTCGGCCTTCGCCGGTATCGACGGCATCCTGCTCGGGGTGGCGCTGGCCGTGGTGCTGGTGATCCTGGGCTTCGTCTACCGCTCGCCGCTCCTGCCGTTCGTCGTCATCTTCACGTCGGTGTTCTCGCTGTGCCTGGCAGCGCTGGTGATCGTGCCGCTGGCGGGAGCGGACGTGCTGCTGCTGAACGGGCAGAGCCAGGGGATCCTGTCGATCCTGGTGATCGGTGCCGCGACCGACTACTCGCTGCTGCTGGTGGCTCGCTACCGCGAGGAACTCACCCGCCACGAGCATCCCGCCACGGCCATGCGGATCGCCTGGCGCGCCACCCTGGAGCCGATCGCGGCCAGTGCGGGCACGGTGATCGTGGGCCTGCTGTGCCTGCTCCTGTCGGACCTGGGTTCGAACGCGAGCCTGGGGCCGGTCGCAGCGATCGGGATCGTCGCCGCGGTGCTCGGTGCGCTGACCCTGCTGCCGGCGCTGCTGCTGATCCCGGGCTCGCGGGCCCGGGTGATGTTCTGGCCCAAGCGCCCCACCCGCGACGACGGAGCTCGCCACCGCGAGCACGTGCCCCGGGGCCTGTGGGCCCGAGTGGCCGCGCTGGTCTCCCGGCGCGCGCGTCGGGTGTGGGTGGTGACGGCGGTGGTGCTGCTCGGGCTGGCGGCCTTCGTGCCGACGTTCGATGCCGACGGCACCAGCGACAACGACGTCTTCCTCAACGAGACCGAGTCGGTCACCGGCGAGGAGGTGCTGTCCGAGCACTTCGCGGTCGGCACGGTGCAGCCGGTGGAGATCGTCGCCGAGGAGGCCGTGGCGCAGGACGTCGTGGACTCTGCCGAGCAGGTCAGCGGTGTCACGAGCGCCTCGGTGCTGACCGAGGCGTCCGGCCAGGAAGGTGAGCAAGGGGGAGGCGGCCAGGAAGGAGGCGGCCAGGAAGGCGGCCAGGAGGGTGGCCCCGAGGACGCGCCCCCGCTGCTGGTCGACGGCCGGGTGCTGGTGGAGGTCGTCACGGACGACTCCGCGGAGAGCCAGGAGGTGCTCAGCACCGTGACGGGCCTGCGGGAGGCGATGGCCGGCGTCGACGGCGAGACCCTCGTGGGCGGTGCGGCCGCCGAGCGGCTGGACACCCAGCAGACCGCCGAGCGGGACCTGCGCACCATCGTCCCGGTGGTGCTCGTGGTCATCGCGGTGATGCTGATGCTGCTGCTGCGGGCCGTCGTGGCGCCGCTGGTGCTGCTGGGCGCCAACGTGCTCTCGTTCGCGGCCACCATGGGGCTGGCGGCGATCGTGTTCAACCACGTGCTCGACTTCCCGGGGGCCGACGCCACGGTGCCGCTGTACGGATTCGTGTTCCTGGTGGCGCTGGGCATCGACTACTCGATCTTCCTGATGACACGGGTGCGGGAGGAGTCCCTGCAGGTCGGCACCCGGCAGGGGGTGCAGCGCGGACTGGCCGTGACCGGGGGAGTGATCACCTCCGCCGGTCTGGTGCTGGCGGCGACGTTCTCGGCCCTGTGGGTGATCCCGCTGCTGTTCCTGGCCCAGCTGGCGTTCATCGTCGCGGTCGGTGTGCTGATCGACACGTTCGTGGTGCGCAGTCTGCTCGTGCCCGGCATCGTGCACGAGCTGGGGCGGCGCTCCTGGTGGCCGTGGGCCAAGCGGGTGCCGCAGGACTGAGCCCGGGCGCTCGCCGCCGGTCAAGAGTGTCGGCGGGATCTGGTGGGATGGATCCATGCCTTCTCACCCGCCGACCTCTCTGAGCATCGCGACCTTCAACGTCAACGGGATCCGCGCCGCGTTCCGCCGCGGCATGGGGGCCTGGTTGACCCGGCACGCGCCCGATGTGCTGCTGCTGCAGGAGGTGCGCGCCACCGACGAGATCATCGAGGGTTACCTGGGCGAGGGCTGGTACCTGGCCCACGAGGAAGGGGCGGCGAAGGGCCGGGCCGGGGTCGCGATCGCCTCGCGTCGCCCGTTCGAGGACGTCCGGATCGGCGTGGGGGAGCCCTCGGCCCGGGTGGACGGTGAGTCCGGGCGCTGGGTGGAGGCCGACATCCGGTGCGGTGACCGGTCGGTCACCGTCGTCTCCACCTACATCCACTCCGGGACCGCCGGCACCCCCTCGATGGACGAGAAGTACGCGTTCCTGGACAAGGTGAGCGCCCGGATGGGCGAGCTCGGCGCCCAGGGGAGGACCGCCGTCGTGGCGGGGGACGTGAACATCGGGCACACCGAGCGCGACATCAAGAACTGGAAGGGCAACCGCAAGAACGCCGGCTTCCTGCCCGAGGAGCGCGCCTACCTGGACCGCTGGACCGGCGAGCTCGGCTGGGTGGACCTCGGGCGGCACTTCGCCGGTGACGTCGACGGGCCCTATACCTGGTGGTCCTGGCGCGGGAAGGCCTTCGACAACGACTCCGGCTGGCGTATCGACTACCAGCTCGCCAGCCCGGCGCTCGCACCCCTGGCGGTCGAGGCGATCGTGGACCGGGCGCCGGCGTATGACCAGCGGATCTCCGACCATGCGCCGCTACGGGTCAGGTACGAGCTGGGCGGGTAACGGCGAGCGGGCTGCCGCGGTAGCCTCACTCCTCGTGCAGTTCGACACCCGGTTCGCCGCCTACGGCGTGATCATCGAGTCCCGCGACGGCAGCGAGCACATCCTGCTGGCCCTGTGGAACGAGTCCGACCGGCCGCGGTGGACCATGCCCGGCGGCGGTGCCGAGCTGGCCGAGAGCGCCGAGGACACCGTGATCCGCGAGGTGTGGGAGGAGACCGGGTACACGGTCGAGCCCGGGCGGCTGCTCGGTCTGGACCTCCACCACGTGCCCGCCGAGCGCCGCCTGCACGGCACGCTGCCGATGAAGGCGGTGCGGGCGTTGTACGAGGCGCGGGTCGCCGGGGGTGAGCTGACGCGCGAGGTGGACGGCAGCACCGATGAGGCGCGCTGGTTCCCGCTCGCCGAGGTGCCGGCCCTGGATCGCGTGGAGCTGGTGGACACGGCGATCGATCTGTGGCGCGCGCAGCAGTAGTGCGCCGGCACGGCGCCGCCAGGGGCGACCTCGGGTCAGTGAGCGGGTCCGGCCGCGACCGCCGTGAGGAAGGCCGGATCCGCGAACCCGGCGCCGGCGAAGGCCTGCTCCACCGCTGCCGAGACCGCCTCGCTCGTGCCCGCCTCGATCAGCGCGATCGCCGAGCCGCCGAACCCGCCGCCGGTCATCCGGGCTCCCAGCGCACCGGCGGAGCGAGCGGCCGAGACGGCCACGTCCAGCTCGGCGCAGGAGACCTCGTAGTCCTCGGCCAGCGAGGCGTGCGAGGCGTCCATCAGCGGCCCGACCTCGCGGACCCGGCCGGCGTCGAGCAGGGCCACGAACTGCTGCACGCGCTCGATCTCGGTGACCACGTGGCGCACGCGCTTGCGTGACTCCTCGTCGGGCAGGGCGGCCAGCGCCTCCTCGAGCGAGTCCGGTGCGATCTCCCGCAGCGTCGGGACGCCCAGGGTCTGCGCCGCGGCCTCGCAGGTGGCCCGCCGCTGGGAGTACTGCCCGTCCACATGGGAGTGCTCGGCCTTGGTGTCGATCACCAGCAGTTCCAGGCCGGCCTCGGTGAGGTCGAACGGGATGTGCCGCACCGAGCCGTCGCGGCAGTCCAGCAGCAGCGCGTGGCCCTGCTGGGCGCGCAGCGACGCGGCCTGGTCCATCCCACCGGTGTTGGCGCCGGCGATCTCGTTCTCGGCACGGATGCTGGCCTCCACCAGCTCCACCCGGCCCGCATCAGTGCCGGCATCAGGCCCCGACCACCCGGGGGCGTCGGCGAAGGCGACCGCGAAGGCGCACTCGAGTGCGGCCGAAGAGCTCAGCCCCGACCCGTACGGCACGCACGAAGCCACCGCGGCCTCGAAGCCGCCCACGCGATGCCCGGCCTGCTCGAGCGCCCAGGCGACGCCCGCGGGATAGGTGCCCCAGCCGGTCACGGCGCCCGGCGCCACGGCCGCCAGCTCGGCCGACCACACGCCCGGCTCACGCTCGGAGACCAGGCGGACTGCGCCGTCGTCAGTGCGCCGCAGTGCCACGTACGTGCGGTGAGGCAGCGCGATGGGCAGGCACAGGCCGCCGTTGTAGTCGGTGTGCTCACCGATGAGGTTGACCCGGCCCGGGGCCGACCACACGCCGTCCGGCTCGCCGGTGAAGGTCCCGGCGAAGGTCTGGCGCGCCTGGGCGCCACCCTCGTCCTCGGTCCAGGCATGCACGGTGGCGTTCATGGTGTTTCCTCCTCGCGTGCCGCGTGCGGTGCCTCGCTGCGGCAGGTCTCGTTCCTCGCCCTACCTGCGCGGGGGCTCCTCGCGTTCACGCAATCTCCTTGAGGCGGTCGGCGATCTTCTCCGGGGTGGTGTCGCTGATCCAGGCTCCCATGCCCGACTCCGAGCCGGCGAGGTACTTCAGCTTCCCGGGGGCCCGGCGGATCGAGAAGAGCTGCAGGTGCAGGCGCAGGTCGTCGCGTCCGTGGACCACCGGGGCCTGGTGCCAGCCGGAGATGTAGGGCAGCGGCATCGGTGCGCCGTCGGCGTCGACGAAGAACTGGTCCAGCCGGCGCAGCAGGTTCAGGTACAGCTCGGCGAAGTCGGTGCGCTCGGCGTCGGTGGTCGAGGGCAGGTCCGGCACGTCCCGGCGCGGGGCCACGTGCACCTCGACCGGCCAGCGCGCGGCCGCGGGCACGTACGCCACCCAGTGCTCGGACTCGCCGACGATCCGCCGACCCGAGGCCAGCTCGCCCTCGAGCACGTCCCGCAGCAGGTTCCGCCCGGTGCGCTGGCGGTGGGCCACGGCCTGGTGCAGCATCACCTGCGTCTTCGGGGTGAGGAAGGGGTAGGCGTAGATCTGCCCGTGCGGGTGGTGCAGCGTGACGCCGATCTCCGACCCGCGGTTCTCGAAGCAGTACACCTGCTGGACACCCTCGACCCGGTGCAGCGCCGCGGTCCGGTCGGCCCACGCCTCCACGATGGTGCGCATCCGGGTCGGGGTCACCGAGCTCAGCGAGGCGCCGGCGTCGGGGGAGAAGCAGATCACCTCACAACGCCCGACGGCGGGGCGCACCGGCCACAGGTCGTTGCCGTCCAGGTGGGTGGTCACGTCCGGTGCGTCGGGGAGGCGCATCAGGGAGGGGAAGCGGTTCTCGAACACCACGACGTCGTAGTCGGTGGCCGGGATCTCACCATCGGTGTAGGTCGCGCCCGGCTTGGCCGGGGCCAGCGGATTGGTCTCCGGCCCGGGCAGGAACGTGCGGTTCATCCGGTGCGCGGCCATCGGGACCCACTCGCCGGTGAGCACGTCGTAGCGCATCTCCGGCCCGGTCACCGGCTGGGTCACCCCGTCGGCGCCCTCGATCGGGGCGAACCGGTCGGGCAGGGGGCGCGGATCGTCCAGGCGGCGGGTCTGCTCGCCGGAGACGAAGGGCTCGGAATCGTCGTAGTAGAAGAAATCGCGTCCGTCCGCCAAGGTGGTGGGTGTGCGACGCACGCGAGGGGTGCTCAGATCCGGAAGTCCAGTCACCGGTGCAGTCTGTCACAACAGTGCACGGATTCGCACACAAAGCGACATGGCGGCTGGTGTCCCGGCCTCGGTGCCGACGGTCAGCGGTGTCGGGCACAATACGACGATGAGGTCCTGGCCGACATCGCTGCGGAGCGTGCGATGACCCGCGGTTCCACCACGAGCGCCGGCGCAGGCGATCCCGGGGCCGTCCTCACGCCCGCCGGGAACGTCGCCGGACCCCTCGACCCGTCCGTGCCGCCCCCGCCGGTGGGCGTGCCGGTGCCGGAGGGGCACGTGCGCATCGGTGTCGCGATCCCCGTGCCGGAGCCGTACGCCGCCAGCCTGGTGCGCGCGAGGTTGCACGCCGACGATCCGCTGGCCCGCACCATCCCCCCGCACATCACGTTGCTGCCTCCGACGGACATCCCCGAGGGCGCGCTCCCCGACGTGCAGGACCACCTGGCGAGCATCGCCGCCGAGCAGCGACCCTTCGTGGTCGAGCTGCAGGGCACCGACACCTTCAGGCCCATCTCGCCGGTGGTCTTCATCCAGGTCAGTACCGGCATCGATGCCTGCACCGCGCTCCAGGCGGCGGTCAACGACGGCCCCGTCTCCCAGCGCCTGCGCTTCCCGTTCCACCCGCACGTCACCCTCGCGCACGCCGTGGAGGAGTCGGCCCTGGACGAGGCGGCCGATGCCATGGCCGACTTCGATGCGGTCTTCGCCGTCGCGCACTTCTGCCTGTACGAGCACGGCGAGGACGGGATCTGGCGCGACGTGTCCACCTACGCGCTCACCTCCTGACGTCCCGGTCCGGCCCTGTCCGGCCGGTCCGGTCCGGAGACCGGCGGGCGAGCCGTGGGTGCATCGCCGGCCCGGTTTCGACATGCTGGAGGCATGGCGGGAACGAGCAGCGGACTGGCAGAGCTCATCGACCGGGTGAAGAACACGCGCCCCGTGCGCGGCCTGACCCGGTACGGCACCGCGAACGGGAACCTGCTCGCCGGGGGGATCGCGTTCTCGGCGCTGTTCTCCGTGGTGGCAGCGATCACCATCGCCTTCACCGCCTTCTCGATCGTGCTCGGCGGCAACGAGGAGCTGCGCACCAGCGTCATCGAGACCATCTCCGAGGCGCTGCCCGGAGTGATCCAGACCGACGGCGACGCCAATACCGGCATCCTGTCCCCGGACGATCTGACCTACTCGGGCGGGGCCGGGATCGCCGGGATCATCGCCGTCGTGGTCCTGCTCAACAGCGCGATCCGCGTTCCCACCGGGCTGCGCATGGCGATCCGGGCAATGTTCGGGATGGTGGCACCCCCGGAGAACCCGGTCCTCGGCAAGGCCCGCGATCTGCTCGGGTTCCTGGGACTGGCGCTCTCGGTGCTGCTCACCTCGACCCTCGGCCTGGCGACCAGCGCGGCCGGGGACTGGCTGCTGTCGCTGGTGGGCTGGGACGGCACCACCGTGGGCACCTGGTCGCTGCGTGTCGCCGCGCTGCTGGTGGTGCTGGCCGTCGACGTGCTGGTCTTCATCTGGCTCTACCGCGCCCTGGCCGGGGTGCGGCCACCGCGCCGGGACCTCTGGCTCGGGGCGCTGATCGCCGGGGTCGGGGCCGGAGTGATCCGTTACCTGGGTACCTCCGTGGTCGGGGGCAGCCTGGAGGCCACCCCCGTGGCCGGCGCCGCCGCGGCGGTGGCCGTGCTGCTGCTGTGGATCAATCTCATCGTGCGCGTGACCCTGATGGTGGCGGCCTGGACCTCCAACCCCCCGCCGCCGCCGGAGGTCGAGGACGACATGATCACCCACTTCGACGAGACCCCGAACTACGTGACGCTGAGCGAGACCCACACGCTGGAGTGGCAGCACGATCCGGTCACCGGTCGCGTCCAGCCGGAGGAGCCGCCGCCGCCCGAGCCCTACTGGGGCGGGCTGATCGGCTGGGTCGGACGCAAGTACCGCGGCGCCCGGGACGCTTGAGCGTCCGCGAGCAGGACGCAACTGACGTGCTGTGGCAGGGCCGTGCCGGATATGGCACAGCGGCGCCCAGGGCCGTCACCAGTGTCCGGCGCGCCTCAGTAGGGTGACCGGGTGACGCAGTCCTTCCACGCCATCGTTCCCGCCGGCGGCGCCGGCACCCGTCTGTGGCCCCTCTCGCGCCGCGGCGAACCGAAGTTCCTGCACGACCTCACCGGCACCGGGCGCACCCTCCTGCAGGCGACCGTGGACCGGCTCGCCCCCCTCGCCGACGGCGTGGTGGTGGTCACCGGAGAGCGCCACGTGGAAGCGGTCGCCGCGCAGCTGCCCACCGTTCCTCCCGCGAACCTGCTGGTCGAACCCTCCCCCCGTGACTCCATGGCGGCGATCGGGCTCGCAGCGGCCGTGCTGACCAGGCGCCACCCGGGCGAGGACATCGTGGTCGGCTCCTTCGCCGCCGACCACGTGATCACCGACCAGGCCGCCTTCGCGGCCGCCGTGCGCACCGCCGTGGCCACCGCGGCCGAGGACTATGTGGTCACCCTCGGCATCCGCGCGAGCGAGCCCTCGACGGCGTTCGGGTACATCCACGTGGGCGCCGCCCTGGCGGCCGGCGCCCACCAGGTACGCAGCTTCACCGAGAAGCCCGACGCCGAGACCGCGGCCGAGTACGTGGCCGCGGGCGACTACCGGTGGAACGCCGGCATGTTCGTGGTGCGTGCGCAGGTGCTGCTCGACCACCTGGCGCGGCTGCAACCGACCCTGGCGCAGGGGCTCGCCCGGATCGCCGACGCCTGGGACGCCCCCGAGCGGGACGAGGTGCTGTCGCGGGTCTGGCCGGGGCTGACCAGGATCGCCATCGATCACGCCATCGCCGAGCCGGTGGCCGCCGAGGGCGGGGTGGCGGTGGTGCCCACCGATCTGGACTGGGACGACGTCGGCGACTGGCGCTCCCTCGCCCACCTGATCGACCCCGGCGAGGACGGCGTCCGGGTGCTGGGCGAGAGTGACGCCGTGCTCGCGCTCGACTCCGGCGGGGCGCTCGCGGTGCCCGCCTCCGGGCGGCGGGTGGTGCTGCTCGGGGTGCCGGACGCCGTCGTGGTGGACACCCCGGACGCCCTGCTGGTGACCACCGCCGCGCATGCCCAGCAGGTCAAGGCGGTGGTGGACCGCCTCACCGGTGAGGGCGGCGCCCTCATCTGAGTCACCGCAACCGCGCCGGCCGGTACCCTCGGGCAAATGCACACCTCCACCGATCGGCTCACCGTGATCCTCGACGACCTCGCGGACGAGCTGATCGCCTTCCGGCGGGACCTGCACGCCCACCCGGAGGTGGCGCGCACCGAGACCCGCAGCAGCGGCAAGGTCGCGGAGCGGCTCGAGGCGGCCGGACTGAGCGTGCATCGCTTCACCCCGACGGGCCTGGTGGTCGACATCGATCCGCCGAACGCCCCGGCCGGACCGCCCTCCCGCCGACGCCGCCGGATCGCGCTGCGCGCCGATCTCGACGCGCTGCCCGTCCAGGAGGCCACTGGGCTCGACTTCTCCTCCACCGTGCGGGGGGTGAGCCATGCCTGCGGGCACGATGTGCACACCACCGTGGTGCTCGGTGCCGGCCTCGCGCTGGCCAGGCTCGCCGCTGAGGGCGAGCTGGCCACCGGGGTACGCCTGCTGTTCCAGCCGGCCGAGGAGCTCCAGCCCGGCGGGGCGCTGGACCTGCTGAAGGCCGGCGCGCTGGAGGGCGTGGACCGGATCTTCGCCATCCACTGCGATCCCAAGGTGGACGTGGGGCAGGTGGGCACCCGCATCGGCCCCATCACCTCGGCCTCCGACACCGTGACCGTGACGGTCACCTCCTCCGGTGGGCACACCTCCCGCCCGCACCTGACGGCGGACGTCGTCTACGCCCTCGGTCTGGTCGCCACGACGACGCCGGCCGTCCTCGGCCGCCGGCTCGACCCCCGCGCCGGGGTGAACCTCACCTGGGGTTCGGTGCGGGCCGGGACCGCCGCCAACGCCATCCCCACCACGGGCACGATCTCGGGCACCCTGCGCTGCCTGGACGTGCGGGCGTGGGACCGTGCCGAGCACCTGCTGCGCGAGATCGTCGAGCAGGTCGTCGCCCCGACGGGCGTGGAGGTGGACGTGCAGATCGTGCGCGGGGTCCCGCCGGTCGACAACGACGGCGAGAGCGTGCGCCTGATGGAGACGGCGGCGGCGTCGGTGCTCGGCGAGGACTCGGTCCACCTGACCGAGCAGTCCCTGGGCGGGGAGGACTTCGGCTGGTACCTGACCCACACGCGGGGGGCCATGGCGCGGCTCGGCACGAGGACACCGGGCGGGCGCAGCTACGACCTGCACCAGCCCGAACTCGTGGTCGACGAACGGGCGATCGGCGTCGGCGCACGATTCCTCGCCCAGGTCGCCCTCGACGCGGGCCGGCGACTGCAGGAGGACGAGTCCGGCGCCGGCGAAGTACCAGTTCGGTAACAACTCCCCGCCGGTGTCTCACTATGTAACACGGGCGCCGTCGGGCGGGTCTATCGTGCAGGCAGCCGCTCGGACGGACCGAGGCCGGGCCGTCTCTAGGAGTAGCACGTGAAGAAGTCCCTTCCGGCAGCCCTCGTCGCTGCCGTAGCACTGACCCTCGCCGCCTGCGGCGCCGCGCCCGAGGACGAGCCGGAGGCGACCGGCGAGGAGACCACCGCCGACGAAGGCACCGGCGCCGAGAACAGCGACTTCACCGCGTGCCTGATCTCCGACGAGGGCGGCTGGGACGACGCCTCCTTCAACGAGTCGGCCTTCAACGGCCTCACCCAGGCGCAGTCCGAGCTGGGTGTGGAGATCCGTGACGCCGAGTCCACCGACCCGGGTCAGTACGCCGCCAACGCCGACGCGATGGTCCAGGCCGGCTGCTCGCTGACCGTCGGCGTGGGTTTCGCCCTCGAGGACACGATCCAGGAGGTCGCCGAGGCGAACACCGACCTCAACTTCGCCCTCGTGGACTCGGCCTTCTCCGACGCCGAGTTCAACCCGGTCGAGCTGGACAACGCCAAGCCGCTGCTGTTCAACACCCACGAGGCCGCCTACCTGGCCGGCTACCTGGCGGCGGGCATGACCGAGACCGGCACGGTCGCCACCTACGGCGGTCAGCCCTTCCCGTCGGTGACGATCTTCATGGACGGCTTCGTCGACGGTGTGGCCGCCTACAACGAGGCGCACGGCAGCGACGTGCGGACCCTCGGGTGGGACAAGGAGGCCCAGAACGGGTCGATGACCGGTGACTTCACCAACACCGAGAACGGCTACAACACCACCCAGCAGTTCATCGCCGACGGCGCCGACATCATCCTGCCGGTGGCCGGCCCGGTCGGCTCCGGCTCGCTGCGTGCGGCGAGTGAGAGCGAGGGTGTCTCGGTGATCTGGGTCGACTCCGACGGCTACGAGCAGCCGGCGAACGAGGAGTACCAGAGCCTCATCCTGACCTCGGTGCTCAAGCAGATCGAGACCGCCGTCTTCGACACCATCGACACCTCCGTCAACGGTGAGTTCAGCGCCGAGCCCTATGTCGGCACGCTCGAGAACGGCGGCGTGGGCCTGGCCCCGTTCCACGACTTCGCCGACGCCGTCCCGGCCGAGCTGCAGACCGAGATCGAGGACCTGCAGGCGCAGATCATCGCCGGTGAGCTCGAGGTGACCTCGCCCAGCGCGAACTGATCGAACAGCCGTAGCACGGGCCCGGGCCCCGGGGAACTCCCGGAGCCCGGGCCGGTGCCGACGGCAGGCGCGGGACTGGAGTGCGGGCTGGACGCCCGCGCTCGCCGGTGAACACAGGAAGGGGCGAGATGACGCTCGAGCTTCGCGGAATCACGAAGCGGTTCGGGTCTCTCGTGGCGAACGACCGGATCGACCTGACTTTCGAGCCGGGCCGTATCCACGCGCTGCTGGGCGAGAACGGTGCCGGCAAGTCGACGATGATGAACGTCCTCTACGGGCTCTACACCCCGGACGAGGGACAGATCCTCATCGATGGCCAGCCGGTGACCTTCACCGGCCCCGGGGACGCGATGGCGGCCGGCATCGGAATGGTGCACCAGCACTTCATGCTGATCCCGGTCTTCACCGTGGCCGAGAACGTCGTGCTCGGTCACGAGCCCACCGGCCCGCTCGGCATCATCGGCCTGGAGCAGGCCCGCACCCTCGTGCGCGAGATCTCCGCCCGCTTCGGCTTCGACGTCGACCCGGACGCGAGGATCGAGGACCTGCCGGTGGGGGTCCAGCAGCGGGTGGAGATCATCAAGGCGCTCTCGCGCGATGCCAAGGTCCTCATCCTGGATGAGCCGACGGCAGTGCTGACCCCGCAGGAGACCGATGAGCTGATCGAGATCATGCGTCAGCTCCGCGACTCGGGCACGGCGATCGTCTTCATCACCCACAAGCTGCGCGAGGTGCGTGCCGTGGCCGACGAGATCACCGTCATCCGGCGCGGAAAGGTGGTGGGCAGCGCAGCCCCCACCGACACCCAGGCCGCCCTCGCCTCGCTCATGGTGGGACGTGACGTGAGCCTCGGCGTGCAGAAGGATCCGGCGCAGACCAACGAGCGCACGCTGGCCGTGACCGGCCTGAGCGTCATCGACGCCGTCGGGACCCCGGTCGTGCGCGAGGTGTCCTTCACCATCCACGGGGGTGAGGTGCTCGCCGTCGCCGGCGTGCAGGGCAACGGGCAGTCCGAGCTGGCCGAGGTGATCCTCGGGCTACGCCGCGCCACCGCCGGCTCGGTGAGCCTGGACGGGACCGAGCTGCTCGGCAGCAGTGTCGACGAGGTGCTGCGTGCGGGCGTGGGCTTCGTTCCCGAGGATCGCAGCAAGGACGGGCTGATCTCCTCCTTCTCCATCATCGAGAACTTCGTGCTCGACCAGTACGCGCAGGAGCCCTATGCCAAGGGCGCCTCGATGCAGCTGGACGTGGCACGCCGGCGCACGGCTGAAGCCGTCGATGCCTTCGACGTGCGCACCACCTCCATCGACGACCCGGTCAGCACGCTCTCGGGGGGCAATCAGCAGAAGGTCGTCCTCGCCCGCGAGATGTCGCGCCCGTTGCGGCTGCTGGTCGCCTCCCAGCCCACCCGCGGGCTGGACGTGGGCTCGATCGAGTTCGTCCACCAGCGCATCGTGGCCGAGCGAGACTCGGGCACCCCGGTCCTCATCGTCTCCACCGAGCTCGACGAGGTGCTCGCGCTGGCCGACCGGATCGCGGTGATGTACCGCGGTGAGATCGTCGGGATCGTCGACGCCGGCACCGACCGGGACGTGCTCGGTTTGATGATGGCCGGGGTCCCGGTGGACGAGGCGCAGCAGGAGGCGGACACGCATCCGACGGCGATGCACGACGTCGAGGGTGAGGACACCAGGTGAGTGAGAAGGACGGGCGCACCGGGCCCGAGGAGACCGGGCCCGAGGAGACTGCGGTCGCGCGCGAGAACGGCGGACCCGTCGTCCCCGACCCCTCCCCGCGCCCGCACCCGGTCGAGGACGATCCGACGACGAGCCAGGCCCGCTGGGCCACGTTCCGGCACGAGATGCTCACCGGCAGCTGGCTGCTGACCCTGCTGGCGATCGTGGCCGCCCTGGTGATCAGCTCGGTGCTGATCGCCGTCGCCGATGCCGACGTGCGTGCCTCCGCCGGATACTTCTTCGCCCGGCCCGCCGATCTGCTCTCCGCGATCTGGTCGAGCGTCGCGGGCACATATGTCGCACTGTTCCGCGGGTCGGTGCTGGACTACACCGCGCTGGCCGGCGGCGGGATGGGTGACCTGGGCCGCGCGATCGCGCCGCTGACGAAGACCATGGTGGAGGCGACACCGCTGATCCTCGCGGCGCTGGGGATCGGGATCGGCTTCCGCTCGGGCCTGTTCAACATCGGCGCCCAGGGCCAGGTCCTCATGGGGGCCGCAGCCGCCTCGCTGGTGGGCTTCACGTTCGTGCCGCCGGGTACGGGGTTCGGCTCCTCCCTGCTCCACCTCGTGCTCGCGATCGGGGCCGCACTGCTGGTGGGAGGCCTGTGGGCCGGGATCGCAGGCTTCCTCAAGGCACGTACCGGTGCCAACGAGGTGATCGTGACGATCATGCTGAACTGGACCGCGATCTACCTCGTGGCCTACCTCCTCACCACGGCCGTCTACCGGGTGCAGGGCAACCGGCCGATCGCGCCGCACGTGGCGCAGACCGCCGAGCTGCCGTCGCTGCTGGGGGCCTGGTCCCCGCTGCACTGGGGCTTCCCGCTCGCGCTGCTCGCCGCCGTCGGCGTCTGGTGGCTGATGGAACGCTCCACGATCGGCTTCCAGTTCCGGGCCGTGGGAGCCAACATGAACGCGGCGCGCACCGCCGGCATCTCGGTCAACCGGGTCTTCGTCATGGTGATGGTCACCGCCGGCATGCTCGCCGGCGCTGGGGGAGCGATGCAGATCCTCGGCGTCGAGGGCACCTTCCGGGGCTCCAGTGCGGGCACGATCGGCTTCGACGCGATCACCGTCGCGCTGCTGGGGCGTAACCGCCCCGGCGGGATCGTCGCCGCGGCGATGCTCTTCGGTGCGCTGCGTGCCGGGGCCGCGCTCATGCAGACCGAGGCGGACACCCCGGTCGACATCATCCTCGTCATCCAGGCGGTCATCGTGCTGTTCATCGCCGCGCCGCCGCTGGTGCGGACCCTGTTCCGGCTCCCGGACCCGGAACGCCCGGCCGTGGCCCGTGCGAAGGAGGCGACCCGATGAGTCTCACCCAGGCGACCCCCGCCACCCGGGAGCCGGGCACCCTGCTGGCTCCGATCTCCTGGCGCACGCCCATCATCATGGGAGTGCTGGCCATCCTGGCCCTGTTCGCCTTCGCGCTCTTCACCCCCGCGGAGCTGCAGTCCCGGATCCAGCTCACCGGCGGCGCCGCCGCCTGGCAGCTTCCCGACCTGGTGGTCGGATCCCGCGGGGCAGCACTCGCGCTGGTGCTGGTGGCCTTCGCGCTGGCCGGCCTCAGTTTCTGGACGGCGCAGAACCGGCGCCGCTCCCGGGCGGTGCCGGTGGTATTCGGCCTCTGCCTGGTGCTGGCCTTCCTCGTCTGGGCCGTGGCCGGCAATGCCTCCGGTCTGCCGCTGCCGTTCCTGCTGAGCACCGCGATGACGGCGGCCCTGCCCCTGATCTTCGGGGCGTTCGCCGGGCTGTTGTGCGAGCGCTCCGGGGTCATCAACATCGCCATCGAGGGCCAGCTGCTCGCGGGGGCCTTCCTCACCGCGGTGCTGGCCACGGTGGCCGGCAACCCGTACGTGGGCCTGCTCGCCGCCCCGGTCGGTGGCGCCCTGGTGGGATTGATCCTCGCGGTCTTCGCCATCAAGTACCGGGTGGACCAGATCATCGTCGGCGTCGTGGTGAACGTGCTGGTGCTGGGCCTGACCAGCTACCTGTTCTCCACGGTGCTCTCCGAGAACCCGCAGAGCCTCAACAACCCGCCGCAGCTGTCCGCCCTGCGCATCCCTCTGCTGGCCGACATCCCGGTGGTCGGGGAGGCGCTGTTCAGCCAGAACGTCATCGTCTACGCGATGTACGTGGCGGTGGTGCTCCTGCACATCGGTCTCTTCCGGAGCCGCTGGGGCCTGCGCGTGCGAGCCGTGGGCGAGCACCCGAAGGCGGCGGACACCGTCGGTATCGACGTCAACCGCACCCGCTACCGCAACGTGGTGTTCGGCTCGGCGGTCGCCGGATTCGGGGGCGCCTCGATGGTGGCCGCCGGGCTCGCCTTCACCAAGGAGGTCACCGAGGGGCGTGGCTACATCGCCCTCGCCGCGATGATCCTGGGCCGGTGGAGTCCCACCGGTGCGCTGGCGGCGGCGCTGCTCTTCGGTTTCGCCGACTCCCTGAACCGGGTGCTGAACAACATGGGCTCGCCGGTGCCCTACGAGATCCTCGCGATGCTGCCCTATCTGGCCACCATCTTCGCCGTGGCGGGTCTGGTCGGGCGCGTGCGCCCGCCGGCCGGTGCCGGGAAGGCCTACCCCTGATGACGGCGCAGCCACCCTCCGAGGCGACCGCACCCGGCCGTGGCGGGGACGCCGTCGACTGGGACGCGCTGCGGGAGGCGGCACGGCAGGTGATGACCCGCGCCTACGTGCCCTACTCCCGCTACCCGGTGGGTGCCGCGGCCCTGACCGAGGCGGGGGACGTCGTCGTGGGGTGCAATGTGGAGAACGCGGCCTACGGGGTGACCCTGTGCGCGGAGTGCTCCCTGGTCTCGGCGCTGATCACCGGCGGCGGCGGGCGGCTCGTCGCCTTCACGTGCACCGACGCGCGCGGGCAGACGATCATGCCGTGCGGACGCTGCCGGCAGCTGCTGTGGGAGCACGGCGGGCCCGAGCTGCTGGTGGACTCGGTCTCCGGGATCGTGCCGATGACGGCGGTACTGCCCGATGCTTTCGGACCCGAGGATCTCGACCGCGCATCCGACCCACCGCCGCCGCAGTGACACAGGCCCGGCCGTGGTTCCCACGGCCGCCGGTATGTCAGAGGAGCCAGTGGGCGGCACGGGTGCGGCCGTAAGGTGGTGCCATGAGTCATGACGCCGTCGACGTGATCCGGACCAAGCGCGACGGCGGGGAGCTCTCGACCGGTCAGATCGACTGGGTGATCGCCGCCTACACCCGCGGGGACGTGGCCGAGGAGCAGATGTCGGCGCTCGCGATGGCCATCGTGCTGCAGGGGATGACCCGCGCCGAGGTGGCCGCCTGGACCGCCGCGATGATCGCCTCGGGGGAGCGGATGGACTTCTCCTCCCTCTCCCGCCCGACCGTCGACAAGCACTCCACCGGCGGGGTGGGGGACAAGATCACCCTCCCGCTGGCGCCGCTGGTGGCCGTCTTCGGCGTGGCCGTGCCCCAGCTCTCCGGCCGCGGCCTGGGCCACACCGGTGGCACGCTGGACAAGCTCGAGGCGATCCCGGGCTGGCGCGCCGCCCTGACCAACGAGGAGATCCTCGCCCAGCTCTACGACGTCGGGGCCGTGGTCTGCCAGGCCGGCTCGGGGCTGGCGCCGGCCGACCGCAAGCTCTACGCGCTGCGGGACGTCACCGGCACGGTCGAGTCGATCCCGCTCATCGCCTCCTCGATCATGAGCAAGAAGATCGCCGAGGGCACCGGCGCGCTGGTCCTGGACGTCAAGGTCGGGTCCGGGGCGTTCATGAAGGACCTCGAGGACGCGCGCGAACTGGCCCGCACCATGGTCGACCTCGGCACCGACGCGGGCGTGCGCACCACCGCGCTGCTCACCGACATGTCCACCCCGCTGGGTCTGACGGCCGGGAACGCCCTGGAGGTGCGCGAGTCCCTGGAGGTGCTGGCCGGCGGCGGACCGCCCGACGTGGTCGAGCTGACGCTGGCACTGGCGCGGGAGATGCTGGACGCCGCCGGACGCCCCGACGCCGACCCCGCCGCCGCACTGGCCGACGGCCGCGCCATGGACTCCTGGCGGGCCATGATCAGCGCCCAGGGCGGCGACCCGCACGCCCCGCTGCCCACCGCCGCGCACACCGAACACCTGCTCGCGCCGGCCGACGGGGTCGTCGTGGAACTGGACGCCTACGCCGTCGGGGTGGCGGCCTGGCGCCTGGGCGCCGGGCGGGCCCGCAAGGAGGACGCGGTGCAGGCGGCGGCGGGGGTGGAGCTGCACGCCAAGCCCGGAGCGATGGTCCGCGCGGGCGAGCCGCTGCTGACCCTGCACACCGACACCCCCGAACGGATCCCCCGGGCACTGGCGGCCCTCGACAGCGCGGTCCAACTGGTGCCGGAGGGCTCACGTCCGGCGCGTGGCAGTATCGTGCTCGACCGGGTGGTAGCCGAGGAGAGGTAGGCGCTGGGCGTGGAGCCGGCCGAGTACGACGACGAACGAGACGACGCCGACCAGGGGCGGGACGGTGGTGAGGAGCGCATGCGACGCCCGGCCTCCGTGTACGGCGTGGGCACCGAGCCGGATGTGCGCTTCTCGCTCGCCAACGAACGGACTGCGCTGGCGTGGCTGCGCACCGGGCTGACGCTGGTCGCCGGTGGCGTCGCGCTGACCACCCTGGCCTCCTTCGGCGAGGGAAATGCCGTGCTCGACATCATCGCCGCCCTCGCCTGCCTGGCCGGCGGCGTGCTGGCGCTGGCCGCCATCTCGGGCTGGCGGCGCCGGGAGCGGGCGCTGCGCCTGGGCGAACCGTTGCCCGCGCCGCGCATCCTGCCGGCGCTGGTGGCCACGGTCGCGGTGTTCGCGCTCGCGATGGCCGGGTACGCGATCTACCAGACAGTGCTGTGAGACCTCCGGCAACCACGGCCGGGCTCGAGGGCGACTCCGGTGCCCAGCCCCAGCGGACCATGCTCTCCTGGCACCGCACCGTGCTCGCAGTCACGCTCGGCACGCTCGTGATCTCGCTGACCGCGCAGCGTCAGGAACACGCCGTGGTGGCCGCTGTCGCCGCCCTGGCGGCCTTCGTGCTGCTGGTGACGGTGCTGCGCAGCCTGCGCCGCTGGGAGCCCCACGCACCGGCCCGGTGGGACGTGCTCCGGCTGACCTGCGGTGCGGTGGTGGTGCTCGGCGGGATGGGCCTGATGCTGGCGCTGGTGAACCTGCTGGCGTGAGCCGTCACCGGTCCGTGCGCAGACTGTCACGAGCCCGGTGCACCGCATAGCCGAGCACCAGGGCGGCGGCGAGCGCCAGCAGCACCGGGATCGGCGCGAGCCCGTCATCCGCGAGCGTTCTCCAGGCCGAGGCGGCGATCACGACGCCCCACACCAGCCACAGCAGTGCGTGGACGAGGCCACGGCGGCGCTGCGGCCGGCGGGACTGGCGGGCGAGGAGCTGCGCGTACCGTTCCGGATGCCCGAACTGGGCGACGAGGCCACGCCCGCCGGAGTGCTCGGCGACCTCCTCGGCCGCGGCACGGGCCTGGGCGGGGGAGAAGAAGTATCGCCCCATCAGCACACCGCGCAGCCGCCGGAGCCACACCTGCGGATCGGTAGGTGCGGGCGGGAGGTGGGTCCGCCGGCGCACGAGGGCCAGGCCGCCCCCGCAGGCCACCACGCCGATACCCAGCATGAGGCCGGGAGGCATCACCGGCAGATCGTCGCTCCAGCTCGTCACGGCCCAGCCGCCGATGCCGCACACCACGGGGAACGTGAGAGCAGCGAGTGCCGCGAGGACCAGGTGACCGTTCTGGAGCAGCGTCCACGAGCCACACAGTGCTGCTGTCCCGGCGGCGAGGGCCAGCGTGAGCGGGAGCAGCGCAGGCGCCGAGAGGTCGGTGAGCAGCGTGAAGGCTGCGAATGCGGCGATCATGAAGCCGGCGGAGGTGAAGACCCACCCGGCCCAGGAGCGCGCGTCCGGGGCAGTGACATCGGCCTCGGCCAGCTCTGCGTCGTCGCCGTGCTCGAGCAACTGCTCGGCCGCGTACTCCTCGACGGGCCCGAGCGCCTCCTCGGCAGGCGCGCCGGCGAGGTCGACCGCGGCACGGGCTTCGCCGAGGATCCGCTCGACCGTCTCCGCTCGCGCACCCCGCACGGCCAGAGCGAGCTCGAGCGCACCCGCCCAGGTACGGTCGGCCGGTTCCCACTCCTGGGCTGGTGCGCCATGAGGTGAGGTGGTCATCGTCAGTTCTCCTGTCCTGCTCGAGGGATTCGCTCCTGGGGGCCGGCGGGGGGCTCAACGCCTGGCCCGATGGCGCGCGCCACGGCGCTGTCGAAGTCCTGCCATGCCTGCGCCTGCCGGCCCAGCTCTGCCCGGCCCGCCGCGGTCAGGTGCAGCATCTTGCGGCCCGGGCCCTGCTGCCCGGCCTCCCACTCCGCCTCGATGAACCCCTGGTCCACGAGCCGGTTGAGCGCGGGGTAGAGCACGGCGCCGCGCACGGTTCCGAAGCCGAGGTCCTCGAGCAGGCGAGCGATGGCGTAGCCGTGCCGGGGCCCTGCGCGCAGGACGCCGAGCATCACGAGCGGGAGCGCCGCCCGCTGCCATGCGCCATCCATGGTTCCTCCGTACTAGCCACTAGCCTAGATTCTGTACTAGTCGACTTTACGGACTTTCGATCCCTCGCGCCATCGCATCCTCGGGGCGCGGATAGGCTCGACTCATGACGCTCTCCCCGGACACGATCGCCGCCCTGCCGAAGGTGCTGCTGCACGACCACCTCGACGGCGGACTGCGCCCCGAGACGATGATCGAGCTCGCTGCCCAGGTCGGGCACGAGCTGCCCGCCACCGACCCCGACGCGCTCGCGAGGTGGTTCGTGGAGGCCGCCGACTCGGGGACATTGGTGCGTTACCTGGAGACCTTCGATCACACGATCGCCGTGATGCAGACCGAGGAGGCGCTGCACCGGGTGGCCAAGGAGGCGGTGCTGGACCTGGCCGCCGACGGCGTGGTCTACGCCGAGCAGCGCTACGCCCCCGAGCAACACCTGCGCCAGGGCCTGAGCCTGCTGCAGGTGGTCGACGCCGTGCACGCTGGGATCGCCGACGGCGTCGCCCGGGCCGCCGAGGACGGCCTGCGGATCGAGGTGGGCACCCTGCTCTCGGCCATGCGTCAGGCCGACAACGCCGACGAGATCGCCGCCCTGACGCTGGCCAACCGGGACTCGGGCACGGTCGGCTTCGACATCGCCGGACCGGAGGACGGCTTCCCGCCGTCCCGCCAGCTGAGCGCCTTCCGGATGCTGCGGGAGGCGAACATGCCCTACACCGCCCACGCCGGCGAAGCCGCAGGGGTGGACAGCATCTGGGAGGCGCTGCAGGTCTGCGGCGCGCTGCGCCTGGGCCATGGCGTGCGGATCATCGAAGACATCGAGATCGAGGCCGACGCCGAGGGGCTCGACGCCACCTTCGGTCAGGTGGCCGCCTGGGTGCTGGACCGGCAGATCCCGCTGGAGGCGTGCCCCTGCTCGAACCTGCAGACCGGCATCGCGCCCTCGATCGCCGCGCACCCGCTGAGCACGCTGCGGGACCTGGGCTTCGCCGTCACCATCAACACCGACAACCGGCTGATGTCGGCCACCTCGATGAGCCATGAGATGCAGATGCTGGTCGACGAGGCCGGCTGGGACCTGGACGACCTGGAGGAGGCCACGCTGCAGGCGGCGTGGAACGCCTTCGCGCCGTACCACGTGAAGCAGTCGATCGTGACCGATCAGATCATCCCGGGGTTCGAGGCGGCGCGGGGCTGACGCAGCCCGGTGCGCCGGCCGTGAGACGGCCCACCCCGTCGGTGAGCGAGCACCCGTCGATGACATACGCTCATCGCAGTTCTGCCGCGACCCGGCATCACCACACTCCCGAGGAGAATCCCGTGCGTGTCCGCGCCCTCGCCCCCGCCGCAGCCCTGGCCCTGGCCCTGACGGCCTGCTCCGACACCGGCAGTGATACCGGCGCCGACGCCGGTGACGGCGACCCCACGCCCGGCGACGCGCAGGCCTGCGAGACCGGTGCGCTGCCCACCCTCACCGACGGCACCCTGACCGTCGGCACCTCGGTGCCCTACGAGCCCTGGTACGTCGGCGAGGACCCGGCCACCGGCGAGGGCTTCGAGTCGGCGCTGGTCTACGCCCTGGCCGAGGAGCTGGGGTACGGCGTCGACGACGTGGTCTGGGAAGAGGTGACCTTCGAGCAGATCGTCGCCCCGAGCGTCAAGCCGTTCGATCTCGCGGCCTACCAGACCACCATCACCGACGAGCGCGCGGAGGTGGTCGACTTCTCCTCCCCGTACCTGACCACCGCACAGGGCGTGGTCGTGGACGAGACCGGTGAGTACGCGGACGCCGGCGCGCTCGCCGACTTCGACGGCGCCCGGATCGGCGTGACCGCCGGGCAGACCTCGTTGCCCATCGCCGAGGAGGCCTGGGGTGAAGCCGTCGAGCTCGTGCCCTTCGACGACGCCGGCCAGGCGATGCAAGCGATGACCAACACCCAGATCGACGCCGTGGTGATGGACGTCAACCAGGCCGTGGCCGCCTCCACCGTGTACTTCCCGGACTCCGACGTCGTGGGCACCCTGCCCGAGGAGGGCGAGCCCTCCCAGCTCGGCTTCGTCCTCGACCAGGACTCCGAGCTCACCCCGTGCGTCTCGGCTGCGGTGGAGGCGCTGGAGGCCGACGGCACCATCGGCGAGCTCAGCTCGGAGTGGCTGCGCACCGACGGGATCCCCGAGCTGGGGTGACCGCGAGCCCGATGAGCAGCTGGCAGCCCTCGGAGCGGGCGCTGCAGCGCACCGCCTACCGCGCGGGGCGCCGTCGGCGATCGTTCGGCGTCGCGCTGCTCAGCACCGCGGTCGTGGCGGCCCTGGCCTACGCGGTGCTGGTGACCTCCCCGGGCTGGGAGCGCGCCCGCGAGACGTTCTTCGACCCGGGCGAGTTCACCGACGTCCTGCCCGGGATCGCCGAGGGCCTGTGGCTGAACCTGCGGGTGTGGCTGATCGCCGGGGTGGTCTCCCTCGTGCTCGGGCTGCTGCTGGCGATCGCCCGGACCACATCAGCGCCCGCGCTGTTCCCCCTGCGGGCACTGGTCGTGGCCTATGTCGACGTCTTCCGCGGCGTGCCGGTTCTGCTGGTGCTGCTGCTGGTCGGCTTCGGGCTGCCGGCGCTGCGGCTGCCGTGGCTGCCGAACCAGGCCGCCTTCCTGGGGTCGCTGGCCCTCGTGCTGACCTTCTCCGCCTACCTGGCCGAGATCTTCCGCTCCGGGATCGAGTCGGTCCACCCCTCCCAGGTGGCGGCCGCGCGGGCACTGGGCCTCACGCGCGGGCAGACCACCCGGCGCGTGGTGGTGCCGCAGGCGGTGCGCAATGTGGTGCCGGCCCTGCTGAACATGGTGGTGGCGCTGCAGAAGGATTCGGGCCTGATCTCGGTGCTCGGCGCCGTCGACGCGATCCGGGTGGCCGAGATCGCGGTGACCGGCAGCTACAACTTCACCCCGTACGTGGCGGCCGGGTTCCTGTTCCTGCTGGTGTCGGTGCCCCTGACGCGGGCGGTGGACGCCTACAACGCCCGCCGGGGCTGGCAGGGCGCCCGCGGGGCCGCTGGGGGGATCCGATGAGCACGACGGCGTCCCCTCCGCCCGCACCCGGCTCGCCGCTGCTCCGGGTGAGTGGGCTGCGCAAGGCGTTCGGGGAGAACGTGGTGCTCGACGATCTCGATCTGGATGTGGCCGAGCACGGGTGCGTGGTGCTGATCGGCGCCTCCGGCTCGGGCAAGTCCACGCTGCTGCGGGCCATCGACCTGCTCGAGGAGGTCGACGACGGATCGATCGAGCTGCGCGGGGTGGACCTGGCGGACCCGTGGGTGGATGCCGACGCCGCCCGGGCGCGGATGGGCATGGTGTTCCAGGCCTACAACCTTTTCGGGCACATGAGCGTGCTCGACAACGTCACGCTTGCGCCCCGGCTCGTGCACCGCAGGGCCAAGCGGGAGGCCGAGACGGCGGGGATGGAGATGCTCGCCCGGGTGGGCCTGGCGGACAAGGCGCGGGCCTATCCCGACCACCTCTCCGGCGGTCAGCAGCAGCGGGCGGCCATCGCGCGCGCGCTGGTCAACGACCCGGAGCTGCTGCTGCTGGATGAGGTCACCTCCGCGCTCGACCCCGAGCTGGTGGGGGAGGTGCTGGAACTGCTCGCCGACCTGCGCGGGGAGGGGATGACGATGCTCATCGCCACCCACGAGATGGCCTTCGCCCGGGACGTGGCCGATCAGGTGTGCTTCCTGCACCAGGGGCGCGTGCACGAGGCGGGCACACCCGCCCAGGTGCTGGGTGACCCGCAGCAGGCCCGGACGCGGGAGTTCCTGGCGCGACTGCACGCCTGAGCCGGCGGGCCACCTCTGGCGGAGACCGGTCGCTTTTGTCCGAACCTCGCTGAGCGGACATCGCCTCTGGTTCCGTCGTCCATGGACCGGTCGGTGACGACCGGCCCATGGACCACTGACGTTCCGACTCGAGGAGAGACGATGAAGCGGATTCTTGCTGGTGCGCTGGGTGCGGTTGCCCTGGCGTCGACGACGATGCTGACGGCGATGCCGGCCAGTGCGGCGCTGACCACGCGGTGTGTGGGTGAAGGCGGTGCGGTGACCGTGCCGGGTGATCTGGTGGTCCCCTCGGGCCAGACCTGTCTGCTGTCGGGGACCACGGTCGCCGGTGATGTGCGGGTGGCCCAGGGTGCGGATCTGATCGCTTCCGAGGCGACCTTCGAGGGCCGGGTGGTGGGCGCGGCGGATGCCTATGTGGAGCTGACCGACTCCTCGGTGGCCGGTGAGGTGCGGCTGGTGGATGCCTTCGGCGGGTTGATCGAGCGCAGCGAGGTCAGCGAGCGGGTGCTGGTGCGGGAGAACTCCTCCGACTACACCTTCGCGCTGGTGCTCGAGAGTGACCTGGGCGCGGATCTGGTGGCCCGGGGTGGTGAGGTGTTCGTGGATCAGTCGCAGATCACCGGGTCGGTGAACTCGCGCGATTCGCGTTACACCGACGTCTACGCCAGCTTCGTCGATGGTGATGTGCGGGTGCAGACCGCCTCGGCCGGGTCGCTGCTGTGCCAGGCCAGCGTCCAGGGCGCGGCCGTCCTGCGCGACAACGCCGGCACGGTGCAGATCGGCGCCGACGGCCCGGGCTTCCCGTGCGAAGGCGGCTCCTACGTCGGCGGCAACGTCGTCGCCGAGGGCAACACCGGCGGGGTGTATGTGGACAACGTGATCATCAACGGCCGGTTGCGGGTGGCCGAGAACGACCCGGCCGCCGTGATCGGTGACGGGGTGATGGCCCGCGGGGGCATCGTGGGGGAGAGCACCGAGGAGGCGGCGGTGTCGCTGATGGAGCGCTCGGGCCGGTCGGCCGGGCCGGCGCAGTCGCGTGACCAGGCGCTGCAGGAGCGGGTCGCCGAACGCCAGGGCGAGGCGCGCGCCGAGGCTGAGCAGGCCGGCGCAGCCGACCTCGGCTGAGCTCAACCGGCCGGTGGCCCCATCCCCGTGGGGGTGGGGCCACCGTCACGACCGGGCGGCTCACATCCCCTTGGGGTGCCAGACCGTCTTGGTCTCGGTGAACGCGAGGATGGCCTCGAGGGACTGCACGCCGGCCCACGCCGGCTCGCTCTCACCCGCGGGCCGCCGCACGCGCTTGAGGTTCTCGGCGGCATCGGCCTCCAGGTCCCCCCACGAGAGGCCATCCGCCTCGACCGCACCCGCCAGCTCGAGGGCGTTCACGTCCAGGTGGCGGGCCAGGGGAGAGGCGAGCTCCGCCGTCGTGCCGGTGAGCACGTTGACCACACCGGCGGGTACGTCGGAGGTGGCGAGTACCTCGGACAGGGTGATCGCGGGCAGCGGCCGCTGCTGCGAGGCGACCAGCACCGCGGTGTTCCCGGTCACCAGGATCGGCGCGAGCACCGAGACCAGGCCCAGCAGGGAGGACTTCTGCGGCGCAAGGGCGGCCACCACCCCGGTGGGCTCGGGCACCGAGAGGTTGAAGTACGGGCCGGCCACCGGGTTGGCGCTCCCGGCCACCTGGGCGACCTTGTCGGTCCAGCCCGCGTACCAGACCCACCGGTCGATGGCGGCGGAGACGGCGTCCTCGGCCTTGCGGGTGCTCAGCCCCTCCCCGGCGGCGACGTCGGCCACGAACTGCGCCCGGCGGCCCTCCAGCAGCTCGGCCACCCGGTACAGCACCTGCCCGCGGTTGTAGGCCGTCGCACCGGCCCATCCGGGCTGGGCTGCCCGCGCGGCACGCACGGCGTCGCGGGCGTCCTTGCGGGAGGCCCGGGCGGCGTTCGCCGCGAAGTTCCCCTTGGCGTCGCTCACCTCGTAGGTGCGGCCGGACTCCGAGCGTGGGAACTTCCCCCCGAGGAACAGCTTGTAGGTCTTGCGCACATCCACGCGCTCGCTCATCGGGTGCTCCCCTCGATCAGGTACGGCACGAGTCCGTGCCGGCCACCCTCGCGGCCGTAGCCGGACTCCTGGTATCCGCCGAACGGGCTCGTCGGGTCGAACCGGTTGAAGGTGTTCGCCCACACCACCCCGGCGCGCAGCTTGTCGGCGATCGCGAGGATGCGCGAGCCCTTCTCGGTCCAGATCCCGGCGGAGAGCCCGTAGGGGGTGTTGTTCGCCTTGGCCACCGCCTCGGCCGGGGTGCGGAACGTCAGCACGCTCAGCACCGGCCCGAAGATCTCCTCCCGGGCGATGCGGTGCGCGGCGGAGACGTCGGTGAAGACCGTCGGGGCGAAGAACCACCCCTTGTCCGGCAACGGGCAGTCGCTGGTCCAGCGGGTGGCGCCCTCGTCCTCCCCGGCCTGGGTGAGCTCGCGGATCCGGTCGAGCTGGCGGGCGGAGTTGATCGCTCCGACGTCGGTGTTCTTGTCGAGCGGATCGCCCACCCGCAGGGTGCCCAGCCGGTCCTTGAGCCGGGCCACCAGCTCCTCGGCGATCGACTCCTGCACCAGCAGCCGCGATCCGGCGCAGCAGACCTGCCCCTGGTTGAAGAAGATGCCGTTGACGATGCCCTCGATGGCCTGGTCGATCGGGGCGTCGTCGAAGACGATGTTCGCGGCCTTGCCGCCCAGCTCCAGCGTGGCCGGCACCCGCGATCCCGCCAGGGCCCGCGCGATCTGGCGCCCGACGGCTGTACTCCCGGTGAAGGCGACCTTGTCGATGCCGGAGTGGGTCACCAGGGCCCGACCCGTCGGGCCGGCTCCGGTGACGATGTTCACCACCCCCGGGGGCAGGCCGGCCTGGCGCAGGAGGTCGGCGAACAGCAGCGCCGTCAACGGGGTGGTCTCGGCAGGCTTGAGCACGACGGTGTTCCCGGCGGCCAGGGCCGGGGCGATCTTCCACGCCAGCATCAGCAGCGGGAAGTTCCACGGGATCACCTGCGCGGCCACGCCGCGGGGCTGCGGGTCGGGCCCGAGGCCGGCGTGCTCGAGCTTGTCGGCCCAGCCGGCGTAGTAGAAGAAGTGCGCGGCCGCGGTCGGGACGTCGACGTCGCGCGCCTCGCGGATGGGCTTACCGTTGTCGAGGGTCTCGAGCACCGCGAACTCGCGGGAGCGCTCGGCCAGCAACCGGGCGATGCGGAACAGGTACTTCGCCCGCTCCGACCCCGGCATCGGGCCCCAGACCTTCTCCTGTGCCTTCCGGGCGGCCCGGACGGCTCGGTCGATATCGGCCTCATCGGCCACGGCGACCTCGGCGAGGACCTCCTCGGTGGCCGGGTTGACCGTCTTCATCGCCGCGCCGCCGGCGGCGGTGAACTCGCCGTCGATGAACAGCCCGTAGGAGGAGTCGATGTCGACGACGGCGCGTGACTCGGGCGCGGGTGCGTACTCAAAGGCGGGCATGATCGGTGCCAATCACTTCAGTCGATGGTGACGTAGTCGGGGCCGGAGTAGGCGCCGGTGGCGAGCTTCTGACGCTGCAGCAGCACGTCGTTGAGCAGGGAGGAGGCGCCGAACCGGAAGAACTCGGGATCCAGCCAGGCCTCGCCGGCCACCTCGTTCACCGCCACCAGGTACTTGATCGCATCCTTGGAGGTGCGGATCCCGCCGGCAGGCTTGACGCCCACCTGCACCCCGGTGGCGGCGAGGAAGTCGCGGACGGCCTCGAGCATCAGCACCGTGACCGGCAGGGTGGCGGCGGGGGAGACCTTTCCGGTGGAGGTCTTGATGAAGTCGGCACCGGCCAGCATCGACAGCCAGGAGGCGCGGCGGACGTTGTCGTGGGTGGCGAGCTCGCCGGTCTCGAGGATGACCTTCAGGTGCGCGGGGCCTCCGGTCCGCTGCCGGCAGATCTCCCGGACGGCGACGATGTCGTCGACGACCTTGCGGTAGTCACCTGAGAGGAACGCGCCGCGGTCGATCACCATGTCGATCTCCTCGGCACCCGCCTCGACGGCGTCGGTGGTGTCGGCCAGGCGGGCGGTGCGCCCCGCGCGGCCGGCGGGGAAGCCGGTGGCGACGGCGGCCACGTTGATATCACGGCCGGCCGGCGTGGCCGCGAGGGCGTCCTTGGCCACGGTCACCATGTCGCCGTAGACGCAGACGGCGGCCGGTCGCGGACAGCTCGGGTCGCCCGGTTCGGGGGTGAGTGCCTTCGCCACGAGCGAGCGCACCCGGCCCGGGGTGTCGGCGCCCTCCAGGGTGGTCAGGTCGGTCATGGCGATGATCGTGTCCAGCGCCCACGCCTTGGAGGTGGTTTTGATCGAGCGGCTGCCGATGACGGCGGCGCGCCCCTCCAGGCCCACCTGGTCCACGCCCGGCAGGCCGTGCAGGAAGGTGCGCAGAGCGCGGTTGGTCAGATCCGGCGATCCGACGACGGCGGTCGCGTCCGCAGCGACCTGGTCCGCCGTACGCGTGGCCGGGTGGGTGCCGCCGGTCCGGGACCGGCTGGGGAACGTCGCGCTCACCTGCTCGAGTCTACGTGCTGAGCGGGTGCCGTCCATGAGTCTCTGTGCGGTCGATCGCAGTCGCGTGGTGACAGCGGAGCACCGCACAGCCGCTCGGGCCCGGCTCGTCAGCGCCCGGAGGTGTTGGGCCCGAACGCCTGCAGATAGCGGGGGCCGCGGGTGGCGAGCTCGGTCCGGAACTGGCGCGCCCAGGCGGAGTACGGGCGAGCGGCGAGCTGCTCGTTGGCGAACCGGTCGTCGTCGGAGATCTCGGTGGTGCAGAACGCCGGGATGGTCAGGTCCGTCACGGGGCTCTCCCGCTCGCACTCGGCGATCACCAGCGGCGCATTGGTGCCCAGGAACTGGTCGAGCACCCAGCCGTCCTCGCCGAGCCAGACGGCGTGGCGCAGCTTGATCACCTTCGCCCCACCCCGGCGCACCATCTCCTCGGCCACGATCGGGTCCAGCTCGCGCTCGGCCTCGTAGCGGGTGCCGCCCGCCGCCGGGCCCTTGGCCGTGAGGGTGCACAGTTCCCACTGCCCGGTGAGGGTGTTGAGGATGGTCGCAGTGTTGGGGTCCGCCTGATCGGCGAGCAGTCCGGGGGTGGCCGGGGCCTGCAACCGCACCCGCAGGGCATATCCCTCGGAAGCGAGGAAGTAGGACTGCACGATGACATCCGGCGAGGGCTCGTCCCACAGATCGGTGGGCAGGAAGCGCACGAAGAACTTGCGCTCGAACTCGAAATCGCCGTACCCGGCCTCACTCATATGTCACACGCTACCCGCCGGCCCTGGAATCGCCCGTGATCCCGCGCCGGGAACGGATGGCCGCCCCCGGCCGTGCGCGGGATCCTCCTCGTGGGACTACACCCACTGCACCAGCTGGAAGATGACGCCGTTCGGGTCGCGCATCTGGAAGTAGCGCTCGCCCCACGGCTCGGTCTCGATCGCTGTGGCGATCTCGACCTCCTCGCCGCGCAGCCGGGCGTACTCGGCGTCGATGTCGTCGACCACGAACGCCACGTGCAGCCCGTCGGCATGGCCGGCAGCCGAACGCGGCCTGAAGGAGGCGAGGCCGGTGCGCAGGAAGATGAGGTTCAGCTCGCTCTCGGGGTGGGTCAGCGCGATGAAGCCGTCGGCCGACATCGCCTCGGTGAAGCCGAGGTGGCGGATCGCCCATCGCGCCGAGGCGACCTCGTCGGTGACGTTCAGGGACAGGGCGGTGGCGGTGATCGTCATGGGGTCTCCAATAGTTGTACGACGTACGAAGATACTCAACCGACGGGTGCCAGAATGTATTCCCATGACCGTGGCGCCCGAGCCGGACCGACTGCTCGCCCTGCTCTGGCGCGCTCACGCGCCCGCAGCGAGGCGGAGGGGTCCGATCCCGTCGCGGTCGGTGGACGAGCTCGTCCATGCCGGGACCGAGCTCTCCGATCGGGACGGCCTCCAGGCGCTCACGGTGCGTGCACTTGCCCACCGGGTGGGTATGGCGCCGATGTCGGTGTACACCCACGTCCCCGACAAGGACGCACTGGTGGTCCTCATGGTCGACGCCGTCCTGGCGGAGCTCCCGATCGGGCCGTGGGGGCGGCTGGACTGGCGCGCCCGCGTGCGCGCCGTGGCCGATGCGCACCGGCAACTCCTCGCCGTCCATCCGTGGCTGGCCGAGGCGGAGGCGCTGAACCGGCCCTCGCTGGGCCCCGGCGGACTGGCCGCGTACGAGTGGGAGCTGGGTGCGTTCCTGCCGGTCGGCCTCGATGACCTGGAGACCGACCACGCTCGCACGCTGGTGCTCTCGTTCGTCCGCGCGCACGCTCGCTCGGTGCGGGCCGGCGACCGCGCGGCCGCCGAGTCAGGTATGGACGACGCGCAGTGGTGGGCGGCGAACGGCCCGTTCCTGGCGCTGATGGCCGACCCGGAGCACTATCCGCTCGCCACCCGGATCGGCTCGGCAGCCGGGGCGGCCCAGGGCTCGGCCTACGACAGCCACCGAGCCTATGAGTTCGGCCTGACGCGGATCCTGGCCGGGTTGAGCGGCGACGACCGGTCCGGATGAGACCGTGGACCGGTCGTGGCGCTCAGGCCATCGCCCCGAGTGCTTCGGGCAGCACCTCGTGCGAGAGCGTCCCCGAGCGCGCGAACTGATCGATCTCCGCCACCGCACTGGCTCCGAGGCGCCGCAGCTCGTTGCCCAGCGCCCCGGCGACGTGCGGCGTGAGCACGACGCCCGGTGCCTCGAAGAGCGGGTGGTCCGGCGGCAACGGCTCGGGGTCGGTGACGTCGAGGACCGCCCGCAAGCGCCCCGAGCCGACCTCTGCGAGAAGGGCATCGGTATCGACGATCCGGCCTCGTGCGGTGTTGATCAGCGTCGCCCCGTCGGCCATGGCGGCGAGCTCGGCCGGGCCGATCAGGCGTTCGGTGGCAGGCAGCAGTGGCGCGTGGATCGAGACCACCGTCGAGCGCTCCATGAGCTCGGTCAGGCTGACGAGCTCGGCACCGAGCAGGGCCGCCTGGTCGGCGTCGATCGTGGGGTCGGCCAGCAGCGTCGTCATGCTGAACGGACGCAGGAGGCCGAGTACGCGCCGGCCGATCCGCGAGGCGCCCACCACCCCGACCGTCGTTCCCTCGTTGCCGAACGGCTGGCTCGGCGACCAGTCGAGGCGACGCTCCTGGCGGAAGTACGTCTCGGCGTCGAAAACGCGCTTTCCGGCCAGCAGGATCATCGAGAGCGTGTACTCGGCCACGGCCACGGCGTTGGCGTCCGCAGCTGAGGAGATCCGCACGCCCTGTGCCCAGGCGCAGGAGGTGGCGAACCGCTTGACGCTGCCGGCCGCATGGGAGACGAGCTGGAGCCGGGGCACCCTGGCGAGGAACTCGGCGTCGAGGCGGGGAGCGCCCCAGCTGGTCAGCAGGACGTCCACCTCCGCCAGTGCCCTCGCCTGCTCGCCGTCGGTCGGATCGGTCAGCACCGGTCCGACCACCTCCGCCACCGACTCCAGCCGGCGGCGCGTCGAGGGCGCGAGGAGGTCCTCGGCCAGGCCGCTGCTCCGCATCGCCAGCATCACCCGAAGTCGTCTCACCATGTCACCCCTGTCTCTGCCGGCACGACGGCGATGGAACCGTCGGGCCACTCCACCCTGATCGTCGATCGCTCCGGCGTGATCACCGGGACGGGTACGGCGGCTTCCCCGTGGGAGAGCACCACCAGGGCGGCGGCGAGCCGGCCGGCCTCCCGCGGGGTCTGCGTGCGGACCGACGGCGCCGCCGACCAGTGCCCGAAGGGGTCGGCTCCGGTGCCGGCACGCACGTCCGGATGTGAGGCCTCGTGCAGGCCGTACACGGCGGAGACGACTCCGTCCTCGCGTCGTACCCGGGCGATGGTGCCGACGGTGTCGGACTCGCTCGCCGGGAAGCCGGCGTCCAGGTCTGCCGCGGCCGGCGCTGCCAGCGCCCAGCCACCGAACCTGATCCGCCAGGGGCCGTGCTCGCGGGGCCAGGCGGCGTCGGAGTCGATCGCGGCCGGGGACGCTGCCCGGCCACTGGCGACAGGGCCCGGCTGCCACCACGCGAGCCGGAGCTCGACGATCCCGTGCACGACGGAGGCGACGGTGAGCTGCGGACCCCGCCGGAGGCCGGACCATCCCGGGGTGTGCTCGCCGCCGTCCCGATCGAGCCAGTGGACCGACGAGCGGGAGACCGCGACGGTCTCGTCCAGGCACACCTGCTCGATCCGGTCGCGATGCGCGGGGTTGCCGGACTCGTCCAGCACCGTGGTGTGGGACTCGTACGGTCTGGCCACACCCTCGGCGTCGAGCTGGGGCGAGGTGGCATTGGAGTAGCCGATGCGGCCGTAGAACGGATCGTCCGATCGCGGCGCGACCAGTGGCTCGAGCACGCGGTCCGAGCCGTGGTTGAGCACCCGCACCAGGCCGTCCGCCGGGGAGGAGACCACCAACCATCCCGGAGCCGGCATGGCCGTGGTGCGCACCGGCTCCGGATCCGGCGCCGGCTCGGACTCGGTGCGCCACTCGGCGTGGTCGGCGGGCAGCAGCAGCCCCAGGAGGCCCTTGCTCGCCCAGTAGGGGGAGGAGGAGCCGGTGTAGAGCTGTCGCACGCGGGGGTAGGGGTGGTGCCAGCCGATGGAGAGCAGCCCGTCCTCACCGATGGCGCCGTGGCGACCGAAGTGCGCGAGCATCTGCTCGCCGATGATCCGGGTCCGGCCCGCCGGCAGGGGCGTCGATGCGGCCAGCACACCGGCCCAGAACGGCCCCAGCACCGCGAAGCGGTAGGTGACCGAGCGGCCGATCAGTACCGGCGCGCCCTCGGAGCCGATGAGGTGCTGGGCCTGCTCCAGGTAGCGGTGCAGCCGGTCCTGATGCACCGCGCTGAGGGGGGTGCCCCGGATGCGGGACTCCAGCAGTGGGTAGAGGTGCCATGCCCACCCCGCGTACCAGTCGAAGTTCTGCCGCTGGCCCTCGCGTCCCCGGCCGTCGGAGTACCAGCCGTCGCCGACGTAGAGCGCCTCGGCGATCTCGTGGTTGCGGTCCAGGTCGGCGGTGCGGGACTCGGCTCCGACGGAGTCGAGGAAGGCCTCGATCACGTTCTGGAACCAGATCCAGTTGTTCGTGAAGTCCTGGCGGCCGAGGACGTGCGAGAGCCAGGTGATGGTCCGATCCTGGTCGCGCTCGTCCAGTCCGTCCCACAGCCACGGCCGTGTCTCCGAGAGCGCGACCGCGATCGAGGCGGCCTCGACGATGGCGCCGCGCCGCTCATCGAAGGTGGGCCAGCGCTCGGCGTGCCCGGGGTCGACACCTGCGCGCAGGCCGTCGGTGTATCGCTGCAGGAACCCGCGGGGATCCTCGCCGTCCTGGCCGCGCACGCGGAAGGCCGCCGCCAGGAACGTCCTCGCGTAGCCCTCGAGCCCGTCGTTCCAGGCCCCGGAAGCGCTCTGCACGCCCGGGAGCCGCAGGAGCGCACCGGCAGGGGAGGCATGCTCCCATGCGGCGTCAACGAGCCGGTCGGCGAGGCCGATCCATGGCGCCTTGGGGCCTCGCCCGGCCGTTCCGCTCGGGTGCCCCGCGCCGACGCTGGCGGGAAGCAGGGTCTCGCGTACCTCAGATGTCACATCTGCTAAGTTGCCCCACCAGCGGACACATCACGCGTGAACGTGCATTTTCGGACATCTGCCCGCGCGTGCAGATCCTCCGGCGCGATGGCGCGACGTCCGGATGAGAACGGAAGGACTCCGATGGCTTCCCCGGTGCCCCCTCGCCGGCTCCCCAGGGCCCGACACGAATATCTGCTGCGCGAGCTCGAACTGCGCGGAAGTGTCCGCGCCTCGGTGATCGCGGACGACCTCGGTGTGGCGGAGGTGACGATCCGCCGGGACATCATCACGCTGGAACGCTCCGGAGCACTCGCCCGGGTGCACGGTGGAGCGATCTCCGTGGGTACGACGACGAAACCGCGCCCTGCGCGTGCGCTCATCGGGTTGGTCCTGCCGGGATCGGGATCGCACTTCCCCGATGTGGTGCGCGGGGCCGAGATGGCCTCGCAGGGACTGCGTGCACGGGTCATCCTGGCCTCGTCGAACTACCGGGCCACCGTCGAGCAGCGGCAGGTCGAACGGCTGGTGTCGCTGGGGGCGGAGGGTCTCATCCTCACGCCCAGCCTGCGGGACCAGTCGATCGACGACGTGGCCGCCTACCTGGCTGAGCTCTCGGTGCCGCTCGTGCTGGTGGAACGACGCCTGGACGAGTCGAATCAGCTCGCGCCCTATGACTGGATCCGCACCGATCATGTGCGCGGGACGATCCTGGCGCTGGAGCATCTGACCGGCTTGGGGCACCGGCGTATCGGTCTCGCCCTGCTCGATCGCACACCCACGGCGCCGTCGATCCGGGAGGGGTACGCACGCGGCCGGACCGAGCTGGCCCTCGAGGACGCGCCCCAGCATTCGCTGCCCAAGGACGACGGCAGCGAGTCCGATCCGGTGGATCATGCCCTGGAGACGTTCCTGGAGGAGTGCCTCTCGCGCGGCGTGCGGGCTGCGCTCCTGCACACCGACTTCTATGCCGCCCGGCTGGTGGAGATCGCGCTCGACCACGGGGTGCGCGTGCCGGAGGACATCGCGATCGTGGCCTACGACGACGAGTTCGCCGAGCTCGGCATCGTCCCCCTGACTGCGGTCTCGCCTCCCGGGCGCGAGATCGGCCGTCTCGCGATGCAGACGATCTTCGAACGGATCCGTACCCAGGAGGAGGCCTCCGCCCCCCGTCACATCCATCTCGTGCCGCGGCTGACGATCCGCCGCTCGTGCGGCGCCCAGGCGTGAGCGGATGCGTGGTTGTTCGAAAAAGATCGTTTGTCCAGGGCGGGGGAGGGATCGTCCTAGCATCGGGTCCGTTCACCACGAAGGTACGACATCAGGGCAAGGAGGCTCGATATGACAAGCCTGAAGAAGGACCCACGCACCCCGTCACGCCGCAGATTCGGTGTGGCAGCGTTCGCTGCAGCGTCACTGGTCGCTCTCGCGGCATGTAGCGACGACGGCTCGGCGGAACCCGGTGGCGAGGACGCCGGCGGCGAGGAGCCCGGCACGGAGGAGATCACCCTGAACTTCGCGTTCTGGGGTGATACGGTCCGCGCCGAGCGCTACGAGGAGGCGATCGAGCTCTTCCGGGAGGACTACCCCAACGTCTCCATCGAGACGACCTACTCGGGTTTTGGCGACCACTTCACCGCGCGGAACACGGAGGCGGCCAGCCGCTCGCTGCCCGACATCATCCAGATGGACCTCGCCTACATGAACGAGTACGCCGACTTCGGGCACCTCGTCCCGCTCGACGACTACATCGGTGACGTCATCTCGGTGGACGCCATCGACCCCGGCCTCGTGTCGACGGGTGAGGTCGACGGATCGAACTACGGCATCGCCTCCGCGAGCAGTGGGCAGGCTGTCTACATCAACGAGCCGTTGCTGGACGAGCTCGGGGTCGAGGCCCCGGAGGCGCCCTTCACCTGGGACGAGTGGGATGCCTTCCTGGCCGAGGTGAGCGCGGCGGGTGAGTCGATGTCACCGCAGGTCTACGGCGGGATCGACTACGCCTCCTACTTCTGGCTGTTCCAGGTCTGGCTCAGCCAGCAGGGGCTCTCCCTCGTCGACGGCGAACAGTTGGGCTTCACCGAGGCCGATCTCGCCGAGTGGTGGTCACGCAGCGTCGCCCTGCAGGAGTCGGGAGCGACTCTCCCCCCGGACCGGCTCGCCCAGATCGAGGGCTCGGACGCCATCGGCATCGGAGAAGTCGCCACCGACATCAGCTTCGACAACTTCCTGACCCGCTTCAGTGAGGGGAGCGCCTCGCCGGAACTCACCATGATGCAGCCGCCGGTCAGCGAAGGCTCGGACACCACCGGGCTCTTCCTGAAGCCGGGTCTGATGATGTCGATCGCTGCCAACTCCGAGCACCCCGACGAAGCCGCGGCATTCATCGACTTCATCATCAACGACCCCGAGGTGGGCAACATCTTCGGGATGACCCGCGGCGTGCCGGCCTCCGCGACGGCGCAGGAAGGGATCGAGGCCTCCGGCCTCGACCAGGAGATGCTCGAGTACGCGAGCATGGTCTCCGACCAGCTGGACGGGACCCCGCCGCCGGCCATCCAGGGGCTGGGCACCCTCGAGCAGACGTTCAACTCGATCGCCCAGGAGGTCACCTATGGTGACGTCCCCGTCGATGAGGCCGCCGAGCGTTGGTTCGCGGAAGCGGAGAACGTCCTCGGATGAGCTCTGGTCACGAGCGGACGGGCGGCTCCGGCCGCCCGTCCGCGGGCAACGGTGCGGCGACGACCGTGGACGCCACCGTCCCCGGCCCGGCGCGCACGCGCGGGTCGATGGCTCCGGTGCCGGCGCTCAGGAAGAACCGGCGGAACTGGACCAACATCCGGGCCGGCTACGGCTTCCTCGCCCCCTGGCTGCTGGGGTTCACGCTGCTGACGGCAGGCCCGATGCTGGCGTCGCTGTACCTCGCGTTCACCGACTACAACCTCTTCTCGCCGCCGGAGTGGATCGGACTCGACAACTTCACCCGGTTGTTCTCCGATCCCAACTACATCAAGGCCTGGCAGGTGACGGCGGTCTACGTGCTCGTCGGGACGCCGGTCAAGCTGATCGCCGCGCTCGCGGTCGCGATGGTGCTGAACACGGCGTTCCGGGCGACCGGCTTCTACCGCTCGGCCTTCTACCTTCCCTCGTTGGTCGGTGCGTCGGTCTCCATCGCGGTGGTGTGGCGGGCGATGTTCATCGACGAGGGTCCGGTCGACAACGTCCAGGGCTTCTTCGGCCTCGAGGCGGGCGGCTGGGTCGGTGACCCCGATCGCACGATGCCGCTGCTGATCCTGCTCGCCGCGTGGCAGTTCGGCGCCCCGATGGTCATCTTCCTCGCGGGCCTGAAGCAGGTACCGCGGGAGCTGCTCGAGGCGGCGTCGGTGGACGGGGCGAAGCCGATCAGCCGGTTCATCCACATCACGATCCCGATGCTCTCCCCGGTGCTGTTCTTCAATCTGCTGCTCGAGACGATCAACGCCTTCCAGGTCTTCGGTTCGGCGTTCATCATCTCCGGCGGCACCGGCGGGCCGTCACGTTCGGCACTGTTCTACACGCTGTACCTCTACTTCCGCGGATTCCGCGACTTCCAGATGGGCTACGCCTCGGCCATGGCCTGGGTGCTGGTGCTCGTCATCGCGGTGGTCACGATCATCTTCTTCCGGAGCTCGCGGTTCTGGGTGCACTACGCAGGAGACGAGGGACGATGACGACAACCGAGCAGAGCACTCCCACAGCGGTCAGCCGTTCCCGTCCCTTCGCTTGGCGCGAGCTGGTCTTCCACCTCGTGGTCGCGGCGATCCTGATCGTGATCCTGTACCCGGTGGTGTGGATGGTCCTGTCCACGTTCAAGCCCTCGGAGCAGATCGTCGGCAACGCCCAGCTGCTGCCCAGCGAGATCACGCTGAGCAACTATCTCGAGGCGTTCGAGGGCATCGCGGGTGTGCCCTTCTGGAAGTTCTTCCAGAACTCGACCATCCTCGCCGTGCTGTCCGTGGTCGGGACCGTCGCCTCCGCCGCGGTGTCCGCCTACGCATTCGCACGGATCGAGTTCCCCGGGCGCCGGGTGTTCTTCGCGATCATGATCGCGACGTTGCTGCTGCCCTTCCACGTGGTGATCATTCCGCAGTACATCGTCTTCAACACCCTGGGGATGGTGAACACCTTCATCCCGCTGGTGGTCGGAAAGTTCCTGGCCACGGAGGCGTTCTTCGTCTTCCTCATGGTCCAGTTCCTGCGCGGACTTCCCCGCGAGCTGGATGAGGCGGCTCGTATCGACGGGGCCGGGCACATGCGGATCTTCGTCTCGATCATGATGCCGTTGCTCAAGCCGGCCGTCGTGACCAGCGCCATCTTCGCCTTCATCTGGTCGTGGAACGACTTCTTCGGGCCGTTGCTCTACCTCAAGGACCCGCAGCTGTTCACCCTGCCGGTCGCCCTGCGGCTGTTCGTCGATCAGCAGACCGGTCAGAACTACGGTGCGCAGATGGCCATGGCCGTGCTGGCCCTGATTCCGGTGTTCATCTTCTTCCTGATCTTCCAGCGCTACCTCGTCGACGGCGTCGCCACGCAGGGCCTGAAGGGATGAGTCCGCGCTCGTCGCGTCGATCCCGCCGGGCGGCCCAGCTTCTCACCTCCGAGAAGCTGGGCCTGTTCGGTGAGGTGCTCACGACGAGTCTGTGGGTCGCCGTCCTGGCGATCCCGCTGATCACGGCGCTGCCGGCCCTGGCGCTGGGATGCGCCCACCTCGGCCGGTTCATCCGCGGGGAGCGCGACGATCTCGCCACGCTCGCCCGCGACGGCCTGGACGCGCTGCGCCGGGGCCTGCTGTGGTCCGTGCTGCTGGTGATCGTGGCCGTGGGCGGGTACATCGGTGTCGCCAGCCCGGCGGCCGAGCTCGCGCCCGGAAGCGGACCGCTGCGCGGCCTCTCCGTGGTCCTGCTGGTGGGCATCGCGGTCGTCGTGCTGCGCGCATGCGCCATGTGGACCCGGGCCGACTCCTGGAAGCGGCTCCTCGAGCGCAGTGTGCGGCGTTGCCTCACGGACCTGCGGGGCTCGACCCTGCTGCTGCTCGCCGTGGTGCTGGCCGGCGTGGTGGCCTGGATGTTCGCTCCGCTCATCGTGGTGGTGCCGGGCCTGCTCGCCTTCGCCGCCGTGGCCGTCGAACTCGGATATCGCGAGGAAGGGCCGGCCGGACGTCCATGAGCGATCGGCTTTGTCCGTTTGCGGCGCTCGCGTCACCGGGGTCCATAGATTGCTGTTCTGTCAGATGATGCGGTGCTTTCCCTGGGCGAGGTGGCCCACGTGATCGTCTCCCCGGTGGCATCGCATCGCCACGACACGGCCGGCAGCGGGTGCGTTGCCGGACCGCACTCACCCGGGGCACCCCCCTAGCGCCACCGGGTGAGCACACCCCTCCCGCACGATCGAAGATGAAGGAGTCGTTCGATGACGAACGTTGAATCAACGCGTGGCGAGGCGATGAGCCGGCCCAGCAGGCGCGTCGTGCTGCAGTCCTCGCTGGTCGCCGGCGCCGCCGCCACGGCATCGTCGGTGGCCGGCCCGGCCGGTGCTGCGGCGGCCGTCCCGCGCCAGCCCCAGAACGCGCCGGAGGACGTTCCCATCACCTGGCTTGGCGGCGGGACGCCCGCGGTCACCACCGGCTCGCGCTTCGGTGTGCCGTGGGAGCGCGGCGCGCTCTCCTCGGTCGACCGCCTGGCGTTGAACACCGACGGCGGCGACCAGGTCCCTGTCCAGAACTGGCCGCTGGCGTTCTGGCCCGACGGATCGGTGAAGTGGAGCGGTCACGCGGTCCCGGCCAACAGCGGACTGGCCGAGAACCTCACGCTCTCGCGTGGCCGTCCGGCGGCGCCCTCGAGCCGTGCCCGAGCGCGGACCCGCCCGGGTAACCGCCTGCGCAACATCCCGGAGACGGTCGAGGTCAGCACCGGCGTCATCACCCTCTCGATCCCGACCAGCGGCACCACCGTGCTCTCCTCCCTCAAGCGTGGCAGCCGGGAGCAGGCGGCGAGCGGCAAGCTCGTGCTGCTGCTGGAGACCCCGGACGAGGGCGAGTACGCCGGCTCCTCGATCGACAGCTACACCGGCGAGGTGAGCGAGGTGACGATCGAGCAGAACGGTCCGGTGCTCGTCGTCGTCAAGGTGACGGGCAGCTACGTCAACTCCGACGGCCGCAAGACGCTCCCGTTCACCCTCCGGCTGGAACTCACCGCCGGCTCGGATGCCGTGCAGGCGACGCACTACTTCATCTTCGACGGCGACCAGCACACCGACTTCATCCGCGGCCTCGGACTGCGGTGGAACGTGCCGATGTCGGACGAGATGCACAACCGCCACATCCGCTTCGTCGGTGAGGACTCCGGGATCTGGGGCGAGGCCGTACGCCTGCTCTCGCCGCTGCGCCGCGATGTGGGTGGATCCATCAAGCGTCAGCAGTTCGAGGGCGTCGCCACCGCTCCGGTCTCGCAGTGGCCGAGCAACGTGCGCGGCGGCATTGGCGACATCCCGCTGTGGAGCGACTTCAAGCTGGTCCAGCTCTCCGCCGACGCCTTCCACATCGGCAAGCGGACCGACGCCGACAGCGCCTGGCTCGAGCACGCCGGTCATGGCCGTCGCGCCAAGGGCGTGGGCTGGATCGGTGGCGCCACCGGAGGCGGCATCGCCTTCGGGATGAAGGACTTCTGGCAGCGCCACCCCACCCAGCTCGATGTGCGTGGGGCAGCCACCGACACCGCCACGGTCACGGCCTGGTTCTGGTCACCGGAGTCACCGGCGATGGACCTGCGCAACTACTCCGACGAGCGGCACGGTCTGAGCCTGCTCTACGAGGAGCCCGGTCGTGGGTTCGAGGACGAGGTGGCTACGCCCGAGGGTGTGGCCCGCTCGAACGAGATCACTCTGTGGGCCCTGGCCGAGACCCCCAGCCGTGAGGCACTGGTCCGGCTGGGCGACATCGTCAGCGAGCCACCGCGGCTCCTGCCCACCCCGGAGTACCTGGCAGCGGTGCAGCCGTTCGGCCGCTGGTCCCTGCCCAACCGGGACACCCCGGAACGGGCAGCGGTGGAGGATGCGCTGGACGAGTTCATGGAGTTCTTCCACGGTCAGGTGGAGCAGCGACGCTGGTACGGCTTCTGGCACTACGGCGACATCATGCACACCTACGACGACACCCGGCACGAGTGGCGCTACGACGCGGGCGGCTTCGCGTGGGCGCAGGGCGAGCTGGGCCCCGACCAGGGCATGTGGTACCAGTTCATGCGCACCGGCCGCGAGGACTACTTCCGCTTCGCGGAGGCGATGACGCTGTGCGTCGCCGAGGGAGCGGTGCACCATGACGGGCTCTTCGCGGGGCTCGGATCACGCCACGCCGTGGTCAAGTGGGGCGACGGAGCCAAGGAGACGCGGATCAGCGCCTCCCAGATGAAGCGGTTCTACTACTACCTCACCGCCGACGAGCGCGTCGGTGACTACATGCGGTACACCCTGCGGGCCGACGAGACCCAGCTCACCGTCCCGCCGTTGCGCGAGGCGTTCCCGGACCCGTCCGGCGATCGCTACATCGTCCGCTTCGGTCCGGACTGGATCGCGATGGCGAGCAACTGGCTCACCGAGTGGGAGCGCACGGGCAACGAGACCTACCGCGACCGGATCCAGCGTGGTCTGGAGGACATGTCGGCGATGGATCTGGGGATGTTCACCGGCAACGGCGGCTCGGTCGCCTTCGACCCGGCCGACGGCTCCCTCGAGGACGTCGGGATCTCCCAGTCCCCGTCGAACATCTCGCTGCTCTTCGGCGGCCAGCAGATCCTCTACGAGCTCTACGACGTCATCGACAGCCCGGAGTTCAAGCAGGAGCTGCTCAACTTCTCCGTAGCTCGTACGGGGACGAGGGAGGAGCGGATCGAGTTCTACGGCCGCGACTTCAACGCCGGTGCGTTCGAGGGCTCGTACGCCTCGATGATGGCCTTCGCCGGCGCTGAGCTCGACAACGACTCCTACAAGGAGCGTGCCTGGCAGACCTTCGGGCGCGGCTGGGCGCTGCGCGACCCGATCGAGATCACCGGCCCGGACGTGCTGCGGCCGGTGGAGTACCGCTACTGGGCGAGCTCGAACGACTTCGGGCAACGCCTGATGGGGATCATCCAGCTGCTGGCCCTGGCACCCGATCAGGTGCGAGCACCGTAGGACCGCTGGATCGAGCGACGACGCCGGTGGGCAGCTCCGTCATGGAGCCGCCCACCGGCGACGTCGTGTCACGGGACCGGCCGCCCCAGGTGAAGAACCGGCCGCCTCAGGTGAAGAAGCGGAACAGCGGCGAGTCGGGAGCGATCCCCTCGTAGTGGAGCCCGGCGGCGTCCATCCGCTCGCGCAGCGGGTGGTAGCCCTGTGCGGAGCCGAGCGTCAGACCCACGAACGCCGGACCGGTCTCCCGGTTCGAGCGCTTGGTGTACTCGAACAAGGAGATGTCGTCCTCCGGGCCCAGCACATGATCCAGGAAGCGGCGCAGGGCACCCGGCTCCTGCGGGAAGTCGATCACGAAGTAGTGGCGCAACCCGGCGTGCACCAGCGCGCGCTCCTCGACCTCCGCATACCGGGAGATGTCGTTGTTGCCGCCGGAGAGCACGCACACCACGGTCTGGCCCGGCTGGATCTCGACCGGCGCCCCCGAGCCGGCCGGCCCCACCGCGGCCAGGGACAGCGCCCCCGCGGGCTCGGCGACGATCCCCTCGGTCTGGTAGAGCGCGAGCATCTCCGCGCACAGGCGCCCCTCGGGCACGCTGGTCATCGCCGGCGCGAGGGCGGAGACGATCTCGAAGGGGAGGTTCCCCACCTGACGCACGGCAGCGCCGTCGACGAAGGTGTCGATGTCGGCCAGCCGCACGGGCCGGCCGGCCGCGAGTGCGGCCGCCATGCTCGCGGCTCCGCCCGGTTCGACCCCGACCACCCGGGTCCGCGGAGTGGCCTCGGCCAGGTAGGTGCCCATCCCGGCGATCAGGCCGCCCCCGCCGACCGGGACGACCACCACGTCCGGCGAGCGACCCAGCTGATCGTGCAGCTCCTTGGCCACCGTGCCCTGCCCGGCGATCGTGCGGGCGTCGTCGAAGGGGTGCACCTGGACCGCGCCGTCCGCCTCGGCGAAGTCCCGGGCGGCCGCGGAGGCCTCGTCGAAGGTGGACCCCACCGGCACCAGCGTCACCTGCTCACCACCCAGCCCGGCGATGCGGTCCAGCTTCTGCCTCGGCGTGGTGCGAGGGACGAAGATCCGCCCGGTGATGGCCAGCTCGTGACAGGCCTTCGCCACCCCCTGGGCGTGGTTCCCGGCGCTCGCGCACACCACCCCGCGCGCCCGCTCGGCCCCGGTCAGGCGCAGCATCAGGTTGAACGCACCGCGCACCTTGTACGAGCGCACGCTCTGCTGGTCCTCCCGCTTGAGGAGCACGGTCGCGCCGGTGAGCTCGCTCATCCGCTCCCACCGGGGCATCGGCGTGCGCACCACGGCGTGCTGGATCCGCTGTGCCGCCTCCCGTACGGCAGCGGCGGTCACGGTGGCGGCCGGGTCGGACATGCCCCGAAGTCTAGGCGGCTGCCGCTCCCGTCCCGATCGCAGCGCGTCGCAGGTGTGTGTTAGAGAAGAGCCATGGATCCCTGGCTCTCCACTCTGATCGCGATCGTTGCCGCCGTCGCAGGCGTCGTCCTGCTGCTGCTCATCGCCAACGCGGTGCTGCTGCGGATCGGCCGGCGGGTGCGGCTGCTGCGCCTTGCCTGGCTGAAGGTGCGCAGGCCGTTGTCCCTGCTGCTGGTCTCGATCGCGCTCCGGATCGCGGTCGCCCAGAGCCTGCAGGATTCCTCGGTGCGCACCGTGGCCATGCACGTCCTGCTGATCGCCATCCTGCTCTCGGCGGTCTGGCTCGTCGAGCGATTCGTCCTCGCGTGGCTGACCCACCTCAAGGACCACATGATCAAGCGGATGCGCGATGACGACCGCGCCCGCCGCCGCGTCGAGACGCAGATGCTGCTGATCCGCCGCATCGTCGCCGTCGCGTTCACGATCATCGCGATCGCGCTGGTGCTGCTGACCTTCCCCGGGGTCGAGCAGGTGGGCGCCACCGTGCTGGCCTCGGCGGGTCTGCTGTCGGTGGTCATCGGTGTCGCCGCGCAGGCGACACTGGGCAATGTGTTCGCGGGTCTGCAGCTGGCGTTCACCGACGCGATCCGTATCGGGGACGTGGTGGAGGTGGATGGCACCTGGAGCACCATCGAGGACATCACGCTCTCCTACGTGGTGGTGAGCATCTGGGACGAGCGCCACAAGGTGCTGCCCTCGACGTACTTCACCACCACGCCCTTCATCAACTGGAGCCGTACCGGTGACACGGTGACGGGCGTCATCTACTTCACCCTGGACTGGCGGGTGAACCTCGAGGCGTTGCGTCGCGAGTTCGAGCGGGTCCTCGAGGCCTCGCAGCTGTGGGATCGCCGGGCGAGCTCGGTCGTGGTCACCGACTCCACCGGGGATCGCCTCACGGTGCGGGCCCTCGTCACCTCCAAGGACTCCGACTCCGACTGGGCGCTGCGATGCGAGGTGCGCGAGAAGCTCGCGACGTGGCTGCGCGAGCACAACCCGGAGGCTCTGCCCGTCCAGCGCGTGATCCTGCCCGAGCAGCCAGAACCCGGCGCCCCGGAGCCGGTGGCTCCCGGTCGCGACTGAGTCAGAGCCCGGCGGCCGCGGCCACGTCCTGGCGTAGCCGGACGAGTCTGGCCCCCGCACGCTCACGCGCCTGTGCCACGGGCTCGCCGCCGCTGACCGCTTCGATCACCTCGAGGTAGCACTTGAGCTTCGGCTCGGTCCCGCTCGGCCGGACGATCACCCGGTCGCGTGCCTCGGTGAGGTAGAGCAGACCGTCCGTGGCCGGCAGGTCCGGCTCGCCGGGGGCGCCGCCCTGGTTCAGATCCACGGCCGTCACGACGGCGGAGCCCGCGAGTGCCGTCGGAGGGTCCTTCCGTAGCCGCGCCATCGTCTGCCCGATCCGGTCGAGGTCGTCCACCCGGACCGTCAGCGGCGCGGTCGCGTGCACCCCGTGGGTGCGGGCCAGGTCGTCGAGGGCGTCCAGGAGGCTCCGCCCTCCGGCGTGCAGGCGGGCCGCGAGGTCGGCGATGCGCACCGCAGCACTGATCCCGTCCTTGTCCCTCACGAACTCAGGGTCCACGCAGTAGCCGAGCGCCTCCTCGTAGCCGTAGACCAGACCGGGCACGCGGCTGATCCACTTGAAGCCGGTCAGGGTCGAGCGATGCCCGAGCCCGTGCGCGGCCGCGATCGAGGCCAGCATCCGGGAGGAGACGATGGAGCTCGCGAGGACGGGAGCGTCGTCACCGTCGCCGGGCGCGGTCCCCGCGGCGAGGATTGCCGCCTGCTCCCCGAGCAGTGCACCGACCTCGTCACCGGTGAGCTGGCGCCAGCCGCCGTCGGCGGCGGCGTCGGGGACCGCGACCGAGCATCGGTCGGCGTCGGGGTCATTGGCCAGCACGAGCTGCGCCGCGCTGTCGCGGGCGCGGTCCAGCGCGAGATCGAGGGCACCGGGCTCCTCGGGATTGGGGAAGGCCACCGTCGGGAAGTCCGGGTCCGGCTCGGCCTGCTCCGCCACGAGCTCGACCTCGGTGAAGCCGGCCGCGGTCAGCACCTCGCGCGCGAGCCCGCCACCCACGCCATGCAGCGGCGTCAGCACGATCCGTAGCCGCCGGCGTGCCTCCGGCTCCACCGCGGCGTCGGTCAGGCCCGCCGCACGGATGCCGTAGGCCGTCACCACCTCGGCCCCGACGGTCTCGATCGATCCGCCGTGCTCGCCCGCGGCCGCCGCCCCCGTCACCTCGGCCACCGACCCGACGGCGGCGATGCACGCGGCGATCTGCTCGTCGGCGGGCGGGATGATCTGGGCGCCCTGACCGGCTCCCTGCACCACCCGGCCGCCGAGGTAGACCTTGTACCCGTTGTCCTCGGGCGGGTTGTGCGAGGCGGTGACCATCACCCCGGCATCGGCCGCCAGCTCCCGCACGGCGTAGGCGAGGACCGGCGTCGGCAGCGCCTGCGGCAGCAGCATCGCGTGACCGCCCGCGGCGGCCACCACCTCCGCGGTGTCCTCGGCGAATGCCTGCGAGCCGTAGCGGGCGTCGTAACCGATGACCACCCTCGGTGGTGCTCCCGCGAGCGCGTCGTCGAGATAGGCGGCCAGACCTGCGGCCGCCCGAATCACCACGGCACGGTTCATCCGGCGGGGCCCGGCGCCGAGGCGCCCCCGCAGCCCTGCCGTACCGAAGGTGAGCGGTCCCGAGAACCGGTCCGCGAGCGCGGCCATCGCGTGCTCGCGCTCGGACTCGTCCACGCCCCCGCCCTCGGCGTAGGCGAGCAACTCGCGTAGCTCGTCCACGGTGGCCGGGTCGGGATCGTCCTCGATCCAGGCACGGACCTGGGCCAGCAGTGCCTCTCGATCGCCGGCGCTCACGCGGCGGCCCGGCGCACGATCTGGGCGAGCAGCTCGGAGATCCGCGGCGCGGCGGCCTGGCCCGCCTCGATCACCTCGGCGTGCGAGAGCGGCTCGGGGGAGATCCCCGCCGCCAGGTTCGTCACGAGCGAGATCCCGAGCACCTCCAGGCCCGCGTGACGTGCCGCGATCGCCTCCAGCGCCGTCGACATCCCCACCAGATCACCGCCCAGCCGTCCGGCCATGCGCACCTCGGCCGGCGTCTCGTAGTGCGGGCCGCGGAACTGGCAGTAGACGCCCTCGGCCAGGCCGGGATCCACGGCGCGGGCGATCTCGCGCAGCCTCGGCGAGTACAGATCGGTGAGATCGACGAAGGTCGCTCCCTCCAGCGGCGATGCCGCCGTCAGATTGAGGTGGTCGCTGATGAGCACCGGCGTGCCGGGCGCCCACTCCGGGCGCAGGCCGCCGCATCCGTTGGTCAGCACCACCACCTGGGCCCCCGCGGCGGCGGCGGTGCGCACCCCGTGCGCCACCCGTCGCACCCCGCGGCCCTCGTAGAAGTGGGTGCGCGCTCCCAGGACCAGTGCGTGCCGGTCGTGGCCGCCGGCGTCGGTGTACTGGACCGACCGCAGCATCCCGGAGTGACCGGGCACGCCCGAGCGGGTGAACCCGGGCACCTCCTCGGCGGGGACCTCGGCGACCGTCCGCCCGAGCATGTCCGCCGCCGGCCCCCAGCCGGAGCCGAGTACGAGCGCGATGTCGTGCGTGGCGACGCCGGTGCGCTGGGCGATCACCACCGCGGCCTGCCGGGCCGCCTCCATCGGGTCGGTCGCGGGGTCGTCCAGGTCGATCGCTGCGCCGGAGTCGGCTCGTGTCTCGCTCACACGAGCGAAGATACCTGCGAAGACGGCACAATGGCTCGGGTGACGACGACACCTGATGCCCCCGCGACGTCCGAGCAGAGCAGCGGAGTCGGTCGATCCAGCACGCGGGCGGGCTCCCGCGTCGTGATCGTCGGCGGCGGGCCGGGCGGCTACGAGGCCGCGCTCGTCGCCCGCCAGCTCGGCGCCGACGTCACTCTCGTCGAGCGCCAGGGCCTGGGCGGCTCCGCCGTGCTGACCGATGTGGTCCCGTCCAAGACCCTCATCGCCACCGCCGAGTGGATGACCCTCACCGAGAGCGCCGGCGAGCTGGGGATCCGTCCGCGTGCCGACGGCGAGATCTCCTACGCCGCCGACTTCGGCACGGTCAACGCCCGGGTGGTGGCGCTCGCGAACAAGCAGAGCACCGACATCCGCACCCGCCTGGAGCGCGAGGGCGTCCGGGTCGTCGACGGCACCGGGCGCCTGAACGGCCCGCACGAGGTGGTCGCCACCACCCGGCACGGGCAGATGCAGCTGCCGGCCGATGTGGTCCTGCTCGCCTCCGGCGCGCGCCCCCGTGAACTCGCGACGGCGCAGCCCGACGGCGAACGCATCCTCACCTGGACCCAGCTGTACCACCTCACCGAGATTCCCGAGCGCCTCATCGTCGTCGGGTCCGGCGTCACCGGGGCGGAGTTCGCGGGCGCCTACAACGCCCTCGGCGCCGACGTCGTGCTGGTCTCCAGCCGTGACCGGGTGCTGCCCGGTGAGGACGCCGATGCGGCCGAGCTGATCGAGCAGGTCTTCAAGCGCCGCGGCATGGAGGTGCTCTCACGCTCGCGCGCCGCCTCGGCGCGGCGCACCGGGGACGGGGTGGAGGTCGAGCTCTCCGACGGACGAGTGGTCTCCGGCTCGCACTGCCTGATCGCCGTCGGCGGGGTGCCCAACACCGAGGAGCTCGGGCTGGCGGAGTCCGGGGTCGCGGTCAACGAGCGCGGGCACATCCAGGTCGACCGGGTCTCACGCACCACGGTGCGCGGCGTCTACGCCGCTGGGGACTGCACCGGCGTCCTCCCGCTGGCCTCGGTGGCCGCAATGCAGGGGCGGATCGCGATGTGGCACTCGCTCGGGGACGCCGTCGCCCCGCTCGAGCTCGGGCAGGTCTCGGCGAACATCTTCACCGCGCCCGAGATCGCGACCGTCGGCATCCCGCAGCACCGGATCGACTCCGGAGCCATCGACGGCGCCGTGACGACGCTCCCGCTGGCACGCAACCCGAGAGCGAAGATGCTCGGGATCTCCGAAGGATTCGTGAAGCTGTTCTCCCGCCGGTCCTCGGGCACGGTCATCGGCGGCGTGGTGGTGGCGCCCCGGGCCAGCGAGCTCATCTTCCCCATCACGCTGGCGATCTCCAACCGCCTGACGGTGGATCAGGTGGCGGGCGCCTTCACCGTCTACCCGTCCCTGTCGGGCTCGATCGCCGAGGCCGCACGCACCCTGCACGACGCGCGGGAGTGACCGGCCCGGCCCGGCCTCGCGCGCGATGGTTAGGCTCGGACCATGTCTGATGCGCCCGGCGTCCCCGCTGCCCTGCCCGACCCGCGTGAGGTTGACGCCGTCACCCTCACCCGGGCGATCTGCGACATCGCCAGCGTCAGCGGCGGGGAGGCGCCCCTGGCCAACGCCGTCGAGGATCTGCTGCTCTCGGCCGACCACCTCGAGGTGCTGCGCGAGGGTGACACGATCGTGGCCCGCACCCACCTGGGCCGCGACCGGAGGGTGGTGATCGCCGGGCACCTGGACACGGTGCCGATCCAGGACAACCTGCCCACCCGTCTGCTCGAACGGGACGGTGCCCAGGTGCTGTGGGGCCGGGGCGCCGTCGACATGAAGGGCGGGGTCGCCGTCGCCCTGCACCTGGCCGTGACCCTCACCGAGCCGACGGTCGACGTGACCTGGGTCTTCTACGACAACGAGGAGGTCGAGGCGTCCCGCAACGGTCTGGGCCGGGTGGTCCGTACCCACCCGGAGTGGCTCGCCGGCGACTTCGCCGTGCTCGGCGAGCCGACGGCGGGCGGGATCGAGGGTGGCTGCAACGGCACCCTGCGGGTCGAGGTCCGCACCCACGGCACCACCGCCCATTCCGCGCGCGCGTGGAAGGGGCACAACGCCGTCCACGACGCGCACGAGATCCTCGCCCGGCTCGCCGGCTACACCCCCGCCGAGGTGGAGGTGGACGGCCTGGTCTACCGGGAGGGACTGAACGCCGTCGGGATCCGTGGCGGGATCGCGACGAACATGATCCCCGACGAGTGCGTGGTCACGGTGAACTACCGGTTCGCCCCCTCGACCGGCCCGGACCAGGCCTACGCCCACGTGCGCGAGCTCTTCGAGGGCTTCGAGGTGGAGCTCACCGACTCGGCCGCCGGGGCACGCCCGGGCCTCGAGGCCCCGGCCGCAAGCGACTTCGTCACGGCCGTGACGGCGGTGACCGGGGGCCGCGCCGGTCCTAAGTACGGCTGGACCGACGTGGCCCGGTTCACCGAGCTGGGGGTGCCCGCGGTGAACTTCGGACCGGGTGACCCCTCGCTCGCCCACGCCGACGACGAGCACGTCCCCACCGACCAGATCCACACCTGTGCGGCTGCCCTGGCCGCCTGGCTGACGACACCCGCCCGCGAGAGCGCAGCGGTGAAGGAGCACCCATGACGGAATCGAACCGACCCAGGACCGGCCAGTACTGGAAGGGCCCGGTCCAGCTGCGCGGACGGCAGATCCCGGAGAAGACCACGGACGAGCGGTTGCTCGAGCCCAGCGAGGGCGCTGACTGGGTCCACTCCGACCCGTGGCGGGTGCTGCGCATCCAGGCGGAGTTCGTCGAGGGTTTCGGGGCGCTGGCCGAGCTCGGCCCCGCCGTGAGCGTGTTCGGGTCGGCCCGCACGGGTCCCACCGAGCCCGAGTACGAGCTCGCCGAGGGCATCGCCCGCCGCATCGTCGAGGCCGGCTACGCGGTCATCACCGGCGGCGGCCCCGGGGTGATGGAGGCGGCCAACAAGGGCGCCCACGAGGCGGACGGGATCTCCGTCGGACTGGGGATCGAGCTGCCCTTCGAGCAGGGGATGAATCGCTACGTCGACCTCGGCGTCAACTTCCGCTACTTCTTCGCCCGCAAGACGATGTTCGTCAAGTACTCCGAGGGCTTCATCGTGCTGCCCGGCGGCTTCGGCACCATGGACGAGCTCTTCGAGTCCCTCACCCTGGTCCAGACCAAGAAGGTCAAGCGGTTCCCGATCGTGCTGGTCGGCACCGAGTTCTGGGGTGGGCTGATGGACTGGATCCGCGGCACCCTCGCCGAGCGCGGCACCATCTCGGCGCATGATCTCGACCTCATCCACCTCACCGATGATCCCGCCGAGGCGGTGGACGTGGTGGTGCGGGCCAATCGCAGCCGGCGTCGTCAGGAGATGGCCGAGGCCGCCGAGGCGGCGGCACGAGCCGGCGCGTCCGGGCCGGAGTGACATGTGGGTCACCGGTGTGACGTGGCTGCTCGTGGCTGTCTGCGCGGGCGTGGTGGTGGTGGCCGCCGGTGTCTCCAGCGGCCGGTGGCCGACCCACCCGGAGCTGCCGTGCCGGCGGGCCGAGCCCGGGCGCGAGCCGGTCGCCGGCCCGATGATGGAGGGCCACGTCACACCTGACATAGAATGGGTACCGAAGAGCTCCACAGCGGGTCGCACGGGGGTCGATGAGCCCGCGGCCGGCGCGGGCGCATCACGCGAGGAAGATTAGGGAGAATCCCCATGGCTGCCATGAAGCCCAGGACCGGTGACGGACCTCTCGAGGTCACCAAGGAGGGCCGTGGGATCATCATGCGCGTGCCGCTCGAGGGCGGCGGACGGCTCGTCGTCGAGCTGAAGCCGGACGAGGCGGACGAGCTCAGCGCCGCACTGTCGGCCGTCGCCGGCTGAGGATGGTCTCGGCCCCGTCAGTCAACTCCGGACCGGCTGCCCTCACCCGGCAGCACCTGATCGACTGGGGCGACGAGGCCACCGTGGCCCTCGCCGTCGTCCCGGCAGCAGCGGGCGACTCCCCGGCGGAGGTGCGGCTCACCGGCCTGCCCGGCTATCCGTTCGACCTGACGGCCTGGGCGGTCGAGGCCGGCGCCACCGGCGCGGCGGGGGAGGCGCTCGCGCTCACCCTCCCGCCGATGCCTGGCTGGCCCGGGCTGCCGCGCCGGCTGGTGCTCGTCGGGCTCGGTGACGCCTCCCCACGCGCGGCCCGGCGTGCCGGTGCTGCGCTCGCGCGACGCACCCGCGGCCGCGAGCACGTCGTGCTGGCCGCCGAAGACCTGCTGACCGCCGAGGCGCTCACGGCCCTCGTCGAGGGTCTGCGTCTGGGCGCGTACGTGCCGCCCTATGCCGGCAGCCGCGAGCAGCCGCAACCGCTCGAGCGGGCCACGATCTGTGCCGCCGACGAGACCGCCACCGAGCAGGCGATCGACGACGGCCTGCTCGGTAGCGAGACCACGCTCGTCAGCCGCCGGCTGGCGGCGACGCCCGCGAGCGTCAAGACACCGCAATGGCTCGCCGGGCAGGTGGTCGAGCTCGGGCGAGCCCGCGGCCTGCGGGTGCGGGTGCGCGATGAGCGCTGGCTGGCCGAGCACGGATTGCGAGGCATCCTGGCGGTCGGTGGCGGCTCGGTCTCACCACCGCGCCTGGTGACCATCGAGCATGCCGGGACCGATCCCGCCCAGGCGCCGGTGGTGCTCGTGGGCAAGGGCATCACCTTCGACTCCGGGGGCCTGTCGCTGAAGCCGCGCGAGGCCATGATCCCGATGAAAACCGATATGGCGGGCGCCGCGTCGGTGATCGGCGCCGTGCTCGGTGCCGCCCAGGCGAAGGTCGGTGCGCGCGTGATCGGAGTGCTGCCGCTCGCCGAGAACGCGATCGGCGCCTCCTCCTACCGGCCCGGTGACGTGATCACCATGGTGGAGGGCACCACGGTCGAGATCGGCAACACCGATGCCGAGGGCCGGATGGTGCTGGCCGACGCGATGGCCTGGGCCCGGTCCGAGTACGGGCCCGCCACGCTGGTGGACGTGGCCACCCTCACGGGCGCAGCCAGTCTCGGTCTGGGGCGCCGGCACGCCGCCCTCTACGCCACCGACGACGCCCTGCGGGGCGCACTGGAGGTTGCCGCGCAGCGCTCCGGGGAGCAGGTGTGGGCGATGCCGCTCGTGCCGGAGTACCGGTACGCGCTGGAGTCCACGGTGGCCGACCTCTCCCACATCGCCACCGACGCGAAGGTCGGCGGCGGGTCGATCACCGCGGCCCTCTTCCTGCAGCACTTCGCCGGCGATCAGCCCTGGGCACACCTGGACATCGCCGGCCCGGCGCGGTCCGCCGCCGACGAGCACGAGGTCAGTCAGGGGGCCACCGGATTCGGGGCCCGGCTGCTGCTGCGCTGGTTGCAGGGCCTGGAGTAGGAGCCCGACCCGCCCGCCGACCCGCCCGGCGGTCAGTGTGCCGCCGGCGCCGGGGCGTCCGACTCCTCGGGCTTGATGACGAAGAAGGCCAGCACCACGGCCACCACCGCGATGCAGCCGGCGATGAAGAACGCCTGCTGGGCACCGGGTGCCCCGGCCTCGGCGACGGAGAGGCCCTCGGCCTGACCGGCGTGCAGCGAGGAGGAGTAGACCGAGATGAGCAGGGCCGTCCCGGCGGCCCCGGCGACCTGCTGCAACGTGTTGAGCGCGGCCGAGCCGTGGGAGTAGAGCGTGCGCTCGAGCGAGCCGAGCGAGGCGGAGAACAGCGGGGTGAACGAGCCGGCCAGTCCCAGCGACATCATGATCTGCGTGCAGACGAGCACCCACACCGGCGTCTGCAGATCGGCGGTGGAGTACAGGAACATCGCCGCGGCGATCATGATCGTTCCCGGCACCAGCAGGGTGCGGGGCCCGCGCGCGTCATAGACCCGGCCCATGAGCGGACCGAGCACTCCCATCAGGACCGAGCCGGGCAGGAGCACCAGCCCGGACTGGGTGGCATTGAGCCCGACCACGTTCTGCAGGTACTGCGGCAGCAGCGAGAAGGTGCCGAACATCGACAGCGCGACGATCGCCATGATGAGCACCGCGATGACGTAGTTGCGCGAACGGAACACGCGCAGGTCGAGCAGCGCGGCGCTACGGCGCTGCAGCACGAGCTGGCGCCACACGAACACCCCGAGGAACGCGACGCCGGCGACGACTGCCAGCCACGGGGCGGCGTCGGTGCCGGCGCCCGCGGCGCCGTCGGTCGCCTCGGCGCCGTGCCCGCCACCCAGCTGGCTCAGGCCGAAGACGATGCCGCCGAAGGCGAGCGCGGACAGCGCGATGGAGACCACATCGATCGGGGCCCGCGTGGTGACTCCGAGATTCGTCAGCCAGCGCGCGCCCAGCGCCATCGCCACCAGCGCGATCGGCAGCACGATGCCGAACAGCCAGCGCCAGCCGAGGCTGTCGAGCACGACACCCGAGAGGGTGGGGCCGATCGCCGGCGCGAGCGCGATGACCATCCCGACCCGGCCCATCATCCGCCCGCGGGAGCGGGCGGGGACGACGTTCATGATGGTCGTCATCAGCAGCGGCAGCATGATGCCGGTCCCGGCGGCCTGGACCACGCGGCCCGTCAGCAGGGTGAGGAAGCCCGGCGAGACGAGGCAGATCGCCGTCCCGAGCGCGAATAAGGTGATCGCGGCGAGGAAGATCTGGCGGGTCGTGAACCGCTGGATGAGGAAGCCGGTGGTCGGGATGACCACGGCCATGGTGAGCATGAAGGCGCTGGTGAGCCATTGGCCCTGCTCGGGAGGAATCCCGAGGGTCCGGTTCAGCTCCGGGATGGCGATCGCCATCGTGGTCTCGTTCAGGATCGCCACGAACGCCGCGGTCAGCAGCAGCCAGATCACCCTCATGCCCGCGGGGTCGATCTCCGCCGCCCGGTCGGGCTGGGCGGACGCGGTCGTGGTGTCGGCGTTCACAGGGCGGCTCCATCAGCAAGAGGGGGTGGTACTGCCGCTGGCAAGGGAGGGCCCCGCAGGCAGTCCGCTCATCGTATCGACGCCGGCACGCGCTTTTCACGACCGGACGCCCCGGGCTCTCGCGCCCCGCGAACTACCGCAGGATCGCGACCAGCAGCCCGTCCCCGACCGGCAGCAGGCTCGGAAGTACCCGCTCGTCCTCGCGCAGCCGGCGGCCGAGCTCGCGCATGGCCACCGTCTGCTCGTCGCGGCGCGCCGGGTCGGCGACCCGGTCGTGCCACAGGGCGTCGGTGACGGCGAGCACGCCGCCGGGTCGCAGCATCCGGATCGCCTGGTCGGCGTCGTCCCCGGCCTCGGCCGGATCGCCGTCGACGACCACCATGTCGTAGGCGGAGTCGGCCAGCCGGGGGAGGACGTCCAGGGCGCGCCCGGAGATCGTCCGGGTCCGGGTGGACCGCACCTGCGCCGTCGCGAACGCCTCCTTGGCGGCGCGCTGGTGCTCGACCTCGACGTCGATCGTGGTCAGGACGCCGTCGGCCACCATCCCCTCCAGCAGCCACAGGCCCGAGACCCCGGTTCCGGTGCCGACCTCGGCCACGGCGTGTGCCCGGGTGGCGGCGGCGAGCATCCGCAGCGCGGCACCCGTTCCGGCAGACACGGGGGTCACCCCCAGCTCCTCGGCGCGGCCGCGGGCGAGCTGGATGGACTCGGTCTCCACGAGGTAGTCCTCGGTGTAGGCCCAGCTCTGGGCCTTGTCGGCAGCGATGGTAGGCCTCCAGGGGTGGCGCGCGATGATGTCCGGCGGGTGGGTGCTGCGATCGTAGCGCCGTCGGGCCGCCGTGCCGGGGAGGCGCTCAGGTGGCCGAGCCCTCCCAGGAAGTTCTCAGGTTCCCCGCGTAGGATTGCCCTTGCCATGGACACCACCTCGCCGACCGCTTCCGACCGACCGGCCGCCGCTGTGCCCGAGGTGCCTGCTCGCCCGGAGGGGACGTGGCAGCCACCCACCTGGGAGGCGATCGTGCGTGAGAACACCGACCGGGTCTACCGGCTGGCGTACCGGCTGACGGGCAACCGGGCCGACGCCGAGGATCTCACCCAGGAGGTCTTCGTGCGGGTGTTCCGCTCGTTGCACTCCTACGCCCCGGGCACGTTCGAGGGGTGGCTGCACCGCATCACCACGAACCTCTTCCTGGACGGGCAGCGACGCAAGAAGCGGATCCGCTTCGACGTGCTCGGCCCGGCCGCCGAACGGGTGCCTGCCGCCGGCGACTCCGGCTCACCCGAGCGGCGCTATGAGCACGACAACCTCGACGCCGACGTCCAGGCAGCGCTGGACGCGATGAAGCCCCAGTACCGGGCCGCCGTCGTGCTGTGCGACATCGAAGGCCTCTCCTACGAGGAGATCGCTGCGGTGCTCGACGTCTCGATGGGCACGGTGCGCTCGCGCATCCATCGCGGCCGGGCGCAGCTGCGCAAGTCCCTGGCCCACCGGGCGCCGGCCTCCCGGGCTGTGCCGGACCTGCCGGACGTGCCGGCCGCCCCCGTCCTGCGACCGGAGGGCGCGCTGTGAGCCATCTCGGACCGCTCGTCTCGCCGTTCGTGGACGGTCAGCTTCCGCCGGCGCGGGCGGCACGGTTGCAGCAGCACCTGTCCGACTGCGCGCCCTGCCGCGCGCAGGTCGAGGCCGAGCGTGCCTGCCGCGACACTGCGCGGGCTGCGCGGGCGGTCCAGGCGAACCCGGACCTGACCGAACGGCTCCTTGCGTTGGGCGTCGTGGGCGACACGACGGGCGTGCCCGCGAGCGCGGGGGAGGTGGAGCGGGCCGTGCGCGGCACCCGGCTCCGGGTGCTCTCGGGCGCCGTCGCCTCCGTCGGGGTGTTCGTGGTCGCGCTCTTCGTGCTCGGCGGTCAGCAGCGCTCGGTCGACGACCTCACGGCCATGGTGCCCCAGCTGAAGGAGCCGGCATCGCTGGCCGGCGGTCACGCCGTCGGATCGGTGGGTGCCACCGAGCCAGGCCGCGAGGATCTCTCGGGAACCGTGCTCGAGTGGATGTCAGCGGCTGGCTGGTCCACGCCGGACCGCCTGCCCGCGGGGATGCGGGTGGAGCACATCACGGTCATCGACGAGGCCGAGGCGGGTGCGCCGGTGCTGCAGCTCGATCTCGCCGGCGATGCCGGGGTCGTGCATCTGACCGAGCAACACGGGGTGCTCGACCCGGCGATGACGGCCGCGCTCGAACCCGTGCAGATCAGCGGCTACGAGGTCTATCAGGTCGCCGAGAACTGGTGGGTGGCCCAGTGCGGGGGGTCGGTCGTGGCGATCTCCTCCGGCGACGACCCGGCCGCGGCTCACGCGCTGCTCGCCCGGATGGGTGAGGGCACCTCACCCGGGGTCGTGGACCGGCTCACGAACGGTCTCCAGGTCCTGCTGGCCGGATCGTGAGCTGGCACCCGCCCGACCCGCCACGGGGCCACGTCGCATCGACGGGCCCCGCGCTCACGCCTGACCACTCAGGCGGCACGGCCGGTGTCCCGGGCGCGCCCATGACGCCCAGTCTGCCGCTGCGCTCGGAACCGGCGCGCCGCCGCCGGCGCGGGGTCCCGGGCGGACTGGTCGCGCTGCTGATGCTGCTCAGCCTGCTCGTGGGTCTGATCGCCGGCGCCGTCGGCGGCTCCCGGCTACTGGACCCGCCGGACGTCAGCCTGCCCGCGCCCAGCCCGGGAGCGCCTGCCCCACCGGACCAGGACCTCGCCGAGGGATCGGTGGCCGGGATCGCGGCGGACGTGCTGCCCAGCACCGTCTACATCCGTACCCGGACCGGCGGCGCCGGCGGGTCGGGCAGTGGCTTCGTGCTGCGCGAGGACGGGTACATCGTGACCAACCACCACGTGATCGCCGGTGCGGAACAGGTGGCGGTCGTCCTGGCCGACGGCAACCAGGTCGAGGCTGAGATCGTCGGGTCCACGGTCGACTACGACCTGGCCGTGCTGAAGGTCGACCTCGACGGGTTGGAGCCGCTCGTGCTGGGCGACTCCGACGCGCTCCGGGTGGGCGACCCGGTCGTGGCGATCGGTGCTCCCCTCGGCCTCGAGGGCACCGTGACATCCGGGATCGTCAGCGCGATGAATCGTCCGGTGAGCGTGCCGGGGGAGGAGGGTGCCTCCTTCCTCAACGCCATCCAGACCGACGCCGCGATCAACCCGGGGAACTCCGGCGGGCCGCTGGTCAACACCGCCGGTGAGGTGATCGGAGTCAACTCGGCGATCGCCTCCACCGCCAGCACCCCGACATCGGCCGGCAGTGTCGGTCTCGGCTTCGCGATCCCGAGCACCCAGGTGCGCCGGACGGCCGAGCAGCTGATCGAGACCGGGACCGCGACCTACCCGATCATCGGAGCCACCCTGGACGCCCAGTACCAGGGCGAGGGGGTGCAGATCCTCACCGACGAGGCCGACGCCGACCTGCCGCCGCTTGTCCCCGGCGGGCCGGCCGCACAGGCCGGGCTCGAGCCGGGCGACATCATCCTGGCGATCGACGGGGAGCCCGTAACCTCCGCGGACGAGCTCATCGTGAAGATCCGTGCGCACCCACCCGGCGAGGTCATCACCCTGACGGTGCGCGAGGACGGCGACGAGCGCCAGGTGGAGGTCACGCTCGGAGAGCAGGCCAGCGAGTGAGCAGGCACGGATGCGCGAGGCACCGACCCTCGACAGCTAGGCTGCCCCTGTGCAGATGAACATCGAGGAGCTCCTGCTGATCGCGGTGATCGCCGTGGTCCTGATCGGCCCCCAGCATCTGCCCAAGTACGCCGAGCAGCTCGCCCGCCTCGTGCGCACCCTGCGCGACATGGCCCGGGGGGCGACGGAGTCCATCCGGGAGGAGCTCGGACCGGACGCGGACCTGGACTTCAGCAAGCTCGACCCGCGTCAGTACGACCCGCGCCGCATCGTGCGCGAGGCCCTGCTGGACGAGGTCAACCCGAACGGTGCCCGCACCAAGCCCAGTGGCAGCGGTACGCGCAGGCGATCGGCCGCCGCGGGGACTGCGACTGCGACCGCGACCGCGGCGACGTCGGCCCGCTCCCGGGCGGCGGAGGACGAGGACGAGCTCGATGATGAGGCCGACGAGGATCAGCGGGCAGCCGCGCCGCACGACACCGAGGACGCGGCCGTGACCGGGACCGATGCCGTCGAGAACCCGCTGGCGAACGGGGCTCCGTTCGACGACGAGGCGACCTGAGGCCCGGCCGCCGGGGACGTCAGCCGATCGGCGAGATCGCGAGCTTGCGCCCCGCCAGCCCGCGCTGGCGGGTGCCGAGCGTGCGGGCGATGCTGCGCAGCACGTCCGCAGCGTCGGAGGAGTCGTCCGATGTGACCAGCGGGGTCCCGGCGTCGCCGCCCTCGCGCAGGGCGACCTCGAGGGGGACCTGACCGAGCAGCGGCACCTCAGCCTCCAGCGTGCGGGAGAGCTGATCGGCCACGCGCTGGCCGCCACCGGAGCCGAAGACCTCCAGGCGGGAGCCGTCGGGCTGGACCAGCCAGGACATGTTCTCGATGACCCCGGCCACGCGCTGCTTGGTGGCCTCGGCCATCGCCCCGGCCCGCTCGGCCACCTCGGCCGCCGCCAGCTGCGGGGTGGTGACCACCAGCAGCTCGGCGTGCGGGAGCAGCTGGGCGACGGAGATCGCGATGTCGCCGGTGCCCGGGGGCAGGTCCAGCAGCAGCACGTCGAGGTCGCCCCAGAACACGTCGGCGAGGAACTGCTGCAGCGCCCGGTGCAGCATCGGGCCGCGCCAGACCACCGCACGCCCGGGCTCGGTGAACATCCCGATGGAGATCACCTTCACCTCCCCGGCCACGGGCGGCAGGATCATGTCGTCGACCTTCGTCGGCGAGTGCTCCACACCGAGCATGCGCGGGATGGAGAAGCCGTACACGTCGGCGTCGATGACGCCCACCTTCAGGCCCTCGGCCGCCATCGCGGCCGCGAGGTTCGCGGTCACGGTCGACTTGCCGACGCCGCCCTTACCCGAGGCGACGGCGTAGACCTTGGTGAGGTTGTCCGGCTGGGCGAACGGGATCACCGGTTCGGCGGTCCCCCCGCGCAGCTTGGTCCGCAGGGCGGTGCGCTCGTCGTCGGTCATCACGGTCATGCTGACCTCGGTGCGCGCCACCCCGTCGACGGCGTTCGCGGCGTTCGTCACGTCCCGCGTGATCGTGTCGCGCAGCGGGCAGCCCGAGGTGGTCAGGGCGATGGTGACCTGGACTGCGGCGCCGTCGTCGCCGGTCTCGAGGACGGCGACGTCGCGCACCATGTCGAGCTCGGTGATCGGCCGCCGGATCTCGGGGTCGAGCACGGAGGCCATGGCCTCGTGGACGCGGGCGGTGAGCGTGTCAGACATACATCGAGTCTAGGTGCGCCTGCGGCTTCGACCCGTCCCTGCGGTTGTGGTCCGGACTACACCCCGGCCGAGGGCCGCTCACCGGCCTCCTGGTCGCGCCCCTCGTCCTCCCGCTCGGCCTGCAGCTCCTCCAGCAGACTGCGCAGCTCGCTGCGCACGAAGTCGCGGGTGGCCACGTCGTTGAGGGCCAGCCGCAGCGAGGCCATCTCCCGGGCGAGGAACTCGGTGTCGGCCAGGTTGCGCTCGGCGCGCTGGCGGTCCTGCTCGGCGGTGACCCGGTCCCGGTCGGTCTGGCGGTCCTGGGCGAGCAGGATCAGCGGCGCGGCGTAGGAGGCCTGCAGGGAGAGCATCAGGGTGAGGAGGGTGAAGTTCAGCGCCCGCGGGTCGAACTGGAGCGTTTCCGGCGCGAGGGTGTTCCAGGCCAGCCACGTCCCGGCGAACAGGGTCATGTACAGCAGGAAGCGCGGCGTGCCCATGAACGTGGCGATCGCCTCGGCCGCCTTGCCGAAGGCGTCCTTGTTGCGACGCTGGGGGATCAGCCGCCGCCGCTTCGTGCGCGGGGTGTCGAGGCGGTCAGCCACCGGTGCCTCCCATCGCGGCGTCGGTCACCTCGTCGTCCGCCTCCCGCCAGTCCTCGGGCAGGAGGTGGTCGAGCAGGTCGTCCACGCTGACGGCCCCGAGCAGGCGGCGCTGCTCGTCCACCACCGGCAGGGCGGTCAGGTTGTAGGTGGCCAGCAGCCGGGTGATGCGGCCGATGGGGGCGTCGGCGGTGACCGCTTCGATGTCCTTGTCCAGCAGGCCACCGATCGCCTCGTGCGGTGGCTCACGCAGCATCCGCTGCAGGTGGATGACCCCGAGGAGCCGCCCGGTGGGCGTCTCCTGCGGCGGCCGGGTCACGAAGATCATCGCGGCCAGGGCGGGCGTGACGTCCTGACGCCGCGCGTGCGCCAGCGCCGTGGCCACGGAGGTCTCGGGCCCGAGCACGATCGGCTCGGTCGTCATCAGACCACCGGCGGTGTCGTCGTCGTAGGTCAGCAGCCGGCGCACGTCCTCGGCCTCGTCCGGCTCCATCAGATCGAGCAGCTCGCTGGCCTTGTCGGTGGGCAGCTCGGCGATCAGGTCGGCTGCGTCGTCGGGCTGCATCTCGTCGAGCACCTGGGCCGCGCGCTGGGCGGCGAGGGCCGAGAGGATCGCCACCCGGTCGTCGTCGCCGAGCTCCTCGAGCACGTCCGCCAGCCGGCCGTCGGGCAGGGCGGCCGCGACCTCGATCCGGCGCCGTTCGGGCAGGTCGTGGACGACATCGGCGAGATCGGCGGGTTTGAGGTCGTCCATCGTGGCCAGCAGCGCTGCGGCACCCTGCTGCGCCTCCGACGGCGCCAGCCCGGTGACGTCGTCGACGTCGATGACCGAGGTGTGACCTCGGCCGAAGACGCTGCGTGAGCCGTGCCGCACGAACAGCTTGGTCACCAGCCAGTCCCGGTTGCGCTGCTGCTCGAGCCCGACGTCCTGGATCGTCACCTCACCGCCGTCCGCGCGCAGCGCGACCACCCGGTCCAGCAACTGGCCCATCACGAGCGTCTCGGCGGCGCGCCGCTGGAACCGGCGCAGGTTCAGCAGCCCGCTGGTGATCACGGCGCCCGGGTCGATCGCGGTCACCCGGGACAGGGGCAGGAAGACCCGGCGCTTGCCCGGGACCTCCACGACCAGTCCCACCGCCCGCGGCGACTGCCGCACACGCAGCAGCACCACGACGTCGTGCACGCGACCCACCCGGTCCCCGAGCGGGTCGAACACGCCGATGCCGGCGAGCCGGGCGACGAAGATACGGGTGGTGGTGATGCTCACGGGGCTCACCCTATGTCAGCAGCACGGGTGACACCCCGGGTGACGGTGGGGGACAATGGGCCCATGCCAGCCATGAACCCGACCGATCCGCGCGCCGGGATGCAGCCGCGCGGCGAGGAGATCGCCACCTACGCCAGCTACCTCGAGGCCCAGCGTGCGGTCGACTTCCTCGCCGACAGTGAGTTCGAGGTCAACTCCGTCACGATCGTCGGCACCGACCTGACCATGGTCGAGCGCATCACCGGGCGCCGGACCTACCCGAAGGTCGCCCTGCGCGGCGCCGCCACCGGCGCGTACTTCGGGTTCTTCATCGGCATCCTGCTGTACCTCTTCGGCGGTGAGCTGCTCACGGCCCTGCTGCCGGCGCTGCTGCTCGGCGCCGGCGCCGGGATGCTGTTCGCGGTGATCGCCTACGCGATGTCCGGTGGCAAGCGTGACTTCACCTCCACCTCCCAGGTGGTGGCCGGGTCGTTCGCGATCCTCTGCCTGGCGGAGAAGGCGCCCGCCGCACGCCAGCTGCTGGGCACGCTGGAGCACGAGCGCGAGGGCCAGCCGCCGGCAGGCGCCTGAGCATCGCCAGGCCCCTCAGCCCTCGTTTCGCCCGACCCGTTCGGCCACGAGGAAGCCACCGGTGTCCAGCACCTCGGTGAACTCCCCCGGATACCTCTCGGTGGCGTAGGCCACGACATCCTGCGGTGGACTGCCCCCGTACACCCCCGACCCGGTGTCCACGACGACGAAGTCCACCGGCTCGCCGGCGGCGTCGCGCGAGGCGTTGCCCACCCAGAGCACGGTGGTCCGCGGCGCCAGGTAGGCCATCAGCGTGATGTCGGTGGCCACACGGGCGCCGTCGGGAACGGCCGCGAGCACCTCCCGGGCGGCGGGGGCCGACACCGGTTCCCGGTGGAACTCCGGCTCGGTCAGGCGCCAGAGCGGGAACTGGGTGGTGATCGCCACCGCCAGGGTGAGCACCACCGCCCCCACGGCCGTGGCGTGACGGCGCCATCGCAGCAGCAGCAGCGCATCGACGGTGGCCATCACGGCGATCGGCATGAGGATCGCCGAGTAGTGCCAGTCGGTGCCCCAGTGGAAGGGGACGTCGGAGGTCAGCCGCCACGCGAAGGTGGGCAGGGTGAGCAGCGCCAGCGGGCTACGCAGGGCCAGGAACGCCGTCGGCAGGAAGACCATCAGCACCAGGCCCGCCTTCGCGCCGGCGCCGGTGAGAAGGGTCGCCACGGCGGCGCCGGGGTCGGTGAGCACGGTCGCGACGATCGAGTCCTCGGCGTAGTCCCACACGCCGTCGGGGTTGAGCGCCGGGAGGACGAACTGGGTGATCAGGACGAAGGCACCGGCGCCCCCGAGGGCGGTCGCCGCCCCGAGCACCCGGGAGCCCCGCAGCGCGACGACGACCCCCACCATGGCCACCGTCAGGCCGAGGTCCTCCTTGATCCCCAGCAACGGGAGCGCCCAGAGCACCGCGGCCCGGTGGTCGCGCCGCACCAGGGCCGCCAGGCTGGCCGTCAGGAACGGCAGCGCCAGCGCGATCTCGTGGAACTGCGAGGCGACGGCGCTCTGCAGGCCCCAGGACAGTCCGTAGGCCAGGCCGACGAGCGTCCCGGCCCGGGTGCCCAGGTGCCGGACGGCGCACCCGGTCAGCACTGCCGCCGAGAGACCGATCAGTAGGTCCTGCAGGACCAGCAGCGTCAGGCCGGAGGGGGCGAGCGCGTAGGCCGGGGCGAGCAGCGCCAGCAGCGGGTGGAAGTGATCCCCGAGCAGCATGAACCCGTCGCCCTTGATCGGGACGACCGGGCTGCGCAGCTCGGCGTAGGCCCGCAGCAGCTGGGTAAAGATCCCCAGGTCCCACGACGGCGACTCCAGGCGGGCCCACTGCCGCGCGGAGAACAGCACGTACAGGGCGCTGGTGGCGAGCCCGACGGCAGCGGCCGCCAGCACGCGGGGCCGGCCACGCACGGGGCCGCGGGAAGGGTCGGGCACGCGCTCAGTGACGCAGCGAGGCCATCCAGGCCTCCACCTCGTCCGGGTGGCGCGGCAGGGCCGCCGAGAGGTTCTCCACGCCGGAGGCGGTGACCACGACGTCGTCCTCGATCCGCACACCGATGCCCCGCAGCTCCGGGGGCACGCTCAGGTCGTCCGCCTTGAAGTACAGACCGGGCTCGATGGTGAACACCATCCCCGGTTCCAGCTCGGCGTCGAGGTACATCTCCCGGCGGGCCTGGGCACAGTCGTGCACGTCGAGGCCGAGGTGGTGGCTGGTGCCGTGCGGCATCCAGCGGCGGTGCTGCTGACCCTCCGGCGTGAGCGCCTCCTCCGCGCCGACCGGCAGCAGCCCCCACTCGGCCAGGCGGTGGGCCAGGACCGTCACCGCAGCGGTGTGGACGTCCCGGAACCTCACCCCCGGCTTGGCGGCGGCGAAGGCCGCGTCGGCGGCGTCGAGGACGGCCTGGTAGACGCGGCGCTGGACGTCGGTGAAGACCCCGTCCACCGGCAGCGTCCGGGTGACGTCGGCGGTGTAGAGGGAGTCGACCTCCACCCCGGCATCGACCAGCACCAGCTCGCCGGCCCTGACCCGCCCGTCGTTGCGGATCCAGTGCAGGGTGGTGGCATGGTCACCGGCCGCGGCGATGGTGTCGTAGCCGATGCCGTTGCCGTCCTCCCGGGCGCGGGCTCCGAAGGCGCCCTCGATGACACGTTCGCCGCGAGGGTGACCGCTGGCGCGCTCGAGCTGGCGGACGATCTCGGCGAACCCGGCGATCGTGGCGTCCACCGCCCGGCGCAGCTCGGCCACCTCCCAGTCGTCCTTGACCAGGCGCAGCTCGGAGAGCGCCTCGGCCAGGGCGGCGTCCTCGGCCTGGCTGGTCTCGGCGTCGACCTCCTGACCGGAGGAGGAGCGGGCGGCGACCACGAGGGCGGTGATGGCCTCGTCGGCCTCCGGCACCACCCGCAGGTGCACCTGCCCCGCGTCCTTGGCGAGAGCGTCGGGCAGCTCGTCGATGTGGGCGCAGCGGATGCCGGTGCGCGCCTCGAGTTCGGCCAGCGTCGGGCGGGCCCCGACCCAGAACTCCCCGTACCGGGCGTCGGCGTAGAACTCCTCGGTGTCGCGTCCGGCGAGGGGGCGGAAGTAGAGCACGGCCTCATGGCCGCCCTGGGCCTGCGGGTGCAGCACGAGCACCGCGTCGGGCTCCTCGTCGGTGCCCAGGCCCGTCAGGTGCGCGAACGCCGAGTGCGGCCGGAAACGGTAGTCGGTGTCGTTCGAGCGCACTTTGAGCGGCCCGGCGGGCAGCACGAGGCGGTCGCCCTCGAACCGGTCACCGAGCCTTCTCCGGCGGGCCTCGGCGTGGTCGGCCGCGGGCAGACGCGCGGGCAGCGCGGACTCGCGGGGTGCCCAGCCGGAGGCGATGAAGGCCCGGAAGGCGTCGGAGGAGGGCCGCTGGGAGCGATTGGAGCCACGGTCGGCGAGCTGCTGCTGAGTACCGTCGGAGGAGACCATGCGCCCATGATCGCAAACCCCGAGCCGTCTCACCCACCGGACGCGGCGGCTACCCTGGGCCTCGTGCACATCGACCTCCACGCGCACTCACGCGTGTCCGACGGGACCTCCACGCCGACCGAGCTCATGGTCGAGGCCGCCGCCGCCGGCCTCGACGTGGTGGCACTGACCGACCACGACAGCACCGCCGGCTGGGACGAGGCAGCCGAGGCAGTACCGGGCACGAGGGTGGCGTTGCTACGGGGAGCGGAGATCTCCTGCACCGCCGGGGGCATCAGCGTGCACCTGCTCGCCTACCTGCACGACCCCGACCATGCGGGGCTGACCGCCGAGCTGGAACGGTCCCGGATCTCGCGGGACGGGCGGGCGCGGGCGATGGTGGAGCTTCTCGCCGAGGACTACGACCTGTCCTGGGACGACGTGGTCGCGCAGGCCGGCTCGGGCGCCACGCTCGGCCGGCCGCACATCGCCGACGCGCTGGTCGCGGCCGGGGTGGTGCCCGACCGGACGGCGGCGTTCGCGTCCATCCTGGCGCCGTCCAGCCGGTACTACGTGCGCTATCACGCACCGGACGCGGTGGACGCGGTGCGGTTGGTGCGCGAGGCGGGAGGGGTGCCCGTCTTCGCCCACCCGCGCGCGAGCGCGCGCGGCCGGGTCGTGGCCGACACGGTGGTGCAGCAGATGGCCGACGCCGGTCTGGCCGGCCTGGAGGTCGCGCACCGGGACCATACCGACGATCAGCGCGAGCAGCTGCGCCGCCTCGCCGGCGATCTCGGGCTCTTCGTCACCGGATCGAGCGACTACCACGGCGTGGGCAAACCGAACCGACTCGGGGAGGAGACCACCGACCGCGAGGTGCTCGAGACGATCGAGGAGCAGGGGCGGCTCGCCGTGGTTCGTCCGTGAGCGCGAGGACCACCCGGTGAGCGCCGTTCTCGACGGCACTCTCTTCGCCACGACGTTCCTGACCCTGTTCGTCATCATGGACCCGCCGGGCACCGTGCCGGTGTTCCTGGCGCTGACCTCCACCATGACCGCCAAGCAGCGGGCCAGGGCCGCGCTGCAGGCGGTGAGCGTCGCGTTCGGCGTGGTCGTGGCGTTCATGCTGTTCGGCCGGCACCTGCTGGACTTCCTGAACATTTCGGTACCGGCGCTGCAGGCCTCGGGCGGGTTGTTGCTCCTGCTGGTGGCGTTGGACCTGCTCACGGGCAAGACCGAGGAGCCCACGCCGTCGGGCAAGGTGAACGTGGCGCTGGTGCCGCTCGGGACGCCGCTGCTCGCGGGCCCCGGTGCCATCGTGGCGGCGATGCTGGCCGTGCAGGGCTCGGAGGGCAGCGTGCCCGAGTGGGTGGCGATCGTGGCCGCCATCGTGGCGGTGCACCTGTGCCTGTTCCTGGCGATGCGCTTCGCCGGGGTCATCCACCGGGTGCTGGGCGAGGGCTGGACGATCCTGGTGACCCGCATCGCCGGCCTGCTGCTTGCCGCCATCGCGGTGCAGCTGATCGCCGATGCGGTGCGGGCCTTCGTACTCGCCGGCTGAGGCCTACTGCTCCGCCGGACGCCCACCGCGGGTCCGGCGGCGACGACGCCGTGGGCGCTGGGCGCCCTCGGGACGCTGAGCTGCGTCCCCGCCCTCGCTGCGACGGCTCTCGCCGGAACGCTCGTCGCCGCCGTGTCCGCGGGAGCGGCCCTCGCCGCGACCACGACCCTCGCTGCGAACCTCGCCGCGCCCACCGGCGCTGCGGCCAGCCCCTCGGCCGCGGCCCTTGCCGCTGGAGGCGCCGGTCTCGCCGAGGTCCTCGACGTCCTCGGCACCGAGCCCGGCGCGGGTCCGTGCCGCGCGGGGCAGGCGGCCCTTGGTGCCCTCGGGGATGCTGAGGTCGGCGAACAGGTGCGGGGAGGAGGAGTAGGTCTCCGGCGGCTCACCCAGTCCCAGCTCGAGCGTGCGGTCGATCAGCATCCAGCGGGGGACGTCGTCCCAGTCGACGAAGGTGACCGCGGTGCCGGTGTTGCCGGCCCGGCCGGTGCGGCCGATGCGGTGCACGTAGGCCTTCTCGTCCTCGGGGCACTGGTAGTTGATCACGTGCGTGACGTCGTCGATGTCGATACCGCGTGCGGCGACGTCGGTGGCCACGAGCACGTCGACCTTGCCGTTGCGGAAGGCGCGCAGCGCCTGCTCGCGGGCTCCCTGCCCCAGGTCGCCGTGGATGGCGGCCGCCGCGAATCCGCGGTCGTTGAGCTCGTCGGAGACCTTGGCACAGGTGCGCTTGGTCCGTGCGAACACGATCGTCAGGCCCCGGCCCTCGGCCTGCAGGATGCGGGCGAGCATCTCGACCTTGTCCATCGCGTGGGCGCGGTAGGCCACCTGGCGGGTGGTCTTGAGGGTGGCGCCCTCGTCGCCCGGGTCATGGGCGTGGATGTGCGTGGGGCGGCTCATGTAGCGGCGGGCCATCGCGATGACGGGGCCGGGCATCGTGGCCGAGAAGAGCATGGTGTGGCGTGTGCCGGGGGTCGAGGCGAGCAGCGTCTCGACGTCGGGCAGGAAGCCCAGGTCGAGCATCTCGTCGGCCTCGTCCAGGACGACGGTGCGGACCTTGCCGAGGTCGAGGTGACGCTGCTTGAGCAGATCGATCATCCGCCCGGGGGTTCCGACGACGACCTCGACGCCCTTGGTGAGCGCGTCGATCTGCGGTTCGTAGGCGCGTCCGCCGTAGACCTGCAGCACCCGCACCTTGCGGCGGCGCGAGGCCGTGGTGAGGTCACCGGCCACCTGCGCGGCGAGCTCGCGGGTGGGGACCACCACGAGCGCCTGCGGCTTGCCGGCGTCGGGCAGCGTGTCCCAGCCGTCCTCGCCGGGGGCGATGACGCCCTGCAGCAGCGGCACGCCGAAGCCGAGGGTCTTGCCTGTTCCGGTCTTGGCCTGGCCGATGATGTCGCGGCCCTGCAGCGCGACCGGCAGCGTCAGTGCCTGGATCGGGAAGGGGTGGGTGATGCCGACGTCGCCGAGAGCGCCGGCGATGTCCTCGCGGACACCGAAGTCACCGAACGTCTTGGCGACCTCGGCGTGGGGGTCGGCGATCTCGCCGGCCTCGACGGTCTCGGCGACGACGGTCCCGAGCTGCTCGGCAGCGTCGTCGGTCGCGGGGTGGTCAGTCAGGGTGTGGTCAGTCACGGGGTGGTGAACCTGTTCGCCTCACGGTGAACCGCATCGCTGCCGGTCCGCCCACGCGGGTGCGCCGGCGACGGGGTCTCACCTGATCGTGGTAGCCGATCGCAGAATGTCAGCACCAGCCCTGCTGGCGCGTACCGCGTGATCTACCTGTTCGGGCGACCGGGCAACCGTGTACGCGTCCATGCTACCCGGCTGCCCGCCCGCGTCCACCACGGGCCCCGTGCGCTCGCTCAGATGGCGCCGAAGCCCACCGGGCGCGGAGCCGGGGCGCCGATCTCGACGTAGCCGAGGGAACCGACCGGCACGACCACGCGGCGGCCCTTCTCGTCGGTGAGGTCCAGGACGGCGGTGGAGTCGCCGTCGGCGGACTTGGCAAGAGCCTCGTTGACGGCGGCCACGATGGCCTCGGCGTCGTCCGAGACCTCCAGGCGGACCTCGCGGTTGATGTGCTTGACGCCGATGGTGATGTCCACGTGCTCTCTCTCCATGCTCGTTCGGTGGTCTCGCGGTGGGACCAGGCAATCCGCCCGGGACCGCGAGCGTCCGGTGACTGCAACGGTGGCGCAGGCTGTGGTTGTTCCCGCGGCCCGTGCGCACCGGTGGTCCGGGCACCATCGTATGTCCCGCGGGGATGAGACGATGGACCCATGCGCCGCACGCGTTCTCGTCCACGCGCCTTCGCGGTCCTCGCCGCGGTGGTGCTGACCGCGATCGCCGTGGTGCTGGCCGGTGGACAGCACGCAGCCGGGCCCCAGCTCAGTGGCGGCGCGGTGGATCGCTCCTCCGAGAGCAGTCGCGGCGCGGCGCGCCCGCCGTCCGTGGGGCCGCCCCGGGTGGCCGACGCCGGTCCGGAGCTGCTCGCCGACGCCGGAGCGGCGGCGCCCAGCCCCTCACCGACGGCCACGCCGAGCCCGACCCCCACCCTGACGGCACGCGAGGAGGCGGACCTGGCGGCCGGTGTGCTGGACCGTGAGGTCCCGGCCTCGGCCTCGGGGGAGCTGACCGTCGTCCCGGGTGAGGTCGAGGCCCCACAGGAGGCACAGCGCACGATCACCGTGCGGGTGGAGGTCGAGGAGGGGCTCGCGATCGATGGCGAGGTGTTCGGGGAGTTCGTGATCACCACCCTCAACGACCCGCGCGGCTGGGGTCACGACGGCTCGGTCACCTTCGCCCGCACCGACGGCGAGGCCGAGATGCGCGTGGTTCTCGCCTCGCCGGACCTGACCGACCGGATGTGCCTGCCGTTGCGCACCGTGGGGGAGTACTCGTGCGGTCGCGATGGCCACGCCGTCCTCAATGCCGTCCGGTGGGCCGAGGCGACCGAGGCCTTCCTGGCGGAGGCCTCGATCACCGACTACCGCCATTACCTGGTGACCCACGAGGTCGGGCACCTGCTGGGCTATCAGCACCGGGACTGCGCCGGTGCGGGCGAGCGGGCCCACGTGATGCAGCAGCAGACGATCTCGTTGCAGGGATGCCGGCCGAACGGGTGGGTCGCCCCCTGATCCGCAGCGATGTCGGTGGGGCGTGATCTGATCGTGGACATGTCCTCGACCGGTGTGAGCCCCACCCGCGGCCACGACACGGCTGACACGGCCGACACGGCCGACACGGCCGGTGCGGACGACGCCGCCCGCGCGGCCATCCTGGCCGGCGGGCATCACGTCGTGCGCGGCGGCCCGGGCTCCGGCAAGAGCACGACGGCGGCCCTGACCCTGGTCGACTGGGTCCGCCAGGACCGTGGCCCGTCGGTCCTGCTGGTGCCCACCCGGCGCCGCGCGGCCCAGGTGCGCGACGAGGTCGCCGCCCGCATCCAGCGCACGTCGGGAACGGTCCTGGTGCGCACACCGGCCTCGCTCGCCTTCGCGATCCTGCGGCTGCGTGCCAGCCACCTGGGGGAGCCCGCCCCCACCCTGGTGACCGGACCGGAGCAGGACCAGATCCTGGCCGACCTGCTCGCCGGGCACGCGGCGGGTGAAGGGGCCCCGATCGACTGGCCGGCCTCCATCGGGCCCGAGACCCTGGTGCTGCCGGCCTTCCGGCACGAGCTGCGGGATCTGCTCATGCGCGCCGCGGAAGCGGGGCTGGACGGGCCCGGCCTCGCCGCCTGGGGCGAGCGCTACGGACGGCCGCAGTGGCGCGCCGCCGGCCAGCTGCTGACCGAGTACACCCAGGTGCTGGCCCTGGGGCAGACCACGCCCGACCGCGGGGCGCGCTACGACGCCGCCACGATCGTCGACGAAGCCGTGCTGGCGCTGCGCAGCTGGGCCGAGGTCGTGCCGGACGTGCCGCGCCCGCAGTGGTCGCTGGTGCTGCACGACGACTACCAGGACGCCACCCTGGCCACGGCCCGGTTACTCGACACCTTCGCCTCGGACGGCTCGCGCCTGGCGGTCTTCGGCGATCCCGACCTGGCGGTGCAACAGTTCCGGGGTGGTGTGCCCGCCCTCATGCACACGGCGACCCTCCCGCCCGGTCAGGACGGCGCCTGGGGGGCCACGACGCACGTGCTGGACCGGATCTGGCGACATCCGGCACCCATCCGCGAGGCGGTCGCCGCGCTTGCGCAGCCGCTGCCCACGATGGGTCTGCCCGGCCGCCGGCGCGCCCACGCGCAGCAGGAGGAGGCAGGCGAGCACGAGGGGCAGGTGCGTGCGGTGCTCGTGGCCAGCGAGGCACAGCAGGTGGCCTACATCGCCCGGCACCTGCGGGAGAAGCATGTGCACCAGGGGGTGGCGTGGTCGCAGATGGCCGTGGTGGTCCGCTCGAGCTCCTTGGTCGGCGCCGTCCGGCGGGGACTGCGGACCGCGGGCGTGCCGCTGGCGATGGCGGCGGCCGACCGGCCGCTGCGGGAGGAGCCGGCCGTGCGCCCGCTGCTGGTGGCGCTGCGGTGCGCGATCTCCGCCGCGGTGACGGCGCAGGATGCCGCCGCCCTGCTCACCTCCCCGTTCGGCGGACTCGACGCGGTCGGGATACGTGCGCTGCGCCGCGCACTGCGCCACCGGGAGAGGTCGGGGGGCGGGGAGCGGCACTCCGAGGACCTGCTGGGTGCGCTGTTCGCCGCCGCGGTCGGCGAGGACGACGGTGTCGGCCCCGTCGGCAGCGTCGGTAGTGTCGCCGGTGACGGCAGTGACGATCCGGATGCGCGGGACGGTTCCGCCTCGGTCGCCGGGACCGTCGCCATGCTGCCCGAGCGGCTCGGCCGCGGCACGCGCGCGGTGCTGCACGTGCTCGGTGCAGCCGCCGCCGAGCTGGGGCGCGACGGTGCCACGGTGGAGACGGTGCTGTGGGAGATCTGGGACGCCACCGGGCTGGCGCCGCTCTGGCAGCGGCGTGCGCTCGCGGGCGGGTCCGGTGGTGAACGTGCCGACACCGACCTCGACGCCGTGATGGCGCTGTTCCGCGCGGCCGAGCAGTTCGTCGACCGCAGCACGCTCGCCTCGCCGTCGAAGTTCCTCGAGCACCTGGCGGCCCAGGATTTCCCCGCCGACACCCTGGCCGCGCACGGCGATGCCGGCGATGCCGTGCAGGTGCACACCCCGGCGGGTGCGGCCGGAGGCGAGTGGGACGTGGTGGTCGTGGCCGGCGTGCAGGACGACGCATGGCCCGATCTGCGGATCCGGGACACGTTGCTCGGGGCAGCCCAGCTGGCCGACATCGCGACCGAACGGCACGTGCAGACCAGCGACGCCTCGGGGGCGGGCGGGCAGGACGCGTTCCGGCGCGCGCGGCGCGAGGTCTACGAGGGCGAGCTGCGGACCTTCGTCTCGGCGTGCTCCCGGGCTCGCCGGGACCTGCTCGTCACCGCGGTGCTGAACACCGACGCCAGGCCGTCGGTGTTCGTCGAGGCGCTGCTGCCGGACGAGGAGGAGCTGCCCGAGGTGACGCCGGTGGCGGCGCCGCTGGACCTGCGTGGCCTCGTGGGCCGCCTGCGCGCAGAGCTGCGGCCGGCCCTCGGCCGGGCGAGGCCGCCGAGCGAGGTGCTCCTGACCGGGCGGACCCGGGCGGCGGCGGCCCTGCTGAACCACCTCGCAGCGCGCGATGTCCATGGCGCCGATCCGCGGCAGTGGCCCGTCTTCCGCACGCCGACCACCCTGGCGCCGCTGTGGGAGGAGGGGGAGGTCGTGAGCGTCTCACCGTCCACGCTCGAGGACGTCACCACCTGCCCGTTGCGGTGGGCGCTGACCCGTCACGGCGGTCGGCCCGGGGACTCCACGGCGCAGAGCCTGGGCAACCTGGTCCACGAGATCGCGGCCGAGCACCCCCACGGCACCGAGACCGAACTGCTCGCCGCCCTCGACCAGCGCTGGCACGAGCTCGGCCTGGGGGAGGGGTGGGTCGCCCGGCGCGAGCGGGAGCGCGGTGAGGAGATCGTGCGCAAGCTGGCCCGGTACGTCGCCGAGCGAGCCGGTGCGGCGGTGCAGCCGGAGGTCGAGTTCTCCGTCGACCTCGGTGAGGGTGTGCGCCTGCGCGGGCGCGTCGACCGGGTCGAGCAGACCTCCGACGGCCTGCGCATCGTCGACCTCAAGACCGGCAAGACTCCCGTGACCAAGGCCGAGGCGGAGCGACACCCGCAGCTGGGCAGCTACCAGGTGGCGGTGGAGCGAGGCGCGTTCTCCGAGTCCGCACCGGCGGAAGAGGCGGGTGGTCACCGGGCCGGTGGTGCCTCGCTGGTCTACCTCGGTGCTCCCACCGCCAAGGTCGCCCAGCGCGAGCAGCGCCCGCTGCCGGAGGACGTCGAGCCCGGGTGGGCCGAGGAGACCGTCCGCGCCGGAGCGGCCGCGATGGCCGCGGCCGTGTTCGAGGCGCGTCCCAGCACTCGGTGCCGCATGTGTCCCGTCCAGACCTCGTGCCCCGCCCAGCCCAACGGCGGGAGGCTGGCGACATGACGATGCCCTGGAGCGCGGAACGCATCGCCGACACGCTCGGGCAGCCCCCGCCCACGCAGGAGCAGCGGGCGGTCATCGAGGCGGGCCTGGGGCCGATGCTGGTGGTGGCCGGCGCCGGGTCGGGAAAGACCGAGACGATGGCAGCGCGCGTGGTGTATCTCGTGGCCAACGGCCTCGCCGCGCCCGGGGAGATCCTCGGTCTGACGTTCACGCGCAAGGCAGCGGCCGAGCTCTCGGCCCGCATCCGCTCGCGGCTGCGCCGTCTTCAGCAGGTGGGGGTGAGCGTGGGGGACACCGTGGCCGACAGGCCGCGGATCGCGACCTACAACTCCTACGCGGCGGCGATCGTCGCCGATCACGCGCTGCGGATCGGGATCGATCCCGACGCCTCCCTGATCGGCGACGCCGGCCGCTACCAGCTGGCCGAGGCGGTCGTGAACACCTGGGCCGGAGACATCGAGACGCCCTCGGCAGTCACCGTCGTGATCGATGCGGTCGCCGCGGTGGCGGCCGAGCTCTCCGAGCACGGACGCACCCCCGCGGAGGCGGCGCAGGAGATGCGGCGCCTGCTCACCGAGGTGACGGAGAAAGAGGTCGAGGCCGGATCACGCGCCAAGGGACCCCTGGAGGCGGCCCGCAAGTTGGCCACGTCCCTGCGCACCCGTATCCAGCTGATGGACCTCGTCGAGGCCTTCGCCGAGCGCAAGCGCGCCGACGGGGTCGTCGACTTCGGCGACCAGGTGCGCATCGCCGCCACCGTGGCCGGGCAGGTGCCCGACGTGGGCCAGGCCGAGCGGTCCCGGTACCGGGCGGTGCTGCTGGACGAGTACCAGGACACCTCCGTGGCGCAGGTGCAGCTCCTGCGCGCCGTCTTCGCCGAGGGTCACCCGGTGACCGCGGTCGGCGATCCGAACCAGGCCATCTACGGGTGGCGGGGAGCCGCCGCAGGCACCCTCCTGGCGTTCCCGGAGACCTTCCGGACCGCGTCGGGGGCAGCGGCCCCCTCCGTGAACCTGTCCACCGCCTGGCGCAACGACCTCTCGGTGCTGCGGGCCGCGAACGTGGTGGCCGGACCACTGCGGACCGAGGGTGTGGTCGAGCTGCGGCCGCGGCCGGGCGCGGGCGAGGGAGCGGTGCAGGCCGCCTATCTCGAGACCGCCGCCGAGGAGGCCGCGAGGGTGGCCGACTTCGTGCGAGAACACTGGGGGCCGGACGCCCCGGCCGCGGTCCTGTGCCGTCGGCGCGCGCAGTTCCCGCTGGTGGAGGCCGCGCTGCGCGCGCGAGGTCTGCCGTGCCAGGTGGTGGGCCTGGCGGGGCTGCTGTCCACCCCCGAGGTGGCCGATGTGCGTGCCGCCCTGCAGGTCGCCCACGACCCGGCCCGCGGGGACGCCCTGATGCGGCTGCTGACCGGGCCCAGCGTCAACCTCGGTGCCTCGGACCTGCGCGTCCTGGCCGAGTGGTCCCGGACCCAGGCACGGTCCTGGCTCGCGGCGGCCGACCCCGCCACCGATCCTGCCCCGGCGCACCTCCAGCCCGGCGAGGCGGCAGGGACTCTGTGGGAGGCGTCGGCGGTCCCCGGCGGGCCGAGCGAGACCAGCGGTCCCAGCGGTCCCGGCGAGACTTCGGGCGGCGCCGGAGGCACCGGCGGGTCCGGCGCAGGGCACAGCGCCGACGACCGGCCCGAGGTGCTCGAGCCGGTGGAGCAGGCCAGCCTGGTGGAGGCCATCGACCGGCTGCCACCGCACAGCTGGCGGACGGGGCAGGGCCGCGGGCTGAGCGGCGTAGCCCGGGACCGGCTGAGCCGGCTCGCCGATCAGGTCCGCCACGTGCGCTCGCTGATGCACCTGGCCATCCCGGAACTGGTCACGGCCACCGAGCAGATCCTCGACCTGGACATCGAGGTTCTGGCCGCCAGTGGGGGGGCGGCAGGCCACGCGCGTCGCCATCTCGACGCCTTCACTGCCGCCGCGGCCGACTTCGCCCACGCCACCGACGCGCCCAACCTCGGCGCCTTCCTGACCTACCTGGATGTGGCCGAGGACGAGGAGCGAGGCCTGGAGGTGGAGGAGGCCGAGCCGGACCCGCAGGCCGTCCAGGTGATGACCGTCCACGCGGCCAAGGGGTTGGAGTGGGACACCGTGGCGGTGGTGGGCATGAACGTCGGGGACTTCCCCTCCGTGACCCCGATCCCCGGCCCGGACAAGCCCTACACCGGCAGCGGGTGGCTCTCCGGCATCGACTCCCTGCCCTACAGCCTGCGCGGCGACGAAGCCTCGCTGCCGGTGCTGGATCTGGCCGCGGCGCAGACCCACACGCAGGCGGCGGAGGCGATCACCCAGTTCCGGCTCGACGAGGGCCGTCGCCTCCTCGACGAGGAGCGACGGCTGGGCTACGTCGCGCTCACCCGCGCCCGCCACCACCTCCTCCTCACCGGCTGCTTCTGGGGCGACCGCAAGACGGTGAACCGGCCCTCGCCGTTCCTACAGGAGGTGCTGGCAGCCGGCGCGGCCGACACCGGTGGCCCCTGGCCCACGAGCAGTGCGCACGAGAGCAACCCGAACGCCGAGGAGGTGCTTGATGCGTCGTGGCCGGTGACATCCGGGGATCACGAGCAGCTCACCGCGCTGCTCGAGGACACCCGTGCCTGGGCCGGTGACTGGGCCGGCGACGAGCTCGGGGCGCCGCCGTCGGCGGACCCGCAGGTGCAGCAGTGGTGGCGTGATGCCCAGCTGCTGCTCGCCGAGCGGGAGCGCGAGTACGGCGTGTCGACGGCGCCGCCGGCTCACCTGTCCGCCTCTGCCGTGGTCTCCCTGGCCGAGGATCCCGAGGCGTTCCGACGGGCGCGACGCCGCCCGGTGCCGCGCCGCCCCAGCGTGCATGCGCGCCGCGGAACGCGTTTCCACGCCTGGGTGGAGCAGTACTTCGGCAGCCGGGCCCTCATCGACTGGGAGTCGTTGCCGGGAGCCGACGACGAGTCCGGTGCCTCCGACGATGCGGCGCTGGCGGACCTCCAGCGTGCCTTCCTCGCCAGCGAGTGGGCGGGGCGTTCGCCCGTGGACGTCGAGGTCGACATCGAGACGCCGGTCGCGGGCGTGATGATCCGGTGCCGGATCGATGCAGTCTTCGCCGAGGGCGATGGCGTGCACATCGTGGACTGGAAGACCGGTTCCCCGCCCCGTGACGCGGAGGCGACGCGCGCGCGGCAGATGCAGCTCGCGCTCTACCGGATCGCCTGGGCCCGGTTGCATGAGGTGCCGCTGGAGCAGGTGCGGGCGTCCTTCTACTACGTGGCCGACGACGTGCGCATCGGAGGCGAGGACCTCACCGAGGACGACGTCACCCGGGTGCTGCAGGCGGTGACGCCGGCCGCACCCTCGTGAGCCAGATCACTGGCACGGCCCGGAATCTCCTTGAATCATGAACTGTTTGGCCGGATATGAGCATCGACACCGCGCCCCCCACCGCCGCCCACTTCCGCGTCGAGGCGGACACGGCCGATCTGCTCTTCCGGCAGGCGCGTACGACCCGTGCCTTCACCGATGATGAGGTGCCCGCGGAGCAGATCCGGGCGGTCTACGACCTGATCAAGTACGGCCCCACGGCGATGAACGCCGTGCCCATGCGCCTGCTCGTGGTGCGCAGCGCCGAGGCGCGAGAGCGCCTCGCCCAGCACATGGCGGGCGGGAACAAGGACCGCGTCTCGGCGGCGCCGCTGAGCATCGTGGTGGCCTACGACCCGGCCTTCCACGAGTACATGGACCGGCTCTTCCCGCAGGCTCCGGGAGTGCGGGAGCACTTGGCGGGCCAGGCGGACCAGCGGGCGGCGATGGCCCGTGACAACACCCTGCTCCAGGCCGGCTACCTCGTGGTGGGTCTGCGCGCCGCCGGCCTCGGGGTGGGCCCGATGACCGGGATGGATGCCGACGCGATCGACGCCGAGTTCTTCGCCGAGAACGGGTGGCGCTCCCTCATGGTCGTCAACGTCGGCCGCCCGGCGCAGTCAGACGAGTCCGGTTCCCGCGGTGAACGGCTCGCCTTCGACGAGGTCGCGCACACGATCTGAGGTCAGGTCAGGTCAGGTCAGGTCAGCGGCGGCAGCTGCACCGTGGGTGTCTCGTCGTCGCCCCGGCGGGGACGCTGCTCCTGTCCTTCGTGGTCCGCACGACGTAGTGAACGGAGCTCGCTGAGGTCACCGGTCTCGTTGTCGTCGCCGACGAGCGAGCCCACGCGATGGGAACCCGTTGGGTGGGCGTCGTCGGTGCCTTCGGACTCGTCGGTGTCCGTGGGCGAGGCCTCCTCGCCGGTCTCGCCGGTCTCGTCGCCCGGATCGGTGTCGCTGCCCTCGACGTCCTCGCCGTCGGAGTTCCACTCGAGGATCTCGTCCTCGTACTGCTGCGGGTCGGGCTCGCTCAGTACCGGCTCCACGTGCCCGATCGGGGGAGTGTCCGCGACGTCCTCGTCGAGCTGGCGCAGCATCTCGATCGCCTCGTCGATGACCTGGCCGGCCCGGGTACGCACCCCGTACATCAGCCACCGCACCAGCGCGAGCTCACCGGCGAGCACCGCCCGGTCGGCCAGATGGTCGTCACCGCGCTCGGTGCGCGCGAGGGAGTAGGCCTCCAGGATCGAGTCCAGGGCATCCTCCGGCGCACTGGCCAGCAGCCAGGCGAGGTCGTCGGCCGGATCGGCGACCCGCGCATCGGACCAGTCCAGGATGGCGGTCACCTCGTCCTCGGCCACCAGCACATGCTCGGCGGCCAGGTCCCCGTGCACCGGCGTCGCACGGAAGCGCCACAGCGTCACGTTCTCCAGGGCGTGCTCCCAGCGCCGCAGCAGGCCAGCCGGCACGTAGCCGGTCCGCGCGGCCTCGTCCACCTCGGCCAGCCTCCGCCGGCGGTAGGTCTCCGCGTCGTAGACCGGCAGGCCCGCCTCGCCGACGATCGAGGGGTCGAGCTCGTGCAGGGAGGCGATCGCCCGGGCGACCTGTGCCGCCAGGCCCGGTCCGGGGCGAAGCCGGGACACCTCCAGGGGCGCGCCGCGCAGCTGCGGATAGACCATCGCCCGGCCCCCCTCGGGCAGCGGAGCGAAGCCTGCGGGCCGCGGCACGTCGAAACTCAGCGCTGCGCCGTCCACGGCGGTGGCGAGCTGGGCGAGCAGTGCCACCTCGGCCTCCAGCGCTGCCCCGGCGGAAGCGCGCCGCGGAGCCCGCACGATCCATCGCCGGCGGGAGGCGTCGAGCACCCCGACCACGTCGAAGTCGGCCCCCGGACTGCGCGGCGGACGGGTGGCGACCACGTCCAGGCCGGGGATCGCGACCGTCGCGAGGGCTGCGAGGGCGAGCGGGGAACGAGGAGTCTCGGACACATGCTCACGGTAGGCCAGCACCGGGCCCGGCGCGGGTTGATCGGCGGCGCGTTGCCCGATCGTGGTGTGCCAGGCTGAGGCGATGGACTCCGACCTGCTCCCTCTGGCCCGGCCCGGCATCGATCGTGACGCGCACCGCCGCACCCGCCCGGGGCTGCTCGAGGAGGTGCGGGCCGACGCCTCCACCCGTGTGGTGCACGTCCGCGAGGGCCGCGTCGCGGCCCTCGACACCGGCGACGGCGACCCTCGCCTCGTGCTGGAGGCCGGGGCCGACGAGCGGTCGACATGGCTGTATCTCGGCCGGGACGGGGCCACGTCCTATCTCGCCGCCCTCGAGCCCCCAGCGGAGCAGACGGCGCGTCGCACCGATGATCCCCAGGGTGGCAACGGCCCGGACTATCTCAACGTGCGTGACATCGGCTGGCGGCTGTCGGGCCGGGACGCCGCCCTGGCCGGCACGGCGCTCGCGCTCGCCAACTGGCACGCGCGGCACCAGTTCTGCCCGCGCTGCGGCGCCCGCACCGAGATCGGCGATGCCGGGTGGGTCCGGCGGTGCACGTCGGATTCCTCCCAGCACTTCCCCCGGACCGACCCGGCGGTGATCATGGCGATCACCGATCCGCAGGACCGTCTTCTGCTGGGCCACGCCACCCACTGGCCGCCGGGGCAGTTCTCGGTCCCCGCCGGATTCGTCGAGCCGGGGGAGTCCCTCGAGGCAGCCGTGCGGCGGGAGGTGCACGAGGAGACCGCCGTCGTGGTGGACGAGGTGTCCTACCGCGCCAGCCAGCCCTGGCCCTTCCCGGCCTCGCTCATGCTCGGCTTCCGCGGACGCACGCGCCAGACCGAGGCGGTCCCCGACGGCGTCGAGATGGGATCGGCCCGGTTCTTCACGCGGGAGGAGGTCACGCAGTCGTGCAGCAGCGGGCAGATCCGCCTGCCGCGCCCGACCTCGATCGCCTGCAGCCTCATCGAGGAGTGGTTCGGCGGGCCGCTGCCGCGCTGATCGCGGCGTGCCAGGGGGAGCCGTTCAGCGGGTCAGCCGGCCAGGCGTCGCTCGACCTCCGCCAGCGACGGGTTCGTCGCCGATGACCCGTCCGGGAAGATGACGGTGGGGACGGTCCGGTTGCCGCCGTTGAGCCGCTCGACCTCGGCCACCGCTGCGGGGGTCTGCTCGATGTCGACCTCGGTGAGGTCGATCCCGGCGCTACGCAGCCGGCCTTTCAGGCTGGCGCAGTAGCCGCACCAGGCGGTGGTGTACACGAGGACGGTGCCGGGCTCGGGAACGGTGCTCATGCGCTGGTCAACACCCGCGGCGCACCTGGTTGTTCCACCTGTGGACCGGCCGGGCCCGGTGTCGGCACCGGCTGCGACAATCGACAGCGATGACAGACCCCGATCAGCTCCTCGAGGCGCTCGACCCCGACCAGCGCACCGTGGCCGAACAGCTCACCGGCCCGGTATGCGTGCTCGCGGGCGCCGGGACGGGCAAGACCCGCGCCGTCACCTACCGGATCGCCCACGGGGTCCGTACCGGTGTGTACAACCCGCAGACGGTGCTGGCGGTGACGTTCACCGCTCGCGCGGCCGGGGAGATGCGGACCCGGCTGCGTGACCTCGGCGTGCCGGGCGTGCAGGCCCGCACCTTCCATGCCGCAGCGCTGCGGCAGCTGTCCTACTTCTGGCCCAGTGCCATCGGTGGCGGGGTGCCGCGCATCATGGAGCACAAGGCCCCGTTGATCGGCGAGGCAGCCGGACGCCTGGGCATGTCGGTGGACCGGCTGGCGATCCGCGACCTCGCGGCCGAGGTGGAGTGGGCGAAGGTCTCGCTCGTGACCGCCGACGACTACCCCCGTGCCGCCGCCGCCTCCGACCGCAGCGGGGTCGCCGGATTCGATCCCACGACGATCGCCCGGCTGCTCTCGGTCTACGAGGACGCCAAGACCGACCGCAACGTCATCGACTTCGAGGACGTGCTGCTGCTCACCGTGGGCATCCTGGCCGAGCGGGAGGACGTCGCGGACACGGTTCGCCGGCAGTACCGGCACTTCGTGGTGGATGAGTTCCAGGACGTCTCGCCGCTGCAGCACCGGCTGCTGGAACTGTGGCTCGGCGGCCGGGACGACCTGTGCGTGGTGGGGGACGCCGCCCAGACCATCTACTCGTTCACCGGAGCCACCGCGCGGTACCTGACGGAGTTCTCCCGGCGGTACCCGAGCGCGACCGTGGTCCGGCTGGTGCGCGACTACCGATCGACTCCGCAGGTGGTCTCGCTGGCCAACTCCATGCTGGCCGGGGCGGGCCGGTTCCGCTCCAGCGCCTCCGTCGACCTGCAGGCGCAACGGCCCTCCGGCCCCGCGGTGCGGTTCGTGGCCCACGATGACGACGAGTCCGAGGCCGGTGCCGTGGCGGCGCGTGCCGCCGAGCTCATCCGCAGCGGCACCCCCGCCGGCGAGATCGCCGTGCTGTACCGCACGAACGCCCAGTCCGAGGCCTACGAGCAGGCCCTCAGCCGCGCGGGGATCGGGTACCTGGTCCGCGGCGGTGAACGCTTCTTCTCCCGCAAGGAGGTGCGTGACGCCGTCGTGCTCCTGCGCGGTGCGGTGCGCAGCCAGGGCGAGACACCGCTGCCGGAGGCGGTGCGGGACGTGCTCACGAGCGCCGGATGGGCGCCGGAGCCACCGGCGGCGCGGGGGGCCGTGCGCGAACGGTGGGAGTCGCTGAACGCCCTGGTGCAGCTGGCCGACGACCTGCACACCACGCGCGGGGCCGACATGGGCGGGCTGGTCGCCGAGCTGACGGAGCGGGCCGCGGCCCAGCACGCGCCGATGGTCGACGGCGTCACTCTCGCCTCGCTGCACGCTGCGAAGGGCCTGGAGTGGGATGCCGTCTTCCTGGTCGGCGTCTCCGACGGACTGCTGCCGATCTCCATGGCCGAGACCGAGGACGCGATCGCCGAGGAGCGGCGCCTGCTGTACGTGGGCATCACCCGTGCCCGGGAGCACCTCGAGCTCTCCTTCTCGCGCTCCCGCAATGCGGGTGGGCGGGGCAGCCGGCGACCGTCCCGGTTCCTCGACGGCATCTGGCCCAGCGACGAGCGCCCGCCGCGGCGCCGGCGCGGCAAGGCGGCCCGGGCCGAGGCACTGGCCTCCTCGCTCACCCTGGAGGATGCCGACCCCGAGGTCTTCGAGCGCCTGCGGGTCTGGCGCGCCGCGACCGCTCAGGAGCTGGACAAACCGGCGTTCACGGTCCTGCATGACAGCACCCTCGTGGCGATCGCCGCCGCGCGGCCCACCCACATGCGTCAGCTCGCCATCCTGCGTGGGATCGGGCCGACCAAGCTGGAGGCCTACGGCGCCCAGATCCTCGCCGTCGTGCGCGGCGATGCACCGAGCCAGGCCACTGCCCAGGGGTCGGTGGCGGGTGCTGAGAAAGAAATCTGAAGAAAGTTCGAAAAAAGACTTGGGCGGCCGGGGAGGTCGTCGTAGTGTGAAGCCCGTTCGAGACCAACTGAGCCGCCGCCCAGCCAGCGAGAAGCGGTTCCACGAGCCTGAGGAGGTGAACGCAGTGGAGATGAAGAACCTGATCTGCACGCCGGCGATCGGCGTCCGCATCAGCGGCACCCGCGCGTTCACCATGGCGCGCCTGCGTGCTGTTGCCGGCCCGATCGGAGGGGCTGCCACCGCTGCCGGTGGCACCTCGACCGGCGTGCCCGCCCCCGGTTCCGCACCAGATCTGACCTGACACCAGCTGTCACAGATCAGGCCGCGGAGCCCAGCACGGGTCCGCGGCCTTGCTCGTCCCTCGAGGATCTCCTCGGCGAGTGATGCCCGGTCCCATCCCCGGCTCACCCACCATGCCTCAGGAGCATCTCGTGCAGTACACCTCAGTTCTCGACCATCAATCGCGCGGTGGCTCGGCGACTGCTTGGAGCTTCCCGTCCAGTCCCGTCGATCTGACCACCACCGACGACCAACCCCTGCCCTGCCAGGACACCTCCACCCAGGACCTCTGGTTCGCCGAGCGCACCGACGAGGTCGAGCACGCCAAGGCACTGTGCGCCTCCTGCCCGCTGCGGGCCGAGTGCCTCGCGGGTGCCCTCGAGCGGCGCGAGCCCTGGGGCGTGTGGGGCGGTGAGGTCTTCGTCGACGGTGAGATGGTGGCTCGCAAGCGCGGCCGTGGCCGCCCCCGCAAGAACGACCCGTACGCGCCGCCCCCCTCACGCAGTACCTCTGCTGCGTGAGGGGGTGGTGCCGTCACCGGCTCCGCGTTCGCTCCCGCGGGACGCTCAGTGGGTGAACGGCCTTGACAGCTCGCACTCGGGGTTCAGCCGCACGCCGAAGCCAGGGCGGTCCGGGACGACGAGACGACCTCGTTCGGGTACCGGCTCGTCCAGCAGCAGTGGAGTGAACATGGGGACGATCTCGTCCGCGCCTGGAGCCATCATGATGAACTCGGCGAACGGGCTGTTGTGGCGCGTGAGGACGTAGTGGTAGCTGTACACGCTGGAGCCGTGCGGGACGACGGGCACGCCGTGCGCGTCGGCGAGCGCACCGATCCGGATCAGTTCCGTCAGGCCACCGCACCAGCCCACGTCCGGCTGAAGCAGGTCCGCGCACCCCATCTCCAGCAGCATCCGGAACCCGTGCCTGCCGGCCTCGTGCTCGCCCGTGGTGACCATCATCCCCGTCGGGACCCTGCGTCGTAGCTCGGCGTAGCCCCAGTAGTCGTCCGGCAGGAGCGCCTCCTCGACCCAGCGCAGCCCCAGCTCGCCCGCCCGGTGGGTCAGCCGGGTGGCGTAGTCCAGATCCAGCGACATCCAGCAGTCCAGCATGAGCCAGAAGTCCTCGCCGACCAGGCTGCGCATGTGCGCGAGGTGCTCGAGCGTGGCGCGCATCCCCGCCTCACCCTCAGCGGGGCCGTGCTGCAACGGCATCTTCCCGCCGATGAATCCCAGTTCGCGCGCCACGTCCGGCCGGGCTCCGGTCGCGTAGAAGACCAGCTCGTCGCGCACGGGACCGCCGAGAAGCTGGTAGACAGGCTCCTGCCGAACCTGGCCGAGCAGGTCCCACAGCGCCAGATCCACGCCGCTGATGGCGTTGAGGACGAGTCCCTTGCGGCCGTAGTACAGCGACGACAGATACATCTGATCCCAGATTCGCTCCAGGTCGGTGACCCGGGCGCCTTCGACGAACCGAGCGAGATGGTTCTCGATGATCCAGGCCGCCGGCACCCCTCCGGTCGTGACGGCGAACCCGGTGGACCCGTCGGAGGCCTCGACCTCGACCACCAGCGTCCCGAGGACGTTGAGCCCGAAGCTCTTGCGGCTCTGCCGGTACTGCGGATACTTCGCCATCGGGGTCGCGATGTGGTCATCGATCCAGTGCGGGACGTCCTGATCGTGGTAATCGGCGCCGCCGCCTCGCACGGTGGAGGCCGTGATCCGGGTGATCGTGGGTGTGCTCATGGGTGCACTCCTGCGTGGTGGGGGACGTCCTCGAGATGGACGAGAACCTTGCTCGCGCCGGACTCGCCGCGGGCGAGCGAGTCGAACGCCGCCGGCGCTCCGGCGAGGTCGGTGTGAGCGTCGATGAGGGTGGCCAGCTCGGGCGGGCTCGTCCCCACCCACTCCGCCGTCTCGCGGAAGTGCGCCGCCGAGTAGCAGAAGCTCCCGATCACGCTCCGCTCCCCGGTGCTCACGGCGTAGGCGCCGATCTCGACCGTGGGTGCGTTCATCCCGACCAGCACGATCCGGGCCCCGAGAGCCGAGATCGTCAGCGCATCCTCGAGCGTGCGGCTGGTGCCGACCGCGTCGAGCACGAGGGTGGGCGGACCGCCCAGCGCCGCCACCGCGTCGCTGCTGAGGCGTTCGGGGTGGATGGCTTCCAGGCCCAGGCCCGCGATCAGGGCCCGGCGAGCCGGCGCGGGTTCGGAGACGACGACGCTGCGCGCCCCGAGCCTACGTGCCGCGAGCGCGGCCGCCTGGCCGATCGGGCCGCCGCCCAGGACCAGGACCCGGTCCTGCTCCCGGCAGCCGCCGCGCCGGGCGGCGTGATACCCGACCGCCAGGGGTTCGACCAGGGCGCCGTACTGCGCAGGAATCGTCTCGGGCAGCACGATGACGTTGCGGGCCGGGGCGCGCAGCAGCTCGGCGAAGGCCGAGGGGTAGTCCCGATCCACGCCGATGACCGTGCGGCTCGCGCACCACTGTTCGCTGCCCGCCTCGCATACCGGGCAGTCGCCGCAGGCGATCACCGGGTTCACCGTCACCAGCGCGCCGATCTCCATCCCGCTCACGCCGGAGCCCAGGCCGGCGATCCGGCCGACGGTCTCGTGCCCCATGACTTGACCCGGATGGCGCCGACCGTTCTCACCGGTGTAGCCATGGATGTCCGAGCCGCAGATCCCGGTCGCCACCACCCGGATGAGCACCTCCTGTGCCCCGGGCTCAGGATCGGCCATGGTCTCGACCGCAAGCGTCCACGGGCCCCGGTAGACCAACGCCTTCATCGATCTCCGCCCTCCCTGCTTCATGAATGTGAATGGCAGTTCACAAGAATGAATCTGACAGACGGGTGGTCAGAGGTCAAGAGAGACGTCAGCCGCCGAGCCGGTCCCTGATCAGCGCCGCACCCCGTCGGAGGGCGAGCAACGGCCGCTCCGGCCAGTCATCCCCGCATCGGAACACCGGCGCGGTGGTGGACAGCGCGGCGATCGGGTGCCCCAGCGCACCAGAAAGCAGGAGCGGGACGGCCACGCACCGGCAGCCCGGCAGGTACTCCTCGTCGTCGAGAGCGAAACCCTGGTCCCGTACCTGCCCGATCAGAGTGCACAGCCGGCCCGGCTCGGTGACCGTGCGCTCGGTGAACTGCGGGAGGACGACGCCCGTCAGCCGCCGGCGCATCTCGTCGTCGGGGAGCTGGCTGAGCAGCGCCTTGCCGATGCCGGTTCCGTGCGCGTGGAGCTGCATCCCCACCGACGAGGCCAGGCGCATCGGGCGGGGACCCTCGCTGATTGCGATGTAGACACTTCCTATCCCGTCGAGCCTGGCGAGCTGAACTGTCTCGCCGATCTCCTGGGCGAGGTCATCCATGATCGGCGCGGCCACCGAGGCGAGGTCGCGGTGGCCCAGGTAGCGCTGTCCGAGCTGCCAGACGCGCAGGCCCAGGGTGTACTCGCGGGTGCGCGGGTCCAGATCCAGCCACCCTCGGGCGACCAGCGTGCGCAGCAGGCCGTGGGCGCTGGACCGGGGAAGGCCGAGGTCGGCGACGAGGTCGGCGAAGGTGACCGATCTGCGCTCTCCGATGTGGTCGAGCACGGTCAGCGCGCGGTCGGCGGACTTGACCGGTTCGCTCGTCTGTCCCTGGGTCATCTGTGCATTGTCACCCACGGCGCCGCGGGGGTGCGCACGCCTTCCCGGGTGCCGCGCTCCTGGGGACTGCGCTCCAGGCTGGTCTGCGTGCAGCCGCACTCGGGGTGGGGGTCCCACCGGCGTTCTACCGGTACCGCCTGCCAGCCGGTCAGCTCCAGCGTGGCTCCCTCCGCCTGCACCTGCCGGCCGTCCACAGCGGCCAGCAGCATCTGCGCGGCCAGGGCGGCGCCGGACCAGGCCAGCGAGGTCTCGGGCCCGTGCGGCCTGCGGGCCGCGGCCTGGGTGGCCAGTGCCGGCCACCGCTCGTCCTCATCGCAGCGGTACAGGTCCAGGCAGCGGGTGCACGCGCTCAGGCCCGGTCGTACCAGCGGCCCGACGGTGACCGCCAGCTCGCCCGTGACCACGCACAGGTGTGGCACGTCCTCCCGCATCAGGGCCCGGACCGGCACGGGGTCGACGACGTCCGGGCGCACCAGCACCACCAGGTCCGGCCGGACCGACGCCGGGGCGCTCATGCGCACGGACGGCACTGCCGCCCGGATGAGACTGACGGCGATGCGCTCGCGGCACCGGCCGACGTCGACCGGGCGGTAGAGGCCGGGGGAGACGTCCTCGGCGCGGACCACCGTCTCATCGCGCACGAGCACCGTACCGGCGCCGGCCTCCGCGGCAATGAGAGCCAGGCGCAGGCCGAGCCGGTCCAGCCCGCGCACCTCGACCACGGCCTGGGCCCGGTCCGCCGGCCGGGTGAGCCCACCCGCCGCCGCGCGGTGCCAGTACGCTGCATCCGGATCCTGGTCGCATCCGTGCGGCCGGTCCGTGAGCAGGTTGGACTCCTGGACGCGCCCGAGCAGCGCCGCCACCCGGCGGCGTGGTACCCCCAGCTGGTTGCCGCGTTGGCGCAGTGTTGCCACATCGAGCACCCGGGGGATCTCGTCCACGAGGCGCTGCTCGGCATCGCTGAGCCCCTCCAGCCGTAGCGCGCAGCGTGGATCGAGCCCGAGCTGGCTTGCCCCGCGCTCGCGCCAGAAGACCTCGAAACCTGGTCGTAGTCGCATTCTCACCCTCCTTGTGGCGAGCCTCGCACAGCAGCGCTCACCCGGGGTCGACGCCGCATGAGCCTGTGGATAACCCGGCGCGGCTGTGCCAAGGTGACGAGGTGAGAGGTCGTGAGCAGACGCGCGAGATCGACGGCGTCACCGTGCTGGTGCGGCGCAGCAGCCGACGACGCAAGACCGTCTCCGCCTTCCGGGAGGGTGGCCGGACGGTGGTGGCCATCCCCGGCCGGTTCAGCCGAGCCGAGGAAGAGGCCTGGGTGCGCCGGATGCTCGAGCGGCTGGCGGCCGGTGACCGGCGCCGCAGCCCGGATGCCGAGGCGCTGACGGCGCGCGCCCGTGACCTGGTGGAGCGCTACCTCGATCCGAGAGCCCATCCGGCGTCAGTGGCCTGGGTCGGCAACCAGGGCTCCCGGTGGGGCTCGTGCAGCCCCGACTCGGCGAGCATCCGCATCTCCGAGCGGGTGCGCGGGATGCCCGGCTGGGTGCTCGACTACGTGCTCCTGCACGAGCTGGCCCATCTGATCGAACCCGGGCACGACGAGAAGTTCTGGGCGCTGCTGGAGCGCTACCCGCTGACGGAGCGGGCGCGCGGTTTCCTGCTGGGGGTGACCCACGCCGAGGACGGCTGAGCAGCGCCGCGCCGGGCGGGCGTGAGCGCGGTCAGTCCCGGCCGGGCTCCTGCCGCCCCGGGTCCTCGCCGTCGAGCATGGCCTCCAGTGCCGCGTCCATCTCGGAGTCGGCGATCGCCTCCGCCGCGCGCCGGGTGAGGAACTCGCCCGGCGCGTCGAGGTCGGTGTCGGTGGGGAAGACGTCCGGGTGAGACCACAGGTCGTCGCGCCCCTCGATCCCCTGCTCGCGAGCCACCAGCGCCCACAACGTCGCGGCGTCGCGGGCCCGCCGCGGGCGCAGCTCCAGACCCACCAACGAGCGGAAGGTGTCCTCCGCCGGGCCGCCGGCGGCCCGGCGGCGGCGCAGCATCTCCCGCAGGGGGACCGCGTGCGGCAGATGCGGTGCGGTGGCGGCGGCCGTCACCTCCTCGACCCAGCCCTCCACCAGCGCGAGCGTGGTCTCGAGCCGGAGCAGGGCACGCTCCTGGGCGGGCGTGCGCTGCGGGGAGAAGATGCCCCCGGAGAGCGCCTCCCGGAGCTGCTGCATGTCGGTCGGATCGATGCTGCGGACGGCCTCCTCCATCTGCTCCAGGTCGATCTCGATGTTGCGCGCGTACTCCTCCACGGCACCGAACAGGTGCGAGCGCAGCCACGGCACGTGCGCGAACAGGCGCGCGTGGGCCGCTTCGCGGACCGCCAGGAAATGCCACACCTCGTCCTCGGGTGCGTCCAGCCCCTCGGCGAACGCGCTCACGTTCGCGGGCACGAGCATCAGACCGGGTTCGGACAGCAGAGGGAGCCCGACGTCCGTGCCGCCGAAGACCTCCCGGGCGAGCGTGCCGGCACCCTGGCCGACCTGCATGGCGAAACTGGCAGCGCCGAGCGTGCGCATCATGGCCGAGATGTCGACCCCGGGGATCGGCATCGCCCCGCTGCCCGGGTCCTCACCCTCCAGCGTGGTCGCGAGCGCCTCCGCCACGGACGAACCGACGGGCTCGGCGACCACCCGCCACGTGGGCAGGGTGCGTTCGACCCAGTCGGCACGCGAGGCGGCGGTGGGCTTCCCGCCCGACGGCGCCAGCTCCGTCGCAGCGTCCAGCCACAGGTCGGCCACCGACAGCGCCGAGCGCACCCGGGCGGCGTCGGCGGAACTCACGCTCGCATCGCCCTGCGCGTGCGCGGCCTGCCGGGCGACGTCCTTGGCCATCCGCCACTGGGCGTCCGGGTCGTTGCCGGAGGTCATCAGCTGCTGCATCTGGGCCATCGCGGCCTGCAGCTGGGCCGGATCGGTGGGCATCCCCGCCCCGGCGAGCTGCTCGGGATCGATACCGCTCGCCTCGAAGGCTCGCATCGCCTCCTCCGCACCGTCGGCACCCAGTACCTGCTCGAGCATCCGTCGCAGCGATTCCCGCGCGTTCTCGTCGGCCATGCCTCACGGTAACCACACCGACCCGCCGGGGACAGCGCCGCTACGGCACCTTTCGCTCAGGGCGCACCGCAAAGGAGGGATGATGGGGGCATGTCTGAGCTGGGAACGAGTGTGCGGCGGCGCCGCGTGCTGGATCGGATCGGCACCCGTTCGATCACGATGACCGTGGCAGGCGCTGCCACGCTGGGCCTGCTCCTGGTGATGCTGCTCTCACCGGTGCCCTATGCGGTCCAGGGTGCCGGGCCGACCTTCGATGCATTGGGCTCGGTGGAGGACGTCGAGCTCATCAGCGTTTCCGGCACGCAGACCTATCCGACCAGCGGGGAGTTGCTGCTGACCACCGTCACCACCGCCGGCGGCCCGGGCTTCCCCGTCGACGCCGGCAGTGTGGTGCGGGGCTGGCTCGACCCCGGCCGCCGCGTGCTCCCGGTCGAGGCCGTCATCGACCCGGACGTCACGGCGCAGGAGCAGGACCGCATCGCCCAGCAGCAGATGACCAGCTCGCAGGAGAACGCGACCGTCGCCGCTCTCACCTCCCTGGGCTACGAGGTGCCCGCCGAGCTGACCATCGTCGGCGCCGACCCGTCGATGAGCGCTGACGGCGTGGTCCGCGAGGGCGACGTGATCACCGCGATCACGGTCGGCTCGGAGCGCACCGACGTGCCCAGCTACCAGCACCTCGCGGACGTCCTCGCGAGCACGGCCCCCGGGACAGCCGTGACCCTCGAGGTCCGGCGGGACGGCGAGACCGCCGACCTGGAACTGGTCACCTCCGACAACGGCACCGGGTCCAGTGTCCTCGGGGTCTTCCTCGACGCCGACTTCACCTATCCGGTGGACGTGCACATCCAGATCGACAACGTCGGCGGACCCAGCGCCGGCACGATGTTCGCGCTCGGCATCGTCGACGAGCTGACCGAGGGGGAGCTGACGGGCGGGCACGTCGTGGCCGGTACCGGCACGATCGACATCCAGGGCGCGATCGGGCCGATCGGCGGGATCACGCTGAAGATGCATGCTGCCGAGCGCGACGGCGCCGAGTACTTCCTCGTTCCCGCAGCCAACTGCGCCGAGGCCGTGCAGGACGTGCCGCGCGGGCTCGGGGTCGTGCGGGTGAGCAGCCTGGCCGAGGCGAGGGACGCCGTCGAGGCCATCGGCCAGGACCGCACGGAGCATCTGCCGACCTGCTGAGCAGGTGCTCTCAGGCGAGGGTGGCCGCGAGGGCCTGCGCCAGGCCGGGCACGGCGTCGGGCCCGCCGCCGATCGCGTCGTCGGAGTCGTTCGCGCGTGAGCGCAGCGCGCACCAGGTCTCACCACTGCGCAACACCCCGACGGCGATACGCACGTCCTGGCGGTCGGGGTGGGCGAGGAGGAACTGCAGGCCCTCGTCGGGGTCGGTCGGCATCTGCGCCTCGGCCTCCGGGGGGACGACCATGCGCTCGACCACGATGGCCGCGCCGTCCACGGTCTCCGGCCACGCGAGCTGGGCGAGCAGCTCCTCCAGAGCGTCCGCGGCCGGCAACCCGTCCTGCTCGATCGAGGTCAAGTGCTCGGGATCCTGCCCGGCGCCCTCGGGAAGCTCGTGGGCGAGCTGGGGGCTGGTGGCCAGGATCTCGCTGGTGCGCACCAGCGAGAACACGGCGATCTCGGCGTCCCAGCCGCGGGCGGCGACGTGCCGTTCGATCTCGGTCGTGGCCACGGCGAGGGCGCGGGAGCGGGCGCTCAGCTCAGAGGTCATGGGCCCATGGTCGCAGCCGCCCCCGGGTATGGGAAACTTCATGGACGGCTCATGCGTTGGTAGCAGTGAAGGGTCCCCGGGGTGTTCGCGTGCGAGCACCCGCGACCCTCGTCCCGAGCCGCCCGATCCCGACGACCACGAGGTGTAGTTCGTGTCATCCGCCGCAAGTCGACCCACCGCACGCCGCCGTGGGCCGCTCCTTCCCACCCTGCTGGTCATCGCCGGCATCGTGGTGGCGTTCCTCGTGCTGGCCAGGTTCTGGACCGAGTGGCTCTGGTTCGAGCAGCTCGGGTTCACCCAGGTCATCCGGACCGAGTGGCTCGCCCGTGCCGCCATGTTCGCCGCCGCCTTCCTCATCATGGGTGCGGCCCTGTGGGTGAACCTGCGCCTGGCCTACCGGAACCGTCCGATGTACGTGCCGACGACGCCGCAGCAGCAGGACCTGGACCGCTATCGCGAGGCCTTTGAGCCGCTGCGCCGGGTGGTGTTCATCGGCCTGCCGATCGTGGCCGCGTTCTTCGCCGGATCGGCCGCCACCGCGCAGTGGCAGAACGCGCTGCTCGCCGTCAACGGCAACAGCTGGGGGGCGGCGGACCCCCAGCACGGGATCGACCTGTCCTTCTACGTCTTCCTGCTGCCGTTCCTGCGGTTCATCGTCTCGTTCCTGATGACGACGGCCATCATCACCGCTGTGGTCACGGTGTTCACCCACTACCTCTACGGTGCGCTGCAGCCCAGCGGGGACGGTGAGCGCGTCACGCGCGCGGCGCGCATCCACACCGCGGTGCTCGCGGCGTTCATCGTGCTCATGATCGCGGCCAACTACTGGCTCGACCGCTACTCGATCCTGTCCAACCAGGGCGATCGTTTCGACGGCGCCTCGTTCACCGACATCAACGCCGTGCTGCCGGCCAAGGCGATCCTCGCCGCGGTCGCGGTCTTCGTCGCTTTGCTCTTCGTCTGGACCGGGGTGCGCGGCAACTGGCGGCTGCCGGCCGTGGGCGTCGCGCTCATGGTGGTCTCGGGCATCCTGGTCGGCGGGGCCTACCCGGCGATCGTGCAGTCGGTGCGCGTCAACCCGAACGCACAGTCGCTGGAAGCCGAGTACATCCAGCGCAACATCGAGGCCACCTACGACGCCTACGGGCTGGACTCCGTCGAGGTCGAGCCGTACGAGGCCAACACCGTGGCCGAGGCCGGTGCGCTGCGGGCGGACGCCGAGTCGACGGCGAGTATCCGTCTGCTCGACCCGAACATCGTCTCCCCCACGTTCCGCCAGTTGCAGCAGAACCGGCAGTACTACGACTTCCGGGACACGCTCTCGGTGGATCGCTACGACGTCGACGGGGAGAGCACGGACACCGTGATCGCCGTCCGGGAGCTCAACCTCGAAGGGTCGCAGGAGCGCACCTGGGTCAACGACCACACCGTGTTCACGCACGGCTTCGGCGTGGTGGCTGCGCAGGGCAACACCATCACCTCGGACGGTCGTCCGGTCTTCCTCGAGAGTGGTATCCCGAGCACCGGTGAGCTCGGCGAGTACGAGCCTCGGATCTACTTCAGCCCCAACGCGCCCGAGTACTCCATCGTCGGCGCGCCGGAGGGCACCGACCCCTGGGAACTCGACTACCCGGACGACGCGGCGCCGAACGGTCAGGTCAACACCACCTTCACCGGTGACGGCGGGCCGGACATCGGCAACTTCCTCACCAAGATGCTCTATGCGGCACGATTCGGCAGCGAGCAGATCCTGTTCTCCGACCGCGTCACCGACGAGTCGCAGATCCTGTACTACCGGGACCCGATCGAGCGGGTCTCGCGGGCGGCGCCGTTCCTCACCACCGATGGCACGTCCTATCCCGCCGTGGTGGACACCAACGACGACGGCGAGGGCGAGGTGGTCTGGGTCGTGGACGCCTACACCACATCCAACGAGTACCCGTACTCGGCCCGTCAGGAGCTGGAATCGGCGATCACCGACTCCCTCACCGAATCTGAGCAGCTCGCGGCGATCACCCTGCCCGAGTCGATCAACTACATCCGCAACTCTGTCAAGGCTGTGGTCAACGCCTACGACGGCTCGGTGACGCTCTACGCGTGGGACGCCGAGGACCCGGTGCTGCAGACCTGGATGGACATCTTCCCCGGCACGATCCAGCCGATGGAGGAGATCAACGGGGACCTGATGAGCCACCTGCGCTACCCCGAGGACCTGTTCAAGGTCCAGCGCGAGCTGCTCACCGAGTACCACGTGACCGACGCTGCCACCTTCTACACCGGTGGTGACTTCTGGCGGATCCCGGACGACCCGGCGGAGGCCGGCGTGCCGCAGCCGCCGTACTACCTGACGCTGGCCATGCCGGAGGACGACGAGGCCGACTTCTCGCTCACCTCCTCGTTCATCATCGACAGCGATGAGCGCAATGTGCTCACCGGCTTCATGGCGGTCAACGCCGAACCCGGGGACACCGCCGGTGAGGTCGCCGAGGACTACGGAACGATCACACTCCTGGAGCTGCCACGGGACGTGACCGTCCCCGGACCCGGCCAGGTGCAGAACAACTTCGACTCCGACACCGCCGCGGCGAACGAGCTGAACATCCTCAGCCGGGGCGGGTCCCAGGTGATCCAGGGCAACCTGCTCACGCTGCCCGCCGGTGGCGGTGTGCTGTACGTGCAGCCGGTGTACGTCCAGTCGACCGGTGGCACGCAGTTCCCGCTGCTACGCCGGGTGCTGGTGGCCTTCGGTGACGAGATCGGGTTCGCCCAGACTCTCGACGAGGCCCTGGACCAGGTGTTCGAGGGCGACTCCGGCGCGAACGCCGGTGACGCCGAGGTCGATCCGGAGCCCGACGCCGGTGCCGGGGCGGGCTCCGGTGAGGGTGATGACGGCGGGTCGGCCGAGGTCCCGGCCGATGCCCAGCAGCGCCTGAACGACGCGCTCGCCGACGCCGGTCAGGCCATCGAGGACTCCAACACCGCCCTCACGAACAGCGACTGGACGGCCTACGGCGAGGCCCAGGACCGGTTGCAGGTGGCGCTGGAGGAGGCGATCGCGGCTGAGGCCGAGATCAGCGGCGGCGAGCCGGCCGACGCCTCCGAGGAGCCGACCGAGCAGCCGAGCGAAGAGCCCACGGACGGCTGAGTCGTGGTCGGTGTCGGCCCGGTGTGACCGGGCCGACACCGGCTCGATTTGATCGGGCTCCCCAGCACCCGTAGAGTGGTGTTCACCGACGCGGGGTGGAGCAGTTCGGTAGCTCGCCGGGCTCATAACCCGGAGGTCGGAGGTTCAAATCCTCCCCCCGCCACCAAAAATGTCGAAGGCCCCGATCCTCGGATCGGGGCCTTCGACGTGTCCGCTCAGGCCGGCCACACCGGGCGGGATCGGCTCACTCGCCCAGCACCACCCGCTGAAGGAAGGCGTTGGAGAACTTCCCGGCCGGGTCGTACCGGCGCACCAGCGCCCGGAAATCCGCCATCCGCGGGTACATCCCCGCGATCGCCGCCGCCGGCGTGGTGAACCACTTACCCCAGTGCGGCCGGGCCTCCAGCCCGGCGAGGGCCTCCTCGATCCGGCCCAGCAGCGCCGTCACCTTGACCGGTTCGGGCGCGAGGGTGAAGTGGATCGCCACGGTGTCGCGCGCGTAGGAGCCGGAGAGCCACAACTCGTCGGCGGCCACGGTCCGGATCTCGCAGGCCTGCAGCAGCGGCGCGATGATCGGCCCGAGCTCGCGCAGCGCCTCGAAAGCCGCCACGGCGTGGGTGCGCGGCAGCAGGTACTCGGCCTGGATCTCGCGGCCGCTGCTGGGGGTGAAGCCCATCCGGAAGTGGGGGAGCCGGTCGTACCAGGCCCCGGGCTCGCCCAGCTGGTCGGTGCAGTTGACCGGATCCCGGCCCCCGGGATGGGCCTTGTGGCGTGCGGGTGTGCCCACCGGAAGACCGGCCTCGCCGTCCCGGCTCTTGAGCCACACCTGGACCGTGGGCGCGTTCCATCGCGCGAAGATGCTCACGCTGTACGCCGCCGAGGTGAGCGCGTCCAGCTCGGTGAGCACGTACTCCCACGGCACGTCGTCGACGACGTACTGGGCCACCTCGTAGGTGGGCTCCATCCGGAGGGTCACCTCGGTCAGCACCCCGAGCGCGCCCAGGTGCACGACGGCGCCCGGAAGGTCCGGATCGTCGGCGGCCAGGGTGCGCAGCTCACCGTCCGGATCGATCAGGGTCAGTCCGGTGACCTCGGCGGCCAGGCTGCCGACCCGGTCACCGGAGCCGTGCGTGCCGGTCCCGATCGCCCCGGCCACGGCGATGTGCGGCAGGGAGGCCATCGCCCCCAGGGCCCATCCGGCCCGGTGCAGCTCGGTCGCCAGATCCCCGTACAGGGTGCCCGCGCTGACCGTGACCGTGCGGTTCTCGGTGTCCAGGCGCACGCTGCGGGGCAGCGCCTCCAAGCTGATGAGCTCGCCCGTGCTGTCGGGCAGGTCGTGGAAGGAGTGCCGCGACCCCAGCGCCCGCACCTTCGGTACCTGCGCCACGATCCGGCGGACCGCGTCCACCGTGTCCGGCCGGTGGATGCTGCGCGCCCGGTAGGTGTAGGAGCCGGCCCAGTTCTGTTCTGTCATCACACGTCCTCGTCCGCGAACTCTCGCGCTCAGTCTTCCAGCCTCGACCAGGTCCACGAGTCCTGCACCGTGGAACCGGAGCGCCTGGCCGCCAGCGCGGCCTGGTCGCGCCGGTGCATCCCGCGCCCTGCAGCCACGAGGCACACCAACCCGATCCCCAGCACCGCCACCGCGGGCCAGGCGGTGCCCTCCTCGAGCCGGCCGGCGGCGACCAGCCCGCACATCTGGGCGACCACCTGTGCCGCCGCCGCCGGGATGGCGCCGCGGCGCAGGGCGGCGAGCTCGATCGCCGCGCCCGGGGCCAGGTCCGCGGCGCGCCGGCACAGGTGCGCCATCAGGTGCAGGCCGCCGATCACGACGGCGGTGCGCACCATCTCCGGCGCGCCCACGAGGGTCGCGGCGTCGGGTGCGCGCGTGACCTGGTGCACCACGGCCGCCACCACGACCACGGCGGGGACCGGCCCCTGCGGCGCCGCGAGCACCGCCACAGCGAGGACACCGGTCAGCACCAGGGTGCCGACGCCGTCGGCGATCACCACCCCGACGAGGAGGAGCGCCATCGCCGCCGCCGCCCGCACGGACCACGCCGGTACGGCGCGCCGGGTCCGGACCTGCACCGCCGGGTCGGGCCGCTCGCGGGGATCGCGGGCCGCTGCGAACCACTCGGCGACGGCGCCGGCACGGGTCTGCTCGCTCACCGGCGCCACCGCCTCGGCCGTGCCAGCACGCGCCACCCGGCGGCGATCTGCGCACCCTCAGGCGGGCCGCCGCTCCAGCGCACCACCTCGACGTCGGAGCGCCGCAGGCGTTCCAGCCGCACCGTGCGCTCCAGCCGGACCAGCCGGTAGGCCGCGAGCGCATTCGGCTCCAGCATGTCGGTGCGCAGCGCCGGGAGCGTGTCCACCGCGATCACGCGGTGCGCCTGGGCGCGCCACTGCTGGGCCACCCGGGCGGCCTCGTCGTCGAGGAAGGTGGAGAACAGAACCACCAGCGCCGCCGACGGCACCTGCGGGGCGCGCACCCGCGCGGAGGGGAAGCTCTCCGGGGCGATCCGGGCCAGCCGGTTGGTGATGCGGTCCAGGTGGCGCCGGCCGCCCGCCGGCGGCACCGGCCGCCGGCGCAGCCCCAGATCGTCCAACCCGACCCGGTCACCGGCCGCCACCACGGCCCGGGCCACCGCGGTGGCGGCCTCGCGGGCCACGTCGAGGGAGATCGCCTCGTCGACGGCGGCCACCCGGCCCCCGCCCCACGTGGACACATCGGGCCCGACGGCGTCCCGGGAGTCGACCACGAGCATCACCGTGGCATCCGCCGTGGCGAACGTGCGCCGAGTGTAGAGGGTGTCCAGGGTGCCGGTACGCGGATCGTAGGAACGGCGGGCGCTGACCCGCCAGTCGATGCGGCGCAACCGGTCGCCCGGGGCGAAGGGGTGCACGTCGCGCACGTCGTCACCGTCGCCGCCGCGCCGGGACGTGTGCGGGCCGGTCAGGCCCTGCAGCCGGGGCGGCAGGGGCAGCCCCGCCAGCTCGCGCCGGGCAGGATGGATCACCACGGCGACGGGGCCGGCCTGGCGCACCGGGGTGTGCGTGACCGTATCGAAACCGGCGGTCACGTGGTCGACGCGGAAGAGCTGGTTGATGCCCGTGCGGGCTGTGCCGACCTCCAGTGCGACGTCACGGGGGCCGTCCACGGCCAGCAGCGCCTGGGTCGCGCGGTGCCCGGGGGAGGAGACGCGGATCCGCACGGTCTCGGCGCCCGCCGGGGGCTCGAGGACGAGCCGGCCGCCGACGCTGCCCGGCTGGTTCAGCCCGCTCCCGCGCTCGACCCGCACGTGCCCGGCGGCCACCGGACCGGTGAACCAGCCCCACGCGAAGGTGAGCAGCAGTGGCACGCCGATCGCCGCGACGTCGGGGCGGCCGGCCACCACTCCCAGCACCAGGGCGAGCCCACCCGCGGCGGCGCAGGTGAGCGCGGAGATGCCGGTGCTCAGACCCGGCTCGGCGGCACGGCCGACGCTGCCGACCCCGCCGGCGCCGCCGTTGCGCTGGCTCACGCGCCCGCGGACCGGCCGGCCACCGCCGTGGCCGCCGGCCCGGGGACCTCGTCCAGGAGCTCGCGGACCACGTCGGCTCCGGAGGTCGCGGCGGCCCAGGCGGCCGGGGTGAGGGTGAGCCGGTGTGCCAGCGCAGCCACGGCCACGGCCTTGACGTCCTCCGGCGTCACGAACTCGCGCCCGTCGAGCACCGCCAGCGCGCGGGCCACCAGCACCAGTGCCTGCGAGCCCCGCGGCGAGGCACCGACCTCCACCGCCGGATGGCTGCGCGTCGCGGCCGCGAGGTCGACGCAGTAGCGCACCACGTCCGGGTCGACGTCGACGGCCTCGACGCCCGCCTGCATCGCCAGCACGGTGTCCGACGCGGCCACCTGGGCCACGTCCGCGCGCTCGGTGCGGCGCGCCAGGCGCCGGGTGAGGACGTCCGCCTCGTCCGGCGCCGGCAGATGACCGACCGCGAGCCGCACCATGAACCGGTCGAGCTGCGCCTCGGGCAGTGGATAGGTGCCCTCGTACTCGACCGGGTTGGAGGTGGCGAGCACGTGGAAGGGAGCGGGCAGCGGGAAGGTGGTGCCCTCCACCGTCACCTGCCGCTCGGCCATCGCCTCCAGCAGCGCGGACTGCGTCTTCGGAGCGGTGCGGTTGATCTCGTCCGCCAGGAACAGGCCCGTGAAGACCGGTCCGGCGCGGAACGTGAACGTCGCCTGGCCCGGGTCGTAGGCGTAGGAGCCGGTGATGTCGGCGGGGAGGAGGTCGGGGGTGCACTGCAGGCGGGAGAAGTCCAGGCCGAGGGCCTGCGAGAGGCACCGGGCCGCGAGGGTCTTGCCCAGTCCCGGCACGTCCTCGAACAGCACGTGCCCTCCCGCCAGGATCGTGGCCAGCGCGGTGCGCAGGGGGCCGGTCATGCCCACGACGGCGCTGCTCACCTCCGTGAGCACCTCCTCACCGAGGCGGGCCACCTCGGACACCGGCAGCGGGCTGGTCTCGGTCACGGTCATCGTGTCCCTCTCGGGTCGGGGTGCAGTAGCGTCTCGGCCGCGGCGATGGCGGCCTGCGCCCCGGCCCGGGTGGGGGGCGGGGCCTGGTCGGGGCGCTCGAGCCAGTGGGCGATCTCCGGTCCGAAGATCTCCTGAGCGAGGTCGTGGTGCCGCCGGCCGTGCTGGTCGTGCTGTCTGAACTGCTCGGGCCTCTCCTCGGCGAGGGCGAGCGTCGCGGTGATCGCCCGGTGCAGCCGGCGGGCCCCCGTCTCGGAGAGCCGTCCGCGGGACTCCATCATCCACGTCAGGCTCGCGACGTCGCGACGGGCACCGTCGCGACGTCCGTAGGGCAGCACCGGCCAGGGGGAGTGGGTGGCGAAGGCCAGCCACTGCACCAGCAGTGCGGCGGCAGCGATCGCGCCGGTCAGCAGCAGCGCCCGCGCAAGGTCCAGGCCGATCGCCCAGGCCGCCGCCGTGAAGGCCACGGCGCCGACGCACCACCACAGGCGATGGATCGGGCGGGACCGGCGGTCGGTGCTCATCGACCGCTCCGGTCCTGAGCCTGCTCCGGGCCGGCTGGGTCAGCCGCCTCGCTCGGCCAGCTCCTGGTGATGGCCTCGAGGGCCTCGATCGCCGCGGCGACCTCCGCGGCGCCCGGCTCACGGGTGGAGAAGCGGGCCCCGTGGTAGAGCCGCAGCAACCGCGTCACGCCGTCCGCATCGGTCCCGGTCCGGGTGAGCACGGCGGCGGTGAACTCGGTCGGGGTCTGCGCCGGCCGTCGTCGGACGCCGGAGGCCTGCGCAGCCTCCTCCAGCGTCAGCCATGCCGCCACGATCGCATCCCTGGGCGGGCCGATCCGCTCCAGGTGCAGGGCAGCGGCCCGCGCGCCGCGGTGGAGCACCGGGATGTCCGGCTCGGCCTCGGCCGGTCCGGTGCCCGCCAGGGTGGCCGCGGGGTCCGGCCCTTCCGGTGTCGGGCGGCGCAGCCACAGCACCGCACGCACCAGCAGTGCGAGCACCACCAGGGCAAGCACACCGCCGCCGACCCACAGCAGCCACCCCAGATCCGGCAGCGTCGTCCCACCCTCGGCCGGTACCGGCGGTTCGGAGGCGGTGGTGGTCGGCAGGTCCGCGGTCGGCAGCGGCGAGGGCGGGCTCGCAGATTCGGCCGGACCGGGGTCGAATCTCGGTGTGACCTCCCAGGAACCGGCCACGGAGGCCGCCATGACGGCCGCCACCAGGAGCACCCCGACCGCGACGATACGGGTGGAGGCGCTGACCGGTCGCTCGAGCCTCATGTCAGCGGCGGTAGCTGACGATGCGGAACCGGATCCCGGTGCGGCTGGTGCGCCACGGGCCGGGCTGAGGGACCCACGAGGGCCCGATCACCGGCGCGTACGTGTCGCCGGCGACGGCCAGGTCGATCTCGGTCACCACGAGCAGATCGGCACACTCGATCGCCTGTGTGTACACCTGCCCGCCACCGCAGATCCAGGCGTCCTCGGCGGCGACGAGGGCGAGGGCGTCGTCGAGCCCGCCGACCACCTCGGCGCCGGGCGCTTCGTAGCCCGGCGTGCGGGTCAGGACGATGTTGCGACGCCCGGGCAGCGGGCGAAACCTCGCCGGCAGGGACTCCCACTGGCCGCGGCCCATGATCACCGCCTGCCCGGCCGTGGACTCACGGAAGTGGCGCAGGTCCTCGGGCAGGTGCCAGGGCAGGTCGCCGTCGGCGCCGATCACCCGGTCGTGAGCCTGCGCCCAGATCATGCCCAGCCTGGCCGGGGCCGATGCGGGCTGGCTCACACGGCCACCGGCGCCTTGATGGCGGGGTGATGGGCGTAGTCCAGGATCTCGACGTTCTCGTAGGAGTAGGAGTACAGGTCCTCGGCGCGCTGCAGACGCAGCTGCGGGAACGGGTACGGTGTGCGGCCGAGCTGCTCGCCGACCTGCTCGACGTGGTTGTCGTAGATGTGGCAGTCACCCCCGGTCCAGATGAACTCACCCGGCTCCAGCCCGCTCTGCTGGGCCACCATGTGGGTCAGCAGAGCGTAGGAGGCGATGTTGAACGGCACCCCGAGGAACAGATCCGCGCTGCGTTGGTAGAGCTGGCAGGACAGGCGCCCGTCGGCCACGTAGAACTGGAACAGCGCATGGCAGGGGGCCAGGGCCATCGTGTCCAGCTCGGCCACGTTCCAGGCGGAGACGACCATGCGGCGCGAGTGCGGCTGCTCGCGGAGCTGGGCCATCACCCCGGCGAGCTGGTCGATGTGCCCGCCGCCGGGGGTCGGCCACGATCGCCACTGCACCCCGTAGACCGGGCCGAGCTCGCCATCGGCGTCCGCCCACTCGTCCCAGATGCGCACGCCGTGCTCGCGCAGGTAGGCGACGTTGGACTCCCCGCGCAGGAACCACAGCAGCTCGTGCACCACCGAGCGCAGGTGCACCCGCTTGGTGGTCACCAGCGGGAAACCCGCACCGAGGTCGTAGCGCAGCTGGCGCGCGAACACGGAGCGGGTCCCGGTCCCGGTCCGGTCCGGCTTCGCGGTGCCGTGGGTGAGCACCTCGGCGAGCAGGTCCTCGTACTGGCGGTCTGGGGGGTGGAGCGTGCTGGTCATCGGGCGCCTCCTCGCAGGCTCAGTCTAGGTTGCCGTCGGAGTGGGGCCGTTCCCGCTCGGCGAGCCTGGCGGCGTCGGCGAACAGGTCCTCCTGCGTGCCCTGGAGGGCCGGCGCGGAGTGCTCGACCGAGCGCAGGAAGTGCGCCGGCGCCGGGCCGAACGCCGCGTCGAGGCCCTCGATGAGGCTCTTGCCCATCACCCGCCCGCCGACGAAACCGATCGCCGCACCGATGCCGAAGGGCATCAGCCGGCCGAGCATGACCGTGCTGCCCTTGGTCACCACCGCCTTGGCCATCCGCCCCCGCAGCGTCTTGTTCACCGTCTTCACGGTCGCCACCGGCAGCCTGGTGAGCAGCACCTGTGCCCAGGTCGCGGTGGACAGGCCCAGCTGGGCCTCGAGCAGCTCCGGTCCGTTCTCACCCAGCAGCGTGGTGAGCAGCAGCGCGCGACGGCGGGCGACGTCGTCCGTGGCGATCCCGTGCACGTCCGCCACGGCCAGGCAGAGGGCGGCCGAGGCGCCGACGAACGTGGCGACCTGACCGGCGGTGAGGGCCAGGGCCACCCCGGTGCCGACCACCGGGAAGGCAGCGACCGCCCCCACGGCACCGCCGGAGGTGCTCACGGCGAACAGGTACCGCCGCTTCATCAGCGCGATCAGTTCCTGGGGCCCGGCGTCCGGGTGGGAGGCGCGCAGGCCGTCGACATACCGGCGCACCTGGGCCGAGGGCAGCGTGGCGACCGCATCGATGAACGAGTCGAGCTGGAGGGCCATGGTCTCTCCTTAGGGTGCGTCCGGCTGGTGGCCGATGCTCATCCGGTGGGGCAGTCCGGCTTCGAGGGTACGGCCGACGGTGCACGCCGACGCGGCGGCGCGCTCGAGGACCCGGCTGAGCTCCTCGCGCTGGGTCCCGGTCAGCCCGGAGGTGTCGAGGGCCAGCTCCACCGCGGCCGCCACGTACCGGTTCGCCTGCGCATCCTTGCGGGTGGTCACGGTCGCCGTGGCCGCGAAGTCCTCGCCGAGCCGCCGGCTCAACGGCCACTCGGCGCTCATCAGGGTGCAGGTGGCCAGCGCCAGGGCGAGCAGTTCGCCGGGGGTGAACGCCCCCTCGTCCTGCGAGCTGCCCACCCGGACCTCGCCTCCTCGCGCGTTGCGAGCCACGTAGGAGCGGGGGCCGGTGCGTGCGGCGCTCAGTCCCGCCTGCTCGTCTGCCATGACGTCGATCATGTCATCGACCGGCCGGCTCGTCGCCGCGGGCGTGCGCGCCCGTTCGGACGAGTCCTCGTGCGTGATGGATGATGGGGGCGGATGCTGGTGGCGATTCGGGGAGACGATCAGGGGCGTGGGGACGCAGGATGGATCAATGAGCGTGGCTGACGTGACATCCCTCGTGGACCCTGCCGTGGAGCTGGCGCACCGGTGGGCCGATGCCGCCTCCCAGCGCAGCTCCTCGAGCGAGAGCCGCACCTCGGCCCGTCTCGCCGCCCTGGTCGGCGACCCCCGCGGGCTGGATCTCGCGGTGCGCTTCGTCGACCGCGTGGCCCGGCCCGAGGATCCGGTCGTCGCCGCCCGCGAGCTCGCGCGGCTCTCCACCGAGGCGGCCAGCGGGTTCCTGTCCGGTCCCGACCGCGCGATGCTCGGCCTGGGATCGGCGATGGCTCCGCTGGCTCCCTCGATGGTGGTGCCCCTGGCCCGGCACCGGCTGCGCCAGCTCGTCGGCCATCTGGTGGTCGACGCCTCGGATCCGGCACTGGCCCATCACCTCGCCCAGGCGCGGGCCCACGGCCGGCGCTCCAACATCAACCTGCTCGGCGAGGCCGTCCTGGGTGAGCAGGAGGCCAGCACCCGGGCCGCCCGGACGCGCCAGCTCCTCGAGCGTGACGACGTCGACCACGTCTCCGTCAAGGTCTCCTCGCTGGTCTCCCAGCTGAGCACCTGGGACACCGAGGCGGCGGTGGCCCGGGTGGTGGATCGCCTCCGGCCCCTGTACCGCACGGCGGCGCGCACGAGTCCGGCGGCGTTCGTCAACCTCGACATGGAGGAACACCGCCACCTCGATCTGACGGTGGCGGTGTTCGAGGCCATCTGCGGCGAGCCGGAGTTCCGCGGCCTGGAGATGGGACTGGCGCTGCAGGCCTATGTGCCCGAGTCGCAGGAGGCGATGGAGCGGCTGATCGCGTTCGCGCGACGGCGGCGGGCGGCCGGTGGCGCCCCGATCAAGATCCGCCTGGTCAAGGGCGCCAACCTGGCGATGGAACGGGTGGAGGCAGAACTGCACGGCTGGGTGCAGGCGCCGTACGCGTCCAAGGCCGAGGTGGACGCCGCCTACGTGCGGATGATGGACAGGCTCCTGCACCCGGATGTCGCCGGCGCCGTGCGCACCGGGGTCGCCTCCCACAACCTCTTCGACCTCGCGCTCGCACATCACCTGGCCAGCAGCCGCGGGGTCGAGCACGCCCTCGATGTGGAGATGCTGCAGGGCATGGCCCCGGCCCAGGCGCGGGCGGTCGCCCGGGACGTCTGCTCCCAGCGGCCGCTCATCCTCTACACCCCGGTGGTGGCCGCGCAGGACTTCGACGTCGCGGTCTCCTACCTCGTGCGGAGGCTGGAGGAGAACGCCGAGCCCGAGAACTTCCTGCGGGCGATCCTCGCCGACGCTGAGCCCGCCGCGATGGCAGGGCAGGAGAGTCGCTTCCGCGCGGCGGTCCGGGACTCGCCCACGGTCGACGGCTCGTCCGGGCGCGCTGGCCCACGGCCTCCCGCCGGTCCCGCCTTCGTCAACACGAGTGACTCCGACCCGTCCTCCGCCGAGGTCCGCCGTGCGGCACGGGAGTGGGTCAGCGCTCCCGCGCGCGAGCTGACCTCCCCCGAGCTCGTCTCGGCCGGCGCGGTCGAGGAGACCGCCGCGCGGGCGCTGCTCGCCCAACCGGACTGGGCAGCGCGTGGCACCGGCGAGCGTGCCGCGGTGCTGCGCTCGATCGCCGACGAGCTCGAGGCGCGCCGCCCGGCGCTGGTGACGCAGGCGGCGCACGAAGGGGGTAAGACGGTCGCCGAGTCCGACCCCGAGGTGTCCGAGGCGATCGACTTCGCGCGCTACTACGCCGACCGGGCGCAGGGCCTGGACGAGCTCGCCGACCTCGAGGGGCTGACTTTCACCCCGGACCGGCTCGTGCTGGTCACCCCGCCCTGGAACTTCCCGATCGCGATCCCGGCGGGCGGCGTGCTCGCCGCCCTGGCGGCCGGGGCGGCAGCGATCCTCAAGCCCGCGCCGCAGGTGCCCGGGTGCGCCGAGCTGGTGGTGGAGGCCGTGCACGCCGCCTTCGCCGCCCACCGGGTGCCGGATGAGCTGGTGCAGGTCGTGCGCACCGACGAGGCGGCCACCGGCCGGCAGCTGGTGGCCCATCCGGACGTGGACCGGGTGATCCTCACCGGGAGCCACGAGACGGCACAGCTGTTCACCCGGTGGCGCAGTGACCGGCCGGCCGGTTCGGGCGTGCTCGCCGAGACGAGCGGGAAGAACGCCCTCGTGGTGACTGCGAGCGCCGATGTCGATCTCGCCGTCTCCGACGTGCTGCGCTCGGCCTTCGGTCACGCCGGTCAGAAATGCTCGGCGGCGTCGTTGCTCATCCTGGTCGGGTCGATGGCCCGTTCGGAGAGGTTCCACCGCCAGCTCCTCGACGCTGTCGGGTCGCTGCGGGTGGGCCGGCCCGAGGACCTCGGCACGGCCATGGGACCGCTCATCGCTGCCCCCGAGGGCAAGCTGGCGGAGGCGCTGACCAGGCTCGAGCCGGGGGAGTCCTGGCTGCTGGAGCCCCGCCGGCGCGATGACGAGGGAAGGCTCTTCTCGCCCGGCATCAAGACCGGCGTGCGACCGGGCTCGCCGTTCCACCTGACCGAGTACTTCGGGCCGGTCCTGGGCATCATGGTGGCCGACTCGCTCGAGCAGGCCATCGAGTGGCAGAACGCGCCCGCCTTCGGCCTCACCGGCGGTCTGCACAGCCTCGACGAGGACGAGATCCGGCACTGGCTGGCCCATGTCGAGGTCGGCAACGCCTACGTCAACCGTCACACCACCGGCGCGATCGTCCGGCGTCAGCCGTTCGGCGGCTGGAAGCGCTCCTCGGTGGGCCCGGGGGCGAAGGCAGGCGGGCCGAACTACGTGGCCCAGCTCGGCACCTGGTCGACGGTCCAGCGCCCGTGGGGTGAGGGCGCCGTGGGCCGGCGGGTGCGCGCGCACCTGGAGGCGGTCCGGCGCCTGGCCGAGGACCCCGCGGAGGAGGAGTGGCTGTGGGTCTCGGCCCTCAGCGACGGCGCGGCGCGCGATGAGATCTACAGCCGCGAGAGCGACCCCACCGGGCTGACGTGTGAGGCGAACCTGCTGCGCTACCGCCCCGTGCCGGGCCTGACCGTGCGGGCGAGTGCCGGTGCCGTCCCGGTGGAGATCGCCCGGATGGTGCTGGCTGCCGCGTGCGCCGGTGTCCCGGCCGAGGTCTCGATGCACCCCGAGGTCGCGGCGGTGGTCGAGGCCCGGGTGGGCCCGGACGCCGTCGGGTGGGGCTGGTCGAGCGAGAGCGACGAGGACTTCGAGACGCGGGTGGAGCAGGGCCAGGTGAGCGGCCGGGTCCGGGTCATCGGCATCGAGCCCGGCCTGGTCCGGGCGGCGGCCTCGGCGGCATCCGAGGCGATCCTGCTGCACGGGGAGGTCCTCGCCTCCGGCCGGCGTGAACTGCTCACCCTGCTGCGCGAGCAGGCGATCAGCCAGACGAGGCACCGGTTCGGCCATCTCGAGCACGGCCGCGGGCCGGACTCCGCAGCGCCGGAGTTCGACCGCCGCTGAGCGACCGGGTCAGTCGTCACCGAGCAGTTGGGCGCCCCGCGCCTCATCCCAGGACATCGCGTGCTCGACGCTGCGGTCCCACGGCAGCGTCCAGCCGATCTGGGTGAACAGGTGGTCGAGCAGGTTCCCGGTAAAGCCCCAGACCCACCCGCTCGGCACGCGGAATCCGGCCGAACGGTGCCCGGCGAGCAGCACGGTCGCCCGGGCAGCGGGTCGCAGCAGCTCCGCCACCGGGACCCGCAGGGTGTGCAGCACCTCGCCGTCGGCGCTCGGCGTGGTCGGGGCCACGGCCTCGGCCCACCCCAGGTGGGGCACGACGGCGAAGCCGCTCACCGGGACCAGGACCTGCGGGAGCCGGCCGAGTACCGCGACGGCGTCCGGGGCAATCCCGGTCTCCTCCTGGGTCTCGCGCAGCGCTGCCCCTGCAGGCCCGTCGTCGCCCGGCTCGATCCGGCCGCCGGGGAGCGCGATCTGGCCGGGGTGATGGCGCAGCGCCGGGGACCGCTGCACGAGGAAGAGGTCGACGCCGGGCGCCGCGGCCCCGCTCCTTGAGGCGGGGGTGAACAGTGCGAGCACGGCTGCGCGCCGGAAGGTGGCCGCCAAGTGGGCGTCGTCGGCGTGCGGGCCCCCGAGTGGTTCGAACCGGCCTGCCCGCACCCGCTCAAGGAGGGCGTGCAGATCGGTCAGCGCTGGATGGGGCACGCCGTGAGCGTATCCGCCCGGCCGTTCGCACCGCGGCACGTGCAGCCGGACATGGTGGTCGGTCACCATGGCCTCACCTGAGAACGATCCCATGTCGACGACCGGGAAGGGCATCGTGGCCTCCGAGACACCAGCACCGCACGCTCAGCGACCGAACATCCTCGTGATCATGGCCGACCAGCTCGTTCCGTTCCTCACCGGCCCCTACGGCGACACCGTGGTCCGCACGCCGAATCTGGACCGGCTGGCCGCACGCGGAGTGGCCTTCGACGCCGCCTATGCCCCCGACCCGCTGTGCGCACCGGCGCGGGCGGCGTTCATGACCGGCGAGCACGCCTCCTCCTTCGGCTGCTATGACAACGCCGCGCTCTTCCCCGCCGACCGCCGCACCTTCGCCCATCACCTCGACGTGGCCGGCTACCGCACGGCACTCACCGGCAAGATGCACTTCGTCGGACCCGACCAGCGGCACGGGTTCGCCGAGCGGCTCAACTCGTGGTGATGGTGACCTCCGACCACGGTGAGATGCTCGGCGAGCGCCGGATGGTGCAGAAGCGCTGCTTCTACGAGTGGTCGGTGCGCGTGCCACTGCTCATCACCCGCCCCGGTGAGCGCAGCCCGGGGCGGCGGCGGGCCGAGCAGGTCACCCTCGTCGACCTGGCACCGACCATCCTCGACCTGGCCCAGGTCCCGACGGCCGGCCGCCCCCCGATGCACGGGCGGAGCCTGGTGCCGTTGCTGGACGGCGAGGCGTGGGACCGCGAGGCCGTCTAGTCCGAGTATTACGTGGAGAAGGTGCACGCCTCGGGATACATGGTGCGCTCCGGCACGCTCAAGTACGTCTACGTCTACGTCTACGTCCACGGCCAGGACCAGCAGCTCTTCGATCTCGCGGCCGATCCGCACGAACGGCATGACCTTTCCGCCGATCCCGGCTGGTCCGGCCAGGTCGCGCGCCTGCACGAGCTGCTGCTGGACCAGTTCGACCCGGACGCCCTCGGCGCCGCGGCGAAGGAGTCGGTGCGCCGCCGGGCGGTCATCCGGGACGCGATGACGGCCACGGGCACCCGCTGGGACGTCGCCGGTGACCCGCCGCCAGCCTCGCGGTACGTGCGCTGAGCGCCGGGCCGAGGGGTCGGTGCGGGGGCCGGCGGAGCACACTAAGGTGTCACCGGCGGAGGATGACGAGGGAGGCCGGTCATGAGCGCGGATCCGGATAGTCAGCACGGCGCGACCACGGCGGTCGCCGATGACGTGCTGGTGGTCACCGACGTCCGCCGCAGCTTCGGCGACCTCACGGCGGTCGACGGGGTGTCCCTCCGGATCCAACCGGGGGAGACGTTCGGGTTGCTCGGCCCCAACGGTGCCGGCAAGACGACCACGATCACCATGATCGCCGGGCTGCTCCCGCCGGACGGTGGCACGATCGAGGTGGCGGGCGAACGCATGGTGCCCTCCGCCGTCGCAGTCAAGCGCCACATCGGACTGGTCCCGCAGGACCTCGCCCTCTACCCCGACCTGAGGGGCCGGGAGAACCTGCGCTATTTCGCACGCCTGCAGGGTCTGCGCGGTGCGGAACTGGCCCGGCGCGTGGACGAGGTCCTGGACGTGGTCGGTCTCGCCGACCGGGCCAAGGACCCGGTGAAGGAGTACTCCGGGGGCATGAAGCGGCGGCTCAACATCGCGGTCGGACTGCTGCACCGACCCTCGCTGCTGATCCTGGACGAGCCGACCGTCGGGGTGGATCCCCAGTCGCGCAACGCCATCCTCGAATCGGTGGAGGCCCTCTCCGGGGAGGGGATGTCGGTGCTGTACACGACCCACTACATGGAGGAGGCGGAACGCCTCTGTGACCGTATCGCCATCATCGACTCGGGCCGGATCCAGGCCTGCGGCACCCGCTCCCAGCTCGTCCGCCTGCTCGGATCCCGCGACCAGGTGCGGATGACCGGCTCGGGCGACCTGGACGCAGCCGCCACCGAGATCGCCCGGGTCGCCGGGGTGGAACGCGCGGAGGTCAGCGGAGGCGAGCTCGTGGTCACCGCCACCGATGCCCCCTCCGTGCTGGCGGCCATCGTCACGGCCGCCGGTACCTCGCTCGAACTGGCGGACGTGGAGGTCACCCGGCCGGACCTGGAGCAGGTGTTCCTACACCTGACCGGCAAGGCCCTGCGGGACTGAGCGATGCGAGCCGTCTGGACGATCCTGGTCAAGGACCTGCAACAGCGTCTGCGTGACAAGTCCGTGCTGATCTTCTCCATCGCCGTACCGCTGGCCCTGATGACCGTGCTGAACCTGGTCATCCCGGCCGGGTCGGACGACGTCGAGCTCGAATCTGTGGTCATGGCGGTCTCGGTGGACGCCGAGGACGAGACGGCCGGGGTGGTCGTCTCCGGCCTCACCGGCCTGAGCGCGTTCTCGGTGACCGCCACCGATCACGCCGACCCCCGTGCCGCCGTCGACGCGGGGGAGGCCGACGTCGGGCTCATCATCCCGCCCGGGCTGACCGAGGACCTGCGCGCGGGCGAGCAGCACGAGGTGCGGATGGTGACCGGTGACGGGGCGGGCCTGTCGACGAGCATCCTGATCGCCGCCACCGACGGCCTGCTCGCAGACCTGCGTTCGCGTTCGGTCACGGCCGCCGCCGCGGCCGGGGCCGGTCTCGATGCGCAGGTGGCCGCCGAGCTGGCCCAGCGGGAGCTGGACGCCGCCGGCTCGATCACCACCCGCCCTGGGGTGGTCTCGGACGAACAACTCAGCGCAGGCGGCGCGCTGATCGCCGGGCAGGCGGGTCTGTTCCTCATGTTCACGGTGGGCTTCGGCGTGCTCTCGATGGTGGCCGAGCGGGAGAACGGCACGCTCGCCCGGCTGAGGTCCATGCCCATCCTGCCGGGGTCGATCGTGCTCGCCAAGGCGCTGGCCGCCTTCGTGCTCGGGGTCCTCGCCACCTCGATCCTGCTGGCGGCCGGGTCACTGCTGTTCGGGGTCTCCTTCGGTGCCGTGCCGGCCGTCGCACTGCTGGTGTGCTGTGCGGTGGCGGCCGCCACGTCACTGACCTTCATCGTGGTGCGGCTGGCCCGCACCGCCGAGCAGGCGAACATCGTGCAGACGATCCTCGCGCTCGTGCTCGGCATGTCCGGCGGCGCGTTCTTCCCCATCGCCGCGAGCGGCGCGCTCGGCGCGGTGCTGGACGCCAACCCGATCGCCGCCCTCACCCGGGGGCTGGGCATCACCGCCGGGGGCGGCTCGGTCACCGACCTGGCCACCCCGGTGCTGATGCTGCTCGCGTTCGCCGCGGTGTGCCTGCTGATCTCGCGCGTGGTCCCCGATCGGGGGGCCGGGCGATGAGCGTCATCGGTGCGATCGCCGGGGTGGAGCTGCGCCGGTACCTGCGCGACCGCTCCAACATCTTCTTCACCTTCATCTTCCCACTGCTGCTGGTCGTGGTCATCGGCGCCCAGTTCGGCGGCGGCGGAAGCAGTGGCCGGGTGCTCCTCACCGAGTCCGGGACCACGCTCGGGCAGGATCTGCAGGAGGCGCTCGGCGATTCGGGCGTGGTCGTGGACCCGGCCGAGGAGGAGGCCGCCGCCGAGACGCTCGCCCGCGGCCGGGCCGACGTCGCGCTGATCCTCACCGCCGAGGACGTGGCCGCCTACGACGGTGGCGGGTCGGTCGAGCTGGAGCTGATCCAGGCGTCCACGAACGGTGCGCAGACCACGGCCCAACAGGTGCAGACGGCGCTGGCCTCCCTTGCCACCGGACGGGCCCAGCTCGCTGCCCTGGAGGAGGCGGGGGCGTCGCCGGAGGCGGCGGCCCGGGCGCTGGAACAGGCCGACCAGGACGTGGCGCCGCTCGAGGTGGACGTGGTCGACGTGTCCGGGGTGAGTCAGGCCTTCGCCGGTGCCACCGGGTTCGATGTCGGAGCGGCCTCCCAGGTGCTCCTGTTCGTCTTCCTGGCGGCCCTGGCCGGTTCGGCCACCCTCATCGACGCGCGCCGCCACGGGGTGATCGCTCGTACCCTCGCGGCACCGGTCTCCGCGGCGAGCGTCGTGGCCGGTCAGGCGCTCGGCCGGTGGACGATCGCCTTCTTCCAGGGCGCTTACGTGATGGCCGGGACCACACTGTTGTTCGGCGTCACCTGGGGTAACCTCCCGGTCGCGCTGGTGCTGCTGGCGGTGTTCGCGGCGGTGGCGGCCGGCTGTGCGATGGTCATCGGCTCCGTGCTCGACAACGAGGGGGCTGCCAGCGGCCTGGGCGTGGGTCTCTCACTCGTGCTGGCCGCGCTCGGCGGGTGCATGTTCCCGCAGGAGCTCTTCCCCGACACGCTGCGCACCGTCAGTTCCTTCACCCCGCACGGGTGGGGATACCGCGCGTTCGCCGAGGTGCAACGCCATGACGCCGGGCTCGTGGAGATCCTCCCGCACCTGGGCGTTCTCGCCGGCTTCGCCGCCGGAGCCCTGCTGCTCGGGTCGTTGCTGCTGCGCCGGAGCCTCAGCCGGTCGATCTGAGGCGGCGCGTCCAGAGTGTGGACGCGCGTCCCCTCGATTGGGCTCGCCCCGCCCCGGGTGGCGAGGATGTGGCCATGACGATGTCCTCCCGCACCGCCCGAGTCCCGGCTGTCCGTGCCGCCGGGCGAATGCGCGGCTGACCACCGCTAGCAGCCTCGCTGCCGGAGAACCCCTGCCGCCCCGACGGGGTCGTGCTCACCTCATGCCCTCGCGTGCGCCCATCCGCTCGCCCCACCCGGAAGGAACACCCATGTCCACTCTCCTCTCCCGCCGTCACCTCGGCGTCCTGGCCCTGGCCACCACGTCCGCCCTCGCCCTCGCCTCGTGTGGCGCCGCCGCCGACGGCGCATCCGCCGGCACCGAGGAGGACCCCATCCGCATCGGCGTGGTCAACTCCTCCGAACCGCAGTGGCAGGTCTTCGAAGAGGCCGCCGCCGAGGAGGGGATCGTGGTCGAGATCGAGAACTTCTCCGACTACCAGCTGCCGAACCAGGGCTTGAGCGACGGCGAGCTGGACCTCAACCAGTTCCAGCACCTGCAGTTCCTCGCCAAGTACAACGTCAACACCGGCAGCGACCTCACCCCGATCGCCGCGACCGCCGTGTACCCGCTGAGCCTGTTCTCCCTCGAGCACGGCAGCGTGGAGGAGATCCCCGACGGTGGCGAGATCGCCATCCCGAACGACGAGACCAACCAGGCCCGCGCCCTGCTGGTGCTGCAGGAGGCCGGCCTGCTCGCGCTGGAGGATGGCGGCAGTGCCTTCTCGACGCCGGCCGACATCATCGCCGAGGACTCGAGGGTCACCGTGACCCCGGTCGACGCCGCCCAGACGGCGCTGGCACTGCAGGACGTGGCCGCCTCGATCATCAACAACGACTTCGTGGCCGACGCCGGCCTCGTGGCCGAGGACGCGATCTTCTCCGACGACCCGGCCTCGGACGCGGCCGCGCCCTACATCAACATCTGGGTCGCCGGCGCCGAGGAGGCGGACAACGAGACGTTCGCCCAGCTCGCCGAGCTCTACCACTCACCCGAGGTGGAGGAGGCGGCCTTCGAGTCCTCCGGCGAGAGCGCCGTGTTCGTGAACAACCCGGCCGAGGAGCTGCAGGAGATCCTCGAGGGGATCGAGAGCGACTTCTCGCAGTAGCCCGCAGGACCGGACCGGAGGAGAGCCATGACTGACCCGATCATCACCGTGCGGGAGGCGAGCAAGGTGTTCGCCGCCCGCTCCGGCGACGTCCGCGCGGTGGACGCCGTCTCCCTCGACATCGCGGCGGGGGAGATCTTCGGGGTGATCGGCTACTCCGGTGCGGGCAAGAGCACCCTCGTCCGCCTCATCAACGCCCTCGAACCGGCGACCTCGGGGTCGGTGGTGGTCGACGGTGTGGACCTGACCACGCTGACCGAGGCCCGGCTGCGGCAGGTACGCGCCGGCATCGGGATGATCTTCCAGCAGTTCAACCTGCTCGGCTCGCGCACCGTGGCGAGGAACGTGGCCTATCCGCTTGAGGTGGCGGGATGGTCCCGGGAGGCGCGCGCGTCCCGGGTGGCCGAGCTGCTGGAGTTCGTGGGGATCTCCGACAAGGCCGGCGCCTACCCGTCCACGCTCTCGGGCGGGCAGAAGCAGCGGGTCGGGATCGCACGCGCGCTGGCCACCAACCCCCGCATCCTGCTCGCCGACGAGTGCACCAGCGCGCTCGACCCGGAGACGACCCAGGACGTGCTGGCGCTGCTGCGGCGGGTCAACAGTGAGCTGGGCATCACGGTCGTGGTGATCACTCATGAGATGGACGTGGTGCGCTCGCTGTGCGACCGCGTGGCCGTGATGGAGCACGGGCGCGTGGTCGAGCTGGACGAGACCTACCGGGTTTTCTCGGCGCCACGCCACCCGGTGACCCGCAGATTCGTCGCATCCGCCCTCAAGGACCGCCCGGCCGCGGATGTCCTGGAACGGTTGCGGGAGCGCCACCCGGGCCGGTTGGTCACCGTGGGCGTCGATGACGCCGGGCACTCCACGGCCACCATGAACGAGGTGCTCCGGGACGCGGGGGTCGAGTCCATCGTGGTCTTCGGCGGGATCACCGAGGTCGCGCGGCGCCCGTACGGCTCGCTCACGCTGGAGCTCACGGGTGAGCCGGTTCGCGTCCAGCAGGGGCTGACGGCGCTGCGGGCGTTCACCGATGTGGTCGACCTGGGTACGGCCGCTGATCCGCACGAGGATCCCTCCATGGCCGCTGCCGCGCGGACGGGAAGGAGCAGCTGATGGACTGGGAGCGGCTCGGCCCGCTGCTGATCGACGCGGCCGGTGAGACGGCCTTCATGGTGCTCATCGCCATGGCCGTGGGCGGGCTGTGCGGTCTGGCGATCGGCCTGGGCCTGTACCTGTTCCGCCCCGGCAACCTGCTGGCGAACCGGATCGGCTTCGGCGTGCTGAATGTGGCGGTCAACATCGTGCGCCCGATCCCGTTCATCATCTTCCTCGTCGCGATCGGCCCGCTGAACCGGCTCGTCACGGGGAGCACCATCGGCATCGAGCCCTTCACCTTCGCGCTCGCCTTCATGGCCACGTTCGTCTTCGCCCGGCTCGTGGAGCAGAACCTGCTCGGCATCGATCCGGGCGTGGTCGAGGCCGCGCGGGCGATGGGCGCCGGTCCCTGGCGGATCATCCGCACCGTGCTGGTCCCCGAGGCACTGGCCCCCCTGATCCTGGGCTTCACCTTCCTCTTCGTCGCCGTGCTGGACGCGTCCGCGATCGCCGGATACCTCGGTGCCGGTGGTCTCGGTGACGTCGCGATCGTGGAGGGCTACCGCCAGTTCGACTGGGCGGTCACCGCGGTGGTGGTGCTCATCATCATCGTGATCGTGCACGCCGTGCAGTGGCTGGGCAACACTCTCGCCCGCAAGGCGCTGCGTCGCTGACCGGCGGTGGCCGCTGCCGGGTCGTCAGGACCCTCCCCGCCGCGGCCGTAAGGTGGTGCCCGTGTCCACGATGGGTGAGCTGATCGATCAGCACAGTGACCTGGCCATGCAGGATGCCGAATGGCTCCACCTGCTCGTCGGGGACTGGCAGGTGATCTCGGACCTGGCGTTCGCCGACCTGGTGCTGTGGTTGCCGACGACGGACGAGGACTTCATCGCGGTTGCCCACGCCCGGCCCTCGACCGGTGCCACGGTCCACCATGACGACGTCGTCGGCCAGCGTGCCCCGGCAGGCCTGCGCGAGACGCTGCGCCACGCACGTGGCGCACAAGCGGTCAACCGTGCCCGCGAGGCCCGTTGGAACGGCACCTTCGCGATCCGGGAGGAGACCATCCCGGTGGTGCGGGCAGGCCGCACCCTGGCGGTGATCGCCCGCGAGACCTACCTGGGCGCGAGCCGGACCCCGAGCCGGCTGGAGCTCAACTACGTCGAGTCCGCGGACGAGCTGTGCGGCATGATCGCGCGCGGCGAGTTCCCGCTGGCGAACGCCGCGACCGGCCCCCGACGGGGCGCGCCCCGCGTCGGCGACGGTCTGGTCCGGCTCAACAGCGAGGGAGAGGTGCTCTACGGCAGCCCGAACGCCCTGAGCGCCTTCCACCGGCTCGGAGTCACCGACGAGATCGTGGGGCGCACACTCGCCGAGGTGGTCACGCCGCTGGTCGAGGTCAACTCTCCCGTCGACGAGTCGTTGCCGCTGGTGGTGATGGGACGGGCCGCGTGGCGCACCGAGATGGAGGCCCGCGGGGTCAGCCTCTCCCTGCGGGCGCTGCCGGTGACCGAGTACGGGCAGCGGGTGGGTGCCGTGCTGCTCGTGCGGGACGTCTCCGAGCTCCGGCGACGCGAACGCGAGCTGCTCACCAAGGACGCGACCATTCGCGAGATCCACCACCGCGTGAAGAACAACCTCCAGACGGTGGCGGCACTGCTGCGGCTGCAGGCCCGGCGCACCGACTCCACCGACGCGCGCTCGGCGCTGGAGGAGGCGATGCGGCGCGTGGCCACCATCGCGACCGTGCACGAGGCGCTCTCACAGACCATCGACGAGATCGTCGACTTCGACGAGGTGTTCGGCCGGACCCTGCGCCTGGCGGCCGACGTCGCCTCGGGGGAGACCCAGGTGAAGACGGTGCGCAACGGCACCTTCGGGCGCGTGCCGGCCACCGACGCCACGGCTCTGGCCGTGGTGCTCACCGAGCTGGTGACGAACGCCGTCGAGCACGGCCTGGCCGGCATCGGCGGCACGGTCACCATCGACGCCTACCGGTCGGGCAACGAACTCGAGGTGCGGGTGGCCGACGACGGGCGGGGGATGGAGTCCGAGATCGCGATGAACGGTCTCGGGACCCAGATCGTCCGGACCCTCGTGGCCACCGAGCTCGACGGTTCGATCACCTGGGAGCCCGTCCCCACCGGGGGCACGGCCGTCATCCTCAAGGCGCAGCTGGGCGAGGCCCGCGAGTCCTGAGCGAGCACTGGACGCGAGAACGGCCGGCCACCCGTGCGGGTGACCGGCCGTTCTCGGCGGTCTCTCAGCTGGCGCGGCGAGCGCGAGCGGTGCGGCGCTTGAGCGCGCGACGCTCGTCCTCGGACATCCCGCCCCAGACACCGGCATCCTGCCCGGACTCGATCGCCCACTTCAGGCAGGTGTCGACCACGGTACAACGACGGCAGACCGCCTTCGCCTCGTCGATCTGCTGCAGGGCCGGACCGGTGTTACCGATCGGGAAGAACAGTTCCGGGTCCTCGGTCAGACACGCGGCTTCGTGACGCCAATCCATGCGTATACTCCTTCGCCAGGCGTGCGGGCGCGCTTGAACCGGTCCGAACAGGGGTGGGGGTTCGCGCCGTACGCGCACTTTCAACTGACATCAACTTTCACATGTGGACCCCATGTGCACAAGGGGTTACGTCACAGTTTCCCCGCGGTGGGCCTGAGAGATCTGTCACAGCCCGTAGGCTGGTTCGGTGCCCGACACCGAGACCGACGCCGCGCCGCCGCGCCCCGGCCCGCTGTGGATCGCCCTGGTGCTCGCCCTCGCCGAGGCGGTGGTGCTGCTGCTGGTCGGCATCGTCGGTGTGGTCTCCTCAGCCCTGGCCGGTGGCGTCCTGCTCGGGGCCAATGTGGGGGTGCTCGTGGTGCTCGCTCTCTTCGCCGCGCTGCTCCTCGCGGCGGTGCGCGCGCTGGGCGCGGGCCGGCGCTGGGGCCGGGGGCCGGTCATCACCTGGCAGCTGCTGCAGGTCGCGGTGCTGATCTCTTCGTTCTCCCAGCTGCCGTGGTGGCTCACGGTGCCCGGGATCGTCGCCGCCGTGACCGTGACGATCTGCCTGCTGCATCCCGACTCGCGTGCGGCCACCTCCGGGACCGGCGCCCCTGACGCCGTCCTCTGAGCCAGGAGTCGCGGCCCGTCCGCCGGGCGTGGTCAGCCCCACCTGCAGCGCCATGAGGTGCCCGCGGTGCATCAGCACCGCGCGTCCGGGCGGTCCGTCGGGCTCCTGATGCGGGCGCAGCAGCGCTGACTGGAGGTGGCCCACCGGCCCGCCGCCGAGCACGAGGGTCAGATCGGCGTCCCGCAGCCGTGCGCCGAGCGGGTGCGCGGCGGTGAGGGCGCCGTCGGGCCCGGTGGTAGCCACGAGGAGGATGTCCGGGCCCCCGGCGGCCGGTGGCATGCGGGTTGCGGGAAGGCGATCGGCGTCGTCGATGAGGACGGCCACCGGCGCCGGGGCCGGAGGATCGGCGGCGGTGGGTGGCGGGCCCTCGGGTCCGAGCACCACCCAGCCGCTCTCGCGCAGCTGCTCGCCGATCGTGGCCAGCGTCGTGCTGCGACCGGAACCCGGTGGTCCGGCGATCAGCCAGACGTGCCCGGACCGCGGCCGGCAGCGCACGAGTGCCGCGTCGTCACCCCCACGACCCAGCCTCACCGCCCCGGTGGCGGCTGCTTCGTCACCGGCACCGTCACCGGCACCGGCGCCGAGGTGCACCCGGTCGGGGAGCGCGCGCACCCGCCAGGGTGGGTGCGCCGGGGTGGGCCAGGCGCCGGCGTCGGGTTCGGCGAGGGCCACCTGCATCGTGACCGCGGCGCCGCGGTCGACCAGCACCCCACGCCCGGGCGGCCAGCCGGAGCCCACGAGCTCGCCCGGCACTCCCGCCATCACGGCGTCGGCGCGGTCGCGGGGGCACAGCACCAGATGGCGGTCCACCGCCTGGGCCCAGCGATGCGCGGGGGCGGGTGCGGTGAGCAGCAGGTCCAGGTCGAGCCGGCGTGAGCGCCGGAGCAGGCCTCCCACCAGCTCGGCGCCCTCACCGGGGGCGCCGGACTCCTCCAGTGCCCCGAGGACGGCGTCGACGTCGTCGATGGCCACCAGCGCCGGGCCGGTGCCGTGGGAGAGGCCGCTGAGCAGGCGGCGCACCCGGCGCACATCGAGGGGGTCGCACCACGTCCCGGCACCCGGAGCCTGCGCACCTGGCCAGGTCGGGGCCCCCTCGCCGATGACGTGGGTCACCCAGCCTGCGCGCGCCGCGGCCTCGAGCACGGTGCGCACGGTGGTGGAGCGCCCGGTGCCGGAGGGTCCCGAGACGAGCATCGTGCCACCGGGCCAGTGCCAGGTGCCCAGGCGCTGCTCCTGCGGAAGGTCGGTCCGGGCGATGGGCAGCGCGAACCGCGCCTGGGCCGGGGCCTGGGCGGGTGAGGTGATCTCCCCCGTCGTGCATCGCCGCGGCAACGGGGGAGCCCATGGGGAGCGCGGCTCGGCCCCGCCGGGGCGGTGCCGGGCGAGCTCGTCCGCGGCGGCGTTGAGCACGGCGATGCGTGCGGGCAGCCAGCGTTGCGCCGCCGGTCCGCACCACGCCGCCTGCAGCAGCTGGCGTTCATCGGTGCGCAGCACCGCCCGGCCGGGAGTGCGGGGCAACCTCGCGGGTGCCGTCTCGCCGATGGCGTCCAGGGCGTCCGACTCCTCCAGCACCCGCAGGCAGAGCCGCGCGGTGAGGTTGGCGCGCATGTCGGGGGTGATGGCGCCGCCGGGTCGCTGGGTGGCCAGCACGAGGTGGATACCGAGGGAGCGGCCCTGGGCCGCCAGCCGCACGAGTGCGTCGAGCTGGTCGGGATGGGCATCGGCCATCGCGCGGAACTCATCCACCACCACGACCAGCCGCGGGATGGCGGCCGAGGAGTCACCGCAGCGACGGCGGTAGTCGTCCAGGTCCCCGGCGCCGGCCGCGGCGAGTCGCTGCTCCCGGTGGCGTAGCTCGGCCCGCAGGCTCGCCAGCGCGCGGGCGGTGGCTGCTTCGTCGAGGTCGGTGACCAGCCCGACCACGTGCCGCAACGACTGCAACGGCGCGAAGGTGGCACCCCCCTTGTAGTCGACCAGCACGAAGGAGACCTCCTGCGGGGAGACGCGGTGGGCCATCGACAGGATCCAGGCCAGCAGCAGCTCGGACTTGCCGGAGCCGGTGGTCCCGGCGACCAGCGCGTGCGGTCCGTCCTGGGCGAGGTCGAGGGTGATCGGCCCGTCCGCGCCGACGCCGACCACGCCGGGCAGGCCGGTCTCGCCCTGCTGCCAGCGCCGCACCAGGCGGGCCCGGTCGGCCGGTCCGACGATCTCGTCGAGGTGGACCCGGTCCGGGAGCGCGCGGGCTCCCGGACGGTGCCGGGCCAGCGCCGCGAGGAACGCCCGCGCCCAGTCCTCGCTCACCTGACGGTCGTGCCCGGGCCGGACGGCGATCACGGTGGTGCACCACGTGGGCACGTCCGCCAGCTGGGTGGCCAGGAGCAGGTGCGCGGCGGCCGGGTCGTGCTGGAGGCGCCCACCCGGAGTGCACAGGTCGTGCACGTGCAGCGGCGGCCCGTCGGCGCTGCCGGCCCCGTGCGCCCACTGCCAGCCGGGGGGCCCGTCCACCTCGCCGCCACCGGTGGCCACCGAGCGTGCCACGATCCAGCGGGCCAGGCCGCGCACGGTGTCCGGGTGGCCCACCAGCGCCAGCCCGTCGCCGGGCGCCGGCGGATCGCAGTGCCGCAGGAGTTCCGCCAGGCGGCGACGGCGGGCGGACAGGATGCGTCCTGGCCGGCCGGGGCGGGGCGCCCGCTCATCCGCGTCACCCAGGTCCCAGGCCGACTGCTGCTGCCCGGGTGGGGCCCCCGGCCAGGCGAGTGCCTGGGCGGGGTCGGTGAAACCGTCCCGGGGAGGCCTGGCCGGCCCGGTGCTCGGGCCGGGCTGGTCGGACCGTTGCACCCGCCGCCGTCGTGCCCGCGCCCGCAGCGCCGGCCAGAGCACGGCGAGCACGATCGCCAGCGGCATCGCCACCATCAGCACGGTGCGCCATCCGCCGCCGCCTCCGCCGAGCAGCAGCGGAATCATCGTCACCGAGATGATGACCGGCATCAGCAGCCGGCCGAGCACACCGTCGGAGATCTGCTGCTCGGGCTCGGGCACGTCCAGCAGGGCCGGGTGGCTGCGCACCTGTAGCACCGTCGCTCCGGCGACGAGGAGACTGCCCACGGGAGCGGTCCTCCAGCGGCGCCGGAGGCGCCGGCCGCGTACCGGCCGGGCTGCGCCGTCGTGAAACCCCCGGCGCCGTGCCGGCCGCAGCCGCGTGCCGTTGGCCGAGCCCAGGTCGCGCACCTGGACCCGGCCGCCCCGATCCCGGATCGCGAGGTGCTCGCGCGACAGCGCGGGGTCTGCCAGGGGCAGGCCGGCGCACTCGTCCCGGCCCACGATCGCGGTCTCGGGACCGAGTGGCAGCACCCATCCGAGGTCGGGTCCGGTCACAGCGGCGAGGTGATGGCGCGGTAGTGCGGGCACCCCGGCACGATGCTCCGGACGGTCCGGTGCCCGGGGGTGCGCCGGGTACGGGCTGTGGACGAACGCGCAGCGGCCCCCACCCGCAGGTGGGGGCCGAGCGCATCGCCTACTCCACCCCGAGCGCGGCCACCGGGGAGGTGCGCACCGCCGAGCGCGCCGGCAGCACGGAGGCGAGCAGGCCGGCGACCAGCGCCACCACCCCGACCAGCGCGAGGTCACGCCAGGGCACCATCAGGGGGACCTCGGCGAGGGAGCTGAGCATGACCGTCGATCCGGCCCAGCCGTAGAGCAGCCCGGCGACCGCCCCGATGAGCGCCCCGGCGCCGGCGATGAGCACGCCCTCCACTGCGAGCATGCCGCGCAGCTGGCCCTTGGTCAGCCCGAGGGCCCGGAGCATCGCCGACTCGCGCCGCCGTTCGATCACCGACAACGACAGGGTGTTGGCCACCCCGACGAGAGCGATCACCACCGAGACACCGAGCAGACCGACCACGATGGCCAGCAGCGTGTCCACGACCTGGGCGTAGGCGGCGCGCTCGACCGCCGCTCCGCTGATCTGCGGTGGCGCTGCCCCGTCGACGGTCTCGGACAGGTCGGTGAGGGTGGACTGCACGGTGCGGACGGTGTCGCGTTCGTCGGTGCCGTCGGCCAGGCGGGCCCACAGCATCGAGGCGGGCGCGGCCTCGCCGAGTTCGGCGAAGGTGTCCGGATCCAGCAGGGCGACCATCCCGTCCAGGGACGTCACGCGTGCGGTGACCTCCAGCGAAGTCTCGCCGTCGGAGCCGTACGGGGTGAGCGTGAGCTGGTCGCCGTCGCTGATGTCCTGCCAGGCGGCCATATCGGTGGGGACCACCAGCGTGCCCGGCTCCGGCTGGGCGGCGGCAGGCTCACGCACCACCTGCGCCAGGTCACCCTGGTCCACCGCCGCCACGGTCAGCGACGTGGGCATGCCGCCCGCGTTGGTGACGTCCACGTCGCGGCTGCTCAGCAGCACGGTCTCGGAGACCCCGTCCGCCGATTCCACGGCGCTGATCTGAGCATCCGAGAGGGAGTCACCGGCCGCAACGCTCAGGTCGACCGGGAACAGCGCGTCGAGCTCGCTGGTCAGGGTCTCGCGGGCCGACATCGCCGCGGTGCTCATCATGGTCACCAGCGCCACACCGATGAGCAGCGCGCTCGCGGTGGAGGCGGTCCGCCGCGGGTTGCGTACCGAGTTCGCGATCGCGATCTTCCCGGCGATGCCCCTGCCGACGAGCCGGCCCACGAGCCGGATCAGGCGGGGCACCACGAACACGCTGCCCACCAACAGGCCCACGAGGGAGACGATCCCGCCGAGCAGACCGATGGCCAACCCGAGGATCAGGGTGGTGTCGGAGGAGTCCGACGGCGCGCTGCGCGCCACCACCACGGCCAGCGCCAGCAGCCCGAAGCCGCCGGCCAGGAGCAGCCCGGTGAGCACGGCGCGGGCACGCCCGGCGCTCGCGCTGGCTCGTCCCTCCGTGGGGTGCAGGGCCGCGAGCGGTGCCACCCGGGTGGCCATCCGGGCCGGCACGAGCGCGGCGAGGATGGTCACCACGAGGCCGGTGACCAGGGGCGCGATGATCACGGCCGGGGTGAGCGTCAGCCCGGCCTCGATCGGTACCTCCAGCTCGAGCGTGCTCAGCACCGCGAGCCCGGCGGCGACCAGCGCGCTGCCGAGCGCGATCCCGGCGACCGAGGCCAGGGTGCCGAGGATGGCTGCCTCGAGCAGCACCGAGCGTCGCACCTGGGACTTCGATGCCCCGACACACCGCAGCAGGGCCAGGGTGCGGGTGCGCTGGGCGATGAGCACCTGGAAGGTGTTGGTGATGACCAGGGCCGCCACGGCCAGGGCCACCGTGGCGAAGGCGAGCAGCAGCACGGTCATGATCTGGTCGCTGCCGGCCATCTCAGCAGTGGTCCGCGCGGCCTGCTCCTCCACCGTGCGCACCTGCACGTCCGCGCTCACCGAGCCGGCGACGGCGTTGCGCACCTGCTCCAGGTCCGCGCCGTCGGTCAGGGCCAGGCTCAGCTCGTAGTGCGGCGGATCGCCGCCCCAGCTCAGCGCGAGCAGCTCGGTGAGGTCGTCGGTGTGCACGAGCGCCGAGGCACGGTTGAAGAGGAAGGCGTCTGGCTCGTCCAGCAGGCCGACCACCTGCAAGGTCTCGGTCCGGGACTCGCCCGTGTCGCCGTCGGGGGAGTCCGGGTCGCTGAGCCAGTAGTCCACGGTCACGGCGAGCTCGTCGCCGATACCGACCTGGACGCGGTCGGCCAGGGCGTCGGTGACGGCGATCTGACCGGGCGCCGTCGGGGCCTGGCCCTCGGCCACCTCGGCCGACTCGAGCGTGGGGTCGGGCGCGGCTGCGCCGAGGGTGACGTACTCGGAACGGTTGGCGCCGCTGGCCTGGCCGCCCACCATCGCCATCGTGTGGACGGCGCTGACCCCCTCGGCGTCGGCGATCGCGGTGAGGTCGGCATCGGTGAGTCCGCCGCCCTCGGCGGCCACGATGAGGTCGGCGTCGGCGTAGGCCGAGCTGACCGAGTTGTAGGTGGTGCGCTCGATGGTGGCGGTGGCGAGCAGGCTCGCGGCCACGAAGGCCGTCCCGAGCATGATCGCGATGCCGGCGGCGACCAGGCGGCCGGCCGAGGAGCGCATCTGGTGCAGGGTCAGGCGCAACATCAGCGGGCACCCGCCGACTGGTCGATCGTGCGCAGGGCGTCCAGCCCGGCCATCACCGACTCCGGGGTGGGGGAGGCGATGGTCCCGGCGATCCGCCCGTCGGCGAGCAGGACGACCTGGTCGGCGTAGGCGGCCGCGGCCGGATCGTGGGTGACCATGACGATGGTCTGGTCGAGCTCGCGCACGCTGCGCCGCAGGAAGGAGAGCACCTCGGCGCCGGAGCGGGAATCGAGGTTGCCGGTGGGTTCATCGGCGAAGACCACGTCCGGGCGGGTGCTCAGCGCGCGGGCGATCGCCACGCGCTGCTGCTGCCCGCCGGAGAGCTGGTGTGGCTTGTGGGTGAGCCGGTCGCGCATGCCGAAGGTGTCGACCAGCATGTCCAGCCAGGTCTGTTCGAGCGCGGTGCCCGCCAGCTCCGAGGGCAGGGTGATGTTCTGGTGGGCGGTGAACATCGGCAGCAGGTTGAAGGCCTGGAAGACGAACCCGATCCGCTCGCGCCGCAGCCGGGTCAGCTCGTTGTCGCCCAGGGCGGTCAGGTCGGTGCTGCCGAGCAGCACCTGGCCCGAGGTGGCCGTGTCGAGCCCGGCGAGCAGGTGCATCAGCGTGGACTTGCCCGAGCCGGAGGGGCCCATGATGGCGGTGAACTGGCCGGTCTCGAAGCCGATCGAGACGTCGTCGAGTGCGGTCACGGCGACGTCTCCGCTGCCGTAGACCTTGGTGAGGTGGTGGGCGCTGACGGCATGGACGGCACTGGCGGAGCCGGCCGTGGTGCCCGGGCTGGTGGGTGGTGTGGTGGTCATGCCTCGACGGTAGGAGCCGGGCGGGTCCGCGCGCGTCTGGCCTGGGTCTGGTTGTGGGGTCATTCCCTGGGTGGACACCGTTGGGCCGGTCTCCACCCGGCCGGCCTCAGGTGCCGGGGCTGACGAGGCCGGTCTCGTAGGCGGTGACGACCGCCTGCACGCGGTCGCGGGCGTCGAGCTTGGACAGCACCCGGCCGACGTGGGTCTTGACGGTCGCCTCGGCGACGAACAGGTCCGAGGCGATCTCGGTGTTGGATCGACCGCGTGCCATCAGGATGAGCACCTCGCGCTCGCGCTCGGTCAGGGCATCCAGGACGGCGGCCGGCGCCTTCTGCTCGTCCGGCAGCACGGTGGCGAGGTGCTCGATCAGCCGCCGTGTGCTGGAGGGGGCGATCACCGCCTCGCCGTGGTGGACGGTGCGGATGGCGGCGAGCATCTCCTCCGGCGGGGTGTCCTTGAGTAGGAACCCGCTGGCGCCCGCCTTGATGGCGCGCAGCACGTACTCGTCCAGATCGAAGGTGGTCAGGATGACCACCTTGGGCACCGTGCCCGTGCGGGCGGCGCTGGGGTCGGTCAGGGCGGCGGTGGCCGCCAGGCCGTCCATCTGCGGCATCCGGACGTCCATGAGCACGACGTCGACGTCGTGGGAGGACAGCAGCCGGACCGCTTGCGCGCCGTCACCGGCCTCGATGACGACCTCCATGTCCGGCTGGGAGTTGATGACCAGCGCGAACCCGGCGCGCACGAGCTGCTGGTCGTCGACCAGGGCGACGCGGATCGGTGGCGGGGGTGGGGCGTCGTCGATCATCGACGGTGGTCCTCTCGGTCCGCGGGGAGGGCCCCGCCGGCGTCGTACGGCTGGGGGGTGTGCGGGTGCTGGGGGGCAGTCTGCCAGGTCGGGGTCGGGCTCGGGGTCGGCGCCGGCGGCGGCGGGGTGCCCTGGGGCGCAGTGGTGACGGCGGTGCCGGACGGGGCAGCCGGGACCGGGAGCTCGGCCCTGACCCGGAAGCCTCCGCCCGGGCGCGGGCCGGCGCCGAGCGTGCCGCCGAGCATTCCCGCGCGCTCGCGCATGCCGAGCAGGCCGTGCCCGGCGCCGTCGGAGAAGGCCGCGGCGCCGCGGCCGTCGTCGTCGATCTGGAGCACCAGGGCGTCGGGCTGCCACTGCACCAGCACGGTGGCGTGGGCGTCGGGCCCGGCGTGCTTGAGGATGTTGGTCAGGGACTCCTGCACGATCCGGTAGACGGTCAGCCCGGCGCCGGGCGGCAGCCAGCGGGCCTCGCCCATCCGCACCAGCGAGACGGCCAGACCGGCGTCGCGCACCTGCGCGACGAGGGTGTCGAGATCGTGGGACTCCGGTTGCGGGGCGAGCGGCCCGTCGGCCTGGTCGCTGCGCAGCACGCCGAGGATCTTGCGCATGTCCGCCAGCGCCGCCCGCCCGGTCTCGGAGATCGTCGTCAGTGCCCTGCCGGCCGCCTGCGGGTCCTGCGCGGCGGCGTAGCGCCCGCCGTCGGCCTGGGCGATCACCACCGAGAGGGAGTGGGCGACGATGTCATGCATCTCCCGGGCGATGCGGGCCCGCTCCGCCTGGGTGGCGATCTGGGCCTGCTGATCGCGTTCGACCTCCAGGCGCGCGGCTCGTTCGGCGAGGGTCTCGCGCTGCTGCACCCGGGTGCGCCGGACCAGCCCGACCGCCCAGCAGCTCAGGACCACGGCCGAGAGGAGGCCGAAGACGGTCACCCCGCTGAAGAGTGCACCGGTGGGGTCGGTGAACCCGTTGTAGTAGATGAACCAGAGGGCGACGATCGCGCTGCCGAGCAGCGCCCCGGCCAGTGCGGTCCGGCGAGCCCACCGCGGCCCGTAGACGGTGACCGAGTAGAGCGCGGCGAAGATGGCCACGTCCGAGGCGGTGAGCACCACGCCACTGACCACGTGGGCCAGCGCCATCGCGTAGACCGTCACGGCGGAGGGCACCGGCCGCGTCCGCCGCCAGGCCAGCGCCAGCGGCATGCCGATGCTGGTGACCACGCTGACAGCCGAACCGAACCAGGTCGTCTGCATCGAGCCCAGGTTGGCGATGGAGAGCGTGCTGATCGTGATGATGAACGCGAGCGCCAGGACGAGGTCCACCGTGAACGGTGAGAACCTCCGCACGGGCAGGCTCGGCGGGGGGTCGGCTGTGGTCATGGTTCCGCCAGCGTAGGCGCCGCCGGTCAGATCGGTCGTCCGACCGTGGTGGGACGAGTGTGCGGGTTCGTCCACCTGGCGGCGTACCGAGGCTGCACCGTCCACAGGACTGGCGAGCGCTGACGCGGCCTCGTACCGGGCTCCTCGATGCTGAGGATGCTGCCTGGAGGTCAGGCCGGCTCGATCAGACCGGGGTCGTTGTTCTTCACCGATCCGACCCTGGAGGAGACCTCGTACCAACGCAGTGGCGGGGTGGGCACGGACAGGGCTGCCAGGGCCTCCTCCGGGGCGGTGATGGCCGGGTCGAGCCAGGGCTCGATCGCCTCCGGGGCGAGCACGACGGGCTCGCGGTCGTGGATCTGCTCCAGACCGTCGCGAGCGTCCTCGGTCACGATGGTGGTCGAGAGCACCCAGCGCTCGGGGTCCTCGCGATCCTTGGACGGGTCCGGCCACCAGGCGTACAGGCCGGCGAAGGCGATCGGCTCCTCGTCGCTGCGGTGGATGAAGAACGGGGTGCGCCGCGGCTTGGACTGGCCGGGCACGTCCTCCTTGAGCCACTCGTAGTACCCCTCGGCCACCACCACGCACCGGCGGGCCCGCAGCGACTTGGCGAAGGCCGGCTTGTCGGCCACGCTGTCGCTGCGGGCGTTGAACATCCGGGAGCCGACGCTGAGGTCCTTCGCCCAGCCGGGCACGAGCCCCCAGCGGGCCACGTGCAGCTCGCGGCGGGTGGGCGATGGTGGCGGCGGGCTCGCGGCGGTGTCGGCCGGCTCGGCCTGCGCCTTGGGTGCTCGTTCGACCACGATCCGCGCACCGTCGGTGGGTGCCACGTTGTAGTTCGCCGGCAGCTGCGCCGCCCGCTCGCTGATCTCCTCGACGTCGAACGCGTCCGCCAGCGCCTGGGCCTCCCGGAACGAGGCATATCGTCCGCACATGGGACCAGCCTGGCACGAGGGTCTGACAACGGCCCGGCGCCGGTGAGGGTGCACGGCGAGGAGGCGCCGTCGCTCGTCCTAGGATCGGAGGCGGACGTCACCAGGGAGGTCGAACGTGCCGGAGTCGTGCTGTACGCCATCGCGCGGGGACCAGCCCGCCGTCGAGACCGGTGACCCCGGCGCGGCGCAGCCCGCACCCGTGGCGCTCGGGCGCGGCGTCGACGCCGGCGAGCGGCACCCGATCGAGCAGTGCGCCGTGCCGGCCCAGACGTTCCTGATGGGCGACAGCGACGGTGTCGGCTACCACGCCGACGGCGAGACGCCGGTGCATCCGGTCACGCTGGAGCCTTTCTCCATCGACGCGACCTCGGTGACCAATGCCGACTTCGCCCGGTTCGCCGAGGCCACCGGCTACGCCACCGAGGCGGAGACGTTCGGTTTCTCCGCTGTCTTCCACCTGGCCTTCGCCGGACCGCAGGAGGCGATCATGGGCCAGGCCTCGGGCACGCCGTGGTGGCTCGGGGTCAAGGGCGCCGACTGGGCCCACCCCGAGGGCCCGGACTCCACCTGGCAGGGCCGGGAGGACCACCCGGCGGTGCACCTCTCCTGGAACGACGCGGAGGCCTACTGCCGCTGGGCCGGCCGGGCGCTGCCGACCGAGGCGCAGTGGGAGGCGGCCTCCCGTGGTGGCCTCGAGGCCAAGCGCTACCCGTGGGGGAGCAGGTTCCCGGGGGAGAAGAGAAAGTGGCGTGCCAACATCTGGCAGGGCCGCTTCCCGGTGGACAACACCGCCGAGGACGGCTTCCTCACCACCGCCCCGGTCCGCACCTTCGAGCCCAACGCCTACGGCCTGTGGCAGACGGTCGGCAACGTCTGGGAGTGGTGCGCCGACTGGTTCGACCCCCGCTACTACGCCCACTCACCGGCCGAGAACCCGGCCGGGCCCGAGCATGGCCAGTCCCGGGTCATGCGCGGCGGGTCGTTCCTGTGCCACGACTCCTACTGCAACCGCTACCGCAACGCGGCCCGCAGCTCCAACACCCCGGACTCGTCGATGTCGAACACGGGATTCCGCACCGTCGCTCCCGCCTGACCGTCGCGCCGGCCCCATCCGCGCTCCGGCCCCTCCGGGGGCCGAAGAATTGACCCCTCCTCGGGTGCGACCCTGACTTTCGGACCCGCGGAGTGGGGCCACGGTGCAGCTCAGCGCCCGATCGTCATGCTGATTCCCGACGGCGTCGCCTCGCCCTGGCCGTGCAGGTCCACCCGGCGGGTGCCGCATCCGCAGCGCACGTACACCACCGTGCCGATCGAGGTGGGGTGGCGGGATTCGACGACCCAGTCGTGCTCGTGCTGGGCGAGTGAGTGATCGAGGGCGTCCGTCGTTGCTGTGGTGATCATGGAGGAAGCCTGATGTAATGCCGCTATGCATCTCAACCCTTACGGCGAGTACGCAGTCCTCCTGGCGGCCTCGCTCGCCAACGACTGGCCCCGCGACAGGGCAGGGATCGAGGAGCGCACCCGGGAGTTCGGCATGACGCAGCCGTTCCCCGTCGCCTGCGACGACCATCCCCGGACCCGAGCGGTGATCGACGGATGGTTGGAGGTCGTGGACGCTGCGGACGAGGACCGCCGCGCGCGAGCTCTGAACGCCCAGATGGCCGCGGTGACGGCCTACCCGCGCCTGACCGATCACGACGACGAGGGCTGGCACCTGCACTACCGCGACGACGAGCACGCTCTACCCCACGTGCTGGCCGCGGTGATCAGCGTGGGTACGGCACTGCACCTGACGACCCGCGGTATGCATCGCCTGCGACGGTGCGCGGCTGGTGAGGAGCCGGGAGACGGATGCTCCGCCGTCGTGGTGGACGTGACACGCAACGGCCGGCAGCGCTACTGCTCGGTGCGGTGCGCCAACCGTGCCGCCGTGCGGCGGCACCGTGCCAGGCATGCCTGAGGCCGTCGACTCGAGTGCTGATGCCCGCCCGGCGGACATTGTCCACAGGGGGCTGACGATCGGACCCGGACCCGGCTAGCGTGTAGGCACGTCATCGAAGACGCCGAGGCGAGGGGGAGAGATGGCGAACGGGGCAGCGCTGCTCGAGTCCGAGGTGCGCGAGCTGATCCGTCGCCGTGGCCTGGACCCGGCCGTGGACGAGACGGACCTGCGCGCCTTGATCGCCGACGCCGTGGCCGACTACGAGGACCGGTCGCTGCGCGGTCTCGTGCCGCGGCTCGATGATCTGGACCAGACCTCCAAACACCTGCAGGATGCGATCTCCGGGCTCGGGCCGCTGCAGCGCTACCTCGAGGATCCCGAGGTGGAGGAGATCTGGATCAATGACCCCGGGAAGGTATTCCTGGCGCGCCGCGGTCGGGCCGAGCTGACCACCACCCTGCTGTCCGAGGAAGAGGTGCGCGACCTCGTCGAACGGATGCTGCGCACCTCCGGCCGGCGCCTCGACCTGAGCACGCCGTTCGTCGATGCGACGCTCCCGGGTGGGGAACGCCTGCACGTGGTCATCCCGGACGTGACCCGCCGGCACTGGGCGATCAACATCCGGAAGTTCCTCGTCCGCGCGCGCCGGATCACCGACCTGGTCGCACTCGGCTCGCTCACCGACGACGCCGCGGCCTTCCTGCACGCGTCAGTGGCGAGTGGGCTCAATTTTCTGGTCAGCGGGGCAACCCAGGCGGGCAAGACCACCATGGTGAACGCGCTCGGGGGATCGATCCCCGCGCAGGAGCATGTGGTCACATGTGAGGAGGTCTTCGAGCTCCAGTTGGCCGGCCGCGACGTCGTCTCCATGCAATGCCGCCAACCGAATCTGGAGGGCACGGGCGAGATCCCGCTGCGGCGCCTGGTGAAGGAAGCGCTGCGGATGCGACCGGACCGCCTCATCATCGGCGAGGTGCGCGAGGCCGAGGCGCTCGACATGCTGATCGCCCTCAACGCGGGTATCCCCGGCGCCTGCACGATCCACGCCAACTCCGCACGCGATGCCATCGTGAAGATGTGCACGCTGCCACTGCTCGCCGGCGAGAACGTGTCCGACCGGTTCGTGGTCCCGACCGTGGCGGCGGCCTTCGACCTGGTCATCCACCTCGACCTCGACCACACCGGACGACGGCAGGTCACCGAGATCGCCGCCTTGTCGGGGCGGGTCGAGCAGGGCGTGGTCGAGGTCTCGACGGTCTACGAACGGCGGGGCGGTCTGCTCGTTCGCGGTGACGGTTTCGCGCCCCACGCCGAACGCTTCGCGCGATCGGGCTTCGACCTCGCCGAACTGCTGGCGAGGCGGTGAGCAGATGGGCACGGTGGCCGGGTTGCTGCTGGGAGCGGGGGTGCTGTGCCTCTGGTGGTCCTGCTGGCCGCGGCAGCCGCGACAGCCCGTGGCGCGCGTCAGCAGGCTGCAGGACCTGCTCGTGCAGGCGGGCATGCCGGGTGTGGGTCCGGGCGGTCTCGTCGCCGTCTCGTGCGCCCTCGGTCTGGTCGTCCTCACCGCCGCTTACCTGGTGACGGTGTCCCTGCCGATCGCAGCCGCGTTCGCCGTGCTGGCAGCCCTCGCGCCGCAGGCGTACGTGCGCACGCGAGCACGACGGCGCAGGGTCGCCTTGCGAGAGTTGTGGCCGGATGTGGTGGACGACCTCTCGTCCGCGATCCGGGCCGGCCTGAGTCTGCCGGAGGCCCTGATCAGTCTCGCCGACCGGGGACCGGAGCAGCTGCGTGGTGAGTTCACCGCGTTCGCCGAGGATTACCGCGCGACGGGACGGTTCGCCGACTCGTTGGACCGGTTGAAGGCGCGGCTGGCAGATCCCGTCGCAGACCGGTTGATCGAGGCACTGCGTCTCACCCGCGAGGTGGGCGGCACCGATCTGGGCCGGTTGCTGCGCACGCTCTCGCAGTTCCTGCGCGAGGACCTGCGTGCCCGCGGCGAACTCGAGGCTCGCCAGTCGTGGACGGTGAACGGCGCCAGGCTCGCCGCGGCCTCACCCTGGTTGATCCTGGCGATGCTGAGTACCCGGCCCCAGACGACGGAGGCGTTCAGCTCGGCGCTCGGAGCGTTCGTTCTGCTCGTCGGCGGGATGGCGTGTGCCGGTGCGTATCTGCTCATGGTGCGTATCGGCCGTCTTCCCGAGGACGAACGGGTCATGAGGTGATGGCCGGCCAGCCGTCCCTCGTCGGCGCCGGCCTCGGTCTGCTGTTCGGGCTCGGTGTGTGCCTGGTGCTGTGGCGCCTCGCCGCCCGGCGCGTGCGGCTGATCGATCGGGTCTCGCCGTACCTGCGTGACCAGGTGGGCACCTCACGACTGCTCGTCGCGCCATCGGTACATACCCCGTTCCCCACCGTCGAACGCATGATCCGCCCCGTCATCGGTGACGCCACGGCCTTCTTCGAGCGCCTCGGCAGCACCACGATCAGCATCCGCCGCCGACTCGTTCGCGCCGGCAGTCCGATCTCGGTCGAGCAGTTCCGCATCGAGCAGGTCATCTGGTGCGCACTGGGATTGGCGACCGGCCTGCTGCTCGCGCTCGTGCTCGGCGCTGCACGCGGCGCCTCGGTTCCGGTCCTAGTCCTGCTCGTCGTCGTGACGGGTCTGGCGGGTGTCCTCGCTCGTGACTACGTGCTCACGCGCCAGGTGCAGACCCGCGAGCGCCGGATCGTGGCGCAGTTCCCGACGATTGCCGAGCTGCTCGCGCTCGCGGTCGGCGCGGGTGAGGCGCCGGTGGCCGCACTCGACCGGGTGGCGCGTTCCACGCGCGGCGAACTCTCGCAGGAACTGGAGCAGACCCTGGCGGACGTGCGCTCGGGTCGCAGCCTGGCCGAGGCGCTCGAGGCCATGTCCCAGCGCACCGATCTGGCGGGCCTGGCCCGCTTCGCCGAAGGCGTGGCGACCGCCGTCGACCGGGGAACGCCGCTGGCCGACGTGCTGCGGGCCCAGGCCCAGGATGCGCGCGAGGTCGGTCATCGCGCGCTGATGGAGGAGGGCGGCAAGCGCGAGATCGCGATGATGGTCCCGGTGGTCTTCGTGCTGCTGCCCACCTCCGTGGTCTTCGCCGTCTTCCCCGGCCTGGCGGTGCTCTCGCTGTGACTACACGGTTCGATCCGAGAAGGAGAGGCAGAGATGAAGGAGACCACGATGCGACGCACGCTGGCGCGGTGGAGGCGGCGGTTCCGCAGCAGACTGCAGGGTGATCCTGAACGCGGAGACGTGCCGGGCTGGGTGCTGGTGACGTTGATGACCGCCGGATTGGTCGTTGTGATCTGGGCGCTCGCCGGTGAGGCCCTCACCCAGGTGTTCGAGACCGCGATGGACCGCGTGCTGAGCCAGTGATCGAGCGCGAGCGGGGCTCGGCGTTGGTCGACTTCCTGCTGGTCTCGGTGCTGGTGAGTGTGCTGGTGCTGGGTGTCGTCCAGTTGGCGTTGACCCTGCACGTGCGCACCGTGCTCGTCGACGCCGCCGCCGAGGGCGCCCGCTTCGCCGCCCTGCACGAGGGATCCCTCGCTGCCGGGCAGGAGCGCACCGCCGCACTCATCGACATGACGCTGCCGCAGGCCTACGCCCAACAGGTGAGCGCGGACACCGGGACGGCGGCGGGCGTCGAGGTCGTGGAAGTACACGTGCGGGCGCCGATCCCGGTGCTCGGGCTGCTCGGTCCCTCCGGCGTCATCACCGTGACGGGCCGGGCGGTGGCCGAGTGATGATGGCCGCCGTCCGCTGGTTGCGTCGCCGGTGGGCGGCGGTGCGCGCGGGGGAGGACCGTGGCAGCGCCGTGGTCGAATTCCTCGGTGTCGCCCTGATCCTGCTCGTGCCGACCGTGTACCTGATCGTCACCCTCAGCCGCGTCCAGGCGGCCGCCTTCGCCGCCGACGGCGCCGCCCGGGACGCCGGTCGTCTCATCGCCCAGGCCGAGACCATGGCCGACGGTGTCCCCCGCGCCCAGCTCGCGGTCGAGCTCGCCTTCGCCGACCAGGGCTTCGACGTCGCAGGTGAGCAGGCGCTGCAGGTCACCTGTCAGGACGATCCCTGCCTCAGCCCCGGCGCCTACATCCACCTGCAGGTTGGCACGCAGGTCGATCTCCCGCTCGTCCCGCCGATGCTGGCGGGCGCGCTGGCCACCCAGGTGGACGTCCAGGGAGAGGCACTGGTCGCCGTCGACGACTTCCGGGTGCTGCCATGAGCTCTGCTCTGACCCGGATGCGCTCGCGGTGGCGCGCAGAGGGGCGGGACGAGGGGCAGATCCTCTTGCTCTCCCTCGTCTACGGCGTGGTCACGCTCGCTCTCGTGCTCGTGGTGGTCTCGGTCAGTGCGATCTACCTCGAGCGCAAGCGCCTGCTCTCCCTCGCCGACGCGCTCGCTGCCTCGGCGGCCGACGCCGTCGACGAGGAGCAGTTCTACACCGGGGAGGGATCGGAGCCCGGCACCCTGCCCCTGACGGGCGACTCGGTGCAGGCCGCCGTGAGCGAGTACCTGGCCGCTGCGCCCGCGGGCGTCACCGACTTCGAGAGCTTCGGCGTGGTGCCGCCGACGGGAACCCCCGACGGCGTGACGGCGCAGGTCTCCCTGACCGCACGGGTGCGGCCCCCGCTGGTGCCGTGGGCGCTCATCCCGTTCGCGGACGGTTTCGTGATCGAGGTGACCGCCTTCGCAGAGTCGGACCAGGTGTGAGCTGGACCGGAACACCCGGGTGCAGCCGCCGGGCCCGCCACAGCAGTCCTCAGCCTGGGAATACCCTCTAGGGGTATAAGAGTTGATGTTCCTATGGCGGATGACAGGACGCACATGAGCACCCACGAGGACGCCGAGCAGCACCACGACGCCCAGGACCACGGTAGCCCGACCGGCGACAGCGGGCACGAGGGCCACGGCGGACACGAGAACCACCAAGGCCACGGCGACCACGCCGGCCACTTCCGCCGCCTGTTCTGGATCATGCTGGCACTCGCCGTGCCCACGGTGGCCCTCTCGCCCTCCTTCGCCGACCTGCTCGGGTACGCCCCGCCGTCGGGGACGGCCTGGATCCCGGCCGTGCTCGGCACGGTGATCTACGCCTGGGGTGGCTGGCCCTTCCTCTCCGGAGGGCTGTCCGAGCTGCGCTCGCGCGCCCCGGGGATGATGCTGCTCATCGGGATGGCGATCACCGTCGCCTTCCTGGCCTCCGCCGGCGCCACCCTCGGGCTGATCCCGGCCGACCTGGAGTACTGGTGGGAGTTGGCCCTGCTGGTGGTGATCATGCTGCTCGGGCACTGGATCGAGATGCGCTCCCTCGCCCAGACCGCCTCGGCGCTGGACTCCCTCGCCTCGCTGCTGCCCGACCAGGCCGAACGCGTCGGCTCCGACGGCGAGGTCGAGACGATCGACCCGGGCGAGCTGGCCGAGGGGGACATCGTCGTGGTCCGGCCCGGCGGGCGGGTGCCGGCGGACGGAGAGGTCACCGACGGCCGCGCGCACATGGACGAGTCGATGATCACCGGGGAGTCCGCGCCGGTCACCCGCGGCGAGGGCGAGACCGTGGTGGCCGGGACCGTGGCCACCGACTCCGGCCTGCGGGTACGGATCACGGCGGTGGGGGAGCAGACGGCCCTGGCCGGCATCCAGCGGATGGTCGCCGAGGCGCAGTCGACCTCGACCCAGGTGCAGCGCCTGGCCGACCGCGCGGCCGCCTGGCTGTTCTGGTTCGCCCTCGCTGCGGCGCTGGTGACGGCGATCGTGTGGCTACTCACTGGCGACCCGGGCCAGGCCCTCGTGCGCGTGATCACGGTGCTCGTGATCGCCTGCCCGCACGCGCTCGGCCTGGCGATCCCGCTGGTGGTCTCGATCTCCACCGAGCGCGCCGCCCGCGCGGGAATCCTGGTCAAGGACCGGCTGGCCCTCGAGCGCGCCCGCACCGTGGACACGGTCCTCTTCGACAAGACCGGCACCCTGACGATGGGGGAGCCGGCCGTGCAGGACATCACCGGAACCGATGACACCGATGCGGAGGCCGTCCTGCGGTGGGCGGCGGCCGCGGAGGCCGACAGTGAGCACCCGCTGGCCCGCGCGATCGTGCGGGAGGCGCAGCGGCGCCGGATCCGCCCGCCCCAGGCCTCCGACTTCGCCTCCGAGCCGGGGACCGGGGTCTCGGCCACGGTCGAGGACAGAAAGGTCCGCGTCGGCGGACCCGGGCTGCTGGAGGAGATCGGTGCCCATCCGGTGCCCCAGGCGCAGGAGTGGTCAGCCCGTGGGCACACCGTGCTGCACGTCGTCCTCGACGGCACGGTGGTGGGGGCCCTGGCTCTGGCCGATGAGATCCGAGCCGAGTCCCGCCAGGCGGTCGAAGACCTGCACGCCGAGGGCGTGAGCGTGGTGATGGTCACCGGCGATGCGCAGGCGGTGGCCGACGCCGTCGCCGAGGAGCTCGGAATCGACCAGGTCTTCGCGCAGGTGCGCCCCGAGAACAAGAACGCCAAGGTGCGAGAACTGCAGCAGCAGGGCCGCGTGGTGGCCATGGTGGGTGACGGGGTCAACGACGCCCCGGCGCTGGCCGAGGCCGACGTCGGGATCGCGATCGGAGCCGGGACGGATGTGGCCGCTGCGTCCGCAGGAGTGATCCTCGCCGGCGACGACCCGCGGTCGGTGCTGCAGGTGCTGCGGCTCTCGCGCACGAGCTACCGCACCATGGTCCAGAACCTGTGGTGGGCCAGCGGCTACAACCTCGCCGCGGTCCCGCTCGCCGCGGGAGTGCTGGCACCGATCGGGTTCGTGATGCCGATGGCGGTGGGCGCGCTGCTGATGTCGGCCTCCACCGTGGTGGTGGCCCTCAACGCGCTCCGGCTGCGCCGGCTCGACCTGACCTCCTGACGACACCACGACGGCGGGGTCTCACCTTCCCGGTGAGCCCCCGCCGTCGTGAGGAGACCTCAGAGCACGGCGCGCAGGAACTCCTTCGTGCGCTCGTGGGTGGGATTGGAGAACATCACGTGCGGTTCGGCGTCCTCGATGATGTGCCCGCTGTCGAACATCAGCACCCGGTCGGAGACGTCCTGGGCGAACTGCATCTCGTGGGTGACGATCAGCATCGTGATGTCGGTGTTCTCGGCGAGGTCGCGCAACACCTGCAGCACGTCGCCCACGAGCTCGGGGTCCAGTGCGGAGGTGACCTCGTCCAGCAGCAGGATCTCCGGATCCATCGCCAGTGCGCGGGCGATCGCCACGCGCTGCTGCTGACCTCCGGAGAGCCGGCTGGGGTGCTGGTCGGCCTTGTCACCCAGGCCCACCTGCTCGAGGAGCTCCTTCCCGCGGGCGCGGGCCTCCTCCTTGGACTTGCCGAGCACATGCACCGGCGCCTCGATGATGTTCTCGATCACCGTCATGTTCGGGAACAGGTTGAACTGCTGGAACACCATCCCGATCCGGCGGGTGAGCTGGGCGACCTCCTTGTGCCGGCGAGCCACCCGCTTGCCGTCCTTGTCCAGGTGGGTCAGCGGGACGCCATCGACGTGGATGTAGCCGCCGGTCAGCTCCTCGAGCGTCATGACCAGGCGCAGGATCGTGGTCTTGCCTGAGCCGGAGGGCCCGATCAGGGTCACCCGCTGGCCGCGCTCGACCTCGAAGTTGAGATCATTGAGCACGGTGAGGTCGCCGAACTTCTTGACGACGTTCTCGAACTTGAGGGCGGGTGCACCGGGCACCGGCTGCAGGGATTCGTCAGTAGGTGGCAAGACGGTTCTCCAGTTTCCGCATGAGGACGGCGGTCGGGTAGCTGGCCGCCAGGAAGATCAGGCCCGCGATGGTGAACGACTCGACGTAGCTGAAGTTGCCACCACCGAACTCCCGGGCCTCGGTCACCATCTCCGGAACGGAGATCATGATCAAGAACGGCGTGTCCTTGAACATCGCGATCGCCCAGTTGCCGAGCGAGGGCACGGTGGCTCGCAGGGCTTGCGGCACGATCACGGCCCGCCACGTCCGTACCTTCGACATCGACAGGGCCGTCGCTGCCTCCCACTGACCGGGGCGGATCGACTCGATCCCCGCCCGGTAGGACTCGGCCATATAGGTCGAATAGTGGATGGCGAAGACGACGATACCCATCGTCACGAGCGAGACATCCGTGGTGATCAGGACGGCGTAGATCGCCGCGAGCTGCAGCGGGATCGGCGTCATCCGGATCACGTCCAGGACGCGGAACACGATCGCTGCGATGACACGAGGTGCTTCGCGGAGGACCACGGCCCAGATCATGCCGAGGATGGCGGCACCGATCGATGAGACCACCGTGACGAGGAGAGTGATGCGCACAAAAGCGGAGAGCAAGTCCGGAAAGGCCTGGGCGGCAAGATCCCAACTCCACATATCAGCCCACCCCCGCTACTGCTTCGGCCCGCTTGGCAGCCTTGACGCTCTCCGGCTTGAGACCGAGGCGGCGCTGTGCTCGCAGTTCCAGAATCCGCATGCCGCTGGAGAGCAACTGGTTCAGCGCGTAGTAGATAGCGAAGCCGGCACCGAAGGCGAACAGCATGCCCATCGTCCGGCGCAGATCGTCGGAGACGAAGGTGACGTCCTGCAACGTGATGAAGCTGGCCAGCGCAGTGCCCTTGACGAGCATGACCAGGAGGTTGTTCAGACCCGGCAGCATCAGCGCCCATCCCTGCGGCCAGATGATGCGGATCATCCGGTGGACAGGCCCCATCGACAGCGCCGTGGTGGCCTCCCACTGGGCTTTCGGGACGGCCGCGAGCGATCCGCGGACCACCTCGGCACCATAGGCGCCGTAGTTCAGTCCGAGGGCGATGATTCCGGTCGGGATCGGGTCGAGGCTCACGCCCATCTGCGGAAGGACGTAGAAGAGGAAAAAGAGCTGCACCACGAGGGAGGTGCCCCGGAAGAACTCCACGACGATGCGTCCCGGCGCTCTGACGAGAGCATGCTGGCTGGACGTCAGGAGTCCGAGCGCGACAGCGATGACGAAAGCGACGACGGCGCCGCCCAGGCCGAGCTGGAGAGTGACCACCAGCCCGTCCCAGAAGCGCGGCGCCGCCGTGCTCAGATTATTGAGGAACGCGTCCACAAGTGAAGTGCTCAGCCGGCCTCGGGGAGTTCCCCGGCGCAGAGCATCTCAGTGGTGATGTCCTCCGTCGGGTACTCGGCCGTGGTGAAGCCGAACTCGCCGACGATCGACTCGAAGTCCTCGGCGCTGCCGATCACGCTGCGGTAGGCCTCGTTGTAGGCCTCACGGAACTCGTCGTCCTCGGGCGCGAACACGGTCGCACCGGCGCCGACCTGCGAGACGCCGTCGACCTCGGCCACGAAGGACTCGGTCACCTCGACGGCCGCGTCGGCGTTGCGCTCGGCGAGGGCGTTCAGCGAGATACCGGTGAGCGCGAATGCGTCCACGCGGCCGGCCTCGACGGCCTCGAGGCCGTCCTCGGGGGCGCCGACCGTGGAGACCTCAATGCCCAGGTCCTCGGCGTAGCCCTGCTCGATCGCCCCGGACATGGCGGCCATCGTCAGGTCGGTGTCCACCAGATCCTGCAGCGTGGACAGGCCCTCGGGGTTGCCCTCGGGAACCATCAGCGCCGTGGTGTACATGATCTCGGGGACGCCGAAGTCGGCCTGCTCGCAACGCTCCGGCAGGATGGACATGCCCGCGGAGATCGCATCGAAGCGACCGGCGTTCAGACCCGGGATCAATGCGTCCCAGTCCACGACCGTGGCCTCGATGTCGTCGATGCCCATCTCGGCGAAGACGGCCTCGTGGATCGCGATGGTCGCACCCGTGGGCTCGCCGCTGTCGTCGAGGAAGCTGTAGGGCTCCTCACCGTTGATGCCCACGGTGATCGTGCCCGACTCCTGCAGCTCGGCCAGGTGGCCCTCGCCGGCCTCGCCCTCGGCTCCGCCGCCGGCTTCGCTGTCGCCATCGCCGCAGGCGGAGAGGCCGAGAGCGATTGCTCCCGCCGCTGCCGTCATGGCAAAGGCTCGTCGCCTCATGCTCGTCATCATGGTCCCTTCGGTCGGACGAGGACTGGCCTCCCGGTCGCCCTGGACCACGAGGGTCCTGCGTGCGCCTGCGAGTCGCTGTTCGGCAGCGGTCGTTAGGGCACGCGGCACCGGACGGGTCACCCCGACTGGTCATGGATGCGTACCTACGCTAGGCATCGGGCGCCATCTCCTCAAACGGAGGAATGGCGCGTCGGCGCCGTTCGGCGGGCTTGTGGGGGAGCCCGCCGATCCGCGTGCTGGTGCGGATAGGTGCTGACCCGAGGGTCTCGATGGACCGGCCACGAGGGCCCTTGAGGAGAGCAACGTATCGTTATCGTGCTGAGACCTGCACCGGTCATTCTTGACCACTGATTGACCATACCGTGACGCTATTGCGGTGCTGTGCGCGCGACGGGGCGAAGTCTGGTGACCGTTTCGTGAGGTGATGCTGGCTCCGCCGTGGGGGAACTGACGGTGGTGAGGGGGACGACGTGAACGCACATGGGAGGATCGGCTCCATGCCGACGTTGTGGATGACCGGGGACGACGATGCCGATCAACTCCTGGACAGCGATCCGCTCGCACTGCTCGTGGGGATGCTCCTCGACCAGCAGGTCGCCATGGAGTCCGCCTTCGCCGGGCCGAAGAAGATCGCCGACCGACTCGGACGCTTCGACGCCGCCACCATCGCCGCCACCGAGCCGGAGACGTTCAAGGAGCTGTGCGCGACGCCGCCTGCGGTGCACCGCTTCCCGGGATCGATGGCCGCCCGGGTGCAGGCCCTGTGCCAGGAGCTCCTCGATACCTACGACGGCGAGGCCGCTGCCCTGTGGACCCGCGGCGACCCGGACGGCCGGGAGATCCTCCGCCGGCTGCAGGCGCTGCCCGGGTTCGGGGCACAGAAGGCCCGGATCTTCCTCGCCCTGCTCGGCAAGCAGCGCGGGCTCGACGCCGAGGGGTGGCGCGAGGCCGCCGGCCCGTACGGGGAGGACGGCTCCTTCCGCTCCATCGCCGACGTCGTGGACGAGGAGTCGCTGCTGCGCGTGCGGGCGACGAAGAAGGCCGCCAAGGCCGCCGCCAAGGGTTCCTGAGGGCTTGCTGCCTTCTTCTTGACAGGCGGCCGCCACGCGCTTGGCAAGGGCATGGCCGATGTCGCCAGAATCACACGCCTGGGACCGAAACGTTTCGTGACAGGCGATCGCAGGCGCCCGACAATAGAGGCTGACGCCTGTGACCACGCCGCACCCCCGGGGACCCCAGCCTTGACTTCCGACACCGCGCCCTGCGCTCCGCCCGATCGACGCGACGGCGACGACGCACCCCCACGCGGTGGGACCCGAGGCACCAGCGCGCCGGCCCCCGCCGAGCCCACCTCCACCCCGGCCGACGGCGTCCCCTACGACGTCGCCACGCAGCCGGCACCCGCCGCGGGCGCCACCACGCGCCCGCCCGCCCCGCCCCGGGGCAAGGGCCCCGCGGCCCCGCCGGCCCCTCGCCGGCGCACCTCCCCGAAGCTCGTGCTGATGCTGGGCGCCATGGCCGCGCTCGGCGCGCTCACCACCGACATGTATCTGCCCTCGCTGCCGGAGGTGGTCACCGACCTCGCCGCCGGTGAGGCGTCCGTGCAGTTCACCATCACCGCCACCCTCATCGGTGGCGCACTCGGCCAGCTCCTCATCGGCCCGCTCTCGGACCGCTACGGGCGCCGGCTCCCGGTTCTCATCGGTGTCGCCGTGCACATCGTCGCCTCGGTGCTGTGCCTGTTCGCTGCCGACGTGGCGCCGCTGATCGCGCTGCGCATCATCCAGGGCATGGGCAACGCCGCGGCCGCCGTGGTGGCCGTCGCCGTGATCCGGGACCGCCTCTCCGGCGCGGCGGCCTCGGCCGTGCTCTCGCGCCTGATGCTGGTCATCGGCGTCGCGCCGTTGCTCGCGCCGACCATCGGCGGCGTGATCGCCTCCGTGTGGGACTGGCGGATGGTGTTCGCCGCCCTCGCGCTGTACGGCGTGGTCCTGGCCATCATCGTCTGGCGCTTCCTGCCTGAGTCGCTGCCGGTGGAGCGCCGCACCACCGGGTCGGCCCGCTCGGTCCTGGGCACCTACCGGGTGCTGCTGCGCGACCGCCAGTTCGTGGTCCTCGCGCTGCTGCCCGGACTGGGGATGGCGGCGCTGTTCGCCTACGTCTCCGGCTCCCCGTTCGTGATCCGGGAGGGCTACGGGCTCAGCGAGCACCAGTTCTCGCTGCTGTTCGCCGTCAACGGACTCGGGCTGGTCCTGGGCTCCCAGCTCAACGCCACCCTGGTACAGCGCTTCGCCCCGGTGCGGATCATGCGTCTGGCGCTGCCGGTCTCCACCGCCCTCGCGGTGGTGCTGCTCGTGGTCGCGGCGACCGGCACCGGCGGCCTGATCGGCCTGTGCATCCCGCTGTGGCTGATGCTCTTCGTCAACGCGCTCGTCCCGCCCAACGCCTCCGCCCTGGCGCTGACCCGCCACGGCGAACGTGCCGGCGCGGCGGCGGCGCTGATCGGGTGCTCGCAGTCCGGTGTGGCCGGCCTGGTGGCCCCGGTGGTCGGCCTGCTCGGTGCCGATGCCGTGGCGATGTGCCTGGTGATCGTGGCCGCCATGGCAGCGGCGCTGGTGATCTTCGCCGTCGGCACGCCGGCCTACCGGCGCGGCGGCTGGCAGATGTGAGCAGTGTCGGCCCGCTCACAGCGGCCGGCCAGTGTTGGCGAAGCATGGCCGGACGGGGCACAGTGGAGGGATGAGCGCCACAGCGACCTCGACCCCGATGTCGGAAGTGCTGCAGCTGCAGCGCAACGCGTTTCACCGGGACGGCATCCCCGATGCGGCGCTGCGCCGTGACCGGATCGACCGGTTCGTGCACGCGGTAGTCAGCCACACCGACGATCTGGTGGAGGCAATCTCGACGGACTTCGGGCACCGGCCCGAGGTGACCACACTGGTCGCCGACATCGCCACCCTCGCGATGGAGGCCGAGATCGCCCGCGCCCGGGTGGGCAGCTGGATGCGCCCGCGCCGGCCCTGGGGTCGCGTGCCCGGCTTGCTCGCGCGGGCAGCCGGCCTCGACGCCGCCGTGCATCCGGAGCCGCTCGGCGTGGTCGGGGTGATGGGCATCTGGAATTTCCCCATCAACCTCAGCGCGGTCCCGGCGCTCTCGGCCCTGGCGGCCGGCAACCGGGTGATGATCAAGATGTCCGAGGCTGTCCCGGCCACCGCCGAGGTGTTCGCCAACGCCGTGCACGACGCGTTCGACGTCGAGGAGGTGGCGGTGGTGACCGGGGAGGTGGAGGTCTCCCAGGAATTCGCGGGGCTCGCCCTCGACCACCTCTTCTTCACCGGCTCGGCGGCCACCGGCTCGGCCGTGATGGGGGCTGCGGCCAAGAACCTCACCCCCGTGACGCTCGAGCTCGGTGGCAAGAACCCCGTGGTCCTCGCCCCGGGCGCGGCGCAGGACAAGCCCGTGATTCGCCGGGCGGCCTCCCGGGTGGCCCAGGCGCGGCTGATCAACGCCGGGCAGGCGTGCATCGCCCCGGAGGACGTCTACGTGCCGACCGAATCCGCCCGGGCATTCGTGCAGGAGGTCTTCTCCACCTGGGGGCGGGTGGTCCCGGAGATGTTCGAGCGTGACGAGATGCCCACGCTCATCGCCGACGGCGCCTACGAGCGCATCACCGCCCTGCTGGAGGACGCCGCCGAGAAGGGGGCGCAGGTCCTGACCGCCGTGCGCTCCGACGACGGCGGCCAGGAGGCGCTGCGCTCGGCCCGGATCATGCCTCCGACCGTGGTCCTCGGCCTCACCGACGAGATGGACATCGCCCATGAGGAGGTGTTCGGCCCCGTGCTGGCCGTCCACCCCTACGACGATCTCGAGGACCTGCTGGACGAGCTGGCGGACAAGCCCGAGCCGCTGGTGGCCAGCTGGTTCGGGCCCGCGGACGAGGACTACCGCACGTTCGTCGCCCGCACCCGCTCCGGCGGAGTCTCCCGCAACGACTACGCCCTCTCGCAGTCGATGCCCGGGATGCCCTTCGGCGGCGTGGGCGCCTCCGGCATGGGCCAGTACCACGGCCGCTACGGCTTCGAGACGTTCAGCCACCTGCGCTCGGTGGTGGGCTCCGACCTGCCGTTCTCCGTGGTCGATCTGCTCACCCCGGGGGAGGGGTCGAAGGCGCCGCGGGCGCTGCGCTCGAGCCTGTCGGCCTACCGCAGGCTGCTGGCGCGCCGGCTGCGGTGACGCCCGGCGTGATCGCCCTCAGCCCCATCGCGTACCCTTGCCGCTTGTGGCTACCGACTTCCCCGTAGAGATCCAGGGTCTACGTCAGATCCTCGATTCGATCACCGCCGTCAGCGACCCGGACGCGTTGCGGGAGCGGATCGCCCAGCTCTCCGAGGCGGCCGCGGCGCCCGACCTGTGGGACGACCCTGAGGCGGCCCAGCAGGTCACCAGCCAGCTCTCCTACGCCCAGAGTGAGCTGGAGCGGCTCGACCGGCTGGCCGAGCGCATCGACGACCTCGGCGCGCTCGTGGAGCTCGCGCAGGAGGAGGACGATGCCGACACCCTCGCCGAGGCCGAGGCCGAGCTCGGTACGATCCGCGCCGCGCTGGAGGACCTGGAGATCCGCACCCTGCTCTCCGGCGAGTACGACCAGCGCGAGGCCGTGGTGACGATCCGCGCCGGCGCCGGTGGGGTGGACGCCGCCGACTTCGCCCAGATGCTCCTGCGCATGTACCTGCGCTGGGCCGAGCACCACGGCTACTCGACCACCGTGCTCGACACCTCCTACGCCGAGGAGGCGGGCCTGAAGTCGGCCACCTTCGAGGTCAAGGCGCCGTACGCGTTCGGCACCCTCAGCGTGGAGGCGGGCACGCACCGGCTGGTGCGCATCTCCCCGTTCGACAACCAGGGCCGCCGGCAGACCTCCTTCGCGGCCGTCGAGGTGATCCCGCTGATCGAGCAGACCGACAGCGTGGAGATCCCCGAAACCGAGATCAAGGTGGACGTCTTCCGCTCCTCCGGCCCGGGCGGTCAGAGCGTCAACACCACCGACTCCGCTGTGCGGATGACCCACATCCCGACCGGGATCGTCGTCTCGATGCAGAACGAGAAGTCGCAGATCCAGAACCGCGCGGCCGCGTTGCGCGTGCTGCAGTCCCGCCTGCTGCTCAAGCGCCAGGAGGAGGAGAGCGCCGCGAAGAAGGCGATGGCGGGCGATGTCAAGGCCTCCTGGGGTGACCAGATGCGCTCCTACGTCCTGCAGCCCTACCAGATGGTCAAGGACCTGCGCACCGAGCACGAGGCCGGGAACCCCTCGTCGGTGTTCGACGGCGACATCGACGGCTTCATCAATGCCGGGATCCGCTGGCGCAAGCAGCAGCAGCTCGACGCCGAAGCCGGCGCGTAACCCCCCGGCGCCGGCCGATTCGCGTCACGCTCGCCGGCGCTGCGGCGTGTCACCCGGGCGCTGAGCGCCCGGCTGCTTACGCTGCCCATGGCCAGGTTTCGCCCTTCCCTTCCCCAAGACTGGCCAGGCAGCGCAGTGATCCGTCTCAAGAAAGTCTCCAAGGTGTACGCCCGTGGCGCGCGCCCAGCCCTGGACCAGGTCTCCCTCGAGGTCGGCCGGGGCGAGTTCGTCTTCCTCGTCGGCGCCTCCGGCTCCGGAAAGTCGACCTTCCTGCGGCTGGTGCTGCGCGAGGAACGCCCCACGAACGGGTCCGTCTTCGTGGCAGGTCGCGACCTCGCGAACCTCTCGCAGTGGAAGGTCCCGCAGTTGCGCCGTCAGATCGGGTGCGTCTTCCAGGACTTCCGCCTGTTGCACAACAAGACCGTCTTCGAGAACGTCGCCATCGCCCTGCAGGTAATCGGCAAACCGCGCCACCACGTGATGAGCACGGTGCCGGAGACGCTGGAGATGGTCGGCCTGGCCGGCAAGGAGAAGCGGCTCCCGCACGAGCTCTCGGGCGGTGAGCAGCAACGGGTGGCGATCGCCCGCGCGTTCGTCAACCGGCCCGCGATCATCCTGGCGGACGAACCCACCGGGAACCTCGACCCCACCACCTCGGTGGGCATCATGCGGCTCCTGGACCGCATCAACCGGACCGGGACGACCGTGGTGATGGCCACCCACGACGACGAGATCGTGGATCAGATGCGCAAGCGCGTGATCGAACTCGTCGACGGCCAGATGGTGCGCGACCAGGACCGCGGCGTCTACGGCGCGGCGCGGTAGGGCCGGTGAGGACACACGCATGAGACTGCAGTTCATTCTTTCCCAGATCGGCAACGGCCTGCGGCGCAACGTCGCCATGGCCGTCTCCGTGGTGCTGGTGACCTTCATCTCCCTGACCTTCGTCGGAGCGGCCGTACTGCTGCAGATGCAGGTCGGCAACATGAAGGACGAGTGGTACGACCGGGTGGAGGTCTCGGTCTTCCTGTGCCCGCCGGACTCCTCCGTGCCCACCTGCGCCGGCGGTGAGGCGACCGACGAGCAGGTCGAGTCCCTCCAGTCGGTGCTGACGTCCGAGGCGCTGAGCCCCTACGTCGAAGAGGTCTTCCTGGAGACCAAGGAGCAGGCGTTCGAGGCGTTCCAGGAGCGCTTCGGCGATCAGGACTGGGCGCAGCGGATCACCGTGGAGCAGATGCAGCAGTCGCTGCGCGTGAGCCTGGTCGATCCCGAGCTCTACCAGGTGGTGGCCGATGAGGTCGCCGGCCGGGACGGCGTCGAAGAGGTGATCGATCAGCGCTCGATCCTGGAACCGCTGTTCCTCGTGCTCAACCGCGCCACGATCCTGGCGGCCGGCCTGGCTGCGGTGATGATCGTGACGGCGGTGCTGCTGATCACCACCACCATCCGGCTCTCGGCGATGAGCCGCAGCCGCGAGACCTCCATCATGCGATTGGTGGGAGCGTCCAACTTCTTCATCCAGCTGCCCTTCATGCTCGAAGGCGCCATCGCCGCACTGCTCGGCGCCGCGCTCGCGAGCACCGGCCTCTGGCTCGGGGTGCGATCCATCGTGGAGAACTGGCTCGCAGGTTCGGTGCGGTGGGTCAACTTCGTCGACACCGGCGACGTGCTGGTGGTGGCCCCGCTCCTGGTGGCGATCGGGATCGTGCTCGCCGCGATCAGTTCCTTGGTCAGTCTCAGCCGATACACGAAGGTGTGACCCCGATGGCACGACGACGTCTCTCACCCCCTGCGGTGTCCGTGCGGCCCGTGCGGGCCGGCCTGGCTGCGGCCCTCGCCGTCGGGCTCGCCCTGCTGGCGGCGCCGGTGGCGGCCGACACCCGGGACGACCTGGAGGAGCAGCAGGAGCAGAACCAGACCGAGCGCGAGGAACTCGCAGCGATGCTCGAGGGCACCGAGTCCGACCTCGCCGATGTCTACCTCGAGCTCGACGACATCGAGCGGCGCCTTCCCGTGGCCCAGGGTGAGCTCTCCGTCGCCAACGACGAGCTCGCCGCCGCCGAGCGCCATGCCGCATCGGTCCAGGACCGGCTCGACGTGGCCGAGGCTCAGCAGGAGGATCTGACCACCGAGATCGCAGGTACCGAGACCGAGATCGCCGAGACCGAGTCGGCGATGGGCGAGGTGGCTCGCTCCGCCTACCGGGGAGGGGAGGGCGCCTCGGCGATGTCGGTGGTCTTCGCCGCCGACGACGCGGACGAGTTCGCGACCCAGTACTCGGTGATGAACTCGGCGCTGCGCTCGCAGAACCAGACCCTCTCCGACCTCGAGAGCCTGACGGCGGTCAACCGCAACCGGCAGGTGCGCCTGGACGCGGTGACCGCGCGGATCGGCGAGCTGAAGACAGAGGCGGACGACGCCGTCGCGGCGGCTGACGTGGCCCGTCAGGATGCGGCCGATCTGGTGGCCGAGATCGAGCAGCTGCAGGCCGACCAGGAGTCGCGGGCGGCTGAGCTCGAAAGCCTGCAGGAGGACTACACCGACCAGATCGCCGAGATCGAGGAGGACAACGCCGAGATCGCCGACGAGATCGCGGAGATCGATCGCCGGGAGCGGGAGGAGGCCGCCGCCCGGGCGGCCGAGGCCGAGCGCGAGCGGGAACGTGAGCGCGAGCGGCAGCGGGAGGCAGCCGAGGAGGCCGCCCGTCAGAACTCCAGCGGTTCCGGGGGGTCAGGCGGTTCGAGTGGGTCCGGTGGTTCTGGTGGTTCGAGCTCGGGCGGCTCCGGTGGTTCGAGCTCGGGCGGCTCCGGTGGCTCGAGTGGGTCCGGCGGATCCGGTGGTTCGAGCTCGGGCGGCTCCGGTGGCTCCTCCAGCGGCTCGCTGGTGCCCCCGGTTCCCCAGCCGCTGTACGTGACCTCCGGGTACGGCATGCGGTGGTACCCGATCACGGGCGGTTACTACATGCACCAGGGCGTGGACCTGCGCTCGGCCTGCGGCAACTCACAGGTCTCGGCCGCGGCCGGGACCGTGACCGCCGTCAAGCCGGCGCCGAACGGCACCCACGGCAACCAGGTGATCGTCAACCACGGCACGATCGGAGGCAACCGGTACGTCACGGTGTACAACCACCTCTCGCGCTTCGCGGTCCGCACCGGGCAGTCGGTCGCCCAGGGACAGGCGATCGGCTACACCGGGGCCACCGGGAACGTCACCGGGTGCCACGTCCACTTCGAGGTCTGGCGCAACGGATCGACGATCGATCCGATGGCACTGTCCGCCTTCTGACCGGTTGCCACACGCCGCGTTGGTTCGCTCTCGTCCACCAGGGCGAACACGCACCCCACTGCATCACCGTCACGGAGGAAGGTCGCCCGGGTTGACGTGGTGGAGCTGGATCTACCGCTCCGGCTCTCCTTCGAGGGGTCGAACCGCGACGGCGATCACCTGCAGTTGCTCGGGTCCGCCGGTCGGGTGCGCTCCGATCGCTCGCCGCTCTGCCAGCTGACGTCGACAAGGGTGAGCGCCCTTCCCGGCGCAGCGCAGACGCTCGCGGTGGGAACGGCGGTATTCAGATCGAACGATCCGGCCCTCGACCCGTACAGTGGACCGGCGAAGGAGACCAGAGACGATGAGCAACAAGGCCAAGGGCGCGAAGAAGAAGAAGAAGACGGACGGCGCCGTCGACCCCAAAACCGTCAAGACCGTCGTTGCGCGCAACAAGAAGGCGCGGCACGACTATCACATCGACGCCACCTACGAAGCGGGTCTGTCCCTGACCGGCACCGAGGTGAAGTCGCTGCGGGCGGGCCGGGCCTCCCTCGTGGACGGCTGGGTCTTCGTCGATGGCGGCGAGGCGTGGCTGGAGAGCGTCCACATCCCCGAGTACACCGAGGGCACCTGGACCAATCACTCCCCGCGGCGCAAGCGCAAGCTGCTGCTGCACAAGGAGCAGATCCTCAAGCTCACCCAGCGCACGAAGGAGAAGGGGTACACCATCGTGCCGCTCGAGCTGTACTTCATCGGCGGCCGGGCCAAGGTGGAGATCGCCGTCGCCCGAGGCAAGCAGGAATGGGACAAGCGGCAGGCGCTGCGCGAGAAGCAGGACGCCCGCGAGGCGCAACGAGCGATGAGCCTGCGCCAGCACCGTTGAGCCTGAGCCGCCGGCATCGGCGAGCCCTCGCCGGCCCGGCGGAGGGCGTCCCAGGATCGTCCGCGCGGGGGAGGCCGAGCACCTCCCGCGCTGCCTAGGGTGGAGGCATGCGGCGATCCCTGAGCAGACTCCTGACCCTCCTGGCCCTCGCAATGGCGGTCGTCCTCGCCGGGCCCGTCGCCGCGCACGCCGATGCCGACGACTGGATGGTCGAGAGGTACGACGTCAGCGCCGAGGTGCAGACCGACGGCACCATCGACGTCAGTATCGACATGCTGTTCGACTTCGCCGACGAGGAGGGGCACGGGCCCTACCTGACCCTGGTCGACCGGCAGGAGATCGCCGACGATCCCGACCGCTACCGGGTGCTCGAGTACACCGGCTTCAGCGCGTCCTCCAGCACCGGTGCTCCGGCGGACGTGCGCACCGAGTCCGAGGGCAGCGGGCTCGCCGTCTACGTCGGTGACGAGGACGTCGAGGTCACCGGGCAGCAGCAGTACACGATCTCCTACACCGTCTCGGGCGTGCCCAACCCCGGCGCCGGCGCCGACGGCGCCGACGAGGTCGCCTGGAACGTCATCGGCTCGGGCTGGGAGATTCCGCTGCGCGATGTCGGCGTCACCGTCGAGGGCCCCGAGGACCCGCTCGGCGCGGAGTGCTTCACCGGGTCGGTCGGAAGCACCGATGCGTGCGGCACCGCCGAGGCCGGACCACCGGCGGAGTTCACGGCGGACGAGATCTCCCCCGGAGGGGGGATGACCGTGCTCGTCACCTACCCGGCCGGGATGTTCGCGGACACGGTCGAGCCGATGTACAGCGACCGCGTGACCCCGGCCAACTTCTTCGGCAGCGGGACCCCCGCTCCGTGGGTCGCCCTGGGCCTGGGTGTGGTGGGGATCGCGGTGGTCGCGCTGCGCGCCCGCCAGCGCGGGCGTGACCGCGCCTACGTGGGGCTCACGCCCGGGCTGACGCCGACCGCCGGCGCCGAGGGGCACGGTGAGGGGTACGCGGAACGCATTCCTGTCGCCGTGCAGTTCACCCCGCCCGACGGCGTCACCCCCGGAGCCGCCGGAACGCTGCTGGACGAGGTGGCCCAGCCGCGGGACGTCAGCGCGACGATCGTCGACCTGGCCGTGCGCGGATATCTCCGCATCGAGGAGATCCCCGAGGGCGAGACCGACGACGCCGGCGACGCGGGCAGCGAGGAGAACTCCGAGGATCCGCAGTGGCGGCTACGGCGGACCAGCGAGCCCGGCGAGTGGCCGCAGCTGCTGGCCTTCGAGCGGACGCTGCTGGAGGGCCTGTTCTCCGGCAACGCCACCGTAACCGAGATGTCCGAGCTGGGCGCCGACTTCGCCCAGGCGCTGACCACCGCCCAGAGCCAGCTCTACGAGCGGGTCGTCGAGCGTGGCTGGTTCCGCACCTCGCCGCAGGCCGTGCGCCTGCGCTGGGTCGTCGCCGGGATCGTGGCCTTCGTCGTCGGAATCCCAGTCACCTTCGTGCTCGGCGTGTTCGCCGGGTGGGGTGGCGTGGGCGTGGCCCTGATGGCCATCGGGGTGGCCCTGATGGTGTGTTCGGCCGCCGCGCCCGCCCGGACCGCTGAGGGCACGGCGGTGCTGGCCCAGGTCCGTGGCTTCCAGAAGTATCTGGAGACCGCCGAGGTCGACCAGATGCGCCAGGAGGAGCGCGAGGGGATCTTCTCCGCCTACCTGCCCTACGCCGTCGCGCTCGGGGTGGCGCAGCGGTGGACGACGATCTTCTCCGAGGCGGCGGCCCGGGGCGAAGTCCAGATGCAGCCGCACTGGTACCAGGGCAGCACGGCGGGGGTGTGGAATGCCGCCGTCTTCACGAGCCTGACGAGTTTCACCACCACCGCCGCGACCTCGGTCACCTCGGTGGCATCCGGCTCGGCCGGCGGTGCCGGCTTCAGCGGCGGTGTCGGGGGCGGCGTCGGCGGCGGGGGTGGTGGCGGCTGGTGAGGTGGGTAGATTGGGGCCCGACGCGCATCATCTCCGAGACCTGAGGAGCCAACCATGGGCTTCGCCCTGCACCGCCTGCCCCTGCGACTCGCCGCCGGAGCGTTCATCCTGAACTCCGGCATCAACAAGCTCGACCTCGACGCCGAGTCCGCTGCCGGACTGCAGCAGGTGGCGCTCAACGCCTTCCCGCAGCTCGAGTCGCTCTCCGCCGAGGACTTCGGGACCTACCTGGCTGCGGGCGAGGTGACCCTCGGCGCCTCCCTGCTCGCCCCGTTCCTGCCCAGCAAGCTGGTGGGCGCGGGCCTGACGGTGTTCGCCGCGTCGCTGGTGTGGACCTACCTGCGCACCCCCGGGCTCACCGAGTCCGACGGCGTGCGGCCCACCCAGGACGGCATCGGCATGGCCAAGGACATCTTCCTGCTCGGTATCGGGCTCGCACTGCTGCTGGAGAAGAAGAAGTAACAGCAGGCCTACGCCGGGCGGACCGGGACCGGCTCAGTCGGTGACGGCCGTCCGGCGGGGCACTCGCGTGCGGGCGGGGAGCACCTCCGCGGCGATCTGCTTCTTGCTCGCCGCGAAGGAGCAGATCGGGCAGGTGGTGAGGTTGTGCCGCTGCGCCGGGCAGTATTCGCGGCCGAAGTAGATGATCTGCAGATGGCGGCGGTTCCAGGTCTCGCGCGCGAAGACCTTCTTCAGGTCGGCCTCGACCTTGTCCACCGCGGTGCCGGTGCTCAGGCCCCATCGCCGGGCGAGGCGGAAGATGTGGGTATCCACCGGGAACGCGGGCAGGCCGAAGCCCTGGGCCATCACGACGCTCGCGGTCTTGTGGCCGACGCCGGCGAGGCCCTCGAGGAACTCCCAATCGGGGCGGACCTGACCGCCGGCTTCCACGATCTGGCCGGCCGCCGTCCAGAGGTTCCTCGCCTTGGTGGGCGCGAGCCCCACCTGCCGGATCAACTCGAGGATGCGCTCCGGGCCGAGGGCGAGCATCTGCGCGGGCGTGCTGGCCTCGGCGAACAGCGCGGGCGTGACCTGGTTGACCTTGGCGTCGGTGGTCTGCGCGGACAGGGCGACCGCCACCAGCAGCGTGTAGACGTTGGTGTGGTCGAGGGCGATCGGGGGGTCGGGATAGAGATCGTCGAGGATCTCGCTGATCCGCTCTGCCTTCTCCGCCCGCCGCACGTCGCCATCGTACCGACGGCGGGGCATGCGAGGGGTCCGTGGAAATATCCGTGACACCACCGGCGTTGTGAGCGATAGACTGATGCAACGCCGTCGGTGGCCTCCGGGCCGGTGAGGGCGTGACAACTGAACAGGGGGGTGATCGGTTTCGACGACGGTTGTCGTTCCAGGAGAAGCGGGCCGAGGATGCAAGGTCATCTCGTCAAACGCTCCTTGCAAACCAATAGGTGCCGATTCCAAGCGCACCGACTTCGCACTCGCCGCCTGAGCGAGTCCTGAAGTCCGTCAGCCCGGGGTAGCTCTCGCCCCGGTTCCTGGCGTCAGCTAGAGAGCCACTGCTCGTAACCCTCGTCATCGGGGTTGCGGGGACTTCTAGATGACTGGGCCCGTCAGCGACTTGTCTGTGTGATCGCTGGGGCCGAGAAAATCTACTAGCAGACTGCGCCCGGAGAAGTCCTGGTTCCGCACTGTCGGACGCGGGTTCGATTCCCGCCACCTCCACCCAGAAGCGCCGCGGGCCACCTTGCGTGGTGCGCGGCGCTTCGTCGTCGGCGGGCGATGATGCCACCACAGCATCGAGGCCGACACGGCTTGCCGCTGCGACCCGGCGCACCGCTAGGGTTTCGGCCAGGGGCTGACACCGAGGAGGGCCGATGTCCGCGCACGCGATCGTGACCGACGGATTGCGCAAGAGCTATCGAGGGGTGCGGCGCCGCGTCGCCGTGGACGGCCTGGACCTGCGGGTCCCGGCCGGCGGTGTACACGGGTTCCTCGGGCCGAACGGTTCGGGCAAGACCACCACGATCCGGATGCTGCTCGGCCTCATCCGCCCGGACGAGGGCAGGATCCGCATCTTCGACCAGGACGTTCCCGCCCAGCTCCCTGGCGTGATCGCGCGGGTCGGAGCGATCGTCGAATCGCCGAAGTTCTTCCCGACCTTCACCGGGCGGCAGAACCTGGAGCTGCTCGCCTCCGCGATTGGCACCCGACGGAGGCGCGTGGCCCAGGTCCTCTCCGAGACCGGTCTGTCCGATCGCGGTGATGACCGCTTCGCCACCTACTCCCTCGGCATGAAGCAGCGGCTGGCCATCGCAGCCACGCTGCTGAAGGAGCCCGACCTGCTGATCTTCGACGAGCCGACCAACGGTCTCGACCCGGCCGGGATCCACGAGATCCGCACCACGATGCGCCGCCTCGCCGACGAGGGGCGCACCGTGCTGGTCAGCAGCCACATCCTGGCCGAGGTGGAGCAGATCGCCGACACCGTCTCGATCATCGGGCGTGGCCGGCTCATCGCCTCCGGCTCGGTGGCCGAGATCATCGGTGATCGCGCCCAGTCCGTGCGCGTGGTGGTGCGACCGGACGAGGCCGAGCGCGCCCAGGGCGTCCTGACCGCCGCGGGCATGAGCGTGCACCCCGATCAGGAGGCACTGCTCGTCGACGGCGCTACCGACCCTGCCCAGGTGAACCGGGTGCTCGCCCAGCACGAGGTCTACGCGAGCGAGCTGGGTGCCACGCGCGTCGGGCTGGAGTCGGTCTTCCTCGAGCTCACCCACGACACCGAGATGGGGCGCAGTCGGCGCCGAGATCGTCGTCGTGGCACGGAGGAGGGCGCATGATGCTGCTGCGTACCGAGCTACGCCGGTTGCGGCTGCGGCGCCTGGTGTGGCTGTTCGTCGTCGCCGGGATCCTGGGCTCCTTCTTCGTGCTGTTCACCACCTGGGCCTCCGCCCAGCCGATCACCGACGAGATGCGCGAGCAGGCCGAGGCCGCCTACCAGCGTGAGCTGGAGAACTGGGAGGAGGACGGCGAGCAGATGGTCGCCGACTGCCTGGAGCAGGAGGAGCTCGAGGCCGAGGCCCAGGGCGGGCCGGTCGACTTCGGGTGCGACCAGATGGAGCCCCAGCGCGAGTGGTTCCTGCCGTACGAGACCACGCTGGCCCAGCACGTGAACTTCACCGGCGTGCCCACCGCCGTCATGGTGCTGGGGATCGTCGGCCTGGCCATCGGCACCACGGCGGTGGCAGCGGAGTTCTCCAGCGGCGCCATGGCCACCTTGCTCACCTTCCAGCCGCGGCGCCTGCGGGTCTATGCCGCCAAGGTCGGGGCGGTCGCGCTCACGGCGGTGCCCCTCTCGCTGTTGCTCACTGGCATCCTCGCCGTCGGGATGTGGGCCGTGTACGAGATCCGGGGCCTCGACGCGAGTGTCGATGACCCGCTGGTCTGGACGGCGGTCCGGGCCCTACTGCTGCTCCCGGCTGCGGCCGTCGTCGGCGCCGTCCTCGCCTTCCTGGTGAGGTCCACCGCCGTCGTGCTGGCCGTGGTGGCCGGCTTCGCCATCGCCTGGGAGGCGATCGGTGTCAATGTCGCCCAGGCCCTCACGCCGTTCTCGATCCGCGCCAACCTCATGGGCTGGCTGCAGTACGGGCACACCTACTGGGTGCAGGAGTGTGAGGCCCAGGCCGACGGCATGCTGGTGTGCGATGGCATCGAGCACACCATCTCCTTCGCCTGGAGCGCCGGATTCCTGGCCGTGGTCGGGGTGGCGCTGCTCGCCGTCGGGGCGTTGGTCTTCCGCCGCCGCGACCTGTCCTGAACCCCGTGCCGGCAGCTCAGCGGAAGCGCTGCACGGCCAGCGGGGCGGCCTCGGCGATCTCCCGGACGGCCGGGTGCTCGCGGCGGGCGAGGATCTCACCGATCGGGCCGCTGGCCACGAACTGACCGTCGGCCAGGAAGTGCACGGTCGGGCACATCCGCTCCACCAGCTCCAGATCATGGGTGATGACCACTGCGGCCGTACCCAGCCGTGCCAGCAGTGCCCCCAGACTCCGGGCCATGTCCCCGCGCGACTGCGGGTCCACCGCGGTGAACGGCTCGTCCAGCACCAGGATCTCGGGCCGGGTGGCCAGTGCCGTGGCCAGCGCCACCCGCTGGCGCTCACCGCCGGAGAGGGTGATCATCACCCGGGTGGCGAACTGCTCCGGGAGGGCGACGGCGTCCAGCAGCTCCGCGGTCGAGGTCGCGTGGGTGCGACCCGCCTTCCGAGCCTCCTTCAGCGCCACCTTGAGATTGCCCGCCACCGTCAGCCGGGGGTCGGAGATGCTCAGGGAGTCCTGCGACTGGAACCGCACGGCCGCGGTGAAGTCCTTCTTCACCTTCCGGGGCAACCGGCTCACCGACCGCCCGTCGTAGGTGACGTCGCCGCGGGTGGGCCGCAGGCTTCCGCGCAGCAGCCGCGCCAGGGTCGTCTTGCCGATGCCGGAGGGTCCGATGATGCCGACCGGGGAGTCTCCGGAGGTGATCGTCAGGTCGACGCCGCGGATGACCTCGTTGCCGGGGTAGCCACCCCAGAGTTCGTGGGCCTGCAGGACCGTACCGGCCATGGGCACTGTGCTCCTTCGTCGGGTGGCAGGGATCTTCCTGCATGCTATCCGCCCCGCCGCGATGCCTGGGCCCGGGGAGCTGCGCTGCGGGTCAGCGGGGGAGGGGGCCCAGCAGCACGCCTGCCATCGCCGCGTGCGCAGAGTCCTCGCTGCTGGGGTGGAACATGCCCGCGAGCACGTCCCGGTAGAGGCGGCTCAGCTCGTGCTCGCTGCGGTAGGCCGCTCCGCCGGCCACCTGGACCGAGGCTGTCACCACCTCGCGGGCCACCTCGGTCGCCCGCCACTTCAGGGCCGACAGCCGCGGGAACCAGAGCTCGCCGTGGTCGGCCCGCTCGTCGACGTCCCGGGCGAGGGCCTCGATCTGCTGCCCCACGCCGTCCAGGCGGATGCCGGCACTCGCGATCCGGCGGCGGACGTCCGGGTCGGCGGCCAGGGTGGCCCCGTCGTTCTTCCGCGAGGTCCGGCGCTGCGCGGCCTCGGCTGCCAGCGTCAGGGCACGCTCGGCGATACCGGTGTAGACCGAGGCGAGCAGGATCTCGAAGCAGGCGAAGATGCCGAAGATCAACGGATCGTTGCTCGGCCCCGGATCGATCCGGCGGATCACGCGATCGGCGGGGGCGTGCGCACGCCGCAGGATCGTCGTCCGGGACTGCGACGCCCGCTGGCCGAGGGTGTCCCAGTCGTCGAGAATCTCGACGCGATCGGCGCTGACCTCCTCCCGGTCCAGGAACGCGAAAACCGACTTCGGGGCGTCCGGGCTGCTGGCATCGGTGCCGAACACGCCCAGGCGGGTCCACGCGGGCGAGAGGGAGGTGAAGATCTTCGTCCCGCTGAAGCGGTAGCCGCCCTCGCCGTCGGGGTCGGCCTCGGACGTGGAGCCGAAGAGCATGAGGTCGTTGCCCGGCTCGGAGATGCCGAAGGCATAGATCTCGCCGGCGGCGGCGCCGGTGAGCACCTCGTCGGCGAAGTCCTCACCGCGGGCGTGCACCACGTTCGCCACGGCGACCCACACGTGGTGCATGTTCACCGCCAGCGCCGTGGCCGGCGCTGCACCGGCGAGGCTGCGCTGGGCGCGGGTGAGGTCACGCAGGCTCGCGCCGCCACCACCGAGCCCGGCGGGCACGTGCACGGCCAGGTAGCCGGCATCGACCAGGTCGCGCAGGTCCTCGTCGAAGAAGTCGTTGTCGTGGTCGTAGCGCCCGGCACGCTCGCGGATCCTCGCCAGCAGGTCGGGGCCCAGGTACTCGTCACTCACGTGTCCAGGGTATCGACGATCCCCGGTCTCGCTCCTGATGCCTCGTGGACACCGCAACAGCCCGGCGCCGCGGCTACACACCCGGCGTGGACCAGATGTGACAGATGTGATGCATGTGACTGCTGTGAAGACTGTCCGCCGTCGATCCGGTCGAAATGGCGGAAACACGCCGAGAAACGCCGTCGAAATGCCCGCACACGGCGGCCGTCGTCGTAGTGTGACCGCAGCGCTCCCCGATCGGGGAGCGGCCACGAACGAAGGGAAAACTCCGTGTCCGTCAACCGCACTGAGCTCGTTGCCGCCATCGCCGAGAAGGCTGGACTGACCAAGACCGACGCCGACGCCGCCCTGGGCGCGCTGCAGGAGGTCCTCGTGGAGTCCCTCGGCAAGGGCGAGGCCGTCAAGGTCACCGGCCTGCTCTCCGTGGAGCGCGTCGAGCGCGCCGCTCGCACCGGACGCAACCCGCGCACGGGCGAGGAGATCCAGATCCCGGCCGGCTACGGCGTCAAGGTCTCCGCCGGTTCGGCCCTGAAGAAGGCCGTCACCAAGTGATCCAGGGCGGCCGCTGACGGCCGCCGTCGGAAGGGGCGTGGGAGTGATCCCGCGCCCCTTCGTCATGTCCGGGACTCCTCGCGTTCCCGTCACGCAAGCCCGGTCCGGGTTTCGTACACTGGTGGTATGAGCCAGCCGAGCGAGCCGACGCATCAGGACCCCCAGCGCGCTGGAGGATCCACGGACGTGCTGGAGCGCGAGGAGACGCGCGAGCAGGCCTCACCCGGGGATGCCGAGCGCTACTCGCACTATGTGAAGAAGGAGAAGATCACCGCCGCCTCCGTCTCCGGTGGGCCGGTGGTGGCACTCTGCGGCAAGGTGTGGACCCCGAACCGGGACCCGAAGAAGTACCCGATCTGCCCGGCGTGCAAGGAGATCTACGAGAGCATGACCGGCGGCGGCGGCGACGGCGAGGACTCCGGCGGGCGCCGCGGATTCTTCGGCTTCGGCTCCAAGAAGTGACGGGGCCGAACACTTCGGCCACCACGCAGAGCAGCGGGACAGCCTCCACCATGCCGGCCGTGCCGGCGGGCTCGACGAGTGCGGCCTCCAACCTTCCGCCCGCCTATCCGGCACGCGCACCCTGGGGCACCGCCTCCCGGCTGCGCGCCTGGCAGGCCGCCGCGCTGGAGTCCTACCTGGCGCGCAACCCGCGCGACTTCCTGGCCGTGGCCACGCCGGGCGCCGGGAAGACGACCTTCGCGCTGCGGGTGGCCACCGAGCTGCTGGAGCAGCGGATGATCCAGCGCGTGACCGTCGTCGCGCCGACCGAGCACCTCAAGACGCAGTGGGCCGACGCGGCGGGCCGGGTCGGTATCCGGATCGACCCGAACTTCCGCAACGCCCAGGGCCGCCAGGGCGCGGCCTACGACGGCGTCGCCCTCACCTACGCGCAGGTGGCGGCCAACCCGAACCTGCACCGCGCACGCACCGAGAATGCCCGCACGCTGGTGATCCTGGACGAGGTGCACCACGCCGGCGATGCGCTCTCGTGGGGCGATGCGATCAGGGAGGCCTTCGAGTCGGCCACCCGCAGGCTGTCGCTGACCGGGACGCCGTTCCGGTCCGACACCTCCCCGATCCCGTTCATCACCTACGAGCCCGATGCCGACGGGATCCGGCGCTCCCGCGCCGACCACACCTACGGCTACGGTGACGCGCTCCGCGATCACGTGGTCCGGCCGGTGATCTTCCTGTCCTACTCGGGCCAGATGCGCTGGCGCACGAAGGCCGGGGACGAGGTCAGCGCCCGCCTCGGCGAACCGCTCACCAAGGACATGATCGGCCAGGCCTGGCGCACAGCGCTGGACCCGGAGGGGGAGTGGATCCCGTCGGTGCTGGCAGCGGCTGACCGGCGGCTGACCGAGGTGCGCCGGCACGTGCCCGACGCCGGCGGCCTGGTGATCGCCACCGACCAGACCAAGGCCCGCGCCTACGCCGCCCACCTGCAGCGCCTCACCGGGAGGCCACCGGTGGTGGTGCTCTCCGACGACTCCGACGCCTCCCGCCGGATCGAGGAGTACGCGCAGGGCGACCAGCGCTGGATGGTGGCGGTGCGGATGGTCTCCGAGGGTGTGGACGTGCCGCGGCTGGCGATCGGGGTGTATGCCACCTCGACGGCCACACCGCTGTTCTTCGCCCAGGCGGTGGGGCGCTTCGTGCGCGCCCGCAAGCGGGGCGAGACGGCCTCGATCTTCCTGCCCTCGGTGCCGGTGCTGCTGGCGCTCGCGAACGAGATGGAAGCCGAGCGCGATCACGCCCTCGACCGCAAGTCGGTGGGCGATGAGACGGTCGAGATCTTCGCGGCCGAGGACGCCGAGTTGGCAGCGGCGAACCGGGACGAGAAGGCCTCCGAGGAGCTGACCCTGCCCGGGTTCGAGGCGCTGGAGGCGCAGGCCTCCTTCGACAAGGTGCTCTTCGACGGCGGCGAGTTCGGCATGGGCGCCGAGATGGGCTCGGAGGAGGAGCAGGACTTCCTCGGCATCCCCGGCCTGCTCGACGCCGACCAGGTCACCACGCTGCTGCGCTCACGCCAGGCCGACCACGTGGCGGCCCGCCGACGTCAGGGTGCCCCCGAGCCGGCGGCGGTGGACGATCACCGCGTCGTGGCGGAGCTGCGCAAGGAGCTCAACCAGCTCGTCAAGGCCTGGGCTCGCCGCAGCGGCACGCCGCACGGCGTGGTCCACACGCGCCTGCGGGAGCACTCCGGCGGCGGCGAGGTCGCCACGGCCTCCGCCGAGCACCTGCGCACCCGGATCACCAAGGTCCGTCGCTGGTTCGTCGGCCAGTCCTGAGCCGGCGGCCGGCGAGGCCCTCGACTGGCGATCGGGATTCGCGCGGCTGAGGGCGACCGGGCTTCGCGCGGAGAAGGGGCCCGGAAGTCAGGGTGAACCGGCCCCAGGGGCCGAAGAATTGACCCCTGGAGTGGGACGCGTCCCCGCGCGGCGAGGCGTCGCCGTCGTCGGGGCCTGACATTCAGGGTCGATGGGTCGAAAGGGTCAAATATTCGGCCCCTGGGGGCCGGGACCGAGGACTGGGCCCGTCAGGCCTCGGCGTGCGTCGTCGGGATGGCCGGGTCCCCGGCCGAGAGGCGGCGGGCGTACGGGGAGAGCTCCTCACGGGAGCCGTGGTGCCGCTCGGCCGCCCTCCGCACGCCCTCCGGCCCGGTCCATCCTGGTTGCACCACGCCGTCCAGGACCAGCGGCACGTGCAGCCCGCGCAGGCCCTCCCCGCCCGGTTCCCACCCGGCGAGGGCGCCGCTGACCACCACTTCCTCGACGGCGCGGCCCGCGGTGTCGACGCGCCGTGCGGCCGCCTTGCGCCCGCCCACGCTCGCCTTCGACGCCGATGCCTTCTGCACCGCCTCCATCTCGCCGGCGCTGTTCTCGCGCTGGACGAGCTTGTAGACCATGCCGCAGGTGGGTGCACCGGAACCGGTGACCACCGAGGTGCCGACCCCGTAGGAGTCGACCGGCGCCGCGGCGAGCGAGGCGATCGCGTGCTCGTCCAGGTCCGAGGAGACGACGATCTTCGTCCCCGTCGCGCCGAGGGAGTCGAGCTGCTCGCGCACCTCGCGTGCCACCTGGCCCAGGTCCCCGGAGTCCAGTCGGACCGCGTCCAGACCGGTCCCGGCCGCCGCGATCGCCCGGCGCACCCCCTCGGTGATGTCGTAGGTGTCCACCAGCAGGGTGGTGCCCGCACCGAAGGAGGCCACCTGGGAGGCGAAGGCCGAGGGTTCGTCGTCGTGCAGCAGCGTGAAGGCGTGCGCGGCGGTTCCCATCGTGCCGAGCCCGTACCGCCGGCCGGCCTCCAGGTTGGAGGTGCCGGCGAATCCGCCCACCACCGCCGCCCGTGCGGCCGCGACGGCGGCGTACTCGTGCGCCCGGCGCCCGCCCATCTCCAGGCACGGGCGCGTGCCGGCGGCGCTCGTCATCCGGGAGGCCGCCGAGGCGACGGCCGAGTCGTAGTTGAGGATCGAGAGCACCAGCGTCTCCAGCAGCACCCCCTCGGCGAAGGAGGCCTCAACCGTCAGCAGCGGGGACCCGGGGAAGAACACCTCCCCTTCGGCGTAACCGTGGATGTCGCCGGTGAATCGGTAGTCGGCCAGGAAACCGAGCGTCTGGTCGTTGACGATCGCGCCCTCACGCAGGAAGTCCAGCTCGGCGTCGGTGAAGCGGAACGTGCGCAGTGCCTCGAGCACCCGGCCGGTCCCGGCCACCACGCCGTAGCGCCGGCCGGCCGGTAGCCGGCGGGTGAAGACCTCGAAGACGCACCGGCGCGCGGCGGTACCGTCGGCGAGCGCGGCCTGCAGCATCGTCAGCTCGTACCGATCGGTGAGCAGTGCCGAGCTGGGAGCGGAACTGGGAGAAGCGGCAGCCATGGAGCCACCGTATCCGCCAGGCGGCGGGGGCTGCCTGCGCTCACCCGGATCCGTACCCTGGGTGCCATGGTCCTCGCCAGCACACCCGTCAGCACGCCGGACACCGAGTCCGTCACCGACGCTGCTGAGTCCCTCGCGCCGGACCGGCCGTGGCGCACCATCGTCTGGAACGACCCGGTCAACCTGATGAGCTACGTGACCTACGTCTTCCGCAGCTACTTCGGTTACTCCGAGGAGAAGGCGACCCGCTTGATGATGCAGGTGCACACGCAGGGTCGCAGCACGGTCTCCCACGGCAGCCGGGAGAAGATGGAGATCGACGTGCAGGCCATGCACTCGTTCGGGCTGTGGGCCACCCTCGCCCAGGACGGCGACTGATGCGCGCGTTCGTGCGCCGCCGGGGCGCCTTCGTCGCCCACGTGGGCGCGCAGGAGCGCACCATCCTCGCCCGCGTCGTGGCCGACACCTGCGAACTGCTCGGCGCGCCGGTGGCACAGGACCCTCCCGACGGCGTCGCCGTGCCGGAGGCGGACGGCGAGGACCCGCTGGCGGGGCTCGCCTGGTCGGCCGAAGCCGTCACCACCCCCGCGGACCCGGCGCTCGCGCGGCTGCTCCCGGACGCGAGCGTCACCGACGAGGAGGTCTCGGCGGAGTTCCGCCGGCTGACCGAGGCGGACCTGCGGGAGACCAAGACCGCTCGGCTGCGGATGGTGTGGGCGGCGTTGCGGGGCCCGGGTGAGGAGCTGCGCGTGAGTCCCGAGCACGCGATGGACTGGGCGAGCGCACTCAACGACGTCCGGCTCGTGGTGGCACAGCGGCTCGAGATCCGGACCGAGGAGGACGCCGAGACGCTGCACGCGGCCGCCGGGTCCGGGGCAGAGGAGGACGGCGACCGCGTCCGGGAAGCTCTCGCCATGCTCTACTCCGCGTTGACCTGGTTGCAGGAGTCGCTGCTGCAGGTGATGCTGCCCACACTCGAGGACTGAGCGGTGCGTGCTCGCCCCACCGCGCCTACGCTCGTGGAGGTGAGCGACGCACCCATCGGCATCTTCGACTCCGGCGTCGGAGGCCTGACGGTCGCACGGGCGGTGATCGATCAGCTGCCGAACGAATCGGTCCGCTACGTCGGTGACACCGCGCACGGCCCGTACGGCCCGCTCCCGATCGCGCAGGTGCGCGCCCATGCACTCGCCGTGATGGACGATCTGGTCGCCTCCGGTGTGAAGATGCTGGTGATCGCCTGCAACTCCGCTTCGGCCGCGGTCCTGCGCGATGCCCGGGAGCGCTACACCATCGCGCGCGGAGTGCCCGTGATCGAGGTGATCCAGCCGGCCGTGCGCCGCGCCGTCGCCGCTACCCGCTCAGGCCGGATCGGCGTGATCGGCACCCGCGCCACGATCGACTCACGCGCCTACGAGGACGCCTTCGCCGCCGCGCCGCACCTGCAGCTGACCACGACGGCGGCCCCTCGCTTCGTGGAGTTCGTCGAGCGGGGCGTGACGTCCGGGCCCGAGCTGCTCGGTGTGGCGCGTGAGTACCTCGCCCCCGTGCTGGCCGCGGACGTGGACACGCTCGTGCTCGGGTGCACGCACTACCCCCTGCTGACGGGAGTGGTCCAGTACGTGGTGGGGGACGCCGTCACGCTGGTCAGCAGTGCGGAGGAGACCGCCAAGGACGTCTACGCGGCCCTGGTGGCGCACGGTATCGAGCAGGAGACGAGCGCACCCGGGCGCCACGCCTTCCTCAGCACCGGCGACCCGGCGGCCTTCACCGCCCTTGCGCGGCGCTTCCTCGGCCCCGAGGTCGGGGCGGAGTCCGCAGCCGAGATCACCGGCGAGATCCCGGTGGTGGCCAGGCGATGAGGCTCGTCGTCCTCGGCTGTTCGGGATCGGTCTCGGGGCCGGACTCGGCCTCCTCCTCCTACCTGGTGGAGGCCGACGACGGCGACCGGACCTGGCGGCTCGTCCTCGACCTGGGGTCGGGTGCGTTCGGGCAGCTGCTGGGCAGGGTCGACCCGGCGTCGGTGGACGCGGTGCTGCTGTCCCACCTGCACGCCGATCACATGGTCGACGCCGCGGCGCTGCACGTCTACCTCCGGTACGGGCCGCAGGGTCCCTACCCGGCCGTGACCGTCCACGGACCGGCGGGGACCGCCGGCCGGGTCGCCGAGGTGTGCGGTCATGGCGAGAGCGTCGACGACGAGTTCGACATCCGGCCGTGGCAGGCGGGCCAGGACCTGCGGATCGGGCCGATGAGCGTGCGGGTGCACGAGGTCCGCCATCCGGTGCCGGCCTACGCCATCCGCATCGAGGGCCCCGGCGAGAGCGGCGGTCGCGTGGTGCTGACCTACAGCGGCGACACCGACACCTGTGAGGGCCTGACCGCGGCCGCGCACGAGGCCGATCTGTTCCTGTGCGAGGCGGCCTTCAGCGAACCGTGCCCGGCACCCCGCGGCATCCACCTCACCGGCCGGCGGGCCGGCGAGGCCGCGGCCGAGGCAGCCGTGCGCCGACTGCTGCTCACCCACATCCAGCCGTGGGTGGACAGCGAGCAGGTCGCCCACGAGGCCCGGTCCGCCTACGACGGGCCCGTCGAACTGGCGCGGCCCGGGGTGACCTGGCCGATCGGCTGAGCCCCGTGCCCACCGGTGTGAGCCGCATCACAGCCGGGCCGCCGAGACGCGGGCCCCGGCGTGCGCTGCGTCCCGTGTGATCGTCCTCGCACCGGACGCGGGTGTCACGCAGTGGTAAAGGCTCGGTAGTCTCGGCGCTATGACCGATGCATCGGAAGCGACCGTGACCACCCCCGCGAACGGGATCGCCACCGGCTCCCGGACGGGCGCAGTGCTCGAGATGCCGGACGCGCTCCGGCATGATGTCCGGCTCCTCGGCGAGCTCCTCGGCACCGTCCTCACCGAGAGCGGCGGGCCCGAACTGCTGGCCGACGTGGAGCGGCTGCGCGAGCTGACCATCTCCGCCTACGACGACGCGAGCAGTGACGCCTTCACCCGGGCCGAGGAACTGGTGGAGTCCTTCAGCCTCGACCGCGCCGAGAAGGTGGCCCGCGCCTTCACCTGCTACTTCCACCTCGTCAACCTCGCCGAGGAGTTCCACCGCGTCCGGGCCCTGCGCTCGCGCGCCGGTGGCCGCACGGCCACCGGCCGCGCTCCTGAGGACTCCCTCACCGGAGCCTGGAACTTCCTCATCGAGGAGGTCGGGGCGGAGGAGGCCCGCCGACGCCTCGACGGCCTCGAGTTCCGCCCCGTCCTGACGGCGCACCCGACCGAGGCCCGCCGCCGCGCGGTGGCCGCCAGCATCCGGAGCATCTCCGAGCTCCTCGGCGAGCGGGACGATCCGCGGCTGGGGGAGGCCGGCATGGAGGCGAACCGCCGCCAGCTGCTCTCCCAGATCGACCGGCTGTGGCGCACCTCCCCGCTGCGCAGCACCAAGCCCACCCCGCTGGACGAGGTGCGCACCGCCATGGGGATCTTCGACCAGACCCTCTTCGATGCCCTGCCGCAGATGTACCGCAAGGTCGACGCGCTGCTGCAGGACCCGGACTCGCCGGCGCCGCTGCAGGCACCGGCATTCGTGCGCCTGGGGAGCTGGATCGGCGCCGACCGGGACGGCAACCCGAACGTCACCTCCTCGATCACCCGATCGGCGGCGGCCATCGCCTCCGAGCACGTGCTGACCGCTCTGGAGGAGGCCGCCGACCGGATCGGGCGCGCGCTCACCTTGGGGGCGGACACCACCCCGGCCTCCGAGGAGCTGGAGTCGCTGTGGAACCGCCAGCGGCAGCTCTCGACCGAGCTGACCGACGACATCGCCGGCCGGTCCCCGAACGAGCCGTACCGGCGCGTGATGCTCGTGATCGCCGCACGCATCGCTGCCACCCGCCGCCGCGATGCGGACCTGGGCTACGAGCACCCGGACGAGTTGCTGGCCGACCTCGCCGCCGTGCAGTCCTCGCTCGCCGCCGCGGGTGACGCGCGCCAGGCCTACGGTGAGGTGCAGGACCTGATCTGGCAGGTCAAGACCTTCGGTTTCCACCTCGCCGAGCTCGAGGTGCGCCAGCACTCCAAGGTGCACAACCAGACGCTCGAGGACATCGACTCCGGCGGCGAGCTGAGCGAGATGAGCCAGGAGGTGCTCGAGACGCTGCGCACGATCGCCTCGATCCAGCGCCGCCACGGCGAGCTCGCCGCGCACCGCTACATCATCTCCTTCACCACCTGCGCCGCCGACATCGCCGCCGTGTACCGGCTGGCCGAGGAGGCGCTCGGTTCGGCCGAGGACGCGCCGACGCTCGACGTCATCCCGCTGTTCGAGACCTTCGCCGACCTCCAGGCGAGCACCGATGTGCTCGAGGAGATGCTCACACTGCCTCAGGTCCAGGCACGGCTGGAGGCGACCGGGCGTCGCGTCGAGGTGATGCTCGGCTACTCCGACTCCTCCAAGGACGTCGGACCCGTCTCGGCGACCCTGGCGCTCTACGACGCGCAGGAGCGCATCGCCCAATGGGCGGCCAAGCATGACATCACGCTCACCCTCTTCCACGGCCGCGGCGGCGCACTCGGCCGCGGCGGCGGCCCGGCCAACCGCGCCGTGCTCGCCCAGCCGCCGGGCTCGGTGGACGGCCGGTTCAAGCTCACCGAGCAGGGTGAGGTCATCTTCGCCCGTTACGGGGACCCGGTGATCGCCCAGCGTCACATCGAGCAGGTGGCCGCGGCGACCCTGCTGCAGTCCACGCCGACCATCGAGTCGCGCAACTCGACTGCTGCCCATGACTTCGCCGACATCGCGGCCACGATGGACAAGGTCTCCCGCGACCGGTTCTACGAGCTCGTCCACACCGAGGGGTTCCCGGCCTGGTTCGGCGAGGTCACACCGCAGGAGGAGGTCGGCTGGCTGCCCCTCGGGTCCCGCCCGGCCCGCCGCGGGCTGAGCATGGAGTCGCTCGAGGACCTGCGGGCCATCCCGTGGGTGTTCGCCTGGACCCAGGCCCGCATCAACCTCACCGGCTGGTTCGGTCTCGGCACCGCCCTCGCCGGCGTCGGGGACGTCGAGCGCCTGCGCGAGGCCTACCGGCGGTGGCCGCTGTTCGCCACGATGATCGACAACGTCGAGATGTCGCTGGCCAAGACCGACGAGCGGATCGCCCGCCGGTACCTGGCGCTGGGTGACCGGGACGACCTCGCGCAGCTGGTCCTGGACGAGCTCGCGCTGACCAGGCAGTGGATCGTCGACATCACCGAGCAGGAACGGTTGCTCGCCGGGCACCGGGTGCTCGGCCGTGCGGTGATGCTGCGCAGCCCCTACGTGGATGCCCTCTCGCTGCTGCAGCTGCGCTCGCTGCGCGCGCTGCGGGCCGAGGACGGCTCGGACGGCGAGCAGGACGAGGCGATCCGCCGTCTCATGCTGCTCACCGTCAACGGCGTGGCGGCCGGGCTGCAGAACACCGGCTGAGCGCGCGAATGCGTGGGCGAATCGCCCGTCGACCTGCGAGCCAGGCCGGCGGGCGATTCGCGTCGGTACCGGCGGGTGGGAGCAGGTAGCCGCTGCCGTAGGCTCGATGCCATGACCGACAGCACAGTGACCACCACCGCCAACCGCGCCGACGGCCGCCGCCCCGACGAGCTCCGCCCCGTGACCTTCCACCGCGGCTGGTCCGACCAGGCCGAGGGGAGCGTGCTCGTCGAGTTCGGCGGCACCCGGGTGCTGTGCACGGCCTCGTTCACCGAGGGTGTGCCGCGCTGGCGCAAGGGGTCGGGGCTCGGCTGGGTGACCGCCGAGTACGCCATGCTGCCCCGCTCCACCAACTCCCGCTCCGACCGTGAGTCCGTCAAGGGCCGGATCGGTGGCCGCACCCACGAGATCTCCCGCCTCATCGGCCGCTCGCTGCGCGCCATCATCGACGTCTCCGCCCTCGGTGAGAACACCATCGTGCTCGACTGCGACGTGCTGCAGGCCGACGGCGGCACCCGCACCGCCGCCATCACCGGCGCCTACGTGGCTCTCGCTGATGCCATCGCCTGGGGCCGGGAGAACGGCGGGGTCAAGGCCGGTGCGAGCGTGCTGACCGACTCCGTGGCCGCCGTCAGCGTAGGCATCGTCGACGGAACACCGGTGCTCGACCTCCCCTACGTCGAGGATGTGCGCGCCGAGACCGACATGAACGTCGTGGTCACGGGGGCGGGATCGTTCGTGGAGGTGCAGGGCACCGCGGAAGGAGCGCCGTTCCATCGCGCCGAGCTCGACTCCCTCCTCGACCTCGCAGTGGCTGGCACCGCCCGCCTCACCGAACTGCAGGCGGCTGCGCTGGCCGAGCCGCTCGCGCGGCCCGCAGCCCCGGGGCCGCTCGCGTGAGCGTCCCTCGTCTGGTGCTCGCCACGCACAACCAGCACAAGGTGGGCGAGTTGCGGGCCATCCTCGCTGCCGCCGGCGTGCCTGCCGAGGGTGTGGTGGGCGCCGGGGACGTCGGCGCGGGTGAGCCCGTCGAGGACGGGGTCACCTTCACCGAGAACGCGATCATCAAGGCACGTGCGCTGGTGGCTCATACCGGCGTCGCCGCGGTGGCCGACGACTCCGGCCTGGCCGTGGACGTCCTCGGCGGGGCGCCGGGCATCTTCTCCGCCCGCTGGGCGGGCAGGCACGGCGACGACGCAGCCAACCTCGACCTCCTGCTCGCCCAGCTGGCCGACGTGCCCGCCGCGCACCGCGGTGCCGCCTTCGTCTGCGTCGCTGCGCTGGTCACCCCCGACGGCGTCGAGCACGTGGAGATCGGCACGCTGCGGGGCACGCTCCTGACTGCTCGCCGGGGGGAGGGCGGGTTCGGCTACGACCCGATCCTGGTACCGGACGGCGAGGTCCGTGCGTGCGCGGAGCTCTCGCCGGAGGAGAAGAACGCGATCTCCCACCGCGGGCAGGCCTTCCGGTCGCTCGCCCCGCACATCGCCGCTTCGCTCATCTGATTTCGACGCGTTGCTCATCTGATATTCTCGGCGGGACGTCCGACGCGAGGAGCCGATGATGACCGCTCTCACAGACGAGAACCTGCACGGCCTGAACGGTGACGTCCAGGTGCCCGGCTACGACCGCTCGGGACTCCGGGTCGGCATCGTGCACGTGGGTGTGGGGGGATTCCATCGCGCCCACCAGGCGATGTACCTCGACCGGCTGATGGCCGAGGGCACGGCGCACGACTGGGCGATCTGCGGCCTGGGCCTGCTCCCCGGCGACGTCCGGATGCGCGATGCCCTCCTCGCCCAGGACGGCCTCTACACCCTCGTCGTCAAGCATGCCGACGGCCACGCCGAGGCGCGTGTGATCGGATCGATCGCCGACTACGTCTACGCCCCGGATGACCCCGAGCGTGCCCTGGCCCGCCTGACGGATCCGGCGGTGCGCATCGTCTCGCTCACCGTCACCGAGGGCGGGTACAACGTGCACCCGGTCACCGGCGAGTTCGACCTGACCGATGCGTCCGTGCAGGCCGATCTCGCACCCGGGGCGACGCCGTCGACCTCGTTCGGGTACGTCGTCGAGGCGCTCCGGCGCCGGCGCGAGGCGGGCACAGCGCCGTTCACGGTGATGAGCTGTGACAACATCCAGGGCAACGGCGAGGTTGCCCACCGGATGTTCTCGGCGTTCGCGCGCGCCAAGGATCCCGGGCTTGCCGACTGGATCGAGCGGGAGGTGCCCTTCCCGAGCTCGATGGTGGACCGGATCACGCCCGTGACCACCGACGCCGATCGCGCCTTCGTCGCCGAGCGGCTCGGGATCGACGACGCCTGGCCGGTGGTCACCGAGCCCTTCACCCAGTGGGTGCTCGAGGACAGGTTCGCCGCCGGACGCCCGCCGTACGAGGACGCCGGGGTGCAGGTGGTCGAGGACGTGGAGCCGTATGAGCTGATGAAGTTGCGGCTGCTCAACGCCAGCCATCAGGCGCTCGCCTATGTCGGGTACCTCGCGGGCTACCGGCTCGTGCACGAGGTCTGCCAGGACGATCTGTTCGCCCGGTTCCTGCGGGCCTACATGCACGCGGAGGGTGCGCCCACCCTGCGGCCGGTCCCGGGAGTGGATCTCGAGGACTATCAGGCCACCCTGATCGAGCGGTTCTCCAACCCGGGCGTGAAGGACACCGTGGCCCGGCTGTGCGCGGAGTCCTCCGACCGGATCCCGACCTGGTTGGTCCCGGTGATCCGCGAGAACCTGGCCGGCGGCGGACAGGTCCGTCTCTCGGCCGCCGTCGTGGCGAGCTGGGCTCGCTACGCCGAGGGGACCGATGAGCAGGGGGAGCCGATCGAGATCGTGGACCGTCTCGCCGACCGCGTCCACGCCGCCGCGCTGCGCCAGTCCGAGGACGCCCTCGCGTTCCTGCGCGATCGCGACCTGTTCGGAGATCTGATCGACCACCCGCGCTTCGTCGAGGACTACCGCTGGGCGCTGGACTCCTTCCACGCCCGCGGGGCGCGAGCCACCGTCGAGGCGCTGCTGGGGGACTGAGCCCGCGTCGTGGATCAGCTCGGCTGCTGCTCCGCCAGGGCTCGGGCGCACTCGGTGTCCAGCACGAGCGTGGAGGCGATGTTGCCCAGGGCGGCCCCGCGCACGGCCGGCGCCGCACCGGAGCCGAAACCGCACGCGATCACCTCGGGGGTGCGACGTAACTGGTCCAGGCTGACCGCGACGACCCGCTCGTCGAGCGTGGTGTGCACATCACGACCCTGGGCGTCGAAGAGGCGACCGGAGCACTCCCCGACGGCGCCGCTTGCCTCGGCCTCGGCCCGGTCCTGCGGGGCGATGTTGGGATAGACGGTGGAGGCCTGGCGCGACCAGCCACCGATCGCGACCACGGCGAGGTCGAGGGTGTCGGCCTTGGCGAGCGCCTCGGCGATCTGGGGTTGCTCGCGCAGCCCGGCGGCCGTGGCCGCATCCCGGACCACCAGCGGCGCCCAGATCGGCCACGTCCGGACCCCGCGCAGTGTCTTCAGCCGCTGGATCATCTCCATCGAGTCGCCACTGCCGGCCACCGGCATCGCTCCGACGAGCTGGACCACATCGCACGGCTCGAGGTGATCGAGATGGAGGCTGGCGCGTTCGATCGTGCGCGACCACGACATGCCGATCGTCATCCCCTCGCGCACCCGGTCGCGAATCGTCTCGGCGACGGTCCGCGCGAGGAGGTCGCGCCGCTGGGAGGAGTCGGTATGAGTCGCGCTGATGAGGACGCGGACCCCGAGCTCTGCCGCGATCTGGGCGCCGAGCTCGGCCTCCGACTCCTCCGGAAGCGCGATGGTCACCCGCACGATCCCGCGTTCGCGGGCGGTGGTGAGCAGCCGGGCCACCTGGAACCGGGAGAGGCCGTGCTCCCTGGCGATCTCGACCTTCGACTTGCCCTCGAGGTGGAAGTCGATGCTGACGTCGCGCATGAGCGACAGCTCGTCCGGGTCCACGGCCACGCTCCGAATCACAGATGATGCGTCATTGCTTGCTCATCTGAGTGTAACGGACTACGGTGACAATATCAGATGAGCAGAAGGCAATGCTCACATGAGCGATGGGATGGGTTCCATCGCCACCACACCGACGTGAGGACGACGACGATGTCACCAGAGCACCCATCGCGGCCCGGACCGGGACCGTGGACGGATCCACCGCGCCGCGGGGCGCGGCCCAGGCTGGCGGCTGCCGTAGCGACTGCCGCCCTCGCCCTGCCCGGTTGCGCCGGAGCCGGCGCCGTCGGCGGGGCCGACGGGCAGGAGCAGATCGTCGTCGCGATCGTCTCCAACCCGCAGATGCAGGACGCGATCTCCCTGCAGGAGGAGTTCCGGGCCGAGCACCCCGACATCGACGTGCGCTTCGTCAGCCTGCCCGAGAACGAGGCACGTGCGAAGATCACCGCCTCGGTGGCCACCGGCGGCGGCGAGTTCGACGTCGTCATGATCTCCAACTACGAGACTCCGATGTGGGCGGCGAACGGCTGGATCGAGAACCTCCAGCCCTACGCGGAGTCCACCGAGGGCTACGCGCCCGAGGACTTCGTGCCCAGCGTCGCCGAGGCGCTCTCCTACGAGGGCGACCTGTACTCGGTTCCCTTCTACGGCGAATCCTCCTTCCTCGCCTACCGCGAGGACGTCTTCGCCGAGCAGGGTCTGACGATGCCCGAGCGCCCCACCTGGGAGCAGGTGCGCGACCTCGCCTCCCGGGTGCACGACCCCGAGGCGGGCTTCTCCGGCATCTGCCTGCGCGGGCTCGCCGGCTGGGGCGAGGTGATGGCACCGCTGACCACCGTCATCAACACCTACGGGGGCAGCTGGTTCGACGAGGACTGGAACGCCCGGCTCGACTCGCCCGCCGTCCACGACGCCGTCAGCGACTACGTGGGTCTGGTCAGCGACTACGGACAGCCCGGTGCGGCCACCTCGGGCTTCGGTGACTGCCTGACCCGGTTCTCCCAGGGAAATGCCGCCATGTGGTACGACGCCACCTCCATGGTCTCGAGCGTGGAGGACCCCTCGTCCTCGACGGTCGCGGGTGATGTCGGCTACGTCCCGGCCCCGGTCCAGGAGACCGAGTCGGCGGGCTGGCTGTACTCGTGGTCGCTGGCGATCCCCACCACGAGCGAGCACACCGACGCCGCGTGGGAGTTCGTCTCCTGGATGACGAGCCCGGATTACATCCAGCTGGTCGGGGACGAGCTCGGCTGGGAGCGGGTGCCACCCGGTAGCCGGCTGTCGACCTACGAGATCCCCGAGTACGCCGAGATCGCCGAGGCCTACTCCGAGCCGACCCTGACCTCGATGGGGCTGGCAAGTCCGGAGAACAGCTTCGCCGAGCCCGTGCCCTATCCGGGGATCCAGTTCGTCGGGATCCCCGAGTTCCAGGATCTGGGGACCCGCGTGGGTCAGCAGATCTCCGCCGCGATCGCCGGTCAGATCTCCATCGCCCAGGCGCTCGAGCAGTCCCAGCGCTACGCCACCACGGTGGCCGACTCCTACCAAGAGGAGAACTGAGATGGCCACCCTGGTCGAGAAGCATCACCGGCGAGAGGCCGATCGCCGCGATGAGGTCAAGACACCGGCCCAGCTGCAACGTGCCGAGGCGTGGCGCCGGCGGGCCCCGCTGCTCCCGGCGCTGACCTTCACCATCATCGTCACCCAGGTGCCCTTCCTGGTGACGATCTGGTACTCGCTGCGCTCCTGGAACCTGCTCCGCCCCGGCGCGGACAGGTTCGTCGGCCTGAGCAACTATGTCGACCTGTTCGCCGACTCCACCTTCCGGCAGGCAGCGCTGAACAGTGTGATCTTCACCCTGGGATGCGTGGCGGTGGCGATGCTGCTGGGAATCGGTCTGGCGCTGCTGCTGGACCGCAAGTTCGTCGGCCAGGGCCTGGCCCGCACGCTGCTGATCACCCCCTTCCTCATCATGCCGGTGGCCGGGGCGATGATCTGGAGCGTCTCGATGCTCAACCCCACCTACGGGATGGTGAACTGGCTGATCGGGCTGGTCGGGATCAACCCGGTGGACTGGACCTCCACCTACCCGGTGCTGAGCATCCTGATCGCGCTGGTCTGGCAGTGGACCCCGTTCATGATGCTGCTGGTGCTCGCGGGTCTGCAGGCCCAGCCCAAGGACGTGCTCGAGGCGGCGCAGATGGACGGCGCCGGCTGGGGCAAGACGTTCGTCTCGATCACGCTGCCTCAGCTGCGGCGCTACATCGAGCTCGGCGTGCTGCTCGGCGCGATCTACGTGGTCAACACCTTCGACCAGATCTACCTGATGACCGCCGGCGGGCCGGGCACCGCCAGCGCGAACCTGCCGTTCTACATCTACCAGCGGGCGTTCCTCGGCTTCGACATCGGTCAGGCCGCCGCGATGGGTGTGGTGGTGGTGATCGCCACGATCATCGTGGCCACCTTCGCCCTGCGCCTGATCTTCCGCAGCTTCGAGCAGAAGGACTGATGATGACCACGACGACGTCCCTCGAGGCCCGTACCTCCGCACCGTCCCGTTCGCCGCGCCCCGACCGCGGGTCGGGTGTGGGTGGCGGCCTGCTGACCGCCCTCACCTGGGTGATCGCCATCGCCTTCTTCTTCCCCGTCGCCTGGATGGCCCTGACGGCGTTCAAGCAGGAGAGTGAGGCCGCCTCCAACCCGCCCACGTGGTTCTTCACCCCCACGCTGGATCAGTTCCGGTCGGTGATCGAGAGCGGAGCCGGGGTGTACTTCGCCAACTCGCTGATCGCCACCGGCGTCTCGACCCTGTTGGTGATCGCCCTGGCGGTGCCGGCCTCCTACGCGCTGGCGATCCGGCCGGTGAAGAAGACCCAGGACGTGCTGTTCTTCTTCATGTCCACCAAGATGCTGCCGGTGGTGGCGGTGATCGTGCCGATCTACGTGATCGCCGGACGGCTGCACGTGCTGGACACGATCTGGACGCTGGTGGTGCTGTACACGGCGATGAACCTGCCGATCGCGGTGTGGATGATGCGTTCGTTCTTCCAGGAGATCCCGGGGGAGGTGCTCGAGGCCGCCTCCATGGACGGTGCCGGGCTGATGCGCACGCTGCGGACGGTGCTCATCCCGATGGTGGCGCCGGGTCTGGCGGCGACGGCCCTCATCTGCGTGATCTTCGCATGGAACGAGTTCTTCTTCGCACTCAATCTCACCGCGGCCCGGGCGGCGACCGTGCCGATCTTCATCACCTCCACGATGACGAGCGAGGGGCTGTTCCTAGCCCGGCTCTCGGCTGCCAGCCTGCTGGCGTCCCTGCCGGTGCTGATCGCGGGCTGGGTCGCGCAGAAGCAGCTGGTGCGCGGGCTCTCGATGGGGGCGATCAAGTAGCGGCGTGCCGTGAACGCCGGTGGCGCACGAGGCTCACCACCGTCCGTCATCCCAGCAGGAGCACACCGAGGGTCACCAGGGCCACCAGCGGGAAGGCGCCCGAGAGCCCGCCGCCGGTGAGCCCGCGCAGCGCCAGCCCACCGGCCGCCGTCACGAGCCACACGACGACGCCGGTGGGCCACGGCCGCACCGGCCGGCGCCAGGCCTGCGCAAGGACCCACCCCACGATCAGCGCGGCCAGGAACGGCCATGCCGTGCCCAGTGCGCCGGTGATCACGGCGGCGTCGTGATGCGTGCCGCGTCCGGCGATCGCGAACACCAGGACCGCGACGACATCCGCCCCGGCCGACCAGGCCGGGCTAGGCACACCCATCGGGGCGGGCTGCGCCGTCGGGGGAGTGCTGGTGCTCAGACCAGCCGTCCGACGCTCGCCAGCGCGGTGCGGACCAGGGCGCCGTGGCCGTCGACCATGTCCGCCTGCACCATCGGGGAGACGGCTTCCTCCGGCGTGAACCAGCCGATGTCGAGGGCGTCCTGCTGAGGGCTGCAGTCCCCGTCCACCGGGACGATGTAGGCCAGGGCGACGGCGTGCTGGCGCGGGTCGTGGTACGGGGTGATCCCCGGAGTCGGGAAGTACTCCGCCACCGTGAACGGGGTGAGCGTGACCGGCAGCCGGGGCAGGGCCATCGGGCCGAGGTCCTTGTCCAGGTGCCGGGCGAGGGCATCGCGGATCAGCTCGTGGTGCATCACCCGGCCCGAGACCAGCGCACGGGAGATCCCACCGTCTCGCGGGGTGCGTAGCAGCAGCCCGATCTGCTGGATGACGCCGTCCGGGTCCACCCGGACCGGCACCACGTCCACGTACAGGATCGGCAGCCGACGACGCACGGCTGCCAGTTCGTCCGGCTCGAACCAGCCGTCGCCGGTCTCGATCGCAGTCTCGCTCATCCCTGTGTTCTACCCCGTGGCGCGTCTCGTTGGCGAACTCCGTGTCCCTCCCACGCTCTCACGGTCACTCTCCCAATGCCTGACCGGCACGACACGCATGCGTGAGCCGCGGCAATATGACGCCGCAGACTGACGCAGCCGTGTCGATCCGGTCACGGTGGGCGCGGATCCGCCGTGCGCGAGGCGGGGCCGTCGCTGCGCTCCTCCTCGTCCCGACTCGAGCACAACTCCTGCGTCGTGGTGCGCGAGGCGGGACTCGAACCCGCACGCCCGAAGGCACAGGAACCTAAATCCTGCGCGGCTGCCAGTTACGCCACTCGCGCTTGCGCGCCCTAGCCTAGGGCCGGCGTCGCCGTGCTGCTGCACCGGGGCGGCGCCCGCCCTCTACCCTGGGTGCCGTGACGCTCGTCCCCAGGCCCCGCGCCGTCCTCGTGCTCGACTTCGACGGGACCCTCTGCGTCGGTGACGACCCGGTCCTCTTCTACGCCGAGGAGATCCAGCGCCGCCATGCGGCGGCCGGTGACCTCCTCGACCAGACGCGCCAGTTCTTCGCCGGCACCAGGGCTGTCCCCGACGCTCCCGACGGCTACCACGCCGTGGCCGCACTGGCCTCGCAGGCCGGAGTCCCCCGAGAGGGGCTGGCGGAGGCCTATCTCGCCTCCCGGAGTCGACTTGAGGACGGAGAGGGTGAGACCAGGCCGCCCGACGGCGTGGCGGAGCTTCTCACGCAGGTGCGTGGGCTGGGCGCCCAGGTGGTCCTGGTCACCAATGCCCCGGCCGTCGGTGCCCAGAGCTGGATCGAACGCGAGGGACTCACCCCGCTGATCGACCGGCTCTGGCCGGACGCCGGAAAGCCCGCCCGGATGCCGGAGATCCTCGAGACGCTCGGCGCGCAAGTCCCCGATGCCGCGCGGCTGGCCAGCGTCGGCGACGTATGGATCAACGACGTCGCACCGGCGATGGCCCGCGGATCGGCGGGCTTCTTCATCGACCGCTTCTCCCGCCACGACGCGCCCTGCACGGCCGCGGCGCCGACATTCGAGGAACTGGCACCGGCGATCCTCGCCTGGGCGCGCGAGCAGCACGATCTCCCGGCCTAGCGACCTGATCGAGCAAAGCCTCGACCGTTCAGTGAGTGTTTACCGGACTGCAACCTCCGATCCCTGGTGCGTTCGTCCGTGCCTCAGTAGCGTGCAACTCGTGTTCACCGTTCTCGCCGGCGGCGCAATGTCGTTGCGGGGGCGACCGATGGTGCCGAGGGGTACCCGACTGACGAGGGTGAAAGATGAAGCGTGCGATGCGATTCGCGGCGATCGGCGCCGCGGCCGCGCTGGCTCTGACGGCGTGTGCGAGCGAGGAGCCGGCCGACGAGGAGACCGCGGCCGAGGAGACCGGCGAGGACACCGGTGAGGAGGCGGCCGCCGACCCCGAGGAGCTCGTGCTCGGGCTGGTGCCTTCCCAGGACATGGACACGCTGGTCGAGGACGCCGATGAGCTCGGCGCCCTGATCGAGGCCGAGCTCGGCATCCCGGTCACCACCACGGTGACCGACAGCTACGCCGGCCTGGTCACCGCGATGCAGACCGGTCAGGCGCAGATCGGCATGTTCGGTCCGATCGCACTGGTCCAGGCCGCCGACCAGGCGGGAGCGGAGATCGTGCTGCAGTCGGTGCGCTACGGCACCTCGACCTATCACACGCAGTGGTTCACCAATGATCCGGACACCTACTGCCTGGACGAGGTGGTCGAGGTCGAGCAGGAGGACGGCTCGATCTACACCTTCTGCAACGGCACCGACGAGGCAGAGACCGGCCCGGCCGGCGAGGATGCCCTCGAACTGATCGAACAGGACACCCAGATCTCCATGGTCGACGAGTCCTCGGCCTCGGGGTACTACTACCCCGCTACCCAGCTCGAGCGTGTGGCCGGCCTGGACCCGCTGGCGCTCAACACGCTCTTCGCCGGCGGCCACCCGAACTCGATCATCAATGTCGCCAGCGGTGACTACCCGGTCGGGGTCAGCTTCGACGACGCCCGCGACAACGTGGTGGAGGAGAACCCTCAGATCGGTGAAGAGGTGACGGTCTTCGCCTTCTCGGACGAGATCCCCAATGATGGCGTGGCCGTCTCCGGCGACCTCTCCGAGGACCTGCAGCAGCGCATCGCCGACGCGATGGTCGCGGTCATCGAGACCGAGGAGGGCGCCACGGCGTTCGACGAGGTGTACTCGATCGAGGGCCTGGTCCCGGCCGACCTCGAGGCGCTCGACGCCGCCCGCGAGGTCGAGTCGAACTTCGCCGGCCTGTGATCAACCGCTAGTCATCGACGCGGGTGGGGTGCCGGTGCGCCCCGCCCGCGTCCGCGCGTGAGAAGGAAGCCGATGATCGAGTTCCGCGACGTGTCCGTCACCTACCCCAACGGCACGACGGCGCTGGACGGCGTCGACCTCACCATCCCGGACGGGCAGTTCGTGGTGGTCGTCGGCCTCTCCGGGGCCGGCAAGTCGACGCTGGTGCGCACCATCAACGGGATCGTCCCGACCACGGGGGGCGAGCTGCTGGTGGACGGCGCCCGGGTGGCGGCGGCCAACCGGCGCCAGCTGCGGCGGCTGCGCTCGCAGGTGGGGATGATCTTCCAGTCCTTCAACCTCGTGAGCCGCACCTCGGTGATGAACAACGTCCTCACCGGGCGACTGCACTCCACCGGGTTCGTGCGCTCGATGCTCGGCTGGTTCTCCGCCGCGGACAAGGAGATCGCCTTCGATGCGCTGGAGCGGGTGGGGATCCTCGAGAAGGCGTACGTGCGCGCCTCCCAGCTCTCGGGCGGTCAGCAGCAGCGGGTGGCGATCGCCCGCGGGCTGGCCCAGCAGCCTCGCATCATGCTCGCCGACGAGCCGGTCGCCTCGCTGGACCCGCCGACCGCGGACGCGGTCATGCGCGACCTGCAGCGCATCAACCGTGAGCTCGGCATCACCACCGTGGTCAACCTGCACTTCCTCGATCTCGCCCGTCGCTACGGCGACCGCATCATCGGGATGCGCGATGGCCAGGTGGTCTTCGACGGCAGCGGCGCCGAGGCCGACGACGCCGTCTTCGAGTCGATCTACGGCCGGTCGCTGACCGCCGAGGACGTGGTCGACAAGCAGGCAGGTCCGGTGACGTGAGCTCGCCCGCCGCTGCCCCGCCTACTCGGCCCCAGGCCGACCGGCCCAGTAAGCCGCCGCCCCCGATTGGGGTGCTCGTCGCGATCGTCGTCTTCGCCGGTATCACCGTCTACTCGGCGGTCGGCATCGAGTTCACGCTCCGCCCGCTGTGGGAGGACGTCAACCGGGGCCGGGAGATCGTCGCCCGGTATTTCGACCCGAACTGGGCGATCCTGACGCGGCCGGCCGTGCGCGAGGGATTCCTCGAGACGCTCTACATCGCGATCATCGCCACCCTGGTGGGGTGCATCCTGGCGCTGGCGTGCGCGATGCTGGCCTCGAAGGTCTCGGCGCCGAACACCGCGGTCTACCGCTTCGTCAAACTCGCGCTCTCGGTCCTGCGTTCCCTGCCGGACCTGGCCTGGGGTCTGCTCTTCGTGGCTTTCGTCGTGGACGGGCCGCTGGCCGGGGTGCTCGCGTTGATCATGTTCAACATCGGCATCGTCGCCAAGCTCACCTCGGAGAGCATCGATGCGGTTGATCGGGGCCCGATCGAGGCCGTGGAGGCCGCCGGCGCGAGCCGGTTCCAGCGCGGCCGTTTCGCGGTGCTGCCGCAGGTGGCCCCGAACTACCTGTCGTACTGCTTCTACGTCTTCGAGATCAACATCCGCGCCTCGGCCGTGCTGGGCATCGTCGGGGCCGGTGGTCTCGGCGTGGTGATCAACATCCTGGTCTCGCGCCTGCAGCACGAGGACCTCGCCGCCGTGGTGTACGCACTCGTCATTGTGGTCTTCATCCTCGACCAGGCCTCACGCGCCGTGCGGCGGAGGCTGACATGACAAGCCCACAGCGACCCGGGACCGGCACGCGTACCCGGCCGCGCCCGCCGTCCAGGACCAGGAGCACCGTCTGGCTCGTGGTGAGCGCCGCCATCGTGCTGTTCGCGATCTGGCAGGTCGATGCCCGATGGGAGCGGTTCGGGAACATCGTCACCGAGGCGCCCCGGTTCATCGCGCTGATGGGCCAGGGGGTCATCGAGAACCCGTTCACGATGCCGTGGAGCGAGTACTGGTCCAAGAGCCTGGCGCTGATGATCGAGTCGCTGCAGATGGCCTGGATCGGCACCCTCATCGGTGCCGTGCTGTCCTTCCCGGTCTCATTCCTCGCCGCGAGCAACACCGCGCCACGCGTGGTGGTCATCGTCACCCGGCAGGTGCTCAACATCATCCGCGCCGTTCCTGAGATCGTCCTGGCACTGGTCTTCATGATCCCGGTGTTCGGACTGGGACCGCTGGCCGGGGCGATGGCCCTCGGCGTGGGTTCGGTGGGCACGCTGGGCAAGTTGTCCAGTGAGGCGATCGAGGGCATCGACCGCGGACCGCTGGAGGCGCTGGACGCCGCCGGCGCCTCCCGGCTGCAGCAGCTGCGCTGGGCGGTCGTGCCCCAGGTGCTGCCCGAGATCGTCGCCTTCTGGCTCTACCGCTTCGAGATCAACATCCGTGCCGGCGCGATCCTGGGCATCGTCGGCGCCGGCGGGATCGGGTCCATCCTCGATCAGCTCTTCAGCGGTCGCGAATGGGGCCGCATCGGGATCACGCTCGTGGTGATCATCGTGGTGACCGTGATCGTGGACCAGATCTCGGCCCGGGTGCGCCAGCGCATCATCGCCGGCCCCGGCGCGCCGAAGGCCGCCAGGATGGTTCGCGAGCAGGTCGCGGTGTAGTGAACGGCAACCCTGAACCGGGAAGCGTCCCGGCGCTGATCCGCGCCGGCATCGAGGCCCTGCACCCGAGCGAGCAGCGCGTCGCCCAGGTCTTCATCGACCGGCCCGAGTGGACGATCGAGGCCTCGGCCCAGGAGGTGGCCGACGCGGCCGGCACGTCGCGGGCCACGGTGGTTCGCACTGCTCAGCACCTGGGATTCTCGGGCTACCCGCAGCTGCGGGTGCTGCTCGCCCGTGACGTCGGCCTGAGCGCCCGCACGGTCGAGGAGCGCGAGCCGAGGGACGCCGTCGGGGTGGTGCGCGCGGTGGTGCGGGATGTGGCGAGGGCGGCCGAGGACCTCGCCATGCTGGTGGACGGAGACGACGTCCAGCTCGGTGTCGAACTGCTGCTCGCCGCGCCCACGGTACTGGTGATCGGCAACGGGCTCTCGGCCCCGGTCGCGATGGAGGCGGCGATGCGCCTCAACGCCATCGGCCGCAGCGCCGAGGCGCCGATGGACCATCTCGCCCAGGGCGTCCGCGCCCGGCTGCTCCGGCCTCAGGACGTGTGCATCGTGGTGAGCGGGACGGGGAGCACCAGGCCTACGGTGCAGGCCGCGCGAGCCGCCCGGGAGGCCGGTGCCGGGGTGATCGCCTTCACCGCTTTCACGGGATCGCCGCTGACCGAGCTCGCGAGCGTCAGCTTCGTCTCCGGCTTGGGCGCCTCCTCCTTCCGGGATGAGATCACCCGGACGACGCGACTGAGCCAGACGATCATGGTCAATGCGCTGATCCGGGCGCTCATCCAGGCCGACCCGGAGAGCGCCCGGCTGGCTCAGGCGCGGATGCTGGACGTGATCGGTGAGGTCTTCCTGCAGGATCCGCTGTGAGGTCTGGCGCCCAGCCGCGAGCGCTGTGGCTCAGCCGAGACCGAGATCGCGGCGCAACTTGGCCACGTGCCCCTTGGCGCGCACGTTGTACTGCGCCTCGGTGACAGTACCGTCGGTACCGACGACGACGGTCGAGCGGATGACGCCGACGGAGGTGCGCCCGTAGTTCGTCTTCTCGCCCCAGGCTCCGTAGGCCTCCAGGGTGCCGTGCTCGGTGTCGCTGACCAGCGGGAACGTGAGGGACTCGTTCTCGGCGAACGCCTGGAGCTTGTGTACAGGGTCGGGGGAGACGCCCACGACGGCGTAGCCCGCCGCCCCGAGCGAGGCGAGCGAGTCGCGGAAGTCGCAGGCCTGGGTGGTGCAGCCCGGGGTGCTCGCCGCGGGATAGAAGTACACGATCACGCCCTTGTCGGCTCCCTCGCGCGCCTGCGCGAGGGAGAAGGATCCGCCGTCGGCGGCGGGCAGGGTGAAGTCGGGCGCGGTCTGACCCGGCTCGAGACGCGGCATGGATAACCTCCGTGGTTGGGTGCGGCACCAGCGTACGTGGCGTGCCTCACGTCGGGTGTTCCTGGTTCGCTCCGGCGCCAGAGCCCCTGCTAGTATCGATGTCGCGCACGCACCTCTAGCTCAATTGGCAGAGCAAGTGACTCTTAATCACTGGGTTCCGGGTTCGAGTCCCGGGGGGTGTACATCCGATCCCCGTCCGGCAGTAGCCGGGCGGGGATCTTTCCTGCTCCGTTCCCGGTGAGCCAGGGGCCCCGGACGAGCAGCGCGTGAGGCCGGATCGTGATCGTGACGGCGGTGACGAACCCGAAGCTGTCTCCGTCGAGTTCGACCTTCTGGGGGTCGTCGAAGCGAGCGGTGAGACGTCGATCCTGGACGTATTGCAGTGCTCGCAGGTCGGGTGCAGAGCGGAGCACGACCCGGCCGCCTTCCGTACGGTGGAGAACCCCGCCGACGCCAAGCCGGGCAGCCACCCGCAGCCATTGCCACCAGCCCCTGGGTCGCAGCAGCACGACGTCGAGCAACCCGTCGTCGGCTCGGGCATCCGGGAGGAGAAGGATTCCTGCGGTGAGAGTGCCGCAGTTGCCGACGATGACCGTGTGCGCACGAACCGTGCGCTCCTTGGCGTGGCCCACCTCATAGTGCATCTCGAACTGCTTGTTGCCGAGCACCGAACGGCTGATCGGCTCGGTGTAGGCGAGCCAGCCGATTCGCTTTTTCAGGGCCCTGCTGGTGTCGCTGGCCATCCGCGCGTCCAGTCCGACGCCGGTCATGACGAGGAACACGTGGGTCTGCGTCCGGCCGTCGCGGTGCGTGAGTTCGGTGACGCCGAGGTCAATCGCGCGGGTCGACCCGGTGAAGGCGGTGTGCACGGCGGTCTCGATGTCGGCCATCAATCCGAGATTGCGAGCCAGCAGGTTGCCGGTACCGGCCGGGACAACTGCCAGGGGTACCCGCGTAGGGTGCACCACCTCGGCCACGGCGCGAACCGTCCCGTCACCTCCCGCGACGATGATGACGGTCGGATCGTTGGCAAGGGCCGCGCGTGCCACGCTCTGTCCGGGATCATCGGGAGAGGTCTCGAACCATACCGACGGCCGCCATCGCCGTGCCTGCTCCTCGGCGGAGACGGCGGCACGCAGCCGCTGCCCGTCGACCTTGGTCGGATTCACGATCACGACGGCACGTCGTTCAACGCCCTCATCGCGGCCCAGACGTTGTCCCCGCACGTGCACCACCCCGCCGTCCTTCCCTGCATCCGCGGCGCCGCCACGTCCAGGCCCCTTGTCGCGCGCCGTCGTGGAGCTCATCATCCCATTTGCTCGCCGCGGCGAGCCCACTCACTACTCGTGATCGCGGCTGGCGGGACGGAGCAGATATTGCTGTTGGACTTGTTGCGGATGGTCGTCCTATCGTCGTCGTGACCGGTGGCTCCCCGGCGCACACGTCGGAGCCTGCCGATGCGCGACGATCGTGTGCGCACTCACCGCCGAGCATCCTGAGGAGATCCTCCACATGACTGTCACCGGAACCACCCCCTACCGAAACCTCGGCCGGAGCGGCGCCGTCGTGTTCGAGCAGGCGCTCGGGACGATGACGTTCGGCAAGGAAGCAGATGAGGAGACCTCCCACGCCCTCATCGATGCCTATCGCGCAGCCGGGGGTAACTTCCTTGACACGGCGGACGTCTACAGCAGCGGAACAAGCGAAGAGATCGTCGGACGCTGGCTCGCGGCGAACCCGAGCGAAGCGCAGCAGATGGTGATCGCCACCAAGGCGCGCTTCCCGATGGGAACCGGCCCCAACGACCTCGGCACGTCCCGTCGGCACCTGCGCACCGCACTGGACGATTCGCTGCGACGCCTCGGCGTCGAGCACATCGATCTGTACCAGATGCACGCCTGGGACGCCCTGACCCCGATCGAGGAGACACTGCGATTCCTCGACGACGCCGTATCGGCGGGCAAGATCGGCTACTACGGCTTCTCCAACTTCACCGGCTGGCAACTCACCAAGGCCGTGCACGTCGCCGACCGACACGGCTGGGCGCTGCCCGCGACCCTGCAGCCGCAATACAGCCTGCTGGTGCGCGGCATCGAGCACGAGATCGTCCCCGCCTCGCTCGACGCCGGAATCGGCCTTCTGCCCTGGTCGCCGCTGGGTGGTGGCTGGCTCACGGGGAAGTACGAGCGCGACGTTGCGCCCACCGGCGCCACCCGCCTCGGTGAGAACCCGGAGCGGGGCATGGAGGCCTGGCAGAAGCGCAACGACAACGAGCGCACGTGGCGGGTCCTGGACGCTGTGACTGACATCGCCGCCACGCACGAGGCAAGTGCCTCCCAGGTCTCGCTGGCCTGGCTCGGTGCACAGCCGGGCGTGACCTCAGTGATCCTTGGGGCGAGGTCGCTGGACCAGCTGCGCGACAACCTGGGTGCCGTGGAGCTGACGTTGAGCACGGACGAGCTCGAGCGGCTTACCGCGGCCAGCGAGCCGGAGACCGACGACTACCCCTACGGCGGCCCCGGCCGGGCGCAGCGGCACCGCAAGATCGACGGGGGTCGCTGAACAGGTCCACGAGCGCGAGGCGAGGTTTAGTACGGTGAGGCCGTGACCACTCCTCGTCTCGCGCTCGTCACCTGCGCCGACCTGCCCGATCTGCACCCCGAGGACGCGCCGCTGATCGGGGCACTCGCGGAGCGGGAGATCAACGCCGAGGCCGTCATCTGGGACGACCCCGCGGTGGACTGGTCGGTCTACGACCTGGTGGTGCTGCGCTCGGTCTGGGACTACACCTCCCAGCGCAAGAAGTTCCTGGAGTGGGCCGCCTCGGTGCCACGGCTGGTGAACCCGCCGAACGTGATGCGCTGGAACATCGACAAGCACTACCTGCAGGCACTGGCCGACCACGGGCTGGCGACCGTCCAGACCACCTGGCTGGAGCCGCAGCACGGCTATGACAAGCGCGGACTGCACAATCGCTTCCCGGCGCGGGAGGACTTCGTGCTCAAGCCCGCTATCGCCGCCGGGTCGGAGGGCGCGGGGCGCTACACCGCCACTGACGCCAACTCCCGGCGATACGCGATCGAGCACGCCAAGCGCCTCATCGATGCCGGGCACAGCGTGATGGTGCAGCGGTACATGCCGGAGGTGGACTCGCACGGGGAGATCGCGCTGGTCTTCTTCCACGGCACGTTCTCCCACGCCATGCGCAAGGAGGCGATGCTGACCGGGATCGACGATCCGAACGCCTTCCAGGTGGAGGAGATGGAGGCCTACAAGGCCACCCACGAGGAGATCGAGGCCGCGCAGAAGGCGCTCGCCTTCGCCCGGCAGCGGATCCCCGGCCGCAACATCTCCAGCCGTCCGCTGCCGTACGCCCGGGTGGACCTGGTGCCCTCGGGTCGCACCCCGGTGGTGATGGAGCTCGAACTCATCGACCCGGCCCTGCACTGCTCGCTCGGCCGGGACGCCATGACGCGCTTCGCGGACTCCCTCGCGGCCGAGATCCGGATGGGTCCGGACTCGAACAACATCGACCTGGCCTGACGGCGCGCCCAGCGCGGTTCGGCCCGGCCCTCGAGCGGGAGCCGGGCCGTGACCGCCTGTGTCAGGGAATGATCGCCTCGGCCATGTTGTCCATCGCAGCCCGGTTGGCGGCGGCGATGCTCCACGCCGTCTCCCGCGGGGAGACGCCCGTGCGCATGGACTCCTCGAGCAGACGGGCGACCTTGCTGCGCATCTCGGTGTAGAGGCGGTCGAAGGAGTCCGCCGGGTCGGTGCCGACCCAGCCGAACAGCAGCCACCACGCCCAGGCCGCCGCACCGGTGTTGGCGACGATGTCAGGCACCACCATTACGCCGCGGCGGGCCAGCATCGCCTCGGCCTCGCGGGTGACCCCGGTGTTGGCCGCCTCGACGATGACCGCGGCAGCGACGTCCTCGACGTTGGCCGGGGTGATCGCGTAGGAGATGGCGGCCGGGACGAGGATGTCGGCCTCGACGGCCAGCACCGCCTCACGCGGCAGCAGCGTGACGGTGCCCGGCACGCGGGTGCGGTCGATGGTGCCGTACTCGTCGCGCAGGTCCAGCAGTGCCGGCACGTCCAGGCCGTTGGGGTCGTACAGCGTGCCCAGGGCGTCGGCCATGGCCACGACGTGGACCCCGGCCTCGTGCAGATAGAAGGCGGCGGCGCCGCCCATCGTGCCCACACCCTGGATGGCGACCTCGGGCATCATCCAGGCCCGGGTCTCGAAGACTCCCAGGCAGGCCTGGGCGACACCGTAGCCGCCGATCACGTCGCCGAGCGCGCACTCGTCCTCGGTCAGGGTCTCGAGGCCCTCCCGCACCCGTGCGAGCGTGGCGCCCGGGTCCTGCGAGCGCTGGATGGCCGCGTGGAAGGACTGTCCGAGCCCGACGGCGGCGAAGGCGTCGTCGATGCGCTGCTGCGTCACGCCTAGGTCCTCGGCGGTGACCCAGTGGGCGTCGAGCCACGGCTTCATGTGGGCGAAGAACCGCTCGAGCACCCCGGTGGCGCGGGGGTCCTGTGGGTCGAAGTCGATCCCGCCCTTCGCGCCGCCGACCGGCAGCCCGAACACGGCCGTCTTGGCGGCCATCCCGCGGGCCAGGTCCTCCACCTCGGTGAGTGTGCAGCCGGACCGCATCCGGGTCCCCCCGGTGGCGAGTCCGGAGACGAGCGTCTGGATCACGAGGTAACCGTGGGCACCGGTGACCGGGTCGGTCCAGTGGACCCGACGGTACGGCTCGGCCAGGGACTCCAGGCTTGTCGTCGACGTGCCGGCGCGGCCGTCGTCGGCGGGTGAGTTCTGCCACCGCGTGTCGAGAGTCGTCATCACGATCACCTCCTGCTGGGTTTCCACGAGTGCTGTTGTCAGGTGCGCCCCGTGGGTGCACCTCACCTGATGTCCCCAGCGTGCGGCCGCGGGACCGCGGGCGTCCAGCAACGGTTCATGCACGGAAACGTGCAGTTCTTCTTAAGGGTGGTCCCGGCGCGTACCCTGACCGTCATGGAGCTCTCCCTGCGCCGGTTGCGGATGCTGCGTGAGCTGCATCGTCGTGGCACGGTCACCGGCGCGGCGGCGAGCCTGCACTACAGCCCGTCGGCCGTCTCCCAGCAGCTGGCCCAGCTCGAGCGGGAGGTCGGCGCGACGCTGTTCGAGCGGATGGGCAGGCGGATCCGGCTCACCGAGCTGGGGGTGTTGCTGACCGAGCACGCGGAGGACATCCTCGGCTCCGTCGAGCGGGCCGAGATGGCGCTGGAGCACGCTCAGGGCGGTGTCGTCTCCCGGCTCGAGGTCGGCGTGTGGGCGTCCGTGGCCTCGGGCCTGCTCCCGACGGCACTGGCGCGACTCGCCCAGGAACATCCAGGTATCGAGGTGCGCACCACCGAGCTGGCACCTGAGGACACCGCCGGTGCGGTGCTGGACGGGTCGCTGGACCTGTCGTTCGTGATCGACTACTCGGACTACGCGATGCCGTGGGACCCTGCGCTGGCCAGGGAGGTGATCGCCGTGGAGCGTCTGCACGCGGCGGTGCCGACAGGCACGGTGACCGAGACCAGCATCTCGCTCGCAGCACTGTCGGAGATGTCCTGGGTGCTGGCCGGGCCCCGATCGCACTTCGGCCGGGCCGTGCGCATCGGCTGCCGTCGCCATGGGTTCGAGCCGCGGATCGCGCACGAGGTGGAGGAGCAGTCCACGGCACTGGCGATGGTGGCCGGGGGCCTGGGCGTCACGTTGGTCTCCGACCTCGTGCTGAACACGGTGCCCGACGGCGTCGACATCATCGCCCTGACCGAGCCGGTGCTGCGCACGGTCTCGCTCGCCCATCGTGCGACGACGCCCACCCGCAGAACGCTGGAACTCGTGATCGACGCCGTGCGCACGGCCGCGGCCGAGCGGGGGCTGGCGGCGAGTTCGACGCCCCCGTGAGTGGCCGCCCGACGACGAACGCACCCTGCCGGCATGACCAGCAGGGTGCGTTCTCGATGGGGTGGCTAACGGGGCTTGAACCCGCGACCCCCGCGACCACAACGCGGTGCTCTACCAACTGAGCTATAGCCACCAGGTGCATCCGCACGCGGCTGCGATGAACCAGTGTAGCGAACGAACGAGGTGCCTTCGCACCACCGGTGCTGTGGCTCAGGGCACATCCGCCCAGTTCACAGCCCGACGGCGGACACTACTCCGACGCTGCCGGGAGCGTGGGGGAGGAGGCGATCAGCGCCGCCGCACGCTGGGCGCTCTTGGAGTCCGGCAGCCGTGAGTCGTCGGGGAAGAGCACGCTGCGGTAGTACCGCAGTTCGTCGATGCTCTCGGCGATGTCGGCCAGGGCGCGGTGGCCGCCCTCCTTCTTCGGGGAGTTGAAGTAGGCGCGCGGGTACCAGCGCCGCGCGAGCTCCTTGATGGAGGAGACGTCGATGATGCGGTAGTGCAGGTGGGCGGTCAGGTCGGGCATGTCCCGGTCGAGGAAGGACTTGTCGGTACCCACCGAGTTCCCGGCGAGCGGAGCCTTGCGGGGTTCGGGGACGAACTGTTTGACGTAGTCGAGCACCTGGGCCTGGGCGTCGGCGAGTGCGATGCCGTGGTCGAGCTCGTCCAGCAGGCCGGAGGTGGTGTGCATCGTGCGCACGACCTCGCCCATCTGCTCGACGGCGCCCGGCGGGGGAGCGATCACCAGGTCCAGCCCGGCATCGAGGGTGTGCAGCTCGGAGTCGGTCACGAGCACGGCGATCTCGATCAGCGCATCGTGGTGCAGGTCGAGGCCGGTCATCTCGCAGTCGATCCAGACGATGGGATCGCCGCGGCCAGGGGTCTTGGGCGTAGAACTCACGCCCACACTGTATCGAGCGCGACCGACCTCCCAGCCGTGGCCCGCGTGGGCGGCTGCCGCTGCGGGCCACGGCCGGCAGATCGCGATGCACCGGCGCCGGCCGCCACCACCCAACGGCCAGCGCCTGCGCCGTCAGCTGGCTCGGATGTAGGCGGCGGTGTCCTTCAGGTGGGTGGCGCTCCGGGCAGCATCGGTGCCCTGGGCGGTGACAGTGCCCTGGAAAGCCGAAAGGCGGCCGGTGGACCGGCCGCCTCGAGTGAGTCGCGCGAGAATCCGCCGGATCCTCAGCTCCCGCAGGATGTTCCTGCGGTGGGTGAGCTCGGCGAGTCGCTGCTGGTGCTCGAGGCGGTGTATCTCGTAGATGACGATCGGGTGCATGGGTGGATCCTGCCTTCGTGGTGGTGTGGGTGCGCCCGGCCGGGCACGGTCACCACCTTGGCAGCGCACGCATCGCGGGTCACGGTATTTATCGAGGCGCCCTCCCGCACGACTGCGGCGGCACTCATGCGGAGGGCGCGGTGAGCAGACCGAGATGCAGTGCGCGCAGGACCGCACGGGTGCGGTCCTTGACTCCCAGCTTGGCCAGCAGGGTGGAGATGTGGTTCTTCACCGTGCCCTCGGCGAGGAACAGCGCCTCGGCGATCTCCCGGTTGGTGAAGCCGCTGGCCAGCAGGCGCAGGATCTCCGTCTCCCGAGGACTGAGCGGCTCGGGGGTGGGCAGGTGGACGAAGTCGTCGGGTTCGGGGCGCCGGCCGATCCCTCGCATCAGCCGGTTGGTGAGCGCCGGCTGGACGAGGGTCTCCCCGGCGGCCAGGGTGCGGATCGCGCCGACCAGTTCCTCCAGGGCGACGTCCTTGAGCAGGTAGCCCCGCGCACCGGCGCGCAGGGCACGCAACACGAGCTCGTCGTCGTCGAAGGTGGTGAGCACGAGCACCGGAACCTCGCTGCCGCGTTCCCGCAGCGCCTCGAGGGTGGCGATCCCGTCCCGGCCGGGCATCCGCAGGTCGAGGAGCAGGACGTCGGGGGAGACCTCCACGACCCGCTCGAGCGCCTCGTCGCCGTCGGAGGCGTGCCCCACGACGGCGACCTCCTCGCTGAGCTCCAGCAGGCTCTGCAGGCCTTGGCGCATGAGGGTCTGGTCGTCGGCGATCACGACCCGGATCATGCGGGGACCTCCTGCCGTGCCGGTAGCTCGACCTGGATGCGGAAGCCCGAGCTGCCGTCGATGTCCACCCGGCCGCCCACCGCCTCGGCCCGCTCGCGCAGTCCACGCAGGCCGTTGCCGGGCACGACGTGCACCGCCCCCACTCCGTCGTCATGGGCGCCGAGGAGCAGCGCGTCATCGTCGGTGGTGAGACTGATCCACAGGTTCTCCGCGTGCGAGTGGCGGATCGTGTTGGTGGCGATCTCCTGGACGGCGCGGACCACGGTGGCGGCATGGCGCTCCTGGGCCTGGAGTCCGGCCTCGATCTCCAGGTGCACACGGGGGTGCGGGATCTCCTCGGTGACTCGCGCCAGGGCACCGGGGAGGTCGAAGCTGCGCTCCCGCTGGCTCCCGACGACGGAGCGGACGTCGGCGAGCAGGTCCTTGGCCAGGCCGCGGGCACGGAGCACGTGCTCACGGGCAGGGCCGTCGGCGCGGTGGGAGGCCACCTCGAGCTCGACCGAGAGCACGGTGAGCTGGTGGCCGAGGACGTCGTGCAGCTCGCGGGAGATCCGCAGCCGCTCCTGTGCCTGGCTCGACTCGGCGAGGAGTGCGCTGGTGCTGCGCAGCTCCACGTGCGCGACGCTGAGCTGTCGTAGCGCATGCTCGACCCGCTGCTGGCTCCACACCATGGTGGCGGTGGCCACCTGCAACAGCCCGTACAGGAAGGTCATGATCAGGATCTCGGCCGGTGCGTTGGCGTTCTCGACCAGCGGGCCGAGTCCCGCACCTGCCGCGGCCACGACCGCCGAGTTCCAGAGCACGACGACGGCGAGCCAGCGAATCTCCACGTGCAGTGCGGCGATGCCTACCGTGAGCACCAGCAGGATGTAGCCCAGACCACCGCGACTGGGTGAGAGCAGCACGATGACGTTGCTGAGCAGGACCGGGGTGGCCATCAGCAGCAGCCGACCCTGCAGTGTGGCCGGCGCGCTGCGGGCGGTGGCCAGTACCAGCGCGGCGAGATAGCCGAGGAAGACCACCAGCCACGGGGCGAGGTAGGCCCACCCGCCGACGGTGAGCACGGAGGCGCCCTCCACGGCCCCGATGAGCACGCACAGGACGAGCATGCTGACGCCGGCCCAAATCTGGACCCGGGTGGTGCGCTCCATGGCCCCACCCTACGGAGACCGGTGGGCGTGCGGGCAGGTGCCACAAGTCATGGGGCAAACCGGTGACGTCCGGCAGATGTGGTGGCTCGGCCGGATTCCTAGCGTGGTGGTGCAACGGTTGGAGGGATCGGTGCCCGCCGCCGAGGCAGCGGCCATGTCAGGCGTGGCCGCTCGCCGAGGCGAGCGGACCGACAGTGAAGGAGACACCATGCCGGTCGTCGAGATCGAAGGCCTGGTCAAGACCTATGGCGGGCGGAACGTCGTCGACGGACTGGACCTGACCGTCGAGTCCGGGGAGATCCTCGGGATCCTGGGCCGGAACGGCGCGGGGAAGACGACGACGGTGGAGTGCGCGATCGGGCTGCGCAGGCCCGACGGCGGATGCGTGCGGGTGCTCGGCGTCGATCCCCGCAGGGAACGCGCCCGCGTGCAGCAGGTGGTCGGGGTGCAGCTGCAGAGGGGATACCCGCACGCGAGCCTGACCGTCCTCGAACAGGTCCGGCTCTACCGCTCCTTCCACCACGACGGGCTCGACCCGGCCGGTCTCGTGGAGCGGCTCGGGCTGGGCGAGGTGCGCGATACCCGCACGGAGCACCTCTCCGGCGGACAGTTCCAGCGGTTGAACATCGCCCTGGCGCTCGTCGGCCGGCCGCGGATCGCCGTGCTCGACGAACTGACGACCGGGCTGGACGCCGCCGCCCGCCGCGAGATGTGGCACCTCGTCGAGGAGATGCGCGCGGAGGGCATCACCATCATCCTCGTCTCCCACGTCATGGAGGAGGCGGAGCGGTTGAGCGACCGGATCGCCGTCATCGACGCCGGGAAGATCGTCGCGCTCGACAGCCCGGCCGGCCTCATCGCCCGCGTGCCGGGGGCCGACGGCGTGAGTTTTCGCGCCCACGCCCCGCTGGCCCCCTCACTGCTCGCCGCCCTGCCGGGGGTGGCAGACGTGGCGGTCGATGATGGCAAAGTACTCGTGACCGGACAGGGGGAGCTCGTCAAGGAGGTCACCGCCGCCCTCATGCGCCACGACATCCCCGCCACCGACTTCCGGACCCGGACCGCCACGCTCGATGACGCGATCCTCCAGCTCACCGGCCAGGAGCTCGGTGAGCCCGTGGTCGAGCCCGAGCCCCGTTGAGAGGGAAGACAGACATGACGACGACGTTGCCGCCCGCCCGCCGCCTCCCGGCCGCGGCATGGGGCCAGATGTTCCTGACAGAGGCGCGGATGATCGGCCGGGACACCTCCGGTTTGATCATCCCGATCGGTTTCCCGGTGCTGCTCATGATCGTGAACGGTGTGTCGCAGGGCGGCAACCAGACTCTGCCGGACGGCTCGACGGTCATGAACTCGATCATCATGCCGCTGACCATCTCGATGGTCGTGGCGCTGGTGGGCGTGGTGAACATGCCCTCGTTCCTGGCGATGTACCGCAAGTACGGCGTGCTCCGCCGGCTCGCGGTCACCCCGGCGAGGCCCGCGACGATCCTCATCGCACAGATGCTGGTGAGTCTGGCGCAGGTCCTGCTCGGGGTCGGCCTGATGATGGCGATCGGTGTGATGTTCTTCGGGGTCACGCTGCCCGCGAGCCTGGGCTGGGCGCTGCTCGTGGGCGCCCTGCTGCTCGCGGCGATGTACGGCATCGGGACGCTCATCGCGGCCGTGGCCCCCACCGTCAACGCCGGCCTGGCGATGGGCCTGGTGACGTTCTTCCTGATGCTGGCACTCGGCGGCGGCTTCGGCCCGATGGCGAACCTGCCCGAGGTGCTGCGAACGATCGGGGAGTCCCTGCCCTACGGGGCCGGCAACGAGGCGCTGGGTGCCGCATGGGTCGGTGAGCAGCCCGAGGCCGGCCACCTGGCGGCACTCGGTGCCTGGGCTCTGGTCACCGGCGGGCTTGCCGCCCGACTGTTCCGCTGGTCATGACGACGGCGGTGCTGGCCGCCGGGATCGCCGGCGCGAGTCTGTTCGTGGTGGTCTTCCTCCTCGACGGGCTGACGCGCCCGGGCTATCACCCCGTGCGTCAGCCCGTCAGCGCGCTGGCCCTGGGCCCACGGGGGTGGGTGCAGACGGTCAACTTCATCGGCTGCGGAACACTGATCGCGCTGTCGGCGATCGGACTGCAGCAGACGGTGGGGAGCCTGTGGCTGACCGCGGCGGTGGGGGTACTCGGACTGGGGCTGGTCGCCTCCGGAGTGTTCCCGATGGATCCGATGCGGGGGTACCCGCCCGGTACGCCGGACACGACCCCCTCGCACTACAGCCTGCGCCATCGTCTTCATGACTGGGCCGGCGTGCCGGTGTTCGCGGCCGTGCCCGCAGCAGCCATCGCGGCGGCATTGGCCCTCGACGAGCTCGCCATGGTCCTCTACTCGGCTCTCACCGCACTGGTGACGGCGGTGGTGTTCGTGTGGTTCGGGCAGGCGTGGGAGGCCGATCACCCGCGCACCGGACTCATCCAGAGAGTGCTGATCATTGCGGGCTGGAGCTGGCTCGCGGTGCTCTGCTGGAGCGCGCTGGCGTGAACCGGGCCGGCCAGCTCACCGGCCGGCGCCGTCCCACCACTGCAGGACCCGGCGGGCGTGGAAGGTGAGCCATTTCGACGGCTCACCGGGCGGTACGTCGACGTGGAACCACACGCGGCCGGGATGCCGGTGTGCCTGGATCCAGGTGCCGTCGTGCTGCTCCTGGGCCCGGATCACGGCGATGGCATCCCGCAGCCGCTCGTCCGGCGCACCGCCGTCGGTGAGGGCGGCAGTGCGGAAGTAGTCGGCCGCATTCAGCACGCTGCATACCCAGCGCATCGGATAGGAGAAGACGGTCGACCACTCTCCGACCTGCTCGCCGGTGCTGAGCCGGCGGAAGAGTCCGCGCTCGAGCAGGTACTCCTCGCCAGCACGGCGCGCCGCGCGAGTCTGCGGCGAGCCACCGGTCGCCATCTCCCATGCCAGCAGACCCTTGAGGGCGTTGAGGGTGGAATGGAAGGACGAGCGCGTCGATCCCTCCACCCACTCGCAGTTCCAGCCGCCGTCGGCCAGCCGGTGGGTGACGAACCAGTCCGCGATCCCGGCGACATCGGCGCCGAGCCACACGCCGTTGGCGAGCGTGAACCCGTTGATGCAGGCGTCGACCTCGCCGGACCAGAACGGCAGGTCGTCGTACTCCCACCGGGCGTGGCGATCGAGCAGCTCCGCGGTCCCTTCCAGAGTCTGCGCCGGGACGCCCCACTCGCGTAGAGCGTTCAGACTCCACGTCGTCGCGGTCCAGGGTTGCCCCGACCGTGCGAACTCCTCCTTGGAGAAGTCGCCGGGGAAGTGCGCGCCGCCGGCCCAGGTGCCCTCCGGGTCCTGCAGTGCGAGCAGCCGGGCGCCGAATCCCTCGGTCTGCACGCGCGCCCGCGTGGCTCGCCATACGTGCTCGGGCTCGTGCACCAGATCCCGCTCGACCTGCCAGCGTAGGGCGGGATCGGAGTCGAGCAGCCACGCGTGCAACGCTGTGGTCGCCACGAGGGGTCAGGACTTCCGGTTGTAGATCACCATCGAGATCGGACCGAAGACGGCCACCAGCACTGCGCAGTAGATCAGGACGGTCATCATCGAGCCGACGTCGTAGACCCCCGACATGAGCTCACGGACCGAGGTCACCACCACCGAGACCGGGTTGACGTCGACGACGCCCTCCAGCCAACTGGGCATGGTGCTCGGGTCCACGAAGATGTTCGAGGCGAACGTCAGCGGCATCAGGATGAACATCGAGATGCCCATCGCGGCCTGCTCGCTGCGTACCGAGAGCGAGACCACGGTCCAGATCCAGGAGACGCTGAAGGAGAAGACCAGCAGCATCACGAATGCTGCGATCACTCCCATCAATCCGCCGTCGGGCCGGAAACCCATGACGAAGCCGACGAGCAGGATGATCACGCCCGCCAGGGTGTAGCGGACCTGATCGCCCAGCAGCGCACCGACGAGCTGCGCGGGCCGCCAGGTGGGCAGCGAGCGGAAGCGGTCGAAGATGCCCTTCGAGATGTCCTTGTTCAGGGTCAGGCCCGTGTACATCGTGATCATGATGAGCGTCTGCACGAAGATCCCCGGGATCAGCCACTGCACGTACTGGTCCACCGAGCCGGCGAGAGCCCCGCCGAAGATGAAAGTGAACATCACCGTCATCATGATCGGGAAGACGGTGACGTCGAAGAGCTGCTCGGGTACGTGCTTGATCTTGAGCAGAGCCCGCCAGCCGTAGGTCAGGCACGCGCTCAGCGGGCCCGATCGCGGCGGCCGGTCCTGGGGCGCGACGAGGATCTGCCGGATGCGTTCGGGCTCGGCCTCGCGTGAGGGTGCCTGGGGCTGGGTCGTGGTGGCCATCACGCGCTCACTCTCCGGCCGTCGTCGGCCATGTCGTCGGTCTGGGGGTCGGAGCCCGGGTCAGAGTCGGCCGGCTCGCCGGTCAGCGCCAGGAACACCTCGTCCAGGCTCGGATGGCCCAGGGCGAAGGTCTCGATCTCGATGTCGGAGGCCTCGAGGGCACGCAGCGCGTCCGCCGCGTGCGCTCCGGCCTCGAGCCGCAGCAGCAGCGCCGCTGGATCGGACTCGCGGGTGACCTCCGCCTCGATGCTGCGGGTCAGGATCTCGGCGGCTCGCTCGCGCTGCGCAGGGTCGACCACGCGTACCTTCAGGGCGCCGGACCCGACCTGTGCCTTGAGCTGACCCGGAGTGCCCTCCGCGATCACACGCCCGTGATCGATCACTGCCAGTCGGTCGGCGAGTTGATCGGCCTCCTCCAGGTACTGGGTGGTCAGCAGCACGGTGGTTCCGGCCCCGACCAGGGTCCGGATGATGTCCCAGACCTGGTTGCGGCTACGGGGGTCGATACCGGTCGTCGGCTCGTCGAGGAAGATCAGCTCGGGTGTGACGATCAGCGAGCCGGCGATGTCGAGGCGGCGGCGCATACCTCCGGAGTACTTCTTGACCTGGCGGCCGGCGGCGTCGGCCAGGCCGAACGCCTCCAGGAGTGCCGTGCCGCGGGTCCGGGCGGCGCGAGAGGAGAACCCGAGGAGCCTCCCGAGCAGCACCAGGTTCTCGATGCCGGTGAGGTCCTCGTCCAACGAGGCGAATTGGCCGGTGAGGGCGATCTTCTCGCGGATCGTGGCGCCCTCGGTGAAGACGTCGTGGCCGAGGACCTGCGCTTGCCCGGCATCGGGCCGCAGCAGCGTGGCCAGCATCCGGATCGCGGTGGTCTTCCCGGCGCCGTTCGGGCCGAGCACGCCGTACACCCCGCCTCGGGGGATGTCGAGATCCACGCCGTCGACGGCGACGTTGTCGCCGAACTTCTTCACCAGTCCGCGGGTGCGGATGGCGGGGCCCTCCGATGCGCTCACGCTGGATCCTCTCTTCTCGTTCGCCGCGGGCAGCACACACCGCTCGCTGCCGTTCGCAGCAGTTCCATGGTCCTCCTGCGGCCGTGGCCCGTCCAGAACTTTCCCGGCCGCCGACCGACGCCGCCGACAGTAGACCAGGGCTGTGACATCGGGTCGGCGGGCCCCGGCGCCCGTCCGCTCGCGTTGCCGGCCGGCTCGTGCGCTCCTAGCGTGAGGTGCGAGAGGAGCGCTCATGACACAACGTCGCACCGCCGAAGTACTTCTGCAGCGACACGGCCAGACCTATGCCGCCCAGGCCCACATCACGCTGAAGGACACACCCTCACCGCTGTACCGGCTCCTGGTACTGAGCCTGCTGCTCTCAGCCCCCATCAGCGGTGATATCGCCGTTCGCGCGGCGCAGGCGCTCTCCCGGGCCGGGTACCGGACTCCGCAACGCATGGTCGAGGCGACGTGGCAGCAGCGGGTGGATGCGCTCGGCGAGGGCGGATACCGCCGCTACGACGAGAGCACCGCCACCACCCTCGGAAAGGGTGCGCACCTGTTGCTGGACCGTCACCGTGGAGACCTGCGCCGGCTCCGGGACGAGGCGAAGGACGCTGCGCAGATTCACGAGGCGCTCCAGCAGTTCCCGGGCATCGGCTCCGTCGGAGCGACGATCTTCTGCCGCGAGGCGCAGGGCGTGTGGCCCGCTCTCGCACCGTTCGTGGACGAGAAGGTGCTCGACGGCGCCGCCAAGGTCGGACTCCCGGATGAGGCGGAGCGACTGGTCCGGCTCGTCTCCTCGGAGGCACTGCCGCAACTGGCTGCGGCCTGCGTACGGGCCTCGCTGAGCGACGACGTGGTCGAGGACGTGCGGCGACACGCCGACTGACATGGTGCCCGGAGGCGAGGACCTGGCGCGCGAAGGCAGCGGCGCCGAGATCGCGGAGCTGCTGGCGGCAGAAGCCGAGCGCACGCGGGTGGTCATCTCCTCGCTGCAGCGAAACCTCGGAGTGATCATCGACGGGGCGCGGTCCACGGCGACCGACGACGAGCACGATCCGGAGGGGTCGACGATCGCGTTCGAGCGCTCGCAGGCCAGCGCGTTGCTCGCCTCCGCGACCGCGCGTCTGGCTGAGATCGAGGAAGCCCAGCAGCGGATTCGCGAGGGCGGGTACGGCATCTGTGAGCGGTGCGGGTCGGCGATTCCTGCAGGGCGCCTGCGCGCTCGCCCCACGGCGCGCACCTGCGTCGCCTGCGCCTAGAGCCGCTCGCCCCTCCGGCAGGGCCGTCGCTGCGCTCCTCCTCGTCCGTACCGGGTGCATTCGCTTCGCTCGTGCCCCCGGCAGGACTCGAACCTGCAACCTACGGATTAGAAGGCCGTTGCTCTATCCATTGAGCTACGGGGGCGTCCGCCTAGGATATCGAGAGACGGGGTCGCTGGAGCGCCAGGAGGAGCGGACCCCGGCGCGCCAGGACTGGCGTGAGTTGGCCCACGACTTCGTAAGGCGGCAGGCTAGGCACGTGAGCAAGACTCCCGCAACCTCGTCGCCCGAGCCGGGCTCTGCACCCGATGACACCTTCGAGGACCTCGCCGGCCGCGTGCCGATGGTGGAGGTGATCGAACACCTGCTCGCCAACGTCGAGTCGGCGTCGTTGCCGCTTGAGGTCCCGGGCATCGAGGAGCACCGTGCTCGCCGGGACCGACTGGTCAGCCAGGTCCGCCACCATCTGCTCCCGAGGCTGAAGCAGGTCGCGGCACCGGTGATCGTCGTGGTGGGCGGCTCCACGGGGGCGGGGAAGTCGACGATCGTCAACTCCGTCGTCGGCGAGGAGATCAGTGAGGCCGGCGTGCTCAGGCCCACCACCCGGCAGCCGGTGCTCGTGGTGCACCCCAAGGATGCCGACCTCATGGACGAGCACCCGGTCACCGAGGTCGCCACCGTCTCCACCACCGAACAGCTACCGCGCGGTATGGCCCTGCTGGATGCGCCCGATCTCGATTCCGTGCACGCCGGCAACCGCGGCCTGGCCGATCAGCTCGTCGAGCTCGCCGATCTCTGGGTCTTCGTGACCACCGGCTCCCGGTACGGGGATGCCGTGCCATGGACACGCCTGCGCGCAGCCTCCGATCGGGGGGTCTCGCTGGCCGTCATTCTCAACCGCGTCGACCCCGATGCTCTCGCCACGGTGCGCCGGGACCTGTTCGACCGGTTGGAGGGGCAGGGCTTCGGCTCCGTGCCGTTCTTCGTGGTGGCCGATGTCGGCCCGCACGAGGGAGTCCTTCCCGACGATCGCATCCGTGAGTTCACCCAGTGGCTGACCGTGCTCGGCGCTCGCAGCCAGTCCCGCAGCGTCATCGCCCGCACGGTCCGCGGGGCGTGGCCGGCGCTGCGCCAGGACGTGCAGCAGGTCGCCCTCGCGCTGGAGGAGCAGTGGCGCACCCAGGTCAGCCTGCGCAACCAGCTCACCGCCGCTGCGGTCGCCCCGGCGGACCAGGTCCGTGCGGACCTGAGCGCCGGAGCGGCGGCCACCGGCGCACCCACGACGGCCTGGCTCGCCGGAGCGAGCACCGGTGGCCCGCTCGCCCCGGTCGTGTCCGCACCGGCGAACCTGTTCGAGTCCTGGCGCTTCCGGCGTTCGGCAGCCGCACGTGGCGAGGCGATCCGCTCGCTGCGGGAGGTGACCGTGCAGGCTGCCCGCACGTTGATCGAGGAGGCCGCCGAGCGGGCCGAGCGGGCGATCCGGACGACCGGTCAGCAGTCCGACGCCGGCCGACACCTCGTGGAGTCGGTCCCGGCACAGGAGTGCCGGACGGCGCGGGACGAGCGCCTGACCGTGCTCTTCGCCGAGTGGGACGATGTGGTCGCCGAGTTGTGCGAGACGCTCGCCTTCTCCGGTGACGACGCCGGTCTCGATCGCAGCGGCAAGATCGCCCTGGTCGAGGCGGCTGCCGCCGGGCTGGACGGCGCCGCCCGTGCCGTCACCCGGCTGCTCGGCGACCGAGGCGATGCCGTGGTGGCCCGCCTCGCCGAGGACCTCGGGTCGTGGTCGCACATGGCGGTCACCGCCGAGTCGGAACCGTTCATCGCTACCCTCGACGCGAGGGGAGTGGACGAGGAGTCCGCCCGCAGCCTGCGCCTGCGAGCCTCCGAACTGAAGGGGTACATGTGAGTGACGAGGTCGAGACCGCTCGCCCGGTCGACGGCGTCGGTACCGAGATCGGGCGTCGCGTCGAGGAGATCGCGGCCGCGCTCGACGCGGCTGGTTCGCTGATCCCTGCCGAGGACGCAGCCCGCGCGCGCACCGATCTGCGGCGGGTCGCTCGCCGGCTCGAGCTCGGTGTCGACTACACCGTGGTCGCGCTGGTCGGCGGTACCGGTTCGGGGAAGTCGAGCCTGTTCAACGCCGTCTCCCACCTCGAGTTCGCCGATGTGGGTGTCATCCGGCCGACGACGGCGCGGGCAGCCGCCTGCGTGTGGGGCAGCAAGGCCTCCGCGCTCCTGGACTTCCTGCACGTGGCACCGGACCGGCGCATCCAGCGCGAGTCAGCACTGGACGGTGACTCCGAGGACGACCTTGCGGGCCTGGTGCTGCTGGACCTACCCGATCACGACTCGGTCGAGTCCGGTCACGCCCAGCAGGTGCAGCGGCTGCTCCCCCTCATCGACCTGCTGGTGTGGGTGGTCGACCCGCAGAAGTACGCGGACAATGTGCTGCACGAGGAGTATCTGCGAGCGCTCACCGACCGGCACGAAGCGATGATCGTGGTGATCAACCAGATCGACAGGTTGCCGGACGCGGCACGTGAGCGGGTCCGGGCCGATGTGCACCGACTGCTCGTGGACGACGGCCTGGCCGACGTGCGCATCGAGATGGTCTCCGCGCGCGAGGGCACCGGGATCGAGCGCGTGCGTACCCTGCTGGCCGGGGTGATCAGCGGAGAGTCCGTCGCGGCGAGGACCGCGCGGGACGAGACTGCAGCGATCAGCCGCCGCCTCGCGGTGCACATCGGCTCACAGGACCCGGAGCCGATGTCCGCGCAGGAGACCGCGGAGCAACTCGCGATCGCGTCGGGTGTGCCCTCGGTGGCGGAGTCCGTGCGTACCGCCGTCAGTTCCGCCCGGCCGGTGGCGCTGGCACCAGTCCAGGAACCGGCGAGCAGCCGCATCCAGGCGATCCGGGACCGGTGGATCTCCCGCGCCACCATGGGGCTGCCCGAACCGTGGACGGCGGAGGTGCTCGCCGATGTCACCACTGCCGACGAGTTCGGTCGGCGCGTATGGCAGGCGTTGTCGAACTCCGCGCTGCCCTCGCCGCGCGATCGGGCGGCGGCGACACTGAGGCTGCTCGGCCTGGTCATCGGTGGGATGGCGATCGCGCTGGTGATCGCCGCCGGCGCCGTGGCCTCGGCCTCCGGGGTCGTCGCGGCATCGATGGCCGGCGCGGCCCTCGCCCAGGTCTTCGTGTGTATCGCGTTCCTCGTCGTCGCGCGCCGGAAGCGCCGCACCACCGGTCACCAGCGGGCCGAGGACTACCTGCGACGCACCACCGGCGCACTCCGCGCCGTGGTGGAGTCCGACCTGGTCGCACCGACCACCGCGCCGCTGCAGCGGCACGCCGTCGTGCGCCGGGGACTTCTCTGACGGGCACCCGCAGGGTCAGCGCTCCTGAGAGCTCACCGGCGCGTCCGATGTCGTTGTGTCCACAACCCGTACCGGCGCAGGAACGCTCCGTCGTACCGTCCCGCCACCCTGGGATCTCAGTACCGGAGAGCCCGGTGCGGGAGGTCAGGAGAGACCATGGTCAACGAGGTGGACGTCACGATCCGCGGCTACATCGGCCACGACCCCACCCTGGTGCAGAGTGAGGGAAAGGTGCCGTACCTGCGCCTGAACGTCGGGAGCACCCAGCGAATCCGTGATCGCGAAGGACAGTGGTCGGACGGCACCACACAATGGTTCGCCGTCAAGTTCTTCGGCGAGTTCGCCGCCAATGTCGCGAACAGCGTGCGCAAGGGCGATGCGGTCCTCGCCCGGGGCCGGCTCGAGCACGAGGAGTACCGCACGAGCCAGGGTGAGGACCGGTGGAGCGCCACCGTCATCGCGAACGCCTTCGGGCCCGATCTGCGTCACGCGGAGGCGAGCGTGCGCCGCAGCAGCTGGGCGAAGGAGCAGGCGGACAAGGCCGCGGCCGCCGCGCCCGCACCCGACGTCTCCGGCATGCAGGAGGTGCCCGAGGGCTGGGGGAGCGAGACCGAGAGCAGCGAGGCGGATGCGGGGGAGGGCAGCAACGCGTCGCTGGTGGAGCAGGTCAGCGCCTGAGGCAGGTGGCTCGGCCACACGTACACCACACGCCGTTCAGGGCCGTAGGCTGGGTGGTGCGATCCACCCGAACTGATCTGGGAGAACTGTGGCCGAGTACATCTACTCGATGGTGAAGGCGCGCAAGGCGCACGGTGACAAGGTCATCCTCGACGACGTATCGATGTCCTTCCTGCCGGGCGCGAAGATCGGCATGGTCGGGCCCAACGGTGCCGGGAAGTCGACGATCCTGAAGATCATGGCCGGCCTGGACACGCCCTCGAACGGTGAGGCGCGGCTCGCTCCGGGCTTCTCCGTCGGCATCCTGCTGCAGGAGCCGCCGCTGAACGAGGACAAGACCGTCCTGGGCAATGTCGAGGAAGGCATGGGCGCGATCAAGGCGAAGCTGGACCGCTTCAACGAGATCGGCAACCTGATGGCCGAGCCGGACGCCGACTTCGACGCGCTGATGGCCGAGATGGGAAGCCTGCAGGCAGAGATCGACGCGGCGGACGCCTGGGACCTGGACTCCCAGCTTGAGCAGGCGATGGACGCGTTGCAGCTGCCTCCGGCCGAGGAGGCCGTCACCCACCTCTCCGGAGGGGAGCGCCGCCGGGTCGCGCTGGCCAAGTTGCTGCTGGAGCAGCCGGACCTGCTGCTGCTGGACGAACCGACCAACCACCTCGATGCCGAGTCCGTGCAATGGCTCGAGCAGCACCTCGCGAAGTACCCCGGCGCCGTCATCGCGGTGACCCACGACCGGTACTTCCTCGACCACGTCGCCGGCTGGATCGCCGAGGTCGACCGCGGCCGCCTCTACCCCTACGAGGGCAACTACTCCACCTACCTGGAGAAGAAGGCGGCGCGCCTGGACATCCAGGGCAAGAAGGACGCGAAGCTCGCCAAACGCCTCAAGGACGAGCTCGACTGGGTGCGGTCCTCGGCCAAGGGCCGCCAGGCGAAGTCGAAGGCGCGTCTCTCCCGGTACGAGGAGATGGCGGCGGAGGCCGAGCGCACCCGCAAGCTCGATTTCGAGGAGATCCAGATCCCGCCCGGTCCCCGGCTGGGATCGGTGGTGATCGAGGCCTCCGACCTGGAGAAGGGCTTCGGTGAGCGTCAGCTCATCGACGGGCTCTCCTTCACCCTGCCGCGCAACGGGATCGTCGGCGTCATCGGCCCGAACGGAGTCGGCAAGACGACCCTCTTCAAGACGATCGTCGGGCTCGAACCGCTCGACGACGGTGACCTGAAGATCGGAGACTCGGTCGACATCTCCTACGTCGACCAGAGCCGCGGCGGTATCGACCCGAACAAGTCACTGTGGGAGGTGGTCTCCGACGGGCTGGACTTCATCCAGGTCGGCAACGTGGAGATCCCCTCGCGCGCCTATGTCTCGCAGTTCGGCTTCAAGGGGCCCGACCAGCAGAAGCCCGCCGGCATTCTCTCCGGTGGAGAGCGCAACCGCCTCAACCTCGCCCTCACCCTTAAGCAGGGCGGCAACCTGCTGCTGCTGGACGAACCGACCAACGACCTCGACGTCGAAACCCTGGGAAGCCTGGAGAACGCGCTGCTGAACTTCCCGGGCTCGGCCGTGGTGATCTCCCACGACCGCTGGTTCCTCGACCGGGTCGCGACGCACATCCTCGCCTACGAGGGCACCGAGGACAATCCCGCCAACTGGTACTGGTTCGAAGGCAACTACGCCGACTACGAGGCCAACAAGGTCGAACGGCTCGGTCCCGAGGCGGCCCGCCCGCACCGGGTGACCTACCGCAAGCTGACCCGGGACTGACGTGGCGCGGGTGAGGGTGCCGGTGCCGGTGCGCTGGTCCGATCTGGACGCCTACGGTCACGTCAACAACGCGGCGATGCTGACTCTGCTGGAGGAGGCGCGCATCGCGACCTTCTGGGCGAAGGGGGAAACCGCGAGCGGCACGAACGTCCTCGCCGGCGGCCCGGATGCCAGCAGCTACACGCTGGTGGCGCGGCAGGAGATCGAGTACCTCGCCCCGCTGGGGCACTCGCACGAACCGGCCGTCGTCGAGCTGTGGATCGGGCGGGTCGGGGGAGCAAGCCTGGACGTCTGCTATGAACTGCTCTCGCCCACCGGTCAGCTCGCAGCCCGGGCGGCGACATCCATCGTCATGGTCGATGCCGACAGCGGGCGGCCCCGTCGCCTCGATGACGACGAGCGCCGGGCGCTGGCCGAGCTCGAGGGAGACCCGATCGAGTTCCGGCGGCGCTGATCCGCCGGTGAGGAAATGCCGAACGGGCGGCCCGATGGTGACCATCGGACCGCCCTTCGCACGTGTGCCCGGCTCAGCGCAGCGGGCTGAAGTCCCGGCTGGCGATGTACTCCGGCCGCGGTGCGGGTGCGGCGTAGGGATCACCGAGGGTGTTCTCCACGGAGTTGAACACCATGAACACGTTGGAGCGCGGGAACGGGGTGATGTTGTTGCCCGAGCCGTGCATGATGTTGGAGTCGAACCAGAGCGCCGAACCGGCCGGCCCGGTGAACTGGTCGATCCCGTACCGGTGAGCCATCTGGGTGACGGCTTCCTCGCTGGGCACGCCGACCTTCTGCTCCTTCAACGAGGAGGCGTGGTTGTCGGCCGGGGTCTCGCCCACGCCCGGAGCATAGGTGAGGTGCGACCCCGGCATCACCATCAGCCCGCCGTTGTACGGGTAGTTCGGCGTCAGCGCGATCGAGCAGCTCACCGCACGCGGCAGTGGCATCCCGTCCTCGGCGTGCCAGGTCTCGAAGTCGGAGTGCCAGTAGAAGCCGCTCCCCTTGAAACCGGGCATGTAGTTCACCCGTGTCTGGTGGAGATAGACCTCGGAGCCGAGCAACTGACGCGCCCGGTCCAGCACCCGCGGATCACGGCTCAGGGCATCGATCGCCTCGCTGAGCTTGGTCACCTCGAAGACGGTGCGAACCGCCCCGGTCGACTTCTCGGCGACCACCCGCGGGTCGCCCTCGAGCTCGGGGTCGGCGGAGAGCCGGCGCAACTCCGAGGAGTACAGCTCGATCTCCTCACCGGAGATGAACTCCGGGAGAATGCTGAAGCCGCGCTTGGCGTGGGCGTCGAGCTCTTCGGAGCCGAACGGCCCATCCTCGACCGAGCCCCACACCGTGCGGTGCTCCCGGTCGAACGGCGCGCCCGGTTCGTCTCCGGTACGGGTCGGGTACAGATCCTGCTGGATCGTCGTGGTGGTCATGGCCAATTCCCTTCTCCCGGTTCGTCCCGGGTGTCGTGAACTTTCCTGCCCACCGCATCCTGCGCAGCGGGCCCACCGACGTCGAAGGCTGCGTCCCCTCGCCTGCCCCGGCCGGGACGGGCGAGGGGTCGCATCCCCCGCGTGAGGTTCAGGCTTCCTCGGTGACCAGCGGGTAGACCCCGTTCTCGTCGTGGACCTCCCGACCGGTCACCGGAGGATTGAATACACACACCGTACGCATATCCGTGCGGGGAAGCACGCGGTGCTTGTCGTGGTTGTTGAGCAGGTACAGCGAACCCGGCTTGAGATCGTGCACCTCGTCGGTGCCGAGATCGACGATCTGGCCCTCGCCCTCGACCACGAAGACCGCCTCGATGTGGTTGGCGTACCAGAACTCGTTCTCGGTGCCCGCGTAGAGCGTGGTCTCGTGGACCGAGAAGCCGGCTCCCTCCTTGGCGAGCACGATGCGCTTGCTGCGCCAGTTCGGCGTCTTGATGTCGGCGTCGGTGTCGTTGATCTCATCGATGCTACGCACGAGCATGGGGATTCTGCCTTTCGGGGTCAGAGGCCGCCGTCGCGGCCGGACAGGGGGAGGGTGAGGTTCAGGCCGAGAGTACGGCGGCGACCGACTCGGCGATGATGTCCAACCCGCGGGTCAGTTCCTCGTCGGTCAGCGTCAGCGGCGGCAGGAGCTTGACCACCTCGTCCTCCGGACCGGAGGTCTCGACCAGCAGCCCGCGCTCGAAACAGGCCTTCGCGACCGCGCCGGCCTTGTCGGACTCACCGAACTGCAGCCCGCGTGCCAGACCGCGCCCCTTGGCCATCAGGTTCGCCTCGGGGTACTTGGCCACGAGGGAGTTGAACGCGCTCTCGATCACCAGGCCCTTGGCGAGGGTGGACTGGTGGAGGCTGTCGTCGCTCCAGTAGCGCCGGATCGTCTCGGACCCGGTGGCGAACGCCGGCGCGAAGCCGCGGAAGGTGCCGTTGTGCTCGCCCGGCTCGAAGACGTCCAGGTCGGGACGCACCAGGGTCAGCGCGAGGGGCAACCCGTAGCCGCTGATCGACTTCGAGAGGGTGATGATGTCCGGCACGATGCCGGCCTCCTCGAAGCTGAAGAACGGGCCGGTCCGGCCACAACCCATCTGGATGTCATCGACGATGAGCAGCATCCCGTGTTTCTTGCACAGCTCGGACAGGCCCTGCAGCCACTCGACCCGGGCGCTGTTGATCCCACCTTCTCCCTGCAGCGTCTCGACGATGACGGCGGCCGGCTCGTTCAAGCCCGAGCCGGCGTCCTCGAGCAGACGCTCCAGGTAGAGGAAGTCAGGCACCTCGTGCCGTTCGTCGAAGTAGTCGTCGTAGGGCATCGGGGTGGCGTGGACCAGCGGGATGCCGGCACCACCGCGCTTCATCGAGTTCCCGGTCACCGACAGCGCCCCGAGGGTCATCCCGTGGAAGGCGTTGGTGAAGTTCACGACGGCCTCCCGGCCGGTGATCTTGCGAGCCAGCTTCAGGGCGGCCTCGACGGCGTTGGCGCCGCCCGGGCCGGGGAACATCACCCGGTGGTCGAGGCCGCGCGGCTTGAGAATGTGCTCGGAGAAGGTCTGCAGGAACTCGCTGCGAGCGGTGGTGAGCATGTCGAGGGAGTGCACCACGCGGTCGGAGCTGAGGTAGTCCAGCAGCACCTGCTTCATGTGCGGGTTGTTGTGCCCGTAGTTGAGGCTGCCTGCTCCCGCGAAGAAGTCGAGGTAGGCCGTACCGTCCTCGGCGTACATGGTGGCGCCCTGTGCGCGGTCGAACACCACCGGCCAGGAGCGGGAGTAGCTACGGACGTCGGATTCGAGCGCCGTCGTATCGGTCGTCATCAGACTCATGCCATTCTCTCGTGGTCGCGGCTGTGGTCAGCCTTCATCAGTGAACGTGGATGGTCGTATGGCGGTGTGCACTGGCCCGGCGAACTCAGCTGGGCCGTCCCATCCCGGTGATCTGCAGGCGCGGCTCGCTCGGGTGCTCGTCCGGGAAGTGCTCGGCGAGGACGCCGTCGGTCCACGTGAGCGTCCCGCCGCGGGCGCGCGCCACTGCGGCGAAGAGGGCGCGGGAGGCCTCGTTGGACTCCTCAACCGTCGCCTCGAGCACGGTGCCTTCAGGATGCCCGTCCAGCAAGTGGTCCAGCATCCTGCGCGCCAGGCCCCGACCGCGGGCTCGTGAACTCACCGCCACCTGCCAGACAAACACGTGGTCGCCGCGTTCTGGGGGGCTGTAGCCGAGGACGTACCCGACGGGTTCGCCATCGAGCAGTGCGATCCGGCAGGTCGCCGAGAAGTCGGCGGCGAAGACCAGGTACGCGTAGGAGGAGTTGAGATCCAGCCCGCACTCGTGAGCCAGTGTCCACATGGCTGCGCCGTCGGAGACGACCGTGCTGCGGATGTGCAGGTCGTCGGTCGATGTGGAAGAGGTCGCGTCTGCTGATGTAGTCGCCATACGGGTTTCTACGGTAGCCACTGCGCCGACGGAAGGGAACCGGCGCACAGGCCTCCGGCCGTGGCGCCGGGCCCGGAGCGGCTCGCGTCACCGTTGAGGTGCTGCGGAAAGATCGCGAGGCAGGGTGCGACCCCACACACCCGTCCAGATCGGTCCGAATGATGAGACGACTGTAAAGAGGGCGGCGTGATGGCGCCGAAATGAGGGGTTGGTCACATCGTCTCGACGGGCCGATAGGGTGTCGGGCGTGACCCGACGGAGCACCCCATGACCGGCGACCTGCGCCACGATGTCCACTCCGTACTCCTCCCGGGATTTTCCGGCACGGAGGTTCCGGCGTGGGTGCGCGAGGCCGATGGCCTCGCCGGCGTGCTGCTGTTCGGACAGAACACCCCCGATCTGGACACCACGACGGGGCTCACGGCAGCCCTGCGCGATGCGTGTCCGGACCTGCTGATCGCCATCGACGAGGAAGGCGGCAACGTCTCCCGGCTCCAGGCGTCCACAGGATCGGACCTGCCCACGCCCGCTGCCCTCGGCGTCGTCGACGATCCGCAGCTCACCGAGCACTGTGCCCGAGCGATGGGGGAGCTGATCGCTGCCTGCGGCATCGACGTGACCTTCGCCCCCGTGCTCGACGTCGCCAGCCGCGCCGACAACCCGGTGATCGGGGCCCGCTCGTTCGGCCCTGGAACTGCCCTGGTGGCCCGGCACGGGCGGGCCGTGGTCCGCGGGCTGCGCGCAGCCGGCGTGCTCAGCGGCGGCAAGCACTTCCCCGGACACGGCGACACCGATGTCGACTCCCATCTCGCGCTGCCCACGGTCGACGTCACCGACGGTGAGCTCACTGCTAGGGACCTGCCGCCCTTCGTCGAAGCATTCGACGAGGGGATGGATGCCGTGATGGTCGGTCACCTGATCGTGCCCGCCTGGGACCCCGGCGCGCCGGCGTCGCTGTCGCAGGCGGTGATCGCCCGGGTGCGATCCATGGGCTTCACCGGTCCTGTGGTCACGGACGCCCTCGACATGCAAGCGGTCTCGGGTGACGGCGTGGGCCGGGCTGCCGTGCGGGCCCTCGCGGCAGGGGCCGATCTGCTGTGCCTCGGATCGACGGCCGAGGTCCCCGACGACGGCGCCTGGTTCGCCGAGGTGCGCGACCACATCGAGGCGGCGCTCGAGGCCGGTGAGCTCGACCACGAGCGCGTCCGCGAAGCCGCCGGTCGCGTCCGCGCCCTGCCGCGGCGGGCAAGGGCCCACGACCTCGCCGCCGCCGAGCGCGCCCGCACCCGAGCCGGGAAGGTCGGTCTGGAGGCCGCCCGGCGCTCGGTGCGGGTCAGCGGTGATGTCGAACTGCGCCCGGGTGACGCCGTGATCGACCTGGTCACGCGGTGGGACCAGGCGGCCGGTGCGACCTCCGGCCCGGTCCTCGACCAGTTGACCACTGCCCTCGGACTCGTCCCGCTCGCACCGGACGAGGTCGCGCCGGGCAGGCGTCTGGCCATCGTGGCACGCGAGTACGACGAGCACGCCCGGCGGCTGCTGGCCGATCACCCCGAGGCGGTCCTCGTTCACGTCGGAGTGCCTGCGGCCGCTCCCGACCATCCGCACACCGTCCAGATCCACGGCATCGCGCGCGCCGGCGCCCGTGCCGCCGTCGCCGCCTGCGCTCCGGGAGAGAAGCCATGACCAACGATCCGCTCCAGACCCCGCTCCGCGTGCACTCCGCCACGGAGGATCGCAACCCCCACACCGATGACATCGACACCCTCGGGTCGGCCGACCTGGTCCACCTCATCACCTCCGAGGACGCCGCCGTCGTCCCGGCGGTGGCGGCCGTCGGCGAGCAGATCGCCGCGCTCGTGGACCTGGCGGTCGAGGCCCTGACCGCGGGTGGGCGGATCATCTACGTGGGAGCAGGCACCTCCGGGCGGCTGGGCGTGCTGGACGCGGTGGAACTGCTTCCGACCTACCGGGTGGGCTCGGACCAGGTCAGCGCCTTCCTCGCCGGTGGTGCCGAGGCCATGACTGCCCCGGTCGAGGGCGCCGAGGACGATCCGCGCGCCGGCGCCGCGGACGTGGCCGATGTGGAGGCCCGCGACCTGGTGGTGGGTCTGGCGGCCAGCGGCCGCACCCCCTACGTGGCCGGTGCGCTGGAGTATGCCAGGTCACGGGGTGCGGGCACCGGACTGATCGCCTGCACCCCGCGTGCCACCCTCACGCCGCTCGCCGACGTCGCTATTCTGGTCGACACGGGCCCGGAGGTGATCACCGGGAGCACCCGGATGAAGGCGGGCACGGCACAGAAGCTCGTGCTCAACACCTTCTCCACCGCGACGATGGTCCGGCTCGGCAAGACGTTCTCGAACCTGATGATCGACGTGCTCCCCACCAACGAGAAGTTGCACGCGCGGATCGTGCGGATGCTGGTCCAGGCCACCGGCGAGGACGAGCACCGCTGCCGGGAGGTGCTGCGGGAAGCCGGTGAGGTGCGCACGGCACTGGTGAGCCTCCTCGCGCAGGCACCGGTCGCCGTCGCCGCGCGTGCCGTGGCCGAGCACCCGGCCTCGGCCGGACGTGGACACGACCCCTCGGGTATCCGATCGGCCGTTCGGGCCGCGCGCGCGGAGGGCTAGCCGCGCTCCGGTACTCGGAGCATGCCCTCCTGCGCGATCGTCGCGACCAGAGCGCCCGCCCGGTCGAAGACCTTCGCCTCGCCGAGCCCCCGGCCACCTCGGGCCGAGGGTGAGGACTGAACGAAGAGCAGCCACTCTCCGGCGTCGACGTCCCGGTGCCACCACATCGCGTGGTCGAGGCTGGCGACGCTCGCCTCGCGGGACATCCACGACAACCCGTGACGGCGCATGATCGGCTCGAGCATCACCTGGTCACAGGCGTAGGCGAGCATGGCGCGGTGGTGGAGCTGGCCGCCGGGGATGGGTCCGCGTGCCCGCATCCAGAGCTGCTGACGGTCCGTGCGCTCCTCCGCCGGCCCGGTGAACAGGTTGCCGTCGGTATGACGCATGTCGAAAGCGCCGTTGCGGTAGAAGAACTGCGCCACCGGGTGGTCGAGAGAGCCGAACAGCTCCACCGAGCTCGGCAGCGACTCCGGGCCGGGTACCTCGGGCATGGCGTCGGCGTGCTCCAGACCGGGCTGGTTCTCCTGGAAGCTGGCGATCATCGACAGGATCGGCTTCCCGGACTGCACGGCGTGGGTGCGGCGCGCGCTGAAGGAACGACCGTCCCGCAGTCGCTCCACCGCGAAGGTGATCGGCTCGTCCAGGGCGCCCGGCCGCAGGAAGTACCCGTGCACCGAATGCGGCAACCGCTCGGGGGCCATGGTGCGGCCCGCGGCGAGCAGCGCCTGGGCGAGCACCTGGCCGCCGTAGACCCGGCCGTGGAGCTGCGGGAGCGAGGCACCGACGAACGTGTCCTCGTCGGTCTGCTCGAGATCGAGTGCTGCGAGCACGGCCGTCAGTGGCATCGGCTGTTCGACGGGCTCGGTCATCACTCCTCCTCGAAGGTGTTCACCATGGAGTGCGCGGCGCGCTCCAGGTAGTCCCACAGGGTGGCGCGATGGATCGGCGCCAGATCGGCCTCCTCGACCGCCACCCGCATCAGATCGAGCCAGCGGTCGCGGGCGGCGGGGGAGACGCGGAACGGTGCATGGCGCATCCGTAGCCGCGGGTGACCCCGGGTCTGGGAATAGGTGGTCGGCCCGCCCCAGTACTGCTCGAGGAACATCCGCATCCGGTCCTCGGCCGGGCCGAGGTCGGCCTCGGGGTACATGGGGCGCAGCAGGTCGTCCACCGCCACCTGCTCGTAGAAGCGGCGCACGATCCGGCGAAAGGTGTCCTCTCCGCCGATCGCGTCGTAGAACGAGGGCTGTGGTGTGCTGCGCGAGGGACCCGCGGCGGACAGGCCCAGGGTTGGCCGGCCTCCCGCAGCGCTCTCGGGTTGGGTGCTCACCGTCCCAGCGTAGATCGTCCCGACGGCGACGCGTGCGGCTACAGGGCCAGCTCGGTCAGGACCGGGAGGGCGCCGCGCACGGCGCGCCGTGCGTCCTCGGCGCTCTCGGCGGCGAGGGCGAGGCCGGCGACCGTCTGGCACTGCTCGTGGGTGACGCTGCCGAGCAGTGCCGCGACGTCGCCGAGGGCGCGCGGGGTCATCGACAGGCTCGAGACCCCCAGACCGACGAGCACGGCAGCCAGGGCGGGTGAGGCGGCAGCCTCGCCGCAGACGCCCACCGGCCGGCCCTGCGCCCGACCGCCGGCGCAGGTGAGCTCGATGAGCCGCAGCACGGCCGGGTCCCACGGCGTCGACAGCGGCGCGAGCGCGCCGAGCAGCCGGTCGGCAGCGAGGGTGTACTGCACCAGGTCGTTGGTCCCGATCGAGGCGAAGGCGGCCCGGGCGAGCATCGGTCCGGCGAGCAGTGCGGCACTGGGGACCTCCACCATCACCCCGGCCGTCTGCAGACCGTGCGAGGCGCATCGCGTGACGAAGTCCTCCGCCTCGGCAACCCGGCTGACCATCGGCGCCATCACCCAGACGTCGGCCTCGTGCTGCTTGGCCGCGCGTGCGATGGCCGTGAGCTGATGGTCGAGCACCTCGGGGTTCTGCCACGCCGTGCGGTACCCGCGTACTCCGAGAGCCGGGTTCGTCTCATCGGCATCGGTGAGGAAGGGCAGTGGCTTGTCCGCGCCGGCGTCGAGCGTGCGGACCACCACCTTCTTGCCGGCGAATGCCGCCAGGACCGGACTGTAGGCGGCCACCTGCTCCTCGACCGTGGGTTCGCTGTCGCGGTCCAGGAAGCAGAACTCGGTCCGGAACAGGCCCACCCCCTCGGCGCCCGCCCGCACGGCCGGTTCGGCGTCATCGGCCTCGCCGACGTTGGCCAGGAGCTCGACCCGATAGCCGTCCAGCGTCGCGCCCGGAGGCGTGAAGGTACGTACAGCCGCTCGTTCGCTGGCTGCGGCGACGGCATCGGCCGGCGGGTCCAGATGTACCTGGCCGGCGCCGCCGTCGACCAGCACGATGGTGTCGGCGCCGACCTCGGCCAGAGCCGCTCCCACGCCGACGACCGCCGGAATGCCGATGGCGCGCGCCAGGATCGCGGTGTGGGAGGTGGGCCCGCCTTCCTCGGTCACGAGTCCACGCACCACCTCGGGGTCGAGCTGGGCGGTGTCGGCCGGAGCGAGATCGCGCGCGAGCAGGATGAACGGGTCCTCCCGCCGGGGCACCCCGGGCGTCGGGGCACCGAGCAGGTGGGCGACGATCCGGTCCCGAACGTCGATCACGTCCCGCGCCCGCTCGGCGAGATATCCCCCGAGCGACTCGAACTGGTCGGCCACGGCGCCGGCGGCCTCCCAGACCGCACGTTCGGGACTGAGGCTGTTCTCGCGCACGCGGTGCTGGGCATCGCGCACCAGGGTGGGGTCCTGCGCGATCTGCGCGGTCGCCTCGAGCACGTCCCGGGCCGCGCCTTCGGTGGCCTCCGCACGGGTGGCGAGATCGCGCCCGACGGCGTGGGTCGCCTCCGCGATGGCTGCACAGCCGGCTTCCGGATCCGCCGAGCTGCGCCGTTTCGGTGGTTCACCCGCCGCGCTGGTCATCCAGACCGCCGGGCCGGCAGCGCGTCCCGGTGAGACACCGGCTCCCGAGATGACCACCGCTGGGTCGCCGTGCGTCATGGATCGCCTCCCCGTCGTCGGTTGCAGATCATTGTCCAGCCGGGCGGTGCTCACGGCTACGCGGTTGTAGAGTGGGATGCATCACAAGGCACGATGCAGAGCCTGCCGATCAACAGGTCGAACGGTGTGACGATCAAGGAGTGGACGTGACGAAGGCTGAGGAGTTCCTCGCGGCCCTGGGTGGCGACGGCAACGTGGTCGACCTGGAGCCGTGCATCACGCGGTTGCGGGTCGAGGTGACCGACCCGGGGCTCGTGAATGAGGACGGCCTGCGTTCGCACGGTGCCTTCGGTGTGGTTCGCTCCGGGCGCGTGGTGCAGGTGGTCGTGGGTCCGGAGGCGGACGACCTCGCCGAGGAGATCGACGGCCTGCGTTCGGGGGACTGAGCCCTCCGCCGTCGGACGCCTGCGCGAGGCGTCCGCCGACTCTGGCACGATCGTGGCCAGTACATCGCTAGAGAGCGGCCGAGAGCCGCTGACCGACTGATGGGGAGCGCTGGACCACGCCGTGACGGACCACAGCACTGACGCACCGAGCGAGGATCTGCGTGCGCTCGCGGCTGCCTACGGCGTGGCGACGGACTTCTGGGACTTCCACGGCGAGCGCCGTGATGCCTCCGCAGCAACGGTCCGCGCGGTGCTGGCCGCGATGGGGGTGGCCGCTGACACCGACGACGGCATCCGCCGCGAGCTCGAGCGCGCCGAGCTTGCTCCGTGGCGCCGGGTCCTGCCGCCCTGCGTGATCGCGCGGCAGGGCAGTCTCTCCACGGTTGCCGTGCACGTCGAGCACGGCACGGACGTGCGTGCGCATGTGCGTCTGGAGTCCGGCGGCCGGGTGGATCTCGAGCAGGTCGACCGATGGGTCGAGCCGCGCACGGTCGACGGCCGGACCGTCGGGGAGGCGACCTTCCCCCTCCCTGCGGACCTCCCGCTCGGCTGGCACGAGCTGGTCGCCGAGGTGGGCCTCGAGGGTGAGGTGAGCAGCAGCCCGCTCGCCATCACCCCCGCAACGCTGACCCTGCCCTCGTTACGCAGCGACCTGGGCGGTCGCGCCTGGGGTCTGATGGCCCAGCTCTATTCGGTTCGCTCGCGTCGGTCCTGGGGCATCGGCGACTTCGCCGACCTCACCGAGATCGGCTCGATCGGCGCGGAGGTCGGCGCGGACTTCCTGCTGATCAATCCGGTGCACGCGGCCGAGCCCACCACACCCATGACCCCCTCGCCGTACCTACCGGTCACCCGGAGGTTCGTGAACCCGATCTACATCCGCCCCGAGGACGTTCCCGAGGCGGCGTACCTGCCAAACAACCAGCGCACGCTGCTGGAATGGGGCGCGCAGTCGGTCCAGGCGACCAACACCGAGACCTCACCCCTGGACCGGGATGGCGTCTGGCAGGAGAAGAAGTCGGCGCTGGAGACGATCTATGCCGCCGGCCGGAGCCGGTCCCGGCAGGGTGAGCTGGACCGCTTCCGTGCCGCGCAGGGGCCGGGTCTGGAGGACTTCGCCCTCTGGTGCGCCGCCCGGGAGAGCTTCGGAGCCGAGGACTGGCCACTCGGCGATGGGGCCACCTCCGGAGCGATTGCCGCGCTGAGACGCCGGCTCGCAGACCGGATCTCCTTCCACTGCTGGTTGCAGTGGGTCGCCGACGAGCAGTTGGCGCGGGCACAGCGGGTCGCCCGGGAAGCCGGGATGCGGATCGGGGTGATGCAGGATCTGGCCGTAGGTGTGCACCCCGAGGGCGCCGACTCCTGGTCGATGCGTCACGTGCTGGCGCGCGGGATCTCCGTGGGGGCGCCACCGGACATGTACAACCAGCAGGGTCAGGACTGGTCGCAGCCACCGTGGCGGCCCGATGCGCTCGCCGAGTCCGGCTACGCACCGCTGCGGGACCTGGTCCGCACGGCCCTGCGGCACGCCGGCGCCCTCCGGGTCGACCACATCATGGGCCTGTTCCGACTGTGGTGGATCCCGGAGGGTGCGGGAGCGGCTGAGGGGACCTACGTCCGCTACGACCACGAGGCGATGGTGGGGGTCCTTGCCCTGGAGGCTCACCGCGCGGGTGCGGTGGTCATCGGTGAGGATCTGGGCACGGTCGAGCCGTGGGTGCGCGACTACCTCAGCGAGCGCGGCATCCTGGGCACCTCGGTGCTCTGGTTCGAGCAGGAGGACGGCCGCCCCCGCCCCCCGGAGGACTACCGCGAGCTCGTGCTGGCCACCGTCACCACCCACGACCTGCCCCCTACCGCCGGCTACCTGGCCGAGGAGCACGTCGATCTGCGCAACCGCCTCGGGCTGCTGACCGAGCCGGTCGAGCGCGTCCGACTGGCGGCCCGGATCGAGCGGGAGCGGATGCTGGCGGCCCTGGGTGAGCGGTTCCTGCTGCCGCAGGGCCCGACCGAGCGCCAGATCGTGGAGGCCCTGCACCGGTTCATCGCCCGGTCGCCGTCGGTGCTGGTGGGCGTCTCGCTCGCGGATGCGGTGGGCGAGCGCCGGGCGCAGAACCAGCCCGGGACCGACACGGAGTACCCGAACTGGAAGATCCCGCTGGCCGACGGCGGCGATCGGGCCGTGCTCGTCGAGGATCTGCCCGGCAACGCCCGGTTCGCTTCCCTCGTGACCGCGCTGACGCACGAACTGGCCGAGCAGGCCTGAGCAGTGCCGTGAGCCTGCCCGTCCTCGCGCCGCTGCCCGGCACCGTGCTGCCGATGGCCGAGGTCCCGGACGCGGTCTTCGCGCAGGAGCTCGTCGGCCCCGGCCTCGCGATCGACCCGCCCAGGACCGAGGAGCCGGTGACGGCGATGGCACCGGTCTGCGGACGGGTGCTCAAGCTGCACCCGCATGCGTTCGTGCTGGTGGCTGCCTCGGGCCAGGGGGTGCTGGTGCACCTGGGCATCGACACGGTCCAGCTCGAGGGAGCGGGATTCACCCTGCATGTCGCCGAGGGCGACCAGGTACAGGTCCGTCAGCCCATGGTCACCTTCTCGCCCCGGCTGATCGCCGACGGCGGACGCTCCCCGGTGTGCCCGGTCGTCGCTCTCGAGGGGGTGCCCGCGGAGCTCCGGCTCGTCGGGACCGGCGCGCTGGCCGCAGGGGACCTGCTCTTCGAGTGGTCGCGCCACCGGTAGGTACAGCCGGTCCCCCGGGGCGGGCGGCATCCTGCGAGCCGCCTGGCGAGCCGTAGGGTGTGTCCATGATCGATCAACGGTGGGTCCTGCGCCAGGATGTCGTGCCGGTTGCGGCGGGGGAGGGCGTCACCAGGCGGGTGCTCGCCCACGACCGGAACACGATGTGTGTGGAGAACACGTTCGAGGCCGGCGCCGTCGGCCCGTTGCACCACCATCCGCACACCCAGATCACCTACGTGGTCAGTGGAGTCTTCGAGTTCGAGATCGACGGCGTCATCCGGACCGTCCGCGCCGGGGACTCGATGCTCAAGGCCAGCAACGTCGAGCACGGGTGTGTCTGCCGTGAGGCCGGAGTGCTGCTGGACCTGTTCAGCCCGATGCGCGAGGACTTCGTCTGAGCGGTTGCTGAGTGCCTGATCGCTCCGCTCGGAGCGCTGCACACACGATCATGTCCCGCCGCACGCCATCGATCTCCTGGTGCGAGCGGAGCAGACCCTCCTGCCGGTATCCGGACCGCTCGGCCACGCGGACGGAGGCGACGTTCCACGGTTCGATGAACAGCTCGACCCGGTGGAGGCCCTCGATCGTCCAGGCGAAGGCGGTCAGCGCCATCAACGCGTCCGTGGCGTACCCACGCCCGCGAGACGACGGTGCGATGGCGTACCCCGCGCTCGCCCGGCCCTGGTCCAGGGCACGCAGGGACAGGCCGGCGTTGCCGACCGCCCGGTCGGTGGCCCGCTCGGCCACGGCGAACGAGTACCCGGTGCCCTGCTCCGACCGGGCCAGCTGGCGCGTGATCCACGCCGCAGCTCCGTCCTTGTCGACCCTGGCCGGTACGGAGCCGATGGTGGGGATGTAGGAGTCGGCGGCGAGTTCGGCCACCAGGTGCGCGTCGGTTGCCGTGAACGCGCGTAGCCGCACACGTCCCGCGCAGGGTGCCTCCGTCGGCCATCTCAGACTCATCGGGTCATCCTCCCAGCGAACGGCGCGCGTCGGAATGTCGCACGGGCGCTCGCGGTTGGCGAGAATGGACGTGTCCCGACCCGACGAAGGAGATCCTGTGAGCACTGCCACCCAGACCGCTGCCGGCACCACCGAGGCCACCGGCAAGGACGTCGCCGACTTCTGGTTCGACCCCGCCTGCCCGTGGGCGTGGATGACCTCGCGGTGGATCACCGAGGTGGAGAAGGTGCGCGACATCGAGGTCCGGTGGCACATCATGAGCTTGTCGGTGCTGAATGAGGGGCGCGAGGAGCTTCCCGAGGACTACCGGGCGATGCTGGCCAAGAATTGGGGCCCTGTCCGCGTCATCAATGCCGCTCGCGTGCTGCACGGCGAGGAGTGGGTGAAGCCGTTGTACGACGCGATCGGTACCCGGTTCCACCCCGGCGGCCGCGGCGACGACCGGCGCCAGGTCCTCGTCGAGGCACTGGCCGAGGTCGGGCTGCCGGCCGACCTGATCGACTACGCCGACTCGGACGAGCACGACGAGTCCCTGCGCGCCTCGCACGCCGAGGGGATCTCCCAGGTGGGCGAGGACGTCGGCACACCCGTGGTCGCCTTCAACGGCACCGCCTTCTTCGGCCCCGTCATCACCCCAGCCCCCAAGGGCGAGGAGGCCGGACGGCTGTGGGACGGCGTCGTCGCGGTGGCGGCGTACCCGGGCTTCTACGAGATCAAGCGCACGCGGACCCAGGGGCCGATCTTCGACTGAGAGCAGACCGCGGTGTCGTCGCCTGCGGGGTCGGCCGCTACCGTAGGGGAGCACTCGTAACCGGACCTACGGAGGATCGATGGCCCAGCGCGGCGGCCTTGGCCCATGGGGGGTCGTACTCGTCTGCGTCGACGCGCTGCTGATCGTGGCGCTGGTGATCATCCTGGTCACCTGGCCGGACAGTGGTACGTCCCAGCCGGCTCCCACGGGCGATGCCGAGGCCACGGCCGAGGCGGACGGCTCCGACGACGGCGAGTCCCCGGAGGCTGCCGAGGACGCGGCCGCCGATGGGGACGAGCCGAGCCAGGACCCCGAGATCGAGGTGCCCGAGGATGCGCTGGACGTCGCCGCGTTCGCGCTCCCGAGCGGCAACATCTGGTGTGAGATCGCGGCCGACGCTGCGACCTGCGTCATCGAGGCCTTCTCCTTCTCGCCGCCCGAGGTCGCCGACTGTGCCGCTGACTCGGTGGGCTACCGGTGGGAGGTCTCCGCGGAGGGCGCCGGCCCGCTGTGCGGGACGGCCCCCGAGCAGCCGGGCGACCTAGCCGAACTGGACTACGGCCAGGTGACGCAGGTGGGGGACATCCTGTGCGAGAGCACCGAGGGCGGTCCGGTGTGCCGCTCCATCTCCTCCGGACACGGGCTCCAGATCGCCCGCGGTGGCACCCGCACGTTCTGACGGGCTCCAGGTGAGGTCGCCGGTCGGGTCGCCCTGCCCGCTTCTCACATGACGAGACGCGACGGCGACGCCTCCGCCGCGCTGCATGGTTGTGGTGGAGTACTGCTCATGTTCCTCGACCCCAGTGCCACCGGTACGCGGGTCCCGCACGCCCTCAGGGCTGCTCCGGCGCGAATGCCGGGACGAATGCGCTGTCTGTGTACAGCCACCAGCGACAGCTGTCGCTGACCCGTCCCCCGCACCCGCCACACACCTGGAGCACACGCACATGGCTGTCACCACCGGTACGACCTGGGATGTCATCCTCGCTGCCCGGCCCGCCCCCGTCGAGCACGGCACCGCCCTCTCGGTGAGGGCCGCCTACCAGGAGGCGCTCTACGAGCGCTCGCTCCTGGTGGACCTGCGCGAGGACCACGAGCGAGAGCTCGGCGGGATCCACCCGGCGCTGGCCGCCGCGACCCTCCCGCCGAGGGAGCTTCTCGGTCACCTGATCAACACCACCGACCTGCGACCGGTGGTGTTGATCAGCGAGGACGGCCGGCTCGCGCAGGAGACCGCCGAGACCCTGGCCGAACTCGACCTCGCGCAGGTGCGCTACGCCGTCGGGGGCTTCGAGGCCTGGAAGCAGGCGGGCCTACCGGCCCGCAGCTGAGTCACCAGATCCGCACCCGCTCGGCCGGGTCGAGCCAGAGCTTGTCCCCGGGCTGGACCCCGAACGTCTCCACGAACTCGTCCAGGTTGCGCACCGGTGCGTTGCACCGGATCTCGTCCGGGGAGTGCGGATCGATCGAGAGCAGCCGGAGCGCCTCCTGCTCGCGGGCCTTGGTCCGCCAGCAGCGCGCCCAGGCCATGAACAGCTGCTGCATCTCCTCACGGGTGGGCTCCTGCCCGCGGCGCTCCTTCGCGATCCGGAATGCCTTGATCCCGATGCCGAGGCCACCGAGATCGCCGATGTTCTCTCCCACGGTCAGCGCGCCGTTGACGGTGTGGGAGTCCTCCAGCTGGCTGGGCGAGAGGACGTCGTACTGGGCGATCAGCGCCTGGGTGCGCTTGTCGAACTCGGCGCGATCCTCCTCGGTCCACCAGTCGTGGAGCCGGCCGGAGCCGTCGTAGCGGCTGCCCTGGTCGTCGAAGCCGTGACCGATCTCGTGCCCGATGACGGCACCGATGGCGCCGTAGTTGGTCGCGTCGTCGGCATCGGCGTCGAAGAACGGGGGTGTGAGGATCGCCGCCGGGAAGACGATCTCGTTCATGGACGGGTTGTAGTAGGCGTTGACGGTCTGCGGCGACATGAACCACTCGTCGGTGTCGATCGGCCCGCCGAGCTTGTTCAGCTCGTAGTCGGTCTCGAAAGCGTGGGCGGCGCGCACGTTGCCGAGCAGGTCGTCGGCGGCGACCTCCAGGCCGGAGTAGTCACGCCACTTGTCCGGGTAGCCGACCTTCGGGGTGAAGGCGTCCAGCTTGTCGAGCGCCTTCTGCCTGGTGGCGGGGCTCATCCAGTCCAGCTCGGTGATGGAGCGGCGGTAGGCCTCGACCAGGTCCGCGACCAGCACCCGCATCGCGTCCTTGTGCTCGGGTGGGAAGTGGCGGGCGACGTAGAGCTTGCCGACGGCCTCCCCGAGCACGCCCTCCACGAGGCTGACCCCGCGCTTCCACCGCTCGCGGAGCTCCTGGGCGCCGGTGAGGGTGCGGCCGACGAAGTCGAAGTTCTCCTCGACCAGTTCGGCGTGCAGGTAGGGAGCACGCGAGCGCACGACGCGCCACGTCAACCACAACCGCCACAGGTCGGTGGGCTCCTCGGCCCAGGCGCGCGAGAACTCTGCCAGGAACTCCGGCTGGCGCACGTCGACGTCCGCCAGGGTCGAGTCGTCCCCGCCCAGGGCGCTCACCCAGGTCGACCAGTCGAAGTCCGGCGCCAGCTCGCCCAGCCCGGTCAGCGTCATCGGGTTGTGGGTCGCCTGCGCGTCGCGGCAGCGCACGCGGTCCCAGTGGGCTCGCGCCAGCCGGGTCTCCAGGGCCATCACCCGCTCGGCCGCTCCATGCGCCTCCGCCTCGGTGACCACGCCGGCGATGGCGAGCATGGCCGCCATATGGGGCACGTAGGCGGCACGGACGGCGGCGTGCTCCTCCTCGCGGTAGTAGGCCTCGTCGGGCAGGCCCAGACCGGACTGCTCGAGGTAGACGATGTAGCGGGTCGTGTCATCGGAGTCGACGTCCACGAAGGCAGCGACGGCGCCGCCGACGCCACTGCGCTGCAACGACCCCAGCGCGCGGGTGAGCTGTTCCTTGGTGTGCGCAGCGGTGACGAGCTCCAGGTCCGCAGCCAGGGGCAGGTTCCCAAGAGCGTCGATCCGCTCCGCGGCCATGAACGAGGCGTACACAGCGGCGATCTTGGCCGCCTCGGCGCCGGCGGGGGAGTCGGCCGGCACCTCGGCGGCCTCGGTGATCAGGGTCCGTACCTGCTCCTCGGCCTGATCACGGAGTTGGTGGAATGTCCCGTCCCGGCCGCGATCGGCCGGGATCTCATGGGTGTCCAGCCACGAGCCGTTGACGTGGCGGAAGAGGTCGTCCTGCGGGCGGACCGTGTGGTCCATGGCGGTGGCGTCTGCCTCGGAGATGGTGCTCATCCTCCGAACATACCGGCGAGTACCGACCTCGGGTGCGGCACAATGTCCGGATGCGTATCCACCTCGCCGCCGACCACGCGGGATTCGAGCTCAAGGCCGTGCTCGCCGACCATCTGCGGACCAGCGGGCACGAGGTCATCGACCACGGCGCCGCCACCTACGATGCCCAGGACGACTATCCCGCGTTCTGCTTCGCCGCCGGTGAGGCCGTCGTCGGTGACCCCGCCTCCCTTGGCGTGGTCATCGGTGGCAGCGGCAACGGTGAGCAGATCGCCGCCAACAAGGTGGCCGGCGTGCGGGCCGCGCTGGCGTGGAACCTCGAGACCGCCCGCCTGGGCCGGCAGCACAACGACGCCAACGTCGTCGCCGTGGGAGCCCGCCAGCACACCACCGCCGAGGCGCTCGCGATCGTCGACGCATTCGTGGCCGAGGCGTTCTCGGGCGACGAGCGTCACCAGCGCCGGATCGACCAGCTGGCCGGGTACGAGTCCCGCTGAGGGCTAGGGAAGCGGAAGCGGCCTGCGGCCCTGCGACCGCCCCACCAATGCGGCGGCGGCGACGTGCAGGGGAATCAGCACCACGACGAGCACGGGCAGCCACAGGCAGACCAGCGCCTCGAGCCCGACGGCCGCTGCGGTGACCGCTGCCGTCACCAGACCCTGCCACTCGTGGGTGTGATCACGGAGGCGGACCGCTGCCTCCCGGGCCACCTCACCGGCCCTGGTGTCGGCGACGAGCTCACTGCGCAGGCGCACCTTGCCGAGCGTCTCGGCAGCCGCTGAGCCGGTGAACCAGCCGACCGCGACCGCGACGGCGAGGGCGAGCGGGCCGGCCGCGACAAGCCCGTCGGCTGCCTGCGAGGCGCCCAGAACTGCCGGCGGGGTCAGGGCGGCTCCGGTCAGGACCGAGACGAGGGCGAACCGGCGCTCCTGCCGATGGCTCATCCGTGGGCGAAGGCCCGGTGTGCCCCGGCGGGCGTGGTCGAGGGCTGCCGCCCCGAGTCCGGCGGCGGTCACCACGGCCCAGCTGAGGAGCCCGAGCAACGCCGCGAGCAACAGCCCGCCGGGGCCGGTGAGGAGTGCGGCGAACGCGGTCAGCGCGATCGCCACCCGGGCTGCGCTGACCGCGACGAGGGTGCGGCGGTAGCCGTCGACCACGGTTCGCTCGTCGACGTGCTCGTGCTCGTGGGTGGCCTCGCAGTGCGGGCAGACGTAGGTCTGGCCGGCCGTGGTGGAGTCGCTGTCGGTCATGTCATGGGAGATCATAGGCGGCGTGGAGACTGCTTCGACGCCGGCCCCGGATGCAGGTCCGGGGGAGTACGTGGAGACCGTGCTCGACCTGGTGGAGCGCGTTCCCCGTGGCCGCGCCACCACCTACGGGGTGATCGCCGAGGCCGCGAGGCAGGTCACGGGCAAGGGCAGTGCGCGGACGGTGGGTGCGGTGATGGCCCGCTACGGCGCCGGCGTGCCGTGGTGGCGTGTGGTCACGGCCAGCGGCGCCGTCGCCGACCGAGTGGCGGGCCGAGGGCTGGAGCTGCTCCAGGCGGAAGGAGTGCCGCTGACCTCCCACGCGCCGCCACGGGTCGATCTTGCCGAGGCGGGGTGGGAGCCGGCGGAAGCCGGATCTCAGATGTAGATCGCGGGATCGAGATAGAGCGCCGGATCGGCGGCGTCGTCCTGGGCCGAAGGCGGAGCGTGCCGGACCTGGCCGGGGACCCCGACGACGACCGAGGAGGCCGGCACGTCCTTCACGACGACGGCGTTGGCTCCGATCTTCACGTCGGCGCCCACCTCGATCGGGCCGAGCACCTTCGCACCCGCCCCGATCACCACCCGGTCACCGATGGTCGGGTGCCGTTTTCCCTTGTCCATCGATCGGCCGCCGAGGGTCGATCCGTGGAACATCAGCACGTCGTCACCGACCTCCGAGGTCTCACCGATCACCACCCCCATACCGTGATCGATGAAGAAGCGCCGCCCCAGGACGGCACCGGGGTGGATCTCCACACCGGTGACAGCGCGTGCGAACTGGGAGATCAGGCGAGCTGGAAGGCGCAGGAGCGCGTGGGTCACCCACAGGCGGTTGGCCAGCCGGTGCAGCCACAGGGCATGGACACCGGGGTACAGCAGCGCGACCTCGAGACCGCTCCGGGCCGCGGGGTCGCGGCGCCGGGCGGTCTCGAGGTCTTCTGCGACGAGCTCACGCAGCCGCAGGTGACGAGTAGGGCTCACCGGTGGTCGCTCGGATCAGTCGGCGAGGTCGGCGTACAGGATGGTCGACAGGTAGCGCTCCCCGAAGGAGGGGATGATGACCACGATGTTCTTGCCGGCGTTCTCCGGGCGCTGGGCCACCTGGATGGCGGCGTGCAATGCGGCACCGGAGGAGATGCCCACGAGCAGACCCTCCTCGCGGGCGGCGCGGCGCGCCACCTCGACGGCGGTCTCGGCGTTGACGTCGATGACCTCGTCGTAGATCGAGGTGTCGAGGATCTCCGGGACGAAGTTCGCGCCGATGCCCTGGATCTTGTGCGGGCCCGGCTGGCCACCGTTGAGGATCGGCGACTCCTCCGGCTCCACCGCGATGATCTTCACGCCCGGCTTGCGCTCCTTGAGGACCTGCCCCACGCCGGTGATGGTGCCGCCGGTGCCGATCCCGGCAACGACGATGTCGACCTCGCCGTCGGTGTCGGCCCAGATCTCCTCGGCGGTGGTCTTGCGGTGGATGGCCGGGTTCGCCTCGTTGGCGAACTGCTTGGCCAGCACGGCCCCGGGGCGTTCCGCGGCAATCTGCTCGGCGCGGGTGACGGCGCCCTTCATCCCCTCCGACCCGGGTGTGAGCACCAGCTCGGCACCGAAGGCGCGCAGCAACATCTTGCGCTCGTTGGACATCGTCTCCGGCATCGTCAGCACGACGCGGTAGCCCCGAGCGGCGCCCACGAACGCCAGCGCGATGCCGGTGTTGCCGCTGGTGGCCTCCACGATGGTGCCGCCGGCGGTGAGGTCTCCCGAGGCCTCGGCCGCATCGACGATCGCGACGCCGATCCTGTCCTTGACGCTGTTGGCCGGGTTGTAGAACTCGAGCTTGGCCAGCACGGTTGCGCCGGCTCCCTCGGTCAGCTTGTTGATACGCACCAGCGGCGTGTTGCCGATCAGCGCGGTGGCGTTGTCGTAGATGCGGGCCATGGAGTCTCGTCCTTCGTTGGCTGGGTGTGCGATGTCGCTCGTGTCCCATCCTCTCAGGGCCCTCGCGCGAGGGCAGGGGAGGCGACGACCGTCCCACGATGCGGGCACGGAGAGGTGAGTCCTTCGTCACAGCAGCCTCCCTATGGTCCTGACCTGCGCCGTCGTGGGGGAGGGGAGACGTGACGAGTAGGCGTGCAGCGCCAGATGTGGGTATCATTCCGGGGGCGCGCCGTGACCGGTGCCTCGCAGGACGTGCTCCAGCGACGGGCTGACCGTTGTCGCTCGTGCCCAGCCGTCCACCGTCATGAGGCGGCGTGACGAGGCGTGAGAACGGCGCCACCAGCAGCGCACACCACAGACCGCTCAGCAACCGCGTGAGAAGTAGGTAGGAAGCAGACATGAAGAAGGACATCCACCCGGAGTACGGGCCGGTCGTGTTCCGTGACATCTCCGCGAACTTCGCCATCCTGACGAAGTCGACCATCTCCTCCGGGACGACGGTCGAGTGGGAGGACGGCAACACCTATCCGGTGGTCGACGTCGACATCTCCTCCGCTTCCCACCCCTTCTACACGGGTAAGCAGAAGATCATGGACACCGCCGGACGCGTCGAGAAGTTCCGCCAGCGGTACGCCAAGGCCGGCGGCAACGCCTGAGTCACTGCCGCTAGGCAGAACACGCACGTGCTGCGGCGGGTCCGCCGCAGCTCCATGACAACGACGGAAGGGGAGGTAGAGCCATGGCAGTTCCCAAGCGCAAGATGTCGCGCAGCAACACCCGCGCGCGCCGCTCGCAGTGGAAGACCAAGGCGGCAGACCTCGTCCCGGTCCGCTCCGGTGGTCGTGAGGTCCGGGTGCCGCGGCGCCTGGCCCGCGCCGTCGAGCGCGGTCTGGTCGACGTCGAGCGCTGAGCGTCACCCGCGTCGCGATCGAATGAAGCGGTCGCTCCCCACGGGGAGCGGCCGCTTCGTCGTTCCCATCCCCATCTGCCCCTTATACGAACGTGCAGGCGCTGCTACGATCCTGCTCGGTGCCGAGCGTCGACGCTCGGCACGTCGGTCAGGGCCCGCAGGGCTCCGACTCATCGACCCGAGAGAGTGGATCGCCTGATGATGCCTCGCCCCCGAACCCTCGCGCGCGTCCGCACGGCCGTGGCCGTGGCCGCTGTCGCGGCCCTCGCCGGCCTCGGAATCGTGGCCGCTGCGCCGAGCGCGTCCGCCGCGGGAGTCGTGGTGATCGACGACTTCGCCGGAACCACGCTGGGTGAGCGGACCGTCACCGCGTCCACGGCGATGGGTGGCACGCAGGCCTCGACATTCACCGAGTCGGGCGGTGTGGGCGTGTTCTCGATCGGCGGGCAGGGGAACACCCAGGGCAGCGTGCGTCTCGACTATGCCTTCCCCGAGCCGACCGATCTCACGGAGGGGTGGACGAACACCCGCATCAGCTTCCCGTTCGAGTCGATCCAGCGCGTACCGGAGGACAACCAGACGGCGCTGGTGTTCGCGCTGACGATCCGCGACTCGGACGGCAACAGCGACACGATCTCCTCCGGGATCGCTTCCACCGGGCCCTTCGACGCCAGTTTCCCTCTCCTGTGCGAGGGCACGCTGTGCTTCGACGAGGTCGATCCGACGCGCGCGAGCTCGGTGACGCTCGAGCTCCTGGCGCCACGCAACTTCGACCGGGATCGCTCGGTCGACGTGCGGCTGCAGACGCTCCGGGCGGCACCACCGGTCGGGACGCCGGAAGGCCCGCTGACGCCGACCGTGACGACCGCCTCGACGGATGTGGATGCGCAGAGCCCGCGGTCGATCGACTTCACCGTCTCCTTCGCCTCGGACGACATGCTCGAGGGCACGACTCAGCTCCAACCGGGCGACCTGGACATCTCCGGGACCGCTGCCGGACTGGACAACGTGACCGTGACCGGCGGGCCGTCCGTCTGGCAGGTCCGGGTGGGGCCGCTCACGAGTGACGGGACCGTCTCGGTCGGCGTCCCCGCCGGAATCGTGACCGGCCTCGCGAGCCGTCCCAACATCGCAAGCACCGGGGACCCGGTGGTGAACTTCGACCTCGCCGTCGCGCCGTCGATCGCCAGCGCGGATGCGGTGTCGTTCGCTGCGGACGAGGCCGGTGCCTTCACCATCGTCTCGTCCGGAGATCCGACGCCGGTCGTCGACCTCGACGGGGGCCTGCCGAGCGGGGTCACGTTCGAGGACTCCGGCGACGGAACCGGTTCGCTCAGCGGGACCCCGCAGCCTGGTACCGGGGGGACGTACCCGCTGACCGTGACGGCGTCCAACGGGACCTCGCCCGACGCCGTCCAGAACCTGACGCTCACCGTGACCGAGGTCCCGGTGTTCGTCAGTGGTGATGCGGTGACGTTTACTGCGGGTTCGTTGGGTGAGTTCGTGGTGGAGGTGGGTGCGGGGTTCCCGGGGCCGGTTTCGATTGGGAGTGAGTCGGTGGTGCCGGAGGGGTTGTCGTTGGTGGACAACGGTGATGGGACGGCGTTGTTGTCGGGTACTGCGGTTGCTGGTGGGGTGTCGGTGCTGGAATTGGTGGCGACTAATGGGGCGGGGTTGTCGGCGGAGCAGTCGTTGACGGTGACGGTGGAGGAGTCGCCGGTGTTCGTCAGTGGTGATGCGGTGACGTTTACTGCGGGTTCGTTGGGTGAGTTCGTGGTGGAGGTGGGTGCGGGGTTCCCGGGGCCGGTTTCGATTGGGAGTGAGTCGGTGGTGCCGGAGGGGTTGTCGTTGGTGGACAACGGTGATGGGACGGCGTTGTTGTCGGGCACTGCGGTTGCTGGTGGGGTGTCGGTGTTGGAGTTGGTGGCGACAAATGGGGCGGGGTTGTCGGCGGAGCAGTCGTTGACGGTGACGGTGGAGGAGTCGCCGGTGTTCGTCAGTGGTGATGTGGTGACGTTTACTGCGGGTTTGTTGGGTGAGTTCGTGGTGGAGGTGGGTGCGGGGTTCCCGGGGCCGGTTTCGATTGGGAGTGAGTCGGTGGTGCCGGAGGGGTTGTCGTTGGTGGACAACGGTGATGGGACGGCGTCGTTGTCGGGCACTGCGGTTGCTGGTGGGGTGTCGGTGCTGGAGTTGGTGGCGACTAATGGGGCGGGGTTGTCGGCGGAGCAGTCGTTGACGGTCACGGTCGTGCAGTCGCCGGCACTGGTCACCGAACCGTCGCTCGAGCTCATCGCCGGAGTGCCGGGGGAGCTGGTCCTGGAGACCGCGCCCGGATTCCCTGCGGACACGGCTTTGAGGCTCGCCGGTGACCTGCCTGCCGGCGTGACGTTCACTGACAACGGTGACGGGACGGCCACGATCTCGGGAAACGCTGGACCGGACGTCGTTGGGGAGTATCCGGTGACCGTCACGGCGAGCAACGAACTCGCACCGGACACGGTCCGGTCGGGCACCGTCACAGTCGCGCTGGCGCCGGCGGTCATCCTCCCCGAGGACCAGCCCACCTCCGACGGTGCACTGACAGGCGTCCCCGCCGAGACCGTCGTCGGGCAGGAGATCACCGTGACCGGTACCGGTTTCGCCGCCGGGGCCCCGGTGACGCTCGGTCTGTACTCGGATCTCGTTCCGCTCGGGACCGCCACGGCCGACGCTGAGGGCGAATTCACCGCGACGCTAGTGATCCCGGATCGACCGGGTGAGCACCTCGTCGTGGCGGGGGGAGTCAGCGCCTCCGGAGAGGTCCAGTACCTGAGCGCTTCGACCACCATCTCGGCGCTGCAGGTTCCGGCCGACGGCAGCCCCACGGTCCCGGCCGATGGCAGCCCCACGGTCCCGGCCGATGGCAGCCCCGCGATCCCGGCCGATGGCAGCCCCGCGATCCCGGGCGATGACAGCCCCACGCTCCCGACCACCGGTACGGTCGTGGGCGGCGCCCTGGCATCGGCACTCGTGCTGGCGTTCGCCGGAGCGGTGCTCGTCCGCCGCTCGCGGAGCGTGCAGGCGTAGGACAGGCCTATACGCCGCAGACCCCTGGACCGCAGTGGTTCAGGGGTCTGTCGCTGTCCCCGTCGGTCGGGATGATTGGGGCCGTCGCTCGCCAGGGCGAGCTCCTCCCAAATCCTGCGAGCCGGATATCAGCAGCGCCGGCCACCCTCGTTCCTCGGGCGACCGCCACTTCTGATGGTCGGGATGACAGGAGCCGTCGCTCGCCAGGGCGAGCTCCTCCCAAATCCTGCGAGCCGGGTATCAGCAGCGCCGGCCACCCTCGTTCCTCGGGCGACCGCCACTTCTGATGGTCGGGATGACAGTGTGCTGGTGCAGGACATCGGAATAGGGTGTCGCGGGTCATGGGAATAGGGGTGTCGCACGAGATCGGTATAGCCGCTGTGGCCAGGCTCGTGGTCTATGGACAACAAGCGACGCCTGGTGGTGACCGCGGTGAACTCGGGCCAGTCTCAGTCCGCCATCGCTCGCCGCTACGGCGTATCCCAGAGTTGGATCTCCAAGTTGATGGCCCGCTATCGGCTCGAGGGCGAGGCCGCATTCGTCCCACGCTCGCGGCGCCCCCACACCACGCCGAGGGCCACCGATGCCGAGGTCGTGGAGCTGATCGTGGCCATCCGCGCCCGCCTGTCGCGTGCTGGCCTGGACTGCGGCGCCGAAACGATCGCCTGGCACCTGGGCCACACCCACCACATCGAGGTCCACCGGGCCACGATCCACCGGATCCTGACCCGCGCCGGGCTCATCACCGCCGAGCCGAAGAAGCGACCGAAGTCCTCCTACGTGCGTTTCGAAGCCGCGCAGCCGAACGAGTGCTGGCAATCGGACTTCACCCACTACCGCCTCACCCGCCCCAGCGGACGCGCCGGCGCCGACACCGAGATCATCACCTGGCTCGATGACCACTCCCGCGCCGTGCTGCACCTGAGCGCCCACAAAGCGATCACCTCCACCATCGTGGCCGCCACCTTCGCCCAGACCGCCCGCGAACACGGCTACCCCGCCTCCACCCTGACCGACAACGGCCTGGTCTACACCGTGCGCCTGGCCAGCAAGAAGCGCCGCGGTGGACGCACCGCACTGGAGACCGACCTGCACCGACGCGGCATCATCCAGAAGAACGGCAAGCCTGGCCACCCCACCACCCAGGGCAAAGTCGAGCGCTTCCAGCAGACCCTCAAGAAGTGGCTACGCGCCCGCCCCGACCAGCCACCACCATCACCGCCCTGCAAGCGCTGCTCGATGAGTTCACCACCGAGTACAACCACCGACGCCCCCACCGGTCCCTACCCCACCGGGCAACCCCGGCCACCGCCTACACCACCCGCCCCAAGGCCACCCCCGCCACCACACCCGGCGAACCTCACCACCGCGTGCGCCACGACCGCGTCGATACCGCCGGCAAAGTCACCCTCCGCCACGGCGGCACCCTCCACCACATCGGCATCGGACGAACCCACGCCCGAACCCCCGTGATCCTCCTCATCGCCGACCTCGACATCACCATCATCAATGCCGCCACCGGCGAGATCCTGCGCGAGCTCACCCTCGACCCCACCAAGCGCTACCAACCCACCGGACGCCCCCCAGGACCAGCCCCCACAAAGAACTAGCCCGAACCCACAATCCGTGGGTTCGGGCTATTCCGATGTCCTGCGACATCACATGGTCGGGATGACAGGATTTGAACCTGCGACCTTCCGCTCCCAAAGCGGACGCGCTACCAACCTGCGCCACATCCCGATGCAACCCGCCGGGCTGCCGGGACGAGTGTACGGCCCCAGGGCTGCTGCGCTGGACGACCCATCGTCGTCGAGCAGGTAGGCTTGTCCTCGCCTTGCGGGTGTAGCTCAATGGTAGAGCCTCTGCCTTCCAAGCAGATGGTGCGGGTTCGATTCCCGTCACCCGCTCCATAGCCCCTTCCGGGTGGCCTCCGAGCTCTGTCCTCGTCGACGCCGCCCGTGCCGTACGATGGGTGGCTGCGTCCGCTTCCGCATGCCTAGGCCCGGAAAGCCGGATGCAGCGACCACCGCCCGCAACTTCCCTCGCGCGGGCACAACCCCCTTTGATGCCGACCCGAGTGGAGAGCACGTAGTGAAGAGCGCCGTCGAGAACCTCGAGCCCACGCGGGCAAAGCTGACCGTGGAGGTGCCTCTGGCCGAGCTGCAGCCGAGCGTGGACCACGCGTACTCCCACATCGCCTCCCAGGTGAACATTCCCGGCTTCCGTCGCGGCAAGGTTCCCCCTCGCATCATCGACCAGCGAGTCGGTAAGGGTGCGGTCATGGAGCACGCGATCAACGAGGCGCTCCCCGGCCTGTACCGCAAGGCCGTCACCGAGACCGAACTCAAGCCGCTCGGCCAGCCGGAGATCGAGGTCACCGCGGTGCCCGGCCTCTCCGAGGACGCCGATGACCTCATCTTCACGGCCGAGCTCGACGTCCGGCCCGCGATCGACCTCCCTGACCTGGAGGGTCTGACGGTCACCGTCGACTCCTCCGAGGTCACCGACGATGACATCGACGAGCGCCTGACGGCGCTGCGCGAGCAGCACGCCACGCTCGTCGGGGTCGACCGCCCCGCTCAGGACGGCGACTACGTCACCATCGACCTGAAGGCGACCATCGGCGAGGAGGAGATCGACTCGGTCTCCGGCGTCTCCTACCAGATCGGCTCGGGCAACATGCTCGAAGGCATGGACGACGCCCTCACGGGACTGTCCGCCGACGAGACCGCGACCTTCACGGCGCCGCTCGCCGGAGGCGACCGCGCCGGTCAGGAGGCCGAGGTCACGGTCACCCCGACCGCGGTCAAGGTGCAGGAGCTGCCCGAGGTCGACGACGAGTTCGCCCAGACCGCCTCGGAGTTCGACACCGTGGACGAGCTGCGGGAGAGCCTGCGCACGCAGGTCGCCGAGGCCAAGGAGAACAACCGCGCCGTCGCCGCCCGCGACCAGTTGCTCGAGCAGCTCGTCGAGGCCACGGACTTCCCGCTCCCCGCGAAGGTCATCGAGGCCGAGGTTCACCAGCACCTCGAGAACGAGGGCCGGCTCGAGGACGAGGAGCACCGCGCCGAGGTCACCGAGGAGACCACGTCGGTGCTCAAGCGGCAGCTGCTGCTGGACACCCTCGCGGAGAAGGTGTCCGTCTCGGTCGGTCAGAACGAGCTGCTGGAGTTCCTGCTGCGCACCGCTCAGCAGTACCAGCAGGAGCCGAGCGAGTTCATCCGGCAGGCCGACGAGAACGGCCAGATCCCGCTCTTCGTGGCCGAGTTGACCCGCAACAAGTCGCTCGCCGTCGCCCTGCGGCAGGTCAAGGTGGTGGACGAGGCCGGGGAGGCTGTCGATCTGTCCGCCTACATCGGCTCCGACGAGGAGGACGCGGCAGAGGCTGCCGCCGCCGAAGCCGCCGCCGAGGACAGCGGCGACGACGCCACCGAGGACGTGGACGTGACCGCCGACGCCGAGGCCGAGTCCGAGGCCGCTGACGACGGCGACGACGAACCCGGGTCCGACGAGTCCGCCAAGGGCTGATCCGGACCCCGCTGCCCCCGTGGTGCCAGAGAACCTGGCGCTGCGGGGGCAGTTCGCGTCCGGGGCACATGCGTGCGCCGTCAGCGAAACCAGGGCGCCCGCGGGCAGGTCTGGGCCTCGGGCGGCGTTAGTGTCATCGCAGACATCACCACGAACTAGGAGCATGCACGTGAGCGACTTCCCGCAGGCTGCCGGCAGTGACACCCAGGGGTTGGCACTGGGCGACCACATCTACAACCGTCTCCTCCAGGAGCGCATCATCTGGCTCGGCTCGGAGGTCCGGGACGAGAACGCCAACCAGATCTGTGCGCAGATGCTGCTGCTCGCAGCGGAGGACCCCGACAAGGACATCTCGCTGTACATCAACTCCCCGGGCGGGTCGGTCACGGCCGGGATGGCGATCTACGACACCATGCAGTACGTCAAGCCGGACGTGGCCACCGTTGCCATGGGAATGGCGGCCTCGATGGGGCAGTTCCTGCTCTCCTCCGGCGCGCAGGGCAAGCGCTACGCCACCCCGCATGCCCGGGTGATGATGCACCAGCCCTCCGGCGGAATCGGCGGTACGGCCTCCGACATCAAGATCAACGCCGAGCTGATCCTTCACATGAAGAAGGTGATGGCTGAGCTGACCGCCCAGCAGACCGGGCGCACCGCTGAGGAGATCAACCGCGACGCCGACCGCGACCGCTGGTTCACCGCGGACCAGGCCCGCGAGTACGGCTTCGTCGACCACGTGGTCTCCGACTCCGACGCCGTCATCGCCGCCCAGTCCTGACGACCGGCCCACCACTTCCAAGGAGCGAGAAACTGTGAACCTTTCCCCCCAGGCATACGGTGGCCGGGCCCCGCAGGCGCCGACGTCGCGATACGTGCTCCCGCAGTTCGAGGAGCGCACCCCCTACGGGTTCAAGCGTCAGGATCCTTACACCAAGTTGTTCGAGGACCGGATCATCTTCCTCGGCGTGCAGGTGGATGACGCCTCGGCGGACGACATCATGGCTCAGCTGCTCGTGCTGGAGAGCCAGGATCCCGACCAGGACATCACCCTCTACATCAACTCGCCGGGCGGCTCGTTCACGGCGATGACGGCCATCTACGACACGATGCAGTACATCCGGCCGCAGATCCAGACTGTCTGCCTCGGTCAGGCTGCTTCGGCCGCGGCCGTCCTGCTGGCGGCAGGTACCCCTGGCAAGCGCCTGGCCCTGCCCAACGCGCGGGTGCTCATCCACCAGCCCTCGCTCGAGGGTGGCTTCGGACAGGCCTCGGACATCGAGATCCATGCCAATGAGGTGATGCGGATGAGGGAGTGGCTCGAGACCACGCTCGCCCGTCACACCGGCACCGAGTTGGCCAAGGTCCGCCATGACATCGAGCGCGACAAGATCCTCTCCGCCAGCCAGGCGCTCGAGTACGGGATGGTCGATCAGGTGCTCGACAGCCGCAAGGCGCCGGCCCTGACCGCCGGCAACGAGTCCTGAGCCGACCCGCTCCTGCCGGACGGGCCACCGCGCGAACGACACGCGGTGGCCCGTCCGGCGTTCGTCGGCCGGGGCACGTATCGTGGGTGCTGGCCAGCGCGTGGCTGAGTATCGGCTGGTCCGCCGGCCGCCCTTGACGCACAATGATCACGACGAGTGCCTCGGCCCCCGATGGCAGGAAAGCGAGGAGAGATGGCGCGAGTAGGTGAAGGCGCCGATCTGCTCAAGTGCTCGTTCTGCGGGAAGAGCCAGAAGCAGGTCGTCAAGCTCATCGCGGGCCCCGGTGTGTACATCTGCGATGAGTGCATCGACCTGTGCAACGAGATCATCGAGGAGGAGCTGGCCGAGGCGAATGAGCTCGGGCTCGTCGACCTTCCCAAGCCGCGTGAGATCTTCGACTTCCTCGAGGAGTACATCATCGGCCAGGAGGACGCCAAGAAGTCCTTGGCCGTCGCGGTCTACAACCACTACAAGCGGGTGCAGAGCGGCTCCACCGGCGCCTCGGCCACGGGCGAGAAGGACGACGTCGAGCTGGCCAAGTCGAACATCCTGCTCATCGGGCCGACCGGCTGTGGGAAGACCTACCTCGCCCAGACGCTCGCCCGCATGCTCAACGTCCCCTTCGCCCTGGCCGATGCCACGGCGCTGACGGAGGCAGGGTATGTCGGCGAGGACGTCGAGAACATCCTCCTCAAGCTCATCCAGGCGGCCGACTTCGACGTCAAGAAGGCCGAGACCGGGATCATCTACATCGACGAGATCGACAAGATCGCCCGCAAGAGCGAGAACCCGTCGATCACCAGGGATGTCTCCGGCGAGGGCGTGCAGCAGGCGCTGCTGAAGATCCTCGAGGGCACGCAGGCCTCGGTCCCTCCCCAGGGCGGACGCAAGCACCCGCACCAGGAGTTCATCACGATCGACACCTCGAACGTGCTGTTCATCGTCGCCGGGGCGTTCGCGGGCCTGGACGAGATCATCTCCAGCCGTGCGGGGCGGCGCGGCATCGGTTTCGGTGCTCCGTTGCGCGAGGCCGACCAGCCCGACGTCATGGGCGACGTCATGCCGGAAGACCTGCTCAAGTTCGGGCTCATCCCGGAGTTCATCGGGCGTCTGCCGGTGCTGACCACGGTCACCCCACTGGACGCCCCCGCGCTCACGCGCATCCTGACCGAGCCCAAGAACGCGCTCATCAAGCAGTATGAGCGCATGTTCGAGATCGACGGCGTGGAGCTGGAGTTCACCGACGACGCCATCGCAGCGGTCGCCGACCAGGCGATCCTGCGCGGGACCGGCGCACGTGGCCTGCGGGCGATCATGGAGGAGGTGCTCCAGCCGGTGATGTTCGACGTCCCCAGCCGTGAGGACATCGCCCGCGTGGTCATCACCCGCGAGGTGGTGCTCGAGAACGTCAACCCCACCCTTGTCCCGCGGGAGACCCCGCGGTCGAAGCGCACCCCGCGCGAGAAGAGCGCCTGAACGCCAGGCGCTGCTGAGGTCGCGCGATCGGCCGGAAGAAGGCAGGGTGGACAGGACCAGCATCCGATCGGAAGCGAGGTCTGAAGCCGTGAACCTTCCCGCACTGACACTGCCCGCCGACGTGCCCGTCCTGACCGTCCTGATCGACTCCACCCGGTCCGACGACGGACGCAACGGCGTAGTCCTGGACCGGTGGGCGGATCTGCAACGCGCCCTCGTCCTCGACGGCGTCGAGGAGGCCCCGCAGGACGACATCGACGCCGTCACCAGCGCCCTGGACCGCGCCACCTGGGTGCACGGTCCGCACGGGCGCATCCTGGTGGCGGCCGGCGGCCAGGTCCTGCTCGACAGCATCCTTCCCGAGCCGGTGACCACCGGTGAGGCAGTCGTCTCGGACCGTCCGCACGCCCTCGCCCTCGGCTACGCGGCCGATGCCGCGGCCCTGTATCTGGTGGTCGAGTCCGACCGGGCCGGCGCCCACCTCACCCTCCACGAGGCATCGGCTGCCGTGGGTAGCAAGACCTTGGAGGATCGCGACGTCGATGGCGACCACGACGTGCTCACCAAGGTCCGCCCCAGCCGTGAACTGCCGCGCGATCGCGTGAACAACCGGGCCGAGGACTCCTGGGAGCGCAATGCCGAGACGGTGGCCGCAGAGGTCGACCAGGTGATGGCCCGGGACAAGCCCGATCTGGTTCTGCTGACCGGCGACGTGCGCTCGACCGCCTACGTGGAGCAGGCCCTCGGCACCCACGCCCGCGAGGCGCTGGTGGACGTCCCTGGCGGTGCTCGCGCCGAAGGAGTGAACTCCCGTGCGTTCGCTGCAGCGGTGGACGAGGTGATCACCGACTTCCGGATGCGCCGCCGGCAGCAGGTCCTGGACCGTTTCCAGCAGGAGAGCGGCAGGGATGGCGCAGCGGTGAGCGGCCTGGACGACGTCGTGGCGGTGTTGCGACGCGGCCAGGTGTCCGAGCTCGTCCTGGATGCGGGCGCCTTCAGCACCCCGCATCTTCGATTGTCCGAGCACCAGCTCTGGATCGGGGACGGCCCGCTCCAGCTGGGCGCCTCACAGGAGGATCTCAGTGACCTCGGGGTCGCCGAGCCGCGGCGCGTCCGTGCCGATCTCGCCCTGAGCCGGGCGGTTCTGGACCAGTCCGCCGGTATCACCCTGGCCGAGGAACTGGACGTGCCGGACGGCGTCGCTGCGGTGCTGCGTTGGGACGATGCCGGCACCCCCGCGGAGAGTGCGTACACGCTCAGTGGGGACAGCGGCCGGGCGCAGCCGGCGGCTCAGGAGGCTGCCCAGGAGGAGCCACCGAGCCTCTAGGATGAGGCCCATGAGCGACGCACCGGACAGCACCCCAGAGTCGACCGGTGCGCTGGTGCCGGAGCGCCTGGCGGGACTGCGCGGGAGCATCGACAACATCGACGCCGCCCTGGTGCACCTGCTCGCCGAGCGGTTCAAGTGCACCCAGGCGGTCGGTCGCCTGAAGGCCGAGCGTGGGCTCCCGCCGTCGGACCCGGCTCGCGAAGAGATCCAGATCGCCCGGCTGCGTTCCCTCGCGGAAGCAGCCGGGCTCGATCCTGTCTTCGCCGAGAAGTTCCTGGCGTTCATCATCGCCGAGGTGATCCGCCACCACGAGGACATCGCCGCGGAGCGCCCCTGCATCTGAGGCGGCTTCTCACAGCCTGCCGTTGACGCGCTGTGCGAACTTCCTTACGGCAGCGAAACTGCTGACGAGGCGGACCGAAACACGGCCTCCCTAGCGTCGTACCCACCCGCCGGTACGACACCTGGAGCCGTGATGTCTGCACCTTCCTCGCAGCGACTCGCCGAACCCACCACCGCTGGGGCCCCCGCGCCACCGGCCCTTCGCCGCCGCACCGGCCGGTGGATCGAGCAGTGGGACCCCGAGGACGCCGCCTTCTGGGACGGGCCCGGCCGCCGGGTCGCTCGCCGGAACCTGTGGATCTCCATCTTCGCCGAGTTCCTCGGCTTCGGCGTGTGGGCGCTGTGGTCGATCGTCGTCCCGCAACTGCCCGCCGCCGGCTTCGCGCTCACCGTCGACCAGCAGTTCTGGCTGATCGCCGTCCCGAGCCTCGTCGGCGCGACCCTACGCATCCCCTATACCTTCGCGGTGCCACTGTTCGGCGGCCGCAACTGGACCATCGTCTCGGCACTGCTCCTGCTGCTGCCGACGACGGCGCTCGTCCTCGCGGTCCAACGGCCCGACCTGCCGTTCGCGGTGCTGCTGGCGGTGGCCGCGCTCGCCGGCGTCGGCGGTGGCAACTTCGCCTCCTCGATGGCCAACATCTCCTTCTTCTACCCCGAGCGGGAGAAGGGGCGAGCGCTGGGGATGAACGCCGCCGGCGGCAACGTGGGCACCGCCGCCGTCCAGCTCGCCGTCCCGCTGGTGATCGTCGCCGGCGCCGGCCTGGCGCTCGAGCGCGCCGGGCTGATGTTCATTCCGCTCGCGATCCTCGCCGCGTTCCTCGCCTGGCGCTTCATGGACAACCTCGGCACCGCGAAGGCGGATCCACGGTCTTTCGCCGTGGCCACCCGCACCAGACACACGTGGATCATCTCCTTCCTCTACATCGGCACGTTCGGCTCCTTCATCGGCTACTCAGGGGCCTTCCCGATGCTGATGCGGAACGAGTTCAGCGAGATCACGCTCTCGATCGCGTTCGTCGGCGCGCTCGTCGGCTCGGTCTCCCGCCCGCTCGGTGGCATCATCGCCGACCGGGTCGGCGGCGCCTGGGTCACGATCGTGGCCTACGGCGTGATGGCAGCAGGAGCCATCGGCGTCATCGCGGCACTCGGTCAGCACCACTTCGGGCTCTTCTTCACCTCGTTCATGGTCCTGTTCATCGCCAGTGGCGTCGGCAACGGCTCCCTCTACCGCATGATCCCGGCGGTGTTCCGTGCCGGCGCACGCACCCCCGAGCAGGCGTCGGCCGCACGCCGGGCCGCCGCCGGCTGTATCGGGATCGCGGGCGCCACCGGCGCCTTCGGCGGCTTCCTCATCCCCCGTGGCTTCGCCGTGTCCACCGACCTGTCGGGCTCGCTCGTCCCGGCACTGTGGCTGTTCATCGGGTGCTACGCCGTGATGGCGGTGGTCACCTGGGCGGCCTACGCCCGCCGTGACAGCACCATGGCACGGATCTGATGAGGTCCACGACGGCGCAGGAACCGGTGGCCGCTCCGGTCACCACGGCCGCCACGCACTGCCCGTACTGCGCTCTGCAGTGCGCCATGGCCCTGGCTACGTCCGAGCCAGGGGCACCCGCTCCGGTCTCGGTCCGCCCGCGGCCGTTCCCGACGAGCGCCGGGGGGTTGTGCCAGAAGGGCTGGACCAGCGCCGAGTTGCTGCAGACCCCGGACCGGATCACCACCCCGCTGGTGCGCGGTGGTGACGGGCAGCTGCACCCGGCGAGCTGGGACGAGGCGCTCACCCTCATCACCGACCGGGTGTCCCGGGTGCAGGCCGAGCACGGCCGGGAGGCCGTCGCCGTCTTCGGTGGCGGCGGCCTGACCAACGAGAAGGCGTACACGCTCGGCAAGTTCGCCCGCACGGTGCTGCGCACGCCCCACATCGACTACAACGGCCGGTTCTGCATGTCGAGCGCTGCGGCGGCCACCAACCGGGCCCTCGGCCTGGACCGTGGCATGCCGTTCCCGCTGACCGACCTGGCCGGTGCGGACGCGGTGATGCTGCTCGGTTCCAACCCGGCCGAGACGATGCCACCGTCGGTGCAGCATCTTGCCCCCGTCCGGGCCCGCGGCGGGCTGGTGGTGATGGACCCCCGCCGAAGTCGCACCGCGGTTCTCACCGCCGACGGGCAGGGTCAGCACCTGCAGCCGGTTCCCGGAACGGACCTGGTGGTTCTGCTGGCCCTGACACACATCGTGATCGCGGAGAACCTCACCGACCCGGCCTACCTGGACGAGCGCACCTCCGGCTTCGAGGACGTGCGCAGATCGGTGGCCGCCTGGTGGCCCGAACGCGCCGAAACGGTCTGCGGCGTGCCGGCCGCGCAGCTGCGCCGGGTGGCCCGCCTCCTCGCGGCCGCCTCCCCGGCCGGCGGAGGGCGCGGTGCCTATCTGCTCACCGGACGCGGGGTTGAGCAGTCCAGCCAGGGCACCGCCACCGTGACCGCGACGATCAACCTGGCGCTGGCGCTCGGCCTCCCGGGACGGATCGGCAGCGGCTACGGCGCCATCACCGGTCAGGGCAACGGGCAGGGGGGCCGGGAGCACGGGCAGAAGGCCGACCAGCTACCCGGCTACCGATCCATCACCGATCCTGCCAGCCGCGAGCACGTCGCCGGCGTCTGGGGCGTGGCGCCGGAGACCATCCCGGGCCCGGGCAAGCCCGCCGTCGAACTGCTCACCTCGCTCGGGCAGGCTGCGACCCCCGGCCGGCCGGCGGGCCCCCGCGCCCTGTTCGTGCACGGAGCGAACGTGCTCGTCAGCGCTCCGAACGCCGGTCGGGTCGCCGAGGCTCTCGAGCGGCTGGACATGCTCGTGGTGTGCGACTTCGTGCTGTCGGAGACCGCCTCATGCGCCGATGTCGTCCTGCCCGTGACCCAGTGGGCCGAGGAGGAGGGCACGATGACCTCGCTCGAGGGCAGGGTCATCCGCCGCCGTCGGGCGCTGCCGCCGCTGGGGCAGACACGCTCGGAGCTGTGGATCCTCGCCGAGCTCGCCCATCGGCTGGGCTCGGATGTCACCTTCGCCACCGACCCGGCCGTCGTCTTCGACGAGCTCGCCCGCGCCTCGGCCGGCGGCGTCGCCGACTACGCCGGCCTCAGCCACGCCCGCCTCGACGCCGATGAGGCCGCCGACGGCCCCGGCTACTACTGGCCGGTGCCCGGCCCCGGGCACCCGGGGACGCCCCGGGTGTTCCTCGACCGGTTCGCCACACCGGACGGGCGGGCCCGCATGATCGCCGTCGACCACCACGGACCGGCCGACGACGTCCGCTCCGGCGCCCCGGTCTACCTCGTCACCGGGCGCGTGCTGCAACACTACCAATCGGGTGCGCAGACGCGCCGGGTCGCGGATCTGAACCGCGTCGTCTCCGAGGCGGTGGTCGAGCTGCACCCGTTGCTGGCGACCCGGCTCGGTATCGACGACGGCGTGATGGTGCGGTTGCGTTCGGCCCGAGGCGAGGCGATCGCCCGGGCCCGGTGGTCCGACGACATCCGACCCGACACCGTCTTCATGCCCTTCCACTTCGCCGGCAGCGGCAGCGTCAACCTGCTGACCAGTGACGCCACCGACCCGATCTCCGGCATGCCGGAGTTCAAGGTGTGCGCCGTCGATCTGACTCCAGGCGCCGAAGGAGGCTCGCGATGATCACTCCAGCGAAGATCGTCGTCGTCGGCCATGGCATGGTCGGCGCCCGCTTCGTCGAGGACCTGCTCGCCCGCGTCGAACCCGCCACGGTGGACATCGAGGTTCTCGGCGCCGAGGAGTACCAGCCCTACAACCGGGTGCTGCTCAGCGACGTGGTGGCCGGGCGCACCGACCTGAGCGCGCTCACGCTCCCGGTCCTCCAGTCCGGGGCCGTCACCGTCACCCGAGGGGCGGCTGCCGCGGCGATCGATCGCGCCGGCCGGTGCGTGCGCACCCGGCACGGCCGCCACCCCTACGACCACCTCGTCCTGGCCACCGGCGCGAAGGCACGCATCCCCACCATCGAGGGACTGCAGCCCACCCTCTCGGCCGGCGTCCACACGCTGCGCACCCTCGACGACGCCCGCGAGATCATCGCCGCGACCGCCAACGCCCGGCGCGCCACCGTCGTCGGGGCCGGGGTGCTCGGACTCGAGGTGGCGTGTGGGCTCGTCCAACGTGGACTGGACGTCACCGTGCTCCACACCGGCCACGGCCCGATGGACCGCCAGCTCGACCATGCCTCCTCGGCCGTCGTGACCGCCGAGCTGGAGCGTCTCGGCGCGCGGGTGTGGACGCGAGCCCGCACGACGGCGGTGCGCACCCGTGGCGGCCGGCTCACCCACGTCCTCGCCACTGTCGACCGCACCGAGCACGCCGTGCCGACGGACCTGCTCGTCCTGGCGTGCGGGACCGAACCGGAGGCCGGGCTCGCCCGGCAGGCAGGCCTACCCGTCGGCCGCGGAATCACGGTGGGGGCGGACCTGGCCAGCCCGGCCGACCCGCGCGTGTACGCGATCGGAGACTGCGCCGAGCCCGTCGAAGGCGCCACGGGCCTCATCGCCCAGGGATGGGAGCAGGCCCGCCGCCTGGCAGACCGGCTCGCGGGGGTGGCGGCCGGCCACGACCGTGCCACCGCACCGGGGGCCTCCGAACGGCCCAGCATGGCGCTGCGGCTGGCGCTCGCGGCCGGGACGCGACCGGTCTCCTCCCACCCGGTCGGCGCGGCCGAACCGGAGCGGGCGCCGGCGGGGACCGACGTCGTCCGTCTGAAGGCCGTCGGCCTCGACGTCGTCACCATGGGGAGTGCGCCCGGTGAGTCGCGGGCGCGAACCGTCACCCTCAGCGATCCGGCGGCAGGTCGACATCTCTCGGCCACCGTGGCCGAGGGCCGGATCGTCGCCGCCGTCTGTGTCGGTGCCCCGGACGTCGGCGCCGACCTGGTCGCCGCCTACACGCGGCGCCTGCCCGTCCCGGCCGATCCGGCACACCTGTTGCTGCGCCCTCTCACCCAGGCGCCGACACCGGCCGCCGACCCCTCCCGTATGCCCGGCGGCACCACCGTCTGTACCTGCAATGGCGTGACCAAGGCCGACATCACCGACTCCTGGGCGCGCGGGGCCCGCAGCACCGAAGACATCGCCCGCGCCACTCGCGCCACCACCGGGTGCGGCGGATGCACCGACGCCGTGTGTGGTCTGACCCAATGGCTCTCCCGGACCGGCTCGGCCTCGGCCTCTCACGAGGAGGCAATCGACGGTGAGGAAACCGTGACGGAGGCGCAACGCAGGGCGCACACGCGTGAAATCGCCGCCTCGTAGCGTCGTCGGCAGCACAGCACGACCCCTTCCCGCCGCAAGGAGCACACCATGACCGCAGCCGACCGGCAGCGCCGGCACCTCGTCGTCATCGGCGGTGGGATGGCCGCTCAGCGACTCGTCGAGGCCCTGGTGGCCCGCGACGGTGAGGACTCGTGGCAGATCTCGGTGTTCGCCGAGGAGCCGCTCAAGCCCTATGACCGGGTCGCCCTGACCTCCTACTTCTCCGCCCGCGACGTCGACGAGCTGACTCTCGGGGACCCGGCACTGTGGGACCACCCGCGCGTCACGCTGCACCGTGACCGCAAGATCGAGTCGATCGACCGCGCCTCCCGGCAGGTGCAGGACCGGCTCGGTGAGACCTGGACCTACGACGAGCTGGTGCTGGCCACCGGCTCCAGCGCGGCGATGCCCCCGATCCCCGGCAACGACCTGCCGGGGGTCTTCGTCTACCGCACGATCGATGACGTCGCCGCCCTGCGAGGCTGGGTCGAGGCCAAGCGGGAGGAAGGCAGAGGTTCACGCTCCGAGCGTCCGGTGCGGGGCGCCGTCATCGGCGGTGGCCTGCTGGGTCTGGAGGCAGCCGGCGCGCTGCGAGCGCTCGGCGCCCAAGCCACCGTCATCCAGTTCGGAACCCACCTGATGGACGCCCAGATCGACCTCGGCGGCGGCCAGGCGCTCACCCGCCTCATCAACGACAAGTCCATCGCCGTCCGCACCGGCACGGTGACCGAGCAGATGCGCCCCTCTCGGCGCACCGGTCACATCGGGCGCCTCGACTTCGGCGACGGCGGGCGCCTGGACGTGGATGTGGTCGTGGTGGCGACCGGGGTGCGGCCGCGGGACGAGCTCGCGCGCCAGGCGGGCCTGACGATCGGCGAGCGCGGCGGGGCCGTGGTCGATCTGAGCTGCCACACCGAGGACCCGCATATCTGGGCCATCGGCGAGGTCGCCTGCATCGAGGGCCGGTGCATCGGCCTGGTCGCCCCGGGGTATGCGATGGCCGAGGTCGTCGCCGACCGGCTGCTCGGGGGAGAGGCGACCTTCCCGGGTGCCGACACCGCGACGAAGCTGAAGCTGCAGGGCGTGGACGTGGCGAGCTTCGGTGACGCCTTCGCCCGCACCGCGGGCGCCATGGAGATCGTCTACGCCGACCCTGTGGCCGGGATCTACAAGAAACTGGTGATGTCCGACGACGCCGCGACGTTGCTCGGGGGAGTGTTCGTCGGTGATGTGAGCGCCTACGCGAGCCTGCGCCCGCTGCTGGGATCGGCGCTGCCGGGCGACCCCTCCTCCTTCATCACCCCGGCCGGATCCGGTGACGGACTGGCTGGGCTGGAGTTGCCTGAGGACGCAGCCGTGTGCTCGTGCAACAACGTCTCGGCGGGCACCATCCGGGCAGCCGTGACCGAGCACGGGTGCACGGACCTGGCGGGCGTGAAGGCGTGCACGAAGGCCGGCACGAGCTGCGGGTCCTGTCTGCCGCTGGTCAAGAAGATCACGACCACCGAGCTGGAGAAGGCGGGCGTGGAGGTCTCCCACGCGCTGTGTGAGCACTTCGACCTCTCCCGCGCCCAGCTCTTCGACGCCGTCCGGGTAGCGGATCTGCACACCTTCTCCGACATCATCGGCCGGTTCGGCCATGTGCCTGACGGCGCCACTGATGCCGGCCGTGGCTGCGACATCTGCAAGCCGGTGGTGGCCTCGATCCTCGCCTCCCTCGGCAACGGGCACATCCTCGACGGCGAGCAGGAGACCCTGCAGGACACCAACGACCATGTGATGGCCAACATGCAGAAGGATGGGACCTACTCGGTGGTCCCGCGGATCCCGGGCGGGGAGATCACCCCGGACGGACTGCTGGTGATCGGGCAGGTGGCCAAGGACTTCGGCCTGTACACCAAGATCACCGGTGGCCAGCGCATCGATATGTTCGGGGCGCGGATCGAACAGCTGCCACAGATCTGGCGGCGGCTGGTCGAGCACGGCTTCGAGTCCGGGCACGCCTACGGCAAGTCGCTGCGGACCGTGAAGTCGTGTGTGGGCTCCACCTGGTGCCGGTACGGGGTGCAGGACTCCGTCGCCATGGCGGTCGAGCTGGAGCTGCGCTACCGCGGGCTCCGTTCCCCGCACAAGCTCAAGCTGGGCGTTTCCGGGTGCGCGCGCGAGTGCGCCGAGGCTCGCGGCAAGGACGTCGGCGTCATCGCCACCGACAAGGGCTGGAACGTCTACGTCGGCGGCAACGGCGGGTTCACCCCGCGGCACGCGAGGCTGCTCGCCGAGGATCTGACGTCCGAGGAGCTGCTGCGCACGATCGACCGGTTCCTCATGTACTACATCCGCACCGCGGACCGGCTCCAGCGCACGGCGGCGTGGATCGAGGACGTCGAGGGCGGCCTGGAGGGCGTCCGCGAGGTGATCATGGACGACAGTCTCGGGATCGCCGCCGACCTGGACGAGGCCATGAGCCGGCACGTAGGGGCCTATCGGGACGAGTGGCAGGCGGTGCTGGAGGATCCGGTCAAGCTGAGCCGCTTCTCCTCCTTCGTCAACGCCCCCACCACTCCCGACCCGGACCTGGCCTACGCCACCGATCGTGGTCAGATCCGGCCCGCCACCGTGCAGGAGCGGGCGAGCGGTGAGGACCTGGCCGGCCCGGTCGTCATCGCCGGTGCGACGCTGCAGGTGCGCGCATGACGGCGCCCAGCGAGCAGGTGCGCGACTCCACCGCGGCGTGGGTGGCGGTGTGCCGGCTCGCCGAGCTGGGCGTGGAACGGGGGATCGCCGCTCTCGTGAACGGACAGCAGATGGCTCTGTTCCGTCTCCGGGAAGACGAGGTGCGCGCGGTGCAGCAGCGCGATCCGTTCAGCGGGGCGAACGTGATGTCCCGCGGCATCGTGGGCACCCGGCAAGGGGAGCCGACTGTGGCGGGACCGATGTACAAGCAGGTCTTCTCGTTGCGCACCGGCGGCTGCCTCGAGCGAGCGGGCTATGAGCCGGTCGACGAGCGCGACGACCTCACCGTCTGGGACGTCCAGGTGCTGGACGGTGTGGTGCACGTTCGTGGACCTCACAGTCCGTCGGTGGAGGATGTGAAGTCATGACGAGCTTGTTCGGCCTTGATCTGGCCGACCGCACCGTGCTGATCGCCGGTGGCGGTCCGGTCGCGGCTCGTCGTGCCCAGGCGCTCGCGGATGAGGGTGCGCTGCTTCGGGTCGTGGCCCCCTACGTGTGCGAGGACCTGGCCGAGCTGCTGGGCCTGATGCCGGACCGGGCCGAGTGGCTCGAGCGGGACGTGCGGGAGCCGGACCTGGAGGGTGTGTGGCTTGTCCTTGCCGCCACCGACTCGAAGGTCGCCAACGCCGAGGTGGCGGCCTGGGCTGAGCAGCGGCGGGTGTTCTGCGTCAACGCCGGAGCCGCGGACGAGGGCAGCGCCCGGACCCCGGCGACCACCCGCTCGGGCGATCTGCTCGTCGGGGTGGTCACGGACATCTCGCGCACCCCGGACGGGGCGGGGGCGGATCCGCGGCGGGTGGCGGCGGTCCGGGACCAGATCGGCGACCTGCTGCGGGCGGGCCTCGACCAGCGCCGCCAGCGCCCGGCGACGGGTCAGGTGACCCTCGTAGGCGGGGGACCGGGCGCCGTCGACCTGTTGACCGTGCGCGGCCGGCAGGCCCTCGCGGCCGCGGACGTGGTGGTCACCGACCGCCTGGGACCGGTGGACGTGCTCGCGGACCTCGTGGGGGTCGAGGTCATCAACGTCGGCAAGACACCCGGGCACCACCCGGTGCCCCAGCACGAGATCAACGCGATCCTCGTGGAGCAGGCACAGCGGGGCAGGCAGGTGGTCCGACTCAAGGGCGGGGACCCGTTCGTCTTCGGGCGCGGTGGCGAGGAGGTGATCGCCTGCCGGGAGGCCGGCGTGGCGGTGCAGGTGGTCCCGGGCATCAGCAGTGCGCTCTCGGTGCCGGCGCTGGCCGGTATCCCGCTCACGCACCGGGGCACATCCACCTCGTTCCATGTCACCACCGGGCACGCCGGCCTCGACCGGGCGGCTGCGGTGGCGGTGGCCGAGGGCGCGACGCTGGTGGTGCTGATGGGCGTCTCGAAGCTCGCGGCGATCGCGACGCAGGCGCAGCAGGCGGGTGCCGGTGCGGATACCCCGGTCGCGGTCGTCGAGCGTGGTTCCACCCCGACCGAGCGTGTCACCCGCAGTACTCTCGACCGGGTGGCCGAGGAGGCCGGCCGGGTGGGGGTGCAGGCGCCGGCGATCATCGTGATCGGCGACGTGGCCGACGAGCACAGGCTCGTAGCCACGTGAGCGAAGGCGGGCAGGCACGTCCGCACCTGCACCAGGTGATGGCCGGGTGTACCGTGCTGCTCACCGCCGACCGGCGCAAAGGCGAGCTGGCGGCGGCCCTGCAACGCCGTGGTGCGCAGGTGCGTCACGCACCGGCGCTGAGCATCACCTCGCACGTCGACGATGAGTTGCTGATGGCCGACACGCGCCGGCTGATCGAGCAGCCGCCGGATGTGGTGGTCGTGACCACCGGCATCGGTTTCCGCGGGTGGGTGGAGGCCGCGGACGCACACGGCATCGCCGAGCCGTTCCTGGCGGTGCTGGAGCGGTCCAGGATCGTCGCGCGGGGCCCGAAGGCGCGCGGCGCCATCCAGGCGGCTGGTCTGACCGCGGACTGGGTGGCCGAGTCGGAGACGTCGGCCGAGATCGCCGATGTGCTGCTGGGTGAAGGCGTCGCCGGGCTGCGGGTGGCCGTCCAGCACCATGGCGCAGGCGCCGATGGTCTGGACGTGGTCTTCGCCGAGGCCGGGGCGCAGGTGTGCAGTCTCGTGGTCTACCGCTGGGGCCCGCCGCCGGACCCGCAAGCGCTGCGGGACTCGGTGCATGCAGCGGCCGACGGGGAGATCGACGCCGTGGTGTTCACCTCGGCGCCCGGTGCCGAGGCGTGGCTGAAAGCCGCCGAGGAGGAGGGCGTGGGGGAGGGCGTGCTGGCGCGCTTGCGTGACTGGTCGATGGTGCCCGCTGCGGTGGGTCCGGTGACGGCGAAGCCGCTGGAGCACCGCGGTGTCGCGCCGCTCCAGCCCGAGCGTGGCCGTCTGGGTGCGTTGGTGCGTGCGTTGGTGGCGCACTACGAGCACGCCGAGACCGTGGCTCTGTGCACGCCTGTCGGTGCCCTGCAGATTCGTTCACGCGTGGCAGTGCTGGACGGGCAGGTTCTGCCGCTCTCGCCCAGTGGGATCGCCGTGCTGCGGCTGCTCGCAGCATCGGCGGGTGCCGTGGTCTCCCGAGCAGAGGTGCTCGCTGCCCTCCCGGGGGAGTCGACGGACCCGCACGCGGCCGAGGTGGCGATCGGCCGGCTGCGTGAGGCAGCCGGCAAGGAGCTGATCAAGACCGTCGTCAAGCGCGGCTACCGGCTCGAGGTGGCGCCTGGCTGAGGGCGCCGCCCGTCACTGCGGTGGTGCCGGCTCCCTCGCGCGCCGTGCGGCAACTGCGGCTGACCCGATGGTGGCGCTCACACCGAACGCCAGCAGCGCCCCGCTCAGCAGGTCCTCACACGGCGAGACGTAGGTACCGGTGGCCACCTGTTCGCTGTCGATCCACCACGTGCACGCGAGTGATCGTGGCGCCGAGGATTCCGAGCGCGATCAGCACAGCGCCCACCGCACGAACCACGCGAGTGCCCGAGAGTCGCTGCCCGTTGTCGCTCAGTACTCCCACGTGCCACCGCCCCCCGAAACGGTTGTGATCGTGCGAGTCTGATGGAGCTCTCCCATGACGACTCACACCCGAGATTCACGTCCAGGCTACGACCCCTCGACGACCGACGTGCCTGTGGCCCCGCTGAGCGTTGCTCGGCGGGGTTCGGGGCGGGGTACTCAGAAGGGTGGGGGGTCGAGGCCGGGGTCGTCTGGCCGGTTCTTCGGTGGGGTCGGTGCGGGCGCCCGCGATCGGCGGGGTTGATCAGGTGTTGGTCTTTCGGGTGGGCCGGGCCGGTCCCGGTGGGCGGCGTGCCCGCAGGGATGCGGTGACGGTGATGGTGCGTGGCGCGGGGGGTGTCCGGGGGCCGCGCCTGGGGAGGGGACGGGGAAGGTGCCGCGCCCGTCCACGAGCACCAACTCCCCGCTGGGGGAGGTCCACAGGTAGGTCCCGGGTGTGATCATGACGTAGGACCAGGCCCCGTGCGTCTTCGCCCTGTGGTGCCGGCGGCACAGCGGCGCGAGGTTGCACCCACACGTGGGGCCACCCTGCTCGAACGGGACGATGTGGTCGAGGTCGCACGCCCGGGCGCGGCGGGTGCAGGAAGGGAACACACACTGCGGGTCGCGTGTGGTGACCTGGTGACGAAGGCGGCCCGCGATCTCATAGCTCTCGGTCGGGTAGTGACCGGACAGGTCCACCACCGGGCGCACCAGCACCCTCGTGCCGGGCGTGGCGCACCATGACCTGATCTGCTCGGCCGAGACCGGCGAGCGGGTGTTCTCACACCGCCCCACCACCCCCGAGCCTGGCCGGCCATCACACGAGGGGTCGAGGGCGTCAGCGCTCAGATGCAGGATCAGCTCGATCCGACGCCCGGGATCGGTGGACGGCTGCGTGGGAGGCGGTTCGGCGCTGTCTTGATCACCCGCCGCCCTCTCGACCGGTGGGATCGCCAGCATGAGCTCCCGGCGGGCGATCTCACCGACCGCCCGGGCCCGGCGGGCATCCAGACTCTCGGCGGACCCGAACGCCCGCAACTGGGCCGCCGTCGCGGACACCGCCGCATCCAGATCGAGCGCATCAGCCAGATCGAGGACCCCGTCCACCTCGACCGTGCCGCCCGCACCGACCACCTCCGGGCCGCCGGGCTCGTCCAACACGATGTCGAAGTGGCGGCCCTCATCCGCCTCCCGCCGCCGGGCCTCGGCCGCCTCAGGATCGAACCGATCCAACGCCGCAGCGACCGCCCGTCGCACCTGGGCCCCCGAGCAGGACCCGATCACCGGCGCCAGCTGCGCATCGACCCAGGCAGCGCCCTCAGCAGACAGGACCCTGGTGGAGCGGGCCACCTCCCGTGCCCGCCACAGCCGCACCTGCCCGCACACCACCCGCTCCCACAGACGCGGCAGACGGAAGGCCAACTCGGCGATCTCCCCGACGTAGCCGCGCGCAGCATCGGGCGACATCCACAACGTGGCGGCCAGCTCGCAGAACTCCAGATCCGCCACCCACGGCGCACCCGGGCCCGCCAGGCGCATCGGAGCCTCCAACCCCGCCAGCACCGCCCCCTCGACCGGCTCGTCCGGCCCGATCACCCGTTCGCGGGCCTCCGCACCGGCGTCGGCGACAGCGTGCTCACCCACCCACGCCACCACCAACCGCGCCGTCTCCACCTCCCACGCCGACGCCGCCGCACGAGCCTCACGCAACGACGACAGCACACCCCGCCGCGGATCCACCACGGAACCAGAAGGAGGTGTCGTCGTCATGGATCCCACTCAACCACCGACCACTGACACTGATGATGTGTGCACCTCCCGGGTGGTGGGCGGCCTTCCCGATCGGCGGCGCGCTCGGGAAGGCGAGGGCCGCCGTCGGGGTTAGATTCGACGTACCCCACGAAAGGACGCACGCGATGCTGCCCCTCACCCTCGGCTACAAGGCCTCCGCCGAACAGTTCGGACCCCGCGAGCTCGTCGAGCTCGGCGTCGCTGCCGAGGCCCACGGGATGGACTCGGTGGCAATCAGCGACCACTTCCAGCCGTGGCGGCACGAGGGTGGTCACGCCCCGTTCTCACTGACCTGGATGGCGGCAGTCGGCGAGCGCACCGAGCGCATCCGCATCGGTACCTCGGTCATGACGCCCACCTTCCGCTACAACCCCGCGGTCCTCGCCCAGGCGTTCGCCACGATGGGCATGCTCTATCCGGACCGGGTGATGCTCGGCGTCGGCACGGGGGAAGCCCTCAATGAGATCGCCACCGGCTTCCAGGGCGCCGGGGAGCAGCAGTGGCCGGAGTTCAAGGAGCGCTTCGCCCGCCTGCGGGAGGCCGTCCGGCTCATGCGGGCGCTGTGGGCCGGCGAACGGGTGGACTTCGACGGCGAGTACTACTCCACCCACGGCGCCAGCATCTACGACAAGCCCGAGGGCGGCATCCCCGTCTACATCGCCGCCGGTGGGCCGGTGGTCGCCCGCTACGCAGGGCGCGCCGGCGACGGCTTCATCTGCACCTCCGGCAAGGGCATGGAGCTCTACACGGACAAGCTCCTGCCCGCCGTGGCCGAAGGCGCCGGCAAAGCCGAACGGGACGCGGAGCAGATCGATCGGATGATCGAGATCAAGATCTCCTACGACACCGACCCGGACCTGGCGCTGGAGAACACCCGTTTCTGGTCCCCGCTCTCCCTCAGTCCGGAGCAGAAGCATTCCATCGACGACCCCGTCGAGATGGAGCGCGCCGCTGACGAGCTCCCGATCGAGCAGATCGCCAAGCGCTGGATCGTCGCCTCCGACCCCGACGACGCCGTGGAGCAGGTGCTCGACTACCGCCGCGCCGGGTTCAACCACCTCGTCTTCCACGCTCCCGGCCACGATCAGCGACGCTTCCTCGAGCTGTTCGAACGTGATCTCGCGCCCCGGTTGCACGCCGCGGGGTGATCGGCCTGCGAGACGCCGGTGACGTGGTGGCAACCGAGGAAGCCATCCATGGAAACCTGGACGCTCTAGCGTCACCATGGTGACGACCACCGCCTGGGCCCCGACCGAGGAGCCGACCATGTCCCGGACGTCCACCGACCCGGCTCCGCCGGTGCTGCTCGCCTGCTCGCACGGCACCTCCTCCCCGGCCGGCCAGCGGGCGATCGCCGCACTGGTGGACGCGGTGGCCGCCGGCCGACCCGAGATCCCGGTCTCCTCAGCCTTCGTCGACGTGCAGGAGCCCGACGTCCCCACCATCCTCGACGAGCTCGGCGAGACCGAGGTGCGGGTGGTGCCGCTGCTGATCTCGGCTGGGTACCACGTGCACGTGGACCTGGCCGAGGCGGTCGACGGGCGCGCCGGCGCCCACGTGACAGGTGCGCTCGGCCCCGACCCCCGGTTGATCGCTCTGCTCACGCGCCGGCTGCACGAGGCAGGGCTGCACGCGGGGGACGCGGTGGTGCTGGCAGCGGCCGGATCCTCCAACGCCGGCGCCGTGGCCGACTGCCGGCAGGTGGGGGAGGAGCTGGCGGCCGCGTTGGGCCGCCCGGTCACCACGGCGTTCCTGTCCGCGGCGCAGCCGCGCCTTCCCGACGCCGTAGCCGAGGCCCGCGGCCGTCTCACCGCTCCCGGTGCCCGGGTGGCGGTGGCCACCTACCTCCTCGCGCCGGGCTACTTCGCCGACCTCGCGGCCCGTTCGGGGGCCGAGCTGGTCACCCCGCCGCTGCTCACCGACGACGAGCCCCCCGCGACCGAGCTGGTCGAGATCGTGCTCGACCGCTACCAGGAACGCTGAGTCACCCGACTCGCAGCACGACCTTGCCGGTCGTGGTCCCCGACTCCACCGCCTCGTGCGCCGCGGCGGCCTCGGTCCACGGCAGCACCCGGTCGATGATCACCTCGAACCGGCCCTCGGTGAGCAGATCCGCGACCTCTCCGAGCGCATGCCAGGCGCGACCCTCGGACCCGTCGGTGACGATCGCCGCCGTCTCGCCGGAGAAGTCGGCGATCGTGGCCACCCGGGCAGCGTCACCGGTGAGCTCGATCAGCTCCGACGCCGCGCCCTTCCCGGCCAGATCGGCCGAGACGAGCTCCGCTGCCGCGAGTCCGGCTTCGGCGAGCACGCCCCGGACCCGATCGGCCAGCCCCGGGCCGTAGGTCGTCACCAGCCCACCGAGGCGCCGCACGAGGTCATGCTTGCTCTCCGAGGCGGTGCCCACCACGTGCACTCCGCGGGCTCTCGCGAGCTGGACCAACGCCGTCCCGACCCCGCCGGAGGCACCGTCGACGACGAGCACCTGCCCGCCCTCGGCGTGCACCGCCTCCAGGATCCGTACGGCCGTCTCGGCAGCGGTCACCACCGCGGCGCTCTCCTCGCTGCCCACGTCCTCGGGCGTCGACCAGAACGCCGTCAGGGTGGCGAACTCGGCCGTGACGGAACTGCCCGCGCCGAAGACACGCTGGCCGACCTCGTATCCCCGCACACCCTCGCCGATCTCGTCCACGACGCCGGCGGCGTCGGAGCCCGGAACGCGTGGGGCACGCAGCACGCGCCCAGGCTTGGCCATGGCGCCGGACCGCAGCGTGGCGTCGATCGGGTTCACGGCCACCGCCTCGACGGCGATCCGCACCTCGCCGGGGCCGGCGTGCGGCTCCTCGGTCTCACCGAGGGTGAGGACGTCGGGTCCGCCATAGGAGTGGTACTGGAGTGCGCGCACGAGGGGCTCCGATCGGGCTACTGGGGCTGCTTGGGTTCGGGGGGCAGCAGCTCCCCGGTCACCGCGATTCCGGTGGCGTCGGTGGATTCGGTGACGGTCAGCTCACCCGTCACCCGGCCGGCGGCCCGCAGGTCACCGGCCACGGCCTCCACCAGAGCCCGCTGCCCGGCCGGCACGGTCAGGGACGCGGAGACGAAGGAGGTGCGCTGGGAGACCTTGGCCTCCGACTTCACCTTCCGCATCGCGGCCAGGGCCGCACCGGCGGCCGGCAGCAGAGCGGGGTCGCCGTCCCCGGCGGCCTGGCGCAGCAGGTCCGGCGTCGGCCAGGCGGCCCGGTGCACCGAGCCCTCCCGCCACCAGGACCAGACCTCCTCGGTGGCGAACGGCAGGAACGGGGCGAACAGCCGCAGCAGCGTGTCGAGGGAGAGCCACAGCGCCGCACGAGCGCTGGCGGTCGCCTCGGCCGTCACCGCAGCGGCCTCGCCGCCGTAGGCACGATCCTTGACCAGCTCGAGGTAGTCGTCGGTGAAGGTCCAGAAATAGGACTCGGCCAGCTCCAGTGCCCGGGCGTGGTCGAACCCCTCGAACGCCGCACTCGCCCTCTCCACCACACCGGCCAGCTCGGCGAGCGCCGCGCGGTCGATCGGCTCGGTCACGGCCGCCGGGTCCAGGGTCAGGGAGTCGGCACCGAAGGACAGGGCGAACTTGCTGGCATTGAGCAGCTTGATCGCCAATCGCCGGCCGATCTTCATCTGCCCCTCGTCGAAGGCGGTGTCGGCGCCCAGACGGGCCGAGGCGGACCAGTAGCGGACGGCGTCGGAGCCGTGCTGTTCCAGCAGACCCAGCGGGGTGACCACGTTGCCCTTGGACTTGGACATCTTCTTGCGGTCCGGGTCGAGGATCCAGCCGGAGATGGCGGCCCTGTGCCAGGGCAGGCTGTCGTGCTCCGCGTTCGCCCGCACCACGGTGGAGAACAACCAGGTGCGGATGATGTCGTGCCCCTGCGGGCGCATGTCATAGGGGAAGACGGTCTCGAAGAACTCCGGGTCGCGCTCCCAGCGGCCCGCCAGCTGCGGGGTCAGCGAGGAGGTGGCCCAGGTGTCGAGCACGTCCGGGTCGCCCACGAAGCCGCCCGGCTCGCCACGCTGCTCGGCGGTGTAGCCCTCGGGCACGTCGGTGGCGGGGTCGATCGGCAGCTGGTCCTCGCTGGGCACCAGCGGGTTGTCGTAGACGATCTCGCCGGCGTCATCCAGCCGGTACCAGACCGGGAAGGGCACACCGAAGAATCGCTGGCGGGAGAGCAGCCAGTCACCGGTGAGTCCGTCCACCCAGTTCTCGTACCGGGACTCCATGTGCCCCGGGTACCAGGTGATCTCCTTGCCGCGCTTGACCAGCGCCTCGCGGAGGTCGGCGTCGCGTCCGCCGTTGCGCACGTACCACTGCCGGGAGGAGACGATCTCCAGCGGCTTGTCGCCCTTCTCGAAGAACTTCACCGGGTGGGAGATCGTGCGCGGTTCGCCGTGCAGGTCACCGGACTCGGTGAGCAGCTCCACCATCGTCTTCTGCGCGGAGAAGACCGTCATGCCCACCAGCCGCTCGTAGGCGGCCAGCCCCTCGGGCGAGGTGATCGCCGTCGGGGGCTCGGCGAGGATGCGCCCGTCGCGGCCGATGATGGTGCGGGTGGGCAGGTTCAGCTCGCGCCACCAGGTGACGTCGGTGGTGTCACCGAAGGTGCAGATCATCGCGATCCCGGCGCCCTTGTCCGGGTCGGCGAGCGGGTGGGCGAGCACCGGCACCTCGACCCCGAACACCGGGGAGGTGACGCTCGAGCCGAACAGCGGCTGGTAGCGCTCGTCGTCGGGGTGGGCCACCAGTGCCACGCACGCGGCGAGCAGCTCCGGCCGGGTGGTCTCGATGACCACTGGTCCGTCCGGGCCATGGAAGGAGATCCGGTGATAGGCCCCCTCCCGGTCCCGGTCCTCCAGCTCGGCCTGGGCGACGGCGGTCTGGAAGGTGACGTCCCACAGCGTCGGGGCCTCGATCTGGTAGGCCTCGCCACGGGCGAGCTGACGCAGGAACGCGCGCTGCGACGTCTGCTGGGCCGCCGGACCGATGGTCTGGTAGGTCTGCGCCCAGTCCACGCTCAGGCCCAGGTAACGGAAGACCTGCTCGAAGCTCTTCTCGTCCTCGGCGGCCAGTCCCAGGCACAGCTCGACGAAGTTCTGCCGGGAGATCGGGGTGGGCCGGTGCTTCTTCGGCACGTCACCGGCATACGGCGGGGTGAAGTCCGCCTCGTAGGGCAGCGAGGTGTCCACCTGCACGCCGTAGTAGTTCTGCACCCGCCGCTCGGTGGGCAGGCCGTTATCGTCCCAGCCCATCGGGTAGAACACCTCGCGGCCGCGCATCCGCTGGTAGCGGGCCATGCAGTCGGTGTGGGTGTAGGAGAAGACGTGCCCGATGTGCAGCGAGCCGGACGCCGTCGGGGGAGGTGTGTCGATCGAGAACACCTGCGCACGCGGGCGGGTGCGGTCGAAGGCGTAGGTGCCCTTCTCACCCCACGCCTGCGCCCAGCGGTTCTCCAGACCGTCGAGCGAGGGCTTGTCCGGTACCTGCGCGACCGGGCGGAGGGGCTCGATCGGGGCGGTGGCAGGGTGCGGGGTGTGCTCGCTCATGGTGCCCGATCATCCCAGATCCGGACACAGCCGTGCTAATCGCCCGTTCGCCGCCTCCGGTCAGGATCGTGCGGTCGGGGGTCCCACGTCCGGTGAGGCGAGGTCGGCGTCGGAGAACCGGGCGATGGTGGCCTCTGCGCGCCGCACCCGCCGGGTGGTGACCCCGGCGAGGCAGTCGGGGAGGAAGGAGTAGGCGTCAGCGGTCTCGCGGGCGTCGTCGTCCCCGGAATCGGCCCGGTGGCGCACCTGACGCCACCAGTCGGCGATGTCGCCCCACCCGGGAGCGGCCAGGGACCCGCCGAACTGCTGCACGGCGAGCGAGGAGCACAGGGCGGCGAACCGCAGGCGCTTGGTCAGCGGCCACTCCCGCACCGTGCCGAGCACCAGCGCGGCGGCGAAGACGTCCCCGGCGCCGGTGGGGTCGATCGCCTCCACCTCCAGGGCGGGCACCTCGGCCTCCTCCCCGGTGGCCGAGTCGATGGCGATCACCCCCTGGTGACCGCGGGTGATGACCGCCAGCGGCACATGGTCGGCCAGGGCGTGCAGAGCGGCTCGGGGCGAGTCGGTGCGCGTGTAGCCCATCGCCTCCTGCTCGTTCGGGGTGAATGCGTAGCAGTCGGCCAGGTCGGTGAGGATCCGCTGGTCCCACTCCTGCTCGGGGTCCCAGCCGGCGTCGGCGAACACCAGCGCCCCGTCGGTTGCCGCGGTGCGCCACCAGCCGGCCTCGCGCACCGCCGGATCGCCCAGATCGGCGAGCACGGCCCGGGTGCGCGGTGGCGGGTCGAGCAACGCGGCCACCGGTTCCGGCGGTGGGTGGCCGTGGGTCACCATCGACCGGTCGGCCGCCATCGCCAGCGACACCGTGACCGGGGTGTGCCAGGCGTGGAATCGGCGTGACCTGCTCAGGTCCACCCGTTCCTGGTCGCGCAGCACCTGCCACATCCAGTCCCCGTAGAGGTCATCGCCGAAGCCGGCCGCCAGCCCCGTGCACAGACCCAGCCTGGAAGTGGCCACGGCGAGGTTCGCGATGCCACCGGGGGAGGAACCCATCCCGGTGGTCCATACCTCAGTGCCCGGCGCCGGCGGGTGCGGGAAGCCGGTGAAGACGACGTCGAAGAAGACCGTGCCGGCGAGCAGCACGTCGAAGGAGTCGGCGGCCTCGGCGCTGGTGGACATGATGGGCCCGAGTCTGCCACGGCTCCTGCCGCGGAGGGTGGGATACGTTGAGGACCATGAAGCTGGTGATTCTCGGCGGCGGTGGTTTCCGCGTGCCGCTGGTGTTCTCGGCCGTGCTGGCCGCCCGGCACCGGGCCCCCATCACCGAGGTGGTCCTGCAGGATGCCGACGCCTCCCGCCTGAGCATCATGCACCGCGTGCTCACCGAGCAGGCGGACCAGCCCACCCCCGACGGCGCAGCTCACCCGGGCCAGGAGGCCGGCCCCGGCGTGCGCGTGCTGGCCACGACCGACCTGGACGAGGCGGTGACCGGAGCCGACGTCGTCTTCGCCGCCATCCGGGTGGGCGGGACCCGCGGCCGGGTGCTCGACGAGAAGGTCGCGCTCGAACGAGGTCTGCTCGGCCAGGAGACGATCGGCGCCGGCGGTCTGGCCTACGCGCTGCGGACGCTGCCGATGATGGAGCATGTGGCGGCCCGGATCGCCGAGCTCGCGCCGCAGGCCTGGACGATCAACTTCACCAACCCGGCCGGGCTGATCACCGAGGCGATGCGCACGCATCTGGGGGAGCGGGTGGTCGGCATCTGCGACACCCCGATCGGGCTGGTGCGGCGAGTGGCGCGAGCCCTCGGCGTGGACGTGAGCGCCGAAGGGGTCGAGGTGGACTACCTCGGCCTGAACCACCTGGGTTTCCTGCACGGGCTGCACGTCGACGGCGTCGATCGGCTGCCGGAGCTCCTCGCCGACGACGCGATGCTGAGCCGGATCGAGGAGGCCCGTACCCTCGGCCTGGAGTGGGTGCGCGCCCGCGGGGCGATCCCCAACGAGTACCTCTACTACTACGACTACCCGCGGGAGGCGGCTGCGGCGATCCGCGCCGCCGACCAGACCCGCGGGCAGTTCCTGGACGCCCAGCAGGCCCAGTTCTACCTGGACGCCGCCCGCGCCGACGACCCCAGGGCGGTATGGGCAGCCACGCTGGCCGAGCGCGAGTCCACCTACATGGCCGAGACGCGGGGCGCCGAGGCGCAGCGGGAAGAGGCGGACCAGGGCGGCGGCTACCACGAGGTCGCCGTCGATCTGATGGCGGCACTCCTGGCGGGGGAGCGGCACCGGATGATCCTGGACATCGCCAACCACGGGATCATCCCCGCGCTGCCCGAGGACGCGGTGATCGAGGCGCCCTGCACCGTCGCCGGTGGCCAGATCCGGGCCGAGACGCCGGCCACACCGCTCGCCCTCGACGAACTCGCCCTGGTCACCGCGGTGAAGGCGGCCGAGCGCGGCATCATCGCCGCCGCCCGGTCGGGTTCGCGGGAGCAGGCGTGGCGCGCGTTCGCGGTGCACCCGCTCGTCGACTCCGCGGCCGTGGCCCGCGACCTGGTCGAGGCCTACATCGGAGCCCACCCGACGATCGCCGCGGTGCTGGACCAGCCCTAGCAGTGCCTGCAGCCCCCGCGCGGTCGCGCGGTCGCCGTCGGATATCGTGCGCACCATGGCGAGCATCGGCTACGCGGCTGCCCTCGAGCAGCTGCACCCACGCGACGCCGTCGACCTCGCCCAGCGCGCCGAGGAGCAGGGACTGAGCGGCACGATGGCCACCGACGTGATGCAGCCCTGGGTCCCCGCGCAGGGCCAGGCGAGCTTCGTGTGGAACGTGCTCACCGCCGTCGCCGAACGGACGCGCGGTGACCTCGGCCCCGGGGTGAGCGTGCCGGCCTTCCGCTGGCACCCGGCCGTGCTGGCCCAGGCCAGTGCGACCCTGGCGGCGATGTATCCGGGCCGGCACTGGCTCGGCATCGGCTCCGGGGAGGCGATCAACGAGCATGCGGTGGGCCGGTACTGGCCGGAGGCACCCGAGCGCATCAACCGGATGTTCGAGGCGATCGACCTCATCTCCAAGCTGTTCACCGCCTCCCTCGCCGGCAAGGACCACAAGCACTCCGGGGAGTTCTTCCGGATGGAGTCCACCCGGTTGTGGACCATGCCCGAGGCGGCGCCGCCTATCCTGGTGGCCACCGCAGGGCCGGTCACCGCCCGCCGGGCCGGGCGCCTCGCCGACGGGCTGATCACCATGGGAGGGCCGAGCGAGAAGGTCGCGCGCCTGTTCGAGCGGTTCGCCGCTGGGGCCCGTGACGCCGGCAAGGACGCGGCCGCCATGCCCCGGGTGATCCGACTGCACCTGTCCTGGGCGCCCACCCAGGCCGAGGCCGTCCGCCATGCCCTCACCGAGTGGCCCAACGGCGCGATGAAATTCTCCAAGGCCGACCTGCGCTCGCCCTTCGAGGTCGCCCAGATCGCCCGGATGGTGCGGCCCGAGGACTTCGCCGGTGCGATGGTGGTCTCCGCCGACCCGGCCGACCACCTCGCCGAGATCCAGCGGTACGTGAACCTCGGTGCCACCCGCCTCTACCTGCACAACGTGGGCCGCAACCAGTCCGAATGGCTGGACGTGCTCGGCTCCGAGATCCTTCCGAAGGTGGTTCATTGATGCTGCTCGCCCAGGCGCCCGAGGGGATACCCGAGGTCACTTCCTCCACCGACCTCGCCGCCGCCCTCACCCCGGTACTCGGTGCGTTGACCTGGCCCGACGGGTCCACCGGTCTGGCGGAGGGAGACATCGTGGTCGTCGCGTCCAAGGTGGTGGCCAAGGCGGAGGGACGGCTGCGCAAGGCTGCCGACCGTGACGCCGTCATCGATGCCGAGACGGTGCGTACCGTGGCTCGGCGTGACTACCCCGACGGCTCCAGCCTGAAGATCGTGGAGAACCGGCAGGGCCTGGTGATGGCCGCCGCCGGGGTGGACTCCTCGAACGTGCTCCCCGGCACGGTGCTGCTGCTGCCCGAGGACCCGGACGAGTCCGCGCGCGGCCTGCGCCGTGGCCTGAACGCCCGGCTCGGGCTACGCCCCGGGGTGCTCGTCACCGACACCGTCGGTCGCCCCTGGCGGCGTGGGATCGCCGACATCAGCATCGGGGCGGCCGGGATCGATGTGCTGCAGGACCTGCGGGGCGAGCGGGACGCGCAGGGCCGCGAGCTACGCGCGACCGTGATCGCCGTGGCCGATGAGATCGCGGCCGCCGCCGACCTGGTGCGGGGCAAGACCGGCGGGCGACCGGTGGCCGTGGTGCGCGGGCTGAGCCACCTGGTCACCACCGAGGACGGAGCCGGTGCCCAGGCGGCCATCCGGCCGGCCGAGGAGGACATGTTCCGCACCGGCTCCTGAGGGGTGCGGCACCGAACTGACGGGCCCCAGCGATACCGTGCCGTATCCGGCACACCTGCGCTGAGGGCCGTCAGTTCGGTGCTGTTAGTTCCTGACGTCGGCGCGGTGTTTGGCCGCCTCGCCGGAGCCCTCTTCCGCTGCGGCGAGCGAGCGCACCAGCTTGTCGCCCTCGACGTCCAGGTTCGGCAGGATCCTGTCCAGCCAGCGCGGCAGCCACCACGCCTTCTCCCCGGCGATCGCCATCACCGCCGGGATGAGCGTCATCCGGACGATGAAGGCATCGAAGAGGATGCCGATGGCGAGGGCGAAGCCGATCTGCTTGATCATCGCGTCGTGGGCGAAGATGAAGCCCGCGAACACCGACACCATGATCACCGCGGCGGCGAGCACCACCCGGGCGGCGAGCTGGTAGCCGTGCCGCACCCCGCGCACCCCCGGGTGGCCGTGCACGTGCGACTCGCGCATCGAGGAGACCAGGAACACCTGGTAGTCCATCGCCAGCCCGTACAGGATCCCGGTGATGATGATCGGCAGGAAGCTCAGCAGCGGGCCGGGGGTGTCGAAACCGAACAGCTCCTTCGCCCAGCCCCACTGGAACACCGCAGTGGTGGCCCCGAGCGTGGCGAGGATGCTGAGGACGAACCCGAGGGTCGCCGTCACCGGCACGAAGAGCGAACGGAACACCAGCAGCAGAATGAGCAGCGAGAGGGCCACGATCACCGCGAGGTAGGGCACGAGGGCGTCGGAGAGCACCTGCGACATGTCGATGTTGATCGCCGTCACCCCGGTCACGCCCAGCTCGGTCGCGCCCAGGTCACCGGTGCCGTCCAGGTCACGCAGCTCGGTGACCAGATCGGCGGTGGCCTCGTCGTTCGGGCCGGCGTCAGGCACCACGGTCAACGTCAGCAGTGTGCCGTCCTCGGACTGCCCGGAGGGCATCACGGCGCTCGCACCGGGCACCTCGAGCAACTCCTCCTTCAGCGTGGTGACATCCTCGGGGGTGTAGGCCTGCGCGGACTCGGCCACCACCAGCAGGGGCGCGTTGAAACCCTCGCCGAAGCCCTCGGTCACGGCGTCATAGCTCTGCCGCTCCACCGTGTCCTCGTTCGCCGTGGCGGCCGAGGGAAGATTCAGCTGCATGCTCGCGAAAGGCACCGCGATCACGCCCAGTGCCAGCACGACGGCGACCGTCACCAGCGCCTTGCGGCGCACCAGGCCGGTGACCCAGCGGGTGGCCGGGGCCGGCGTGTCCAGCTCGTCGGTGTCGGCCTCGGCGGCCCGGGCGCGCTGCTTGGGCGTGACGAGGCGCTCACCGACCAGGCCCAGGATCGCCGGGAGCAGGGTGAGGGCCACGGCGACCGCGATCGCGACCGTGCCCGCAGCGATGAGGGCCATGATCGTCAGGAACTCCACCCCGACGACCGACAGCCCACTGAGGGCGACGATCACGGTGAGTCCGGCGAAGAAGACCGCGCTGCCGGCGGTGCCGACCGCGCGTGCGGTGGCCTCCCGGGCACTCAGGCCCTGGTCGAGCACGAACCGACGCGCGCGGTTGACCAGGAAGAGCGCGTAGTCGATGCCGACGGCCAGGCCGATCATCAGTGCCAGCACAGGCGTCACCGACGTCATCGGGATGATGCTGGAGAGCGCATAGGCGGTCCCCACGCCGATACCCACGCCGATCAGCGCGGTGATCAGCGGCAGCCCGGCCACGACCAGCGAGCCCAGGGTCAGCACCAGCACGATGGCGGCCACGACCAGGCCGACGATCTCGTTGGAGCCGATCGGCGATTCGAACGTCTGGGTGAGGCTCTCGGACGGGAGCACGCTCAGCCCAGCCGACTCGGCGCTCTCGGCGGCCTCGATGAGCTCGTCCGCGGCACCCTCGGGCAGGTTGAGCACCTGGTCGGTGAGCTGGATGTTCAACATGGCGATGGAGCCGTCGGAGGAGGTGATCACGCCCGGAACCGGGGTCTCGCCGTCCAGCAGGGGGTTCAGTTCGAGGTCGCCGCCAGGAGCGAACGCCTCGGCAGCAGCCTGCGCGGCTGCCGCCTCCTCCTCGCTCATGGTGGCCGGGTCGGTCTGCTCGGTCTCTTGGGCCACCACGATGTCGCTCGTGGTGATCTCGCTGACGGCGCTCGCGATCGCCGAGGCCGCCTCCGCGTCGTCGACCCGCTCGCCCTCGGGTGCGGTGAAGACGATGCTGGCCTGGGCACCGGCGGCGCTGGGCATCTCCTCGTCCAGGGTGTCCAGGACCTGCTGGGCGGGCGTGCCGTCGATGCGGAACTCGGTGGACAGCTGCGGCGGGTTGAGCGCCAGCGCCCCGCCCACCAGCGCGAGGAGGAGGACCCAGACGGCGATGACCCGCCCGCGCGTGCGGTAGGCGAGCGCGCCGAGGCGGTACAGGAGAGTGGACAAGGCAGGTTCCCTTTCGGTGTGCCGTGGGGGATCGGGATCTGGGGTAGGGATCAGGAGGCGGGGCCGGGGGGTGCCGGGGCGCCGATCCCGGTGGTGAGGAACGTCACGAGCCGGGCGACCAACTCCTCGGTGGTCAGCGCGGTCGGAGAGGAGCCGTCGATCTCACGGACCTGTGTCTCGCGCAGGATCACCGAGGACAGTGCGGAGACGACGACGCCGGGCACCAGCCGCGCCACGAACGGGTCGAGCGCGCCGAAGGAGGGGTTGGCGAGCAGCCGCGCCGCGTCCTCGCGGGCCTGGGCCTCGACCTGACGCACGTGGGGCAGCAACGAGGGGTGCTGCTCGGCGAGGTCGGCGAACTGCCGGAAGAGTGTGACGAGCCCCGGGTCGAGCAGGGCCCGCGTCACGTGGGCGATGGTCTCGAGCAGGTCGGTGCGGCTGAACGCGTCGATGACGGCGCACTCGTCCATCTCCGCGGTTGCGCCAGGGTGGACGAGATCCGCGAGCGAGGTGTGCACCGACATGGCGACCACGTGACTGATCGCCTCCTCCTTGCCGGAGAAGTGGTTGAAGAAGGTGCGGCGGGAGACCCCGGTCGTCTCCGCGACCTCGTCGATGGTGAAGCCGTCGACGCCGCGCTCGCGGGCGAGGGTGAAGGCGGCCCGGGCGAGCTCCGAGCGGGTCTGAGCCCGCTTGCGCTCGCGCAGGCCGGCGGCGGAACGCGTCGGTCCGGGTGGGGTGGTCACCCTTCGACGGTCACACGATAGGTGCACAGAGTGCAATTCTGCACTGTGTGCATTCCGTCACATGTGCGCGAGTCGCCGGAGGCGGGACAATGGGGGGATGAGCATGATTCCTCCGGTCGGTGCGGGCGGTATGGCAGACCCCGACGAACCCAGCAGATTGAGCTACGCGGGCCTCTACGCCGCCGCCGACCGTGAGCGCCTTCTCACGACGCTCGGTGAGCTCGGTTTCACCGGCTGGGTGGGTCCGCAGGAGGGGCGCTGGGTGCTGGCGATCGCCGTCAACGCCCGCGGTGCCGTCGCCTCCCGGCGACGCATGATCGACATGGTGGCGCGGGAGTGCGCCGAGGACCTGGGGGTGGCCGTGCTGGCTGCCGAGGTCGCGCGGGAGGAGCGGCTGCAGCTGGTCGGTTTCGACGGCGAGGGTGAACAGGTGCGCTACGACAGCAACCCTCCCGAGGAGGAGTCCCACCACGCCGAGATGGTGCTGGACGAGTTCGGCGAACCGGTGATGGCCGAGGGCGCCTTCGATGAGCCCGACGGCGAGGAGGTGGCCCGGCGGCTGCTCGCCCTGTGCGGCGTGCAGGCCCAGGACAGCGAGGCGGACTCGCTCGCCGAGCTGCTGGAGGAGGAGCTCGGGGAGTCGACGAACGAGTCCGAACGGATCAAGGCCGTCGCCCGGGCCCTGCACCTACCGACCTGGATCGTCGCCTCCTCGTCGCTGCCCCGGCGGGTGCCCGGCGGCCCGGAGCGCCATGAGGTGACCTATCTCGGCCGGGGAAGGCAGGGTGCCTCCGGCCGGTTCGCCGCCGCGTGGAGCAACCGGGTCCGCAAGAAGGCCAAGGACCCCGAGCGTCGGTGAGGGCTAGAGCAGCGGGCCGAACGGTTTGATCAGCTGCTCGAGCACGCGGGTCACCGGCCCGCGCTGACTCCACTCCTCCAGCGTCAGCTGCCGGGCGTTGGTCAGATCGGTGGCGAAGACCTGCTCCATGTGGCGGGCGAGTTCGTCGTCGAAGATCTCGAGGTTCACCTCGAAGTTCCCGGTCATCGACATCCGGTCGATGTTCGCGGTGCCGATCGTCGACCAGCGCCCGTCCACGGTCATGGTCTTGGCGTGCACCATGGCCCCGGTGAAGAGCCAGAGCGTGACTCCCGCCTCCAGCAGGGTCCGGTAGAAGGTGCGTGCGGCCCAGTCGGCGATGACGTGATTGGAGACCTCCGGCACGAGCACCCGGACGTCCACACCCCGGTCGGCGGCGGCGATGAGGGCGTGCAGGATCTCCCGGTCCGGGATGAAGTAGCCCTGGGTGATGTAGACGTGGGACTCGGCCCGGTCGATCGCCTCGAGATAGAGCCCGCGGACGGGGAACAGCAGCCGGCTCGGGGTGTTCTCGGCGGCGCGGATACGCGGCTCCCACCGCTGGGCGCCGGTGTCGGGGAGCTCGGGCTGGCCGGCTGCGCGGTGCTCGTTCCAGAAGTCGGTGAAGGCGTCCTGCAGCTCCCACACCGAAGGCCCTTCCAGCCGCACGTGCGTGTCGCGCCACTGGGTGGCGTACAGGGATCCGATGTTGTAGCCGCCGACGTACCCGACCTCGTCGTCGACGACCAGCAGCTTGCGATGGTCGCGGCCGGTCTTGCGCATGTTCATCGTGAGCAGGCCGGGCCGGAAGAAGGGGAACCACAGCACGTGCAGCGTCGGCAGGTCGGGCAGCTTCTTGAAGCGCGGGTCCACCACGAGGTTGCCCCAGCTGTCGACGATGACGTAGACCTCCACACCTCGCCGGGCGGCCGCGATCAGCTCGTCCTTGAACTGCTGGCCGACGTCGTCGGACTTCCAGATGAAGGTCTCGAAGTAGACCCTGCGTTCGGCGCCACGGATCGATTCCAGCATGGCGTCGTAGACGTGCTGGCCGTAGGTGTAGACGGTGACGTCGGTGCTGGAGACGGTCAGGGTCTGCGGGGGAGTGCGCGGGAACTCGCCCCCAGGAGGGTCACGGCGCTTGCGTAACCGATCGACCGCCACGACGACGGCGATCGCCGTGCCGTGTGCCACGGCGGCGATCGCCATCCACCAACTGAGCATGCGCCGTCCCCGGCGGAACATCAGGGACACCCTCGACATGACCCCACCGTACCCGTCCGGGAGATCGCGGCCGGGGCCGTCCCAGGTCAGAGGGTGGTGAAGACCAATGTCCGTCCGGTGCGGCCGGTCACCCACTCGGCCCGGACGCCGTACACCCGCGCAATGAGGTCAGGCGTGAGGACGTCCTCGGGACTGCCGACGGCCGCCACCGCACCCCGGTCCAGCACCAGCACCTGATCACAGGCCTGGGCGGCGTGCGCCAGGTCGTGCAGCGCCATCAGCACCCCGGTACCGCCACCGGCGACCTCCCGCACGAGCGCGAGCATCGCCAGCTGCGCGGCGACGTCGAGGTGGTTGGTCGGCTCGTCCAGCAGCAGCAGTCGCGGCTGCTGGGCGAGCGCGCGGGCGAGCTGGACGCGCTGACGCTCGCCACCGGAGAGAGTGGCGAAGTCCCGGTCGGCCAGGTCGGCTGCGCCCGCCCGGGCCAGGCACTCCTGCGCGAGCGCACGATCCGCCGGTGAGTCACCCCCGAACGGCCCGCGATGGGGGATCCGGCCCAGCAGCACCACCTCGCGGGCGGTGAGGGCGATCTCGGTATGGGCCTCCTGTTCCACGAACGCCATGGTCCGGGCCCGGGTGCGGCGGCTCAGCTCGCGCGCGTCGGTGCCGCCCAGTCGCAGCAGGCCGGCGCTCGCGGGCAGGGCGCCGACCAGCACCCGCAGCAGGGTCGACTTCCCGGAGCCGTTCGGGCCGAGGACCCCGGTCACCTCCCCGGCGCGCAGGCTGAGCGAGACCTCCCGCAGCAGCTCGGCCGACTCCACCCGGTAGCCGAGCCCCTCGGCGCTCAGGTCCGCGACGCGCAGCTCGGTCCCGGCGCTCACGAGGCGCCCCGGTGGCGCAGCAGCAACCAGGCGAAGACGGGTGCCCCGATCGCGGCGGTGAGGATGCCCACCGGGACCTCCGAGGGCTCGAAGATCGTGCGGGCGCCGGTGTCGGCCCACACCAGGAACACCGCCCCGCCCAGCGCCGCCAGCGGCAGCAACCGCACGTGCCGGGAGCCGATCAGGAGGCGCACCACGTGCGGGATGACCAGGCCGACGAACCCGATCGAGCCGCTGACGCTGACCAGCGCGCCGGTGAGCAATGCCGTCAGGGTCAGCAGCAGCCACCGGGTGCGGGGCACGTGTACGCCGAGCGAGGCGGCCGCGGTGTCGCCGAAGGCGAACGCGTCCAGGCTGCGCCCGCGGGCGAGCACGAGCGCCCCGATGATCACGACGGCGCCCCCTGCGATGGCCACGGACGTCCAGGTGGCCGCGGCCAGGGACCCCATCAGCCAGTTGATGATCTCCCGGTAGGAGTCGCCCTGGGCGGTGGAGAAGATCACGAAGGAGACCAGCGCCGAACAGCCCTGGGCCACCGCGATGCCGGCCAGGATGGTCCGCGCGGGCGTGAGCCGCCCGCCGAGCCCGGCCAGGGCGAGCGTGGCGCCGAGGGCGAGGAGGGCGCCGGCGAAGGCGGCGATCGGCAGGGCGATCGCGACGCCCAGCAGCAGCACCGCGACCGCGCCCAGTGCGGCGCCGGAGGAGACCCCGAGCAGGTAGGGGTCGGCCAGGGGGTTACGGGTGATGGCCTGCATCACGGCACCGCACAGCGCCAGACCGGCGCCGACGCAGGCCGCCGTCAGCAACCGGGGGGCGCGACCCTGCCAGACGATCGCGTCCCGGATGGTGGTCAGGGGATTGTCCGCCGGCGTGATCGGCAGGCCGCGATCGGCCAGCCAGGTGAGGCCGTGGTGCCAGGCGCTGCCGACTACGTCGGCGGGGGTGATCGCGGCCGGGCCGAGGGTGAGCGCGAGCAGCAGCGAACCGAGCAGGAGGCCGAGTCCGGCCGGGAGCCAGGCAGCCATCCCGCCGCGGACCACGGAGCGTCTCTCGGTCGGCGGAGCCGGCGTGGCTCCGCCCGCGGGTTCCTCCCGGCCGGCGGCTCGCCGGTCGGTACTGGTGGCGCCCGGTCTGCTCACCCGGCCGCCGTCGTGGACTCCAGCTCGTCGAGCTGGGTGGCGAGATCGGCCGCGGCGTCCACGCTACGCACGCCGGCCTCGCTGGCCGGGAAGGGCACGATCAGGTAGCGCTCCTCCTGCACGGCGGGCAGGACGGCGGTGGTCGGGGTGGACTCGAGCACCTCGATCTTGTGCTCGGCGGTGTTCCAGGCGGAGTCGACGAGCACGATCACGTCGGGGTTCTCCTCGGCGATCGCCTCCCACGAGGCCGAGGCCCACGTCTCCTCGGTGCCGGCCATGATGTTGCTCAGGCCGGCGGTCTCCATCAGCAACTGAGGCGCGCCGATCCCGCCGCCGACGAACGGGGTGTCGGAGCCGGAGGAGTACCACAGGGCTGTGAGCCCGGAGCCGGAGGCCTCGATACCCTCGAGCCGCTGCTGCTGGTCGGCCACCAGCTCGGCGGCGGCGTCGGGGGCGCCGAGCAGATCCCCGGCCTCGGTGATCGAGGCGAAGACGTCGTCGAAGGTGAGGGGGTCGGGCTGGTACTCCGGGGCCTGGCAGGCGGCGGGGGAGACGTAGGTGGTGATACCGAGCTGCTGCAGGTCGGCGCGCACACCGGCACCGTCGGCGGAGAAGTTCGACTCCCAGCCGGCGAACACGAGATCCGGCTCAGTCTCCAGCACCACCTCCTCCGACGGCGCGCGCTCGGCCAGCACCGGGGCATCGGCGCCGGTCCCGGCGAGGTCGCCCGGGAGTGGGCCGTCGGAGAACGCGGTGCCCACGAGCCGGTCTCCCAGTCCGAGGGCGAGCACCATCTCGGTGGAGGTGGACTTGATCGTCACGATCCGCTCCGGCGCCTCGGCCACGGTCACCTCGGTGCCGCAGTTGTCCACGGTGACGGGGTAGGTGCCCGAGGCGGCCGAGGGCGCGCCGGCGGACGCGCTGGGATCCGGATCGGCGGAGGCGCCGCCGGAGCAGCCGGCGAGGCCGAGAACGAGGGCGACGGACGCGAGTGTGGAACGGGTCGACGGCACGGCAGGGACTCCTGAGCAGGCAGAGGTCAGATGGTGCGCGGGACCCTCCGGCCAGATCGGGCCGGTCGACCCGGGGCAAGTCAGTCCCGGGGTGTCCGTGCGGCCAGTCTAGCGCCGGAGCGCTCGACCTCAGCCGCCGGGGCGCTCGATCGTGACCTCGCGCTCCTCGCCGTCGTCGGTGGTGACCGTGGCGGTCTCGGTCAGCTCGACGGCGTCCGGGAACCACACCAGGAACCAGCCTTCGTTCACTGTCGCTTCGGCGAAGCTGCCGTTCTCGGTCCGGATCTCGAGCTCGCTCACGTCTTCGCCGACGGTCCCGACGACCATCGTCATCGCCCCGTGGTCGGGCGAGGGGTTCCATGGCTCGCCCGCACTGAGCGAGTACACGCCGTCCGGCGCAGAGGGCATGACCTGGCTCGAACCACCCGGGAGGTAGCCATCGATGTGTGGCCGGTACCCGAGATCTGAGTCCTCGTCCGGCAACAGCATGCAGAACTGATAGGCACCGCTCTCGGCAGCTGAGAGCAGGACCTGGTAGTCACCTCGCTGCTCGGCGAGAATCGGGGTGATCGCAGGCGGGTCGACGTCGGCGGGCGCGACGAGCATCGTGTCCGGACACACCTGCGTGATCTCGTCGATCTCTGCGGGTCGCAGCTCGGTGGGCACGGGCGTCCAGTCGGCATACGCCATCGGCGGGTCCTGGTTGCCGAGGGTGATCGCCCCGACGGCGATCAGGCCGGCCGCTGCGGCCCCGGCGAGGATACGGCGCGTGGTCGCCGGCGGTGGTTGCGGGGCGAGTCGCCGCGCCTCCTCCAGCGGTGTGGCGCCGTCGGCGATCTGCGCGTTCACCCGCTCCAGCAGGGCGGTCGACTCGGCCTCGGAGACCTCGCGTTCGGCAGGCTTGAGGGCGGCGACCGCGCGCAGCAGGGTCGACTTCTCACTCATGCTGACCCTCCCTTCCCTGCGGTGCGGTCGAGCAGATGCAGCAACCGGCGTCTGGCGCGGAACAGCCGGACCGCGAACGTGGACTTCGTGCAACCGAGCACGGTCGCGGCCTCGTCGTTGCTCAGCTCGTCCCAGGCCACGAGCGAAATGACCTCCTGCTCGGCCCCGGTGAGCCGGTTCCAGGCGGCGGCCAGATCCTGCCGGCCGGCGATCGCGGAGGCGAGGTCGGTCTGCGCCTCCTGCGGCTGTGCGTCGATGCGCACCTTCAGCAGCGTCTGGCGATTCTGCGACCGCAGCTGGTTGCGCAGGACGTTGCGGGCGACGCCGAACAACCACGGGCGCGCGTTCTCCGGCACATCGTCGATGCGACGCCACGCCACCACGAACGTTTCGGCCACGATGTCCTCGGCCTCCGCCTCTGTGCGGCGGCGGATGAAGGCCAGCAACTCACGGTGATGCTCCCAGTAGAGAGCTTCGAACCGCCCCTCCGGGCCGGCCTTCATCCGCCTCCTCCCCGTCCCTTACACCTGGATATGTCCGGCACCCGGGGGGTGATTACACATGAGTTCTGTGTCACGATCTGATCACGCTGGGAGGCGGCTGCAGGGTTGACCGAATCGCCCCCGTTGGATACGTGACCCGGAGGCATCCCCGTGCAGGTTTCAACCGTCCGCAGCACCCGTACCCTGACCGTCGCGATCGCCGGGCTGGCGCTCGCGGCCGGCTCGGTCCTCATGACCGGCTCGCCGGCGGCGGCCGGGCAGAGCGACCCAGCCGGCGACGTCCGTGACACACCCGGCCAGGAGTCGACCGATGACGAATGGCGCGCGTGGGCAACTGCGCTCGAGGAGGAGGTCCGCATCACCGACTGGGCGGCGGACTCGGCCGCCCGCGGATGTGAGCTCGTCTCGATCGACATCACCGACACCACTGTGCCAGAGGACCAGGGGGCGCCCGCCGGGCTGACGATTCCGCTCGTCGAACGGTCGGAGGACTGCACGACGGCGTCGTCCCTGTCGCAGCAGCGCGCCACCGGCTCGTTCTCGGCGCTGGCCTCAGCCTGCACCTCGACGTCCGGGCCGGGCACGATCTGCCTGAGCCGCTCGGGCAGTTACGTCACCTCGTCCTTCACCTACCGGGGCTCCTCCAGCCCGAACGGCTTCGTCCGGATCTACCAGCGCTCGTCCTCCTCCGGCTGTGGCACAGGGAGCACCATCGCCACGGGCGGGTCCTACACCTACTCCAACGGTGAGACCCACAGCGTCTCGGCGTACGCGGGCTACGGCCACTACTCGGGCTCGTTCTGGCGCAAGACGACCTTCGGGCACACCAACTGGGGCACGGTCTGCGACAGCCTCTGAGGTCGGCTTTGGGCCGTGCCACCATGGGCACATGAGCACACAGCCGCGCGCCGTGGTGACCGGCGCCTCCACCGGGATCGGGGCCGCCACGGTGGCCGAGCTACAGGAGCGGGGCTACGCCGTCGTGGCGACGGCCCGCCGGGAGGAGCGGCTGCGGGCGCTCGCGGAGAAGACCGGATGCGAGTACGTGGTCGCCGATCTCACCGATGCCGACGACGTCGCCCGCCTGGCCGCGACCGTGGCCGAGGGCGGGCCCCTGACCGCCCTGGTGAACAACGCCGGGGGAGCGCGGGGTGCGGACCCGGTCGAGCACGGCGACGTGGCCGACTGGGAGGAGATGTACCGCATCAACGTGCTCTCCACGCTGCGGGTGACGCAGGCACTGCTGCCGTCTCTGCGGGCCGACGGCGGGGGAGACGTGCTCGTGCTGACCTCCACCGCGGCGCACGACACCTATCCCGGGGGCGGCGGCTACGTGGCCGCCAAGCACGCCGAGCGGATCATCGCCGACACCCTGCGGCTCGAGCTCAACGGGGAGCCGATCCGGGTGATCGAGATCGCGCCCGGCATGGTCAGGACCGAGGAGTTCTCCCTCAATCGCCTCGGGGACGCCGGTGCCGCCGACGCCGTCTACGACGGTGTGGAGAACCCGCTCACCGCCGAGGACATCGCCGACGCCATCGCCTGGACTCTCACCCGCCCCCGTCACGTCAACATCGACTCGATGTCGATCCGCCCCGTGGCGCAGGCCTCGAACACGCAGGTCGCCCGGCACGCCGGGCTTTGAGAGTTCAGCGAGCCAGCACCCGCAGCGCAGCCGCCGGATCGTCGGTGCACAGCGCGTCCGCCCCGAGGCCGGCGATCTCACGCATCCGCGCGGGGTCGTTCACCGTCCACACCCATGCCTCCAGCCCGCGGGAGCGGATCGCCTGCACGTCGCCGGCGGTGAGGTTCTTCTCCCACACCGACACCCCACCGGCTCCTGCGCCCAGGGCGAAGGTGACGGCCTCCTCCAGCGATCCGACCCTCTCCAGCATCTCGGTCACCGTGGTCTCCGCCTCCGGGTGGTGGGCCCGGACCTGGGCGAGCAGCGCGGCCTCGTTTCCCTCGTGCCCCAGGCTCAGTGGGTACGCCGCCAGCCCGGGCACCAGGTCCACCAGGCGCGCGAGTGCCCGCCAGTGCCCGCCCGAGGCGAACCAGCGCACCTGCGGGTGGTGCGAGGTCACGGTGGCCACGGCGTCGACCGCGGTCGGCTCCTTGATCTCGACGTTGATCACCGCTGCCTCGCCCACCAGGTCCAGCACTGCGGCCAGGGTGGGCACGTGCTCCCCGCTGCCGGCATCCACCCGGGCGAGGTCGGCTGCGCTGCGCGCGCCCACCGGCCCGCTCGCCGAGGTGGTCCGATCGAGGGTGTCGTCGTGGATGACCACCGGCACGCCGTCCGCGCTCAGGTGCACGTCCAGTTCGATCCCCGCCACCCCCAGCTCGAGGGCTCGGGAGAACGCAGCGAGGGTGTTCTCCGGCTGCTCGGCGCTGGCACCCCGGTGGGCGTAGATCTTCACGGCACGTCCTTCTCTCGTTGCGACCGGCGGGCCCCGGTCGCCCCCACGCTAGGGGCCGGCAGTGCCGGGAGGGTGAACGAGGGGGGAACCGCCGGCTCCCCGTCGAGTGAAGTCACGGTGCGGTACCGGCTCCCGGCACGCTAGCGTCATGCCATGACGCTCGAGAACCGGCTGCGACTGTGGCCGCCGGCCGGGCTGCGGGTACGTGCCGCTGACCTGGAGCTGCGCTACCTCGACGACGAGTTGCTGCTCGACCTGGCCGCGTTGGCCTCGCGCGGCGTGCACCCGCCGGAGGCCATGCCGTTCATGGTGCCGTGGACTCGCGGAACCCCTGCGGAGGTGGCGCGCAGCGTGCTGCGCTACCAGTGGCAGGCACGGGCGTCGATGACGCCCGAGGCGTGGGGGTTGGAACTGGCGGTGCTGCACCGCGGTGCGCCCGTGGGCATCCAGGCGGTCGGTGGGAAGAATGTGCCGACCACACGCGTGGTCGGCACCGGATCCTGGCTGGGCCGCGAGCACCAGGGGCAGGGGATCGGCACCCGGATGCGCGCTCTCGTGCTGCACCTCGCCTTCGAGGGACTGGGCGCGCAGGTCGCACGCACCGAGGCGTGGGCGGACAACGCAGCCTCGAATGCGGTGTCCCGGCGCCTGGGGTACCGCGAGAACGGGTGCAGCCGCGAGGTCCGCGAGGGGGTCGCCGTCGAGCATCGCGCCTACCGGCTTGACCGGCAGGACTGGGAGGCGCACCGCGGCGCCCACCCCGAGCTGCACCCGCGCGAGGTGGCCTACGAGGGCCTGGACGCCGTCCGGGAGTTCCTCCACCTCACCGCGCCAGGCGGAGGCCCGGCGGCGAGCACCTAGGCTGAGGGCATGGATTCCGAAGAGCGCATGGCCGTCTTCCTCGACTACGAGAACCTCGCCCTGGGGGCGCGCGAGCACCTCGGCGGGATGGCGTTCGACTTCGGCCCCATCGCCGACGCCCTCGCGATCCGTGGCCGCGTCGTGGTGCGCCGCGCCTACGCCGACTGGTCCTACTTCGACGAGGACCGGCGTTCGCTCACCCGCCACCAGGTGGAACTGATCGAGATGCCGCAGCGGATGGGCGCCTCGCGGAAGAACGCCGCCGACATCAAGATGGTGGTCGATGCCATCGAGATGGCCTTCGAACGCGACTACATCTCCACCTTCGTGATGTGCACCGGGGACAGCGACTTCTCGCCGCTGGTGCACAAGCTGAGGGAGCTGAACAAGCGCGTCATCGGCGTCGGGGTGGAGCAGTCCACCTCCCGCCTGCTCCCCGCGGCGTGCGACGAGTTCCTGTTCTACGACCGGCTCGAGGGCGTCGAGGTTCCGGAGGAGCCGACCGAGCGCCGCGGCCGTGGGCGGCGTACCGCCGCCAAGGACGCCGGGCCCGGGCCCACTACTCCGCAGGTGCCGGCCACGCCGCCGGTGGCTGCCGCGGCTGAGCCGTCCGTGAGCACGCCGGCCGGGGCCGCCGGCGAGGACGAGCCCGCCCCGCCCGACGACGGCGCCTCGCTCGAGGTGCTCGTGGCCCAGACCCTGGCGGGCCTGCAGTCCTCCACGGGCGGAAGCGTGACCGCCTCGGTGCTCAAGCGCACCCTGCTGCGTAAGGACCCGACGTTCAGCGAGTCCGATCACGGCTTCCGCACCTTCGGTGACGTGTTGCGCCACCTGGCCGAGCGCGGCGCCGTCGAGCTGGCCAGCGGCCCGGCGGCCGGTGACCCCGAGGTGTCGGTACCCGCGCACGGCGAGCGGGAGGACGCGTTCGCGCTGCTGCGCACCGTCGTCGCCGAGTCCGACGGGCCGGTGGCACTGTCCAGCCTCAAGAACCGCCTGCGCAAGCGCCGGCCCGACTTCAGCGAGAAGGCCCTCGGCTACCGCAACTTCCTGCAGTTCTGCAAGGACGCCTCCGCCGGAGCGGTCGACCTGCGCTGGGACGAGGACGCCGAAGATTATCTGCTCGGCACCTGAGGGCAGCACCACCAGGACACCTGAGGGCTACCGGACGTTCGCCCGGCGCGAGTACGGTCGCTCCATGATCCAGGACGTGCGCGAGTACATCGATCGGCTGCAGATCGCCGGCCACACCCTGGGTGAGGATCACGACGACGACCCGGTGCTGATCGACCCCGCCGGGCGAGCCGTGGACACCTGGCGCGAGAACTACCCCTACACCGAACGCCTGGACCGCTCCGATTACGACCAGACCAAGTACCGGCTGCAGGTGGAGCTGCTGAAGTTCCAGCGCTGGAACTCCGACACCGGTGGCCGGCACGTGATCCTGTTCGAAGGTCGCGACGCGGCCGGTAAGGGCGGCACGATCAAGCGGTTCATGGAGCACCTCAACCCGCGCTACGCCCGCACCGTGGCACTGTCGAAGCCCTCCGACCGCGAGGCCGGCCAGTGGTACTTCCAGCGCTACCTCCAGCACCTGCCGACGGCCGGTGAACTCGTGCTCTTCGACCGGTCCTGGTACAACCGCGCCGGGGTGGAGCGGGTGATGGGTTTCTGCTCGGACGAGCGGTACGAGGAGTTCTTCGCGCAGGCGCCGCTGGTGGAGAAGATGCTGGTGGAGTCGGGCATCTCGGTGACCAAGTACTGGTTCTCGGTGACCCAGGCCGAGCAACGCACGCGCTTCATCATCCGTCAGGTGGACCCGGTGCGGCAGTGGAAGCTCTCCCCGATCGACCTGGAGTCCCTGGACAAGTGGGACGCCTACACCGAGGCCAAGGAAGCGATGTTCCTGCGCACCGACACCGACTGGGCGCCGTGGACGACCATCAAGAGCAACGACAAGAAGCGTGCCCGGATCAACGCGATGCGCCACTTCCTGGCGCAGTTCGACTACGAGGGCAAGGATCACGAGGTGGTCAGCGGCCCCGATCCGGCGATCGTCAAGCGCGGTATCGACGCCGTCGGGGACTGATCCCGGCCAACCGGCCCGGGGCTCGCCACCTCGGTTAGGATGGTGGGTACAGGCATCGATCCGGCCATCACCGGTGAGCCTCCGGAAGAATGGCTCCGCCCCGTGCAGAGCTCAGTAGAACCGGACGGGAAGGCCCGTTACAGCCGTCAACGGAGTGGTCGCGCCCCTGGGCGAGGCAACCGAGGTGGTACCGCGGGTCGCGCCCGTTCGGGTGCGGATCGTCCTCGACATCGAACGACTGAGTCGAAGGACAGCGCCGATGACCACCGATCGCACCGAGCCCACCGGCCGCGACCTGCACTTCCCGCGCCACACCCAGGCCGACGGCGTGCAGCCCTCCCCGCGCTTCCCGGACCTCGAGGCCGAGGTCCTCGCTTTCTGGAAGAGCGACGACACCTTCCGCGCCTCGATCGAGAACCGGCCCCCGGGCGAGCACGGGGGGAATGAGTTCGTCTTCTACGACGGGCCCCCGTTCGCCAACGGGCTGCCGCACTACGGCCACCTGCTCACCGGGTACGTCAAGGACGTCGTGCCCCGGTTCCAGACCATGCTCGGCAAGCGGGTCGAGCGCCGCTTCGGCTGGGACACGCACGGCCTGCCCGCCGAGCTGGAGGCCGAGCGGATCCTCGGCATCACCGACAAGACCCAGATCGAGGAGATGGGGCTCGAGGCGTTCAACAAGGAATGCCGGGAGTCGGTGCTGCGCTACACCGCCGAGTGGGAGGAGTACGTCACCCGGCAGGCCCGGTGGGTGGACTTCGAGAACGACTACAAGACGCTCGACCTGACCTATATGGAGTCGGTGATCTGGGCGTTCAAGCAGCTCTACGACAAGGGCCTGGCGTACGAGGGCTACCGGGTGCTGCCGTACTGCTGGCGGGACGAGACCCCGCTGTCCAACCACGAGCTGCGGATGGACGACGACACCTACCGCATGCGTCAGGACCCCGCCATCACGGTCGGTTTCCGGCTGGATGTGATCGGCCCGGACGTCCCCGCCGAGGCCGCCGAGGCGCTGACCGGCGCCCACCTGCTCATCTGGACCACCACCCCGTGGACGGTGCCCTCGAACCTGGCCACCGCCGTCAACCCCGAGGTGACCTACGCCGTCGTGGCCGGCAGTGACGGCGGGCGCTACGTGCTCGCCGAGGCCCGCGTGGAGGCCTACGCCCGCGAACTGGGGACCGAGCCCGAGGTACTGGCCACGCTCACCGGCGCCCAGCTGGCCGGCAGCCGCTACAGCCCGCCGTTCGGCTACTTCGCCGGACGCCAGAACGCCCACCAGGTGTTGCTGGCCGACTACGTCACCACCGACGACGGCACCGGCATCGTGCACATCGCTCCCGCCTACGGTGAGGAGGACAAGGTCGTCACCGACGCCGCCGGGATCGAGCCCGCGACCCCGGTGGACGCCGCCGGGAAGTTCGACTCGAGCGTGCCCGACTACGCCGGGGTGAACGTCTTCGACGCCAACGCCCCCATCATCAAGGACCTCAAAGCCGGCACCGGTGCGGCGCAGGGGCAGGGAGCGGTGCTGCTGCGGCACGAGACCTACGACCACTCCTACCCCCACTGCTGGCGGTGCAAGAACCCGCTCATCTACCGCGCGGTCTCCTCCTGGTTCGTCAAGGTCACCGAGTTCCGGGACCGGATGGTCGAGCTCAACGATGAGATCGCCTGGGTGCCCGAGCACATCAAGGACGGCCAGTTCGGCAAGTGGCTGGCCAACGCGCGCGACTGGTCGATCTCCCGCAACCGGTACTGGGGCACGCCCATCCCGGTGTGGATCAGCGACGACCCCGCCTACCCCCGCATCGACGTCTACGGCTCCCTGGCCGAGCTGGAGGCCGACTTCGGTGTGCAGGTCAGCGATCTGCACCGCCCGTTCATCGACGAGCTCACCCGGGCCAATCCGGACGATCCCACCGGGCAGTCGACCATGCGCCGCATCCCGGACGTCTTCGACGTGTGGTTCGACTCCGGCTCGATGCCGTTCGCCCAGGTGCACTATCCCTTCGAGAACGCCGACTGGTTCGAGAACCACTACCCGGGTGACTTCATCGTGGAATACATCGGGCAGACCCGCGGCTGGTTCTACACCCTGCACGTGCTCGCCACCGCGCTGTTCGACCGGCCGGCGTTCCGCACCTGCGTCTCGCACGGCATCATCCTCGGCGACGACGGCCGCAAGGCCAGCAAGTCGCTGCGCAACTTTCCCGACCCGATGGAGATGTTCCACTCCTACGGCTCGGACGCGGTGCGGCTGTCGCTGATGGGCTCACCGGTGCTGCGCGGCGGCAACCTGGTGGTGGCCGAGGAGTCCATCCGCGATCAGGTCCGTCAGGTGCTGCTGCCGCTGTGGAACACCTGGTACTTCTTCGGCCTGTACGCCAACACCTGCGACGACGGCGCCGGCATCGACGTGCGCGCTCCACGCCCGGCCGAGCTCGCCGAGCTGGAGGACATGGACCGGTACGTGCTCGCGCGGACCCGGTCGCTCGTCGAGGCCGTGCGAACCTCGATGGAGACCTATGAGATCGCCGAGGCGGTCGCCCGGGTGCGCGAGCACCTGGACCTGCTGACCAACTGGTACGTGCGCACCTCCCGGCAGCGGTTCTGGGACGAGGACGAGGCCGCCTACCAGACGCTGTACACGGCCCTGGAGGTGCTGCTGCGGGTGATGGCCCCGCTCGCGCCGATGGTCGCCGAGGAGGTCTGGCGCGGCCTGACCGGCGGACGCAGCGTGCACCTGACCGACTGGCCGGTGCCCGGCAACCCCGACGACCCGACCGCGGCCGCGCTGCTGGCGGACGAGGAGCTGGTGACGGCGATGGACGCCGTCCGAGACGTCGTCTCGGTCACGCACGGGCTGCGCAAGGCGAACCAGCTGCGGGTCCGCCAGCCATTGCGCAGCGTCAAGGTGGTGGTGGACCGGCCGGACGCACTGACCCCGTTCACCGACCTCGTCGCCGATGAGGTGAACGTCAAGAGCGTCGAGATCCGTGATCTTGCCGATGGGGCCGCGCGGGAGTACGGCGTGTACACGAAGCTGACCGTGAATGCCCGGGCGGCGGGGCCCCGGCTGGGCAAGGACGTGCAGCGCGCGATCGCCGGCGCTCGCAGCGGCGCCTGGGAGACCGGCGCCGAGGGCCAGGTGGTCGTGGACGGGATCGCCCTGCAGGAGGGCGAGTTCACCCTCACCACCGAGATCGAGGACCGGTTCGGTGACTCGATCGCGGCCGGGGTGCTCCCCGGTGGCGGGTTCGTCGTGCTCGACCTGGAGCTGGACGACGAGCTCATCGGCGACGGCTACGCCCGGGACGTGATCCGGCAGGTGCAGGACGCGCGCAAGGCGGCCGACCTGCACGTCTCGGACCGGATCACCCTCGCACTGGCCGTCCCGCGGCAGTGGGCGCAGGCGGTCATCGACCGCAAGGACCTCATCGCGGCGGAGACGCTCGCGGTGAGCGTGCGCGTCGACGTGATGCCGGTGGTGGGCGATGAGGAACCGCCGGCCGGTATCGACCTGGCTAAGGTGCCCTCATGAGCGGCGAGGTGGAGGAGCAGGCGCAGCAGATCTACGCCGAGATCCTCTCCCGCGCGCCCGAGCACCACATCTCCCCGACGCTCGACCGGGTGGCCGAGCTCGTCGATCTGCTCGGCCACCCCCAGCGCGCCTACCGCGCGATCCACCTGACCGGCACCAACGGCAAGACCTCCACCGCGCGGATGGTCGAGCGGTTGCTGCGGGAGATGGGGCTGCGCACCGGCCGGTTCACCTCCCCGCATCTGCACACCGTGCGGGAGCGGATCGCGATCGACGGCGAGCCGATCTCGGCGACTGCCTTCGTGGACGTGTGGCGAGACATCGAGCCCTACGTCCGGATGGTCGACGCCTCGCTGGAGCAGCGGGGCCACCCGCGGCTGAACTTCTTCGAGGTGCTGGCCGCCTTCGCCTTCGCGGCCTTCGCGGACGCGCCGGTGGACGTGGCGATCGTCGAGGTGGGCCTGGGCGGGGAGTGGGACTCGACCAATGTGATCGACGGCGAGATCGCGGTGATGACCCCGATCGCCCGTGACCACGAGAAGTGGCTCGGCCACTCCCTCGAGGAGATCGCCCAGGTCAAGTCCGGCATCATCAAGCAGCTCGACCCGCCGGCTGTGGTGGTCACCGCGGAGCAGGATGAGGAGGTCGCGGCCGTCATCGCCCGGCGCGCGGTCGAGCGCGGGGCGCGCGTGGTGGCCCAGGGCTATGACGTGGAGGTCGCCGACCGTGCGGTCGCCGTCGGCGGGCAGCTGGTCAACCTGCGCGGGACCGGCGGGCTGTACACCGACATCTTCCTGCCGCTGCACGGAGCCCACCAGGCCCAGAACGCCCTGCTCGCGCTGACGGCGGTGGAGCAGTTCCTCGGCGGTGGCGCGCTGGGTGCGGAAGTCGTCGAGGCCGCCTTCGCGGACGCGACCTCGCCGGGCCGGCTGGAGCTGGTGCGCTCCAGCCCCGCCGTGCTGGTCGACGCCGCTCACAATCCGGCCGCGGCCGCGGTGCTGGTGCGAGCGCTGGAGGAGGCGTTCTCCTTCACCCGGCTCGTCGGCGTTCTCGGCGTCATGGCCGACAAGGACGCCGAGGGCATCCTCTCGGTGCTCGAACCCGTGCTGGACGAGGTGGTGATCACCCAGTCGCGGTCCATGCGCTCGATGGACGTCGACGATCTCGCCGAGATCGCCCGCGACGTCTTCGACCCGGACCAGGTGCACGTCGAGGCGAGCCTGCCGAACGCGATCTCGCGCGCGGCCGACCTGGCCGAACAGGGCCAGCAGGACCAGATCGCCTCCGGCACCGGGGTGCTCGTGGCCGGCTCGGTCATCCTGGCGGCCGAGGCGCGGGCGGTCTTCGGCAAGGACAAGCCACCCCGACGGCCGGGTCAGGCTCGCGGCACCATCCCGGAGGCCGGCGCCTCCCAGTAGGCTGGCGTGGTGAAGGCTCTCGTCACCGGTGGCGCCGGCTACCTCGGTTCGCTGACCGCGACGGCGCTGGAGGAGGCCGGGCACCAGGTCGTGGTGCTCGACTCCCTCGTCGGTGGCCGGCGCGAGTTCACCCACGGCCGGGCCTTCTATCGCGGGGACATCGCCGACCGCGACCTGCTGCGCCGGATCGTGACCGAGCACCCGGACGTGTCGGTGACCGTGCACATGGCGGCGCGGGCGAGCGTGCCCGACTCGGTGGCGGACCCGGTGACCTACTACCGGGAGAACGTCGCGAAGTCGCTCGAGCTGTTCGAGGGGCTCGTGGCGGCGGGCCGGCCGCAGGTGGTGTTCTCCTCCTCCGCTGCCGTCTACGGACCGTCCCCGACCTTCGAGGTCGATGAGTCCGCACCGGTCGAGCCCGCCTCGCCGTACGCCCGCACCAAGCTGATGGTCGAGCAGATGATGACCGACATGGCAGGAGCCGGTCTGCTGCGCGGCCTGATCCTGCGCTATTTCAACCCGATCGGATCCGACCCGGGGCTGCGCAGCGGCATCTACGCCTCGGAACCCGCGCACGTGCTCGGCCAGCTGATCCGGACCGCACGTGGCGAGCAGCCTGAGTTCACCCTCACCGGGACCGACCTACCCACGCGCGATGGCACGGGTCTGCGCGACTACGTCCACGCCTGGGACCTCGCCCGTGCGCACGTGCGGGCGGTGGAGCGATTCGACGACGTCCTGGACGCCGTCGGTGAAGACACGGTGGTCCTGAACGTGGGGACCGGGGCGGGCGTGACGGTGCGCGAGCTGCACGCGGCCGTCGAACGCGTGACGGGCGGGCCCGTGCCGGTGCGCGAGGCCCCGGCACGCCCGGGGGACACGGTCGGTGCCTACGCGAACGTCGACCGCGCCCGCGCCCTGCTGGGGTGGCGATCCGAACTCACGCTCGACGAGGCGATCTCCTCGGCACTGGCCTGGGCCGAGCGCCGCGATGAGGTGCTCGGCCCCGCCGGCACGGGCCGATGATCCGGTTCGTCACCTCCACCGACGTCGACGCGGCAGGCCCCGGTGACCTTCACCGATGAGCAGGTCCGCGGCCCGTTCGCGTGGTTCACGCACGTGCACCGCTTCGAGTCCCGGCCCGACGGCGGCACCCGGATGATCGACCAGGTCGCCTTCGCCGCACCGTTCGGACCGCTTGGGCGGCTGGCCGAGCGGCTCGTCCTGGCCCGCTACATGCGCACTCTGATCGAGACCCGGAACGAGTGGCTGCGCCGGCAGGTGCGAACGAGCCGCTGACGGTCAGCGGGCTGCGCCCTGCCGGGCGAGCACGCCGGCGATGAAGCCGATCTGACCCACGTGCTGCAGGTCCTCCGCGAGCACGCTGACCAGCCTCACGCCGAGCGTGACCGGCGGGTCCCACGCGTCGTCGACCACCCGATCCAGATCGGACTCCTCGAGCCGGTCCAGGTAACTGAGCGTGGCCGTGTGGACGTCGTCGTGGTAGCCGAGCAGATCGTCGACGGGGATGTCACGGACCTGACCCACCTGCTCGCTGCTGTGGCCGAAGCCGTGGTCGGCCTCCTCGAGCGGCAGTCCGAAGCGCTCGGACCACCCGCGCGCGGTCCATTGCTGGTCGAGCCCGGCCAGGTCGGCGACGTGGTCGTCCTGCACCCGGGTCAGATGCCAGGCCAGCCAGGCGATCGTGTTCGCCTCCGGGTCGAGCCGGGCCACCAGGTGGCTCGGCTCGACCCCCTCGAGGCTTGCGTGGAGCACCTCGCGTACCCGGGTGAACCCGTCGCTCAGGACGGTCGCGGTCGTGTGCATAGCCATCTCCTCACTCGATCATGCGAGCCCGTTCTCGGCCAGCCACTCCGAGGCGATGGTCGCCGAGTCGAGCTGCTCTTCGACACTACGGGCATTCATGGTGATGAGGTCCTCGGTGGTGAGCACGGCGCTGATCGGGTCGAGCACCTCGGCGAGGTCCTCGGCCAGCTCGGCATCGAGCAGCGGGACGACGTTCTGGGCCAGGATCATGCTCTCCGGGTCCTCGAGGGTGACGAAGTCGCCGGAGGCGAGGTCCGGGTCGGCGGTGTAGATGTCGCCCATGGTGATGTCGCCGTTGCGGATCGCGTCCTTGGTGAGCGGGCCACCGCTGTCGCCGATCGCCACGAAGTCCACGTCGACGCCGTAGAACTCCGAGAGCCCGGGCGGGCCGTAGGGACGGCTCTCCAGCTCGGCGTTCCCGCCGAGGGTGATGGTGCCCTCGTAGCCGGACAGATCAGTCAGGCTGGTGATGCCGTTCTCCTCGGAGAACTCGGCGGTGACGTTGTAGGAGTCGGCATCCTGCGCCTCAGCCCGGTTCAGCACGGCCAGGCCGTCGGGCAGGGCGTCGGGCAGGGCGGAGGCGACGTCCTCCGGGCTGCGCGCCTCGGTCTCGGTCTCATAGAACTGCAGCAGGTTGCCGGAGTACTCCGGGATGAGGTCGATCTCGTCGGCCTCCAGCGCCTCGAGATAGCGGTCGCGCTGCCCGATCTGGAACTGTCGCTCGACGTCCATTCCGGCCTCTTCGAGCGCCTGGGCGTAGATCTCGGCGATGATCTCGTTGGAGTAGTAGGCCTGGGAGCCGACCACGACGGCCGAGGAGTCGGATCCGCCGTCCTCCTCGCCCGAGGTGTCGAGCGGGTCGGAGTTCCCGCCGCACGCGGCGAGCAGGGCGGCTGCTGAGACGGTGGCGACACCGGTCAGCAACCGGGTGGCGGCAGGGCGGCGTCGCAGTGGCGAAGCGGAGGTGGTCATGGGGTTCCTTCCGTGGTGGCCGTCGGAGCAACGGCGGGTCGTACGGTTGCGTGGTGGCGTGACCGGCTGGCGGAGCGGCCGGCCAGCCAGGTGGCGAGGGAGAAGGCGATGTCGAGGGCGAGCGCGAGCGCCACGATGATCAGCGCGCCGCCGAGCATCTCCTCGTAGGTGTTCAGGCTGATACCGCGCTGGATGTAGATGCCGAGCCCGCCGAGGCCGACGTAGGACGCGAGCACAGCGGTCGAGACGACCTGCAGGGTGGCGCTGCGCAGTCCGCCGATCAGCAGTGGCAGGCCGATGGGTGCCTCGACCCGGAGCAGGATCTGCCATTCGGTCATGCCCATCGCCCGGGCGGCGTCGACGACGCTTGCGTCCACCGCCTCGACCCCCGCGTACGCGCCGGCCAGGATGGCGGGGACGCCGAGCACGACGAAGACGATCGTGGCGGCCACCGGCGCCTGGGCGAACCCGACCAGCAGCGTCAGGATCGTGAGCAGTCCCAGCGAGGGGAGTGCGCGAGCGGCGCCCGAGAGGGCGACGGCGATCTGCTTGCCGCGGCCGGTGTGGCCGATCGCGTAGCCGATGGGGATCGCGATGGCCGCGCTGATCAGCATCGCGATCGCGGTGTAGAACAGGTGCTCGCCCAGCCGGGCGGAGATGGCATTGGCGCCCTCGTGCTTGGTCGGGTCGGCGAGCCAGGCGAGGGCTTCGGCGAAGAGGTTCATGCGGCCGCCCCTCGCGCGCCGGCACCGCGTCGGCTCGAGGTGGCCCGAGCCCACGGCATCAGAGCCCGGCCGGCGAGCACCAGGAGGGCGTCAAGCACGAGGGCGGTGACGGCGGTCATGACGATCCCGGCCAAAATCTCCAGCGGGATGTTGCGCTGGAGCCCGTCCATGAACAGCGATCCGAGGGAGTCGATGCCGACCAGCACCCCGACCGTCACCAGGCTCACCGTGCTGACGGCCACCACCCGCAGCCCGGCCAGCAGCACCGGACCGGCGAGGGGGAGGTCCACCGCCCAGAAGCGGCGCCAGCCGTCGTAGCCCATGGCCACCGCCGCCTGCCGGACATGCACCTCGACCGAGCTGAATGCGTCCGAGGCGAACCTGGTCATCAGCGCGACGGCGTAGATGGTGAGGGCGATGATCAGGTTCGCGCGGTCGAGGAACCCGATGCCCAGGATGGGCGGCAGCAGCACGAACAGCGCGAGCGAGGGGATCGTGTAGAGCAGCCCCACCAGCGACAGCATCGGCCCTCGCAGCCACTGCTGGCGCCAGGCGAGCTGACCGAGCGGGACGGCGATGACGAAGCCGGCGACGATCGGGATCAGACTCAGCCACAGGTGCTGCAGCGTCAGGTCGAGCACCAGGTCGAGGTTGCCCGAGAGCCAGGTCATGACGGCGGGGCGGGGTCGGGCCGGTGCCCGGCCGCAGCCGGAGGCCGGCTCGCCTCGTCGGACAACACCCCGGCGGGCCGGCCGTTGCCGTCCACGACCACCGCGACGCCGTCCTGGTGCTGCACCCGCAGCGCCCGGCGGCCGCGGTCGGCGCCGACGAAGTCGGCGACGAACTCGCTCGCCGGGGAGGCGAGGATCTCGGTGGGCGTCCCGCGCTGGGCGATGACACCCCCGGTCTCCAGGATGACCACCTGGTCACCGAGCAGGAACGCCTCCTCGATGTCGTGGGTGACGAACACGACGGTCTTGCCCAGACTGCCCTGCAGGCGCAGCAGCTCCTTCTGCAGGTCCGCCCGCACGATTGGGTCGACGGCGCCGAACGGCTCGTCCATGAGCAGGATGTTCGGATCCACCGCGAGGCCCCGCGCCACACCCACGCGCTGCTGCTGCCCTCCCGAGAGCTGACTGGGGTAGCGACCCGCCAAATCCCGGTCCAGGCCCACGGTGTCCATGAGGGAGAGCCCGAGCTCGCTCGCCTCGGCCCGCCCCATGCCGTTCAGCCGCGGCACCGTGACGATGTTCTCCAGCACCCGGCGGTGCGGCAGCAGCCCCGCGCTCTGCATGACGTAGCCGATCCGCCGGCGCAGGGCCACCGGGTCGAGCCCGGCCACATCCTCACCGTCGATGCTGACGGTGCCGGAGGTCGGCTCGACCATCCGGTTGACCATGCGCAGCAGGGTGGTCTTCCCACAGCCGGAGGAGCCCACGAAGACGGTGACCTGGTGGGAGGGGATCACCAGGTCGATGCCGCGCACGGCCAGCGTGCCGTCGTCGAACTGCTTGGTGACGGCCTCGAACTCGATCATGATGCCGTGCGCGGAACCGGCAGCGGATGGATACTCGTGTGTGCAGACATGACAGTGAGCGTAATGTGCGGCGCAGACATCGGCCCCACCGGGGCGGGCGTGTCCACGGCGAGGAGGTAGGCATGCAGACCTGGGACGTGATCGTCATCGGGGCGGGCCCGCCGGGGGAGAACGCGGCCGGCCGGGTGGTCGCCGGCGGTTTGAGTGCGGTGGTCGTCGAGTCCGAGCTGGTCGGTGGGGAGTGCTCGTACTGGGCGTGCATGCCCTCCAAGGCGCTGTTGCGGCCAGGGAGTGCGCAACGCGCCGCCGCTCGTGTCCCGGGCACCGGCGTGGATTCCTCCCGCGGTGACCGACCCGTGCTCGAGGCCTCGGAGGTCCTGGTGCGCCGCACGGCCTTCACCAGCGGGTGGGACGACTCCAGCCAGGTGGAGTGGCTGGACGGCGCCGGAATCGATCTGGTGCGCGGCCACGCGCGCCTCATCGCCGAGCGCACGGTGGAGGTGACCTCCTCCGAGGGCACGCGGCAGCTGCAGGCACGCCACGCCGTCGTGATCGCCACCGGGAGCGAGGCGATGGTGCCGCCCGAGCTCGCCGAGGTCAGCCCGTGGACCGCGCGGGAGGCCACCAGTGCCGAACAGGTCCCCCAGCACCTAGCCATCGTGGGCGGCGGGGTCGTCGCGATGGAGATGGCGTGCGCCTACCGCGATCTGGGCGCCGCCGTCACCGTCCTCGTCCGCGGCGAGGTGCTGTCCGGGATGGAGCCCTTCGCCGGGGAGCTGGTCACCGAGGCACTGACCGCCCGGGGTGTGGACGTGCGCACCGGGACCACGGTGGTCTCGGCCTCCCGCGACGGCGGTCCCTCCGCGCCCGTGCGCCTCACCTGTAGCGACGGTCGGGTGGTGGAGGCCGACGAGGTGCTCGTCGCGACCGGCCGGAGCCCCCGCACCGATGACCTCGGGCTGTCCGTCGTGGGCCGCAGCGACGGCGACTGGGTGGAGGTCGAGGAGACCCTGCGCGTGCCCGGCACGGACTGGCTCTACGCCATCGGGGACGTCAACCACCGGGCGCTGCTGACACACCAGGGCAAGTACCAGGCCCGAGCGGCGGGGGACGCGATCGTGGCTCGGGCCGGCGGAGCCGAGGTGGCGGACCGGCCCTGGCAGCGCCATGTCGCCACCGCCGACGGCGAGGCCGTCCCGCAGGTGGTCTTCACCGATCCGGAGGTGGCCAGCGTGGGGCTCACGGCTGCTGCCGCCGAGGAGGCCGGGTACCCGGTCCGGGTGGTCGACCACGACCTCGGCGCGGTCGCCGGGGCTGCGCTGCACGCCGACGGCTATCAGGGCAGGGCGCGGATGGTGGTCGACACCGACCGGGAGATCGTGCTCGGGGCAACCCTGGTCGGCCCCGACGTCGCGGAGCTGCTGCACGCCGCGACCGTGGCGGTGGTCGGACAGGTCCCGATCGAGCGGCTCTGGCACGCGGTCCCGTCCTACCCGACGATCAGCGAGATCTGGCTGCGGCTGCTGGAGGGCTACGGCCGCTGACGGCGGCCGAACGCGAGGGGCCCGGCACTAGGCAAGCACACCCGGCACGGTCCACAGTGGTGCCATGGGCCCCGGGCCCGTTCTCCCGACCCCACGCGCGGCACTCGAAGGAGCAGACATGAAGAAGCTGATCAACGATCCGCAACGGGTCGTGGCCGAGACGGTCGAGGGATTCGTGGCCGCCCACGCCGATCTTGTGATCTCCAGCGGCGACGAGGAGAAGCTCTTCGTCTCCCGGGCCGGCGGCGCGGTCCCGGGCAAGGTGGGGATCGTCAGCGGCGGGGGGAGCGGCCATGAGCCCCTCCACGCAGGGTTCGTCGGCCTCGGCATGCTCGACGCCGCAGTCCCGGGCCCGGTCTTCACCTCGCCCACCCCGGACCCGATCGTCGCGGCCACCGTCGCCGCCGACGGGGGCGCGGGCGTGCTGCACATCGTCAAGAACTACACCGGCGACGTCCTCAACTTCGAGACGGCTGCCGAGCTCGCCGAGCTGGAGGACATCACGGTCGCGAGCGTCGTCGTCGACGACGACGTCGCGGTGCAGGACTCCTTGTACACTGCCGGCCGGCGCGGCGTGGCCGGCACCGTGCTGGTGGAGAAGATCGCCGGCGCGGCCGCCGAACGCGGCGACGACCTCGGCGCGGTGGCCGCGATCGCCACCCGGGTCAATGCGAACGTGCGCTCGATGGGGGTGGCGCTGACCGCGTGCACCGTGCCGCACGCCGGCCAGCCGTCCTTCGACCTGGGCACCGACGAGATCGAGATCGGCATCGGCATCCACGGCGAGCCCGGGCGCGAGCGGATCCCGGCGGCCTCCGCCGACGAGATCACCGAGCGGCTGCTCGCGGCGGTCGCCGACGACCTGCAGGTGGCCTCCGGCGACCGGCTGGTGCTGCTCGTCAACGGGATGGGCGGGACTCCGGCCTCGGAGCTGTACATCGTCTACCGGCACGCACGCCGCCTGCTGGAGGGGCGCGGCGGGCGCGTCGAACGGTCGCTGGTGGGCAACTTCGTCACCTCCCTGGAGATGCAGGGCGCCTCGATCACGGTGCTGCGCGTCGACGACGAGCTGCTCGAGCTCTACGACGCCCCGGTACACACCGCCGCGCTGCGCTGGGGGGCGTGAGGTGGGCGATCTCGGAGCGGACTGGGCGCTCGCCTGGGTGCGCGAGAGTGCCGCCGTCGTAGGCCGGAACCGGATGGCGCTGATCGACCTCGATCGGGCGATCGGCGACGGCGACCACGGCGAGAACCTCGATCGAGGGTTCACGGCGGTCCTCGGCAAGCTCGAGACCACCGGGACCGAGACGGTCGCCGACGTGCTGGCCCTGGTGGCCAAGACGCTGATGTCGACGGTCGGCGGGGCCGCGGGGCCGTTGTACGGCACCGCCTACCTGCGAGCCGCCAAGGCGGTGGGGGAGAACCTCGACGCGGCTGGGGTCGCTGACCTGTTCGAGGCCGCGCTGGCCGGGATCGTGGCCCGGGGCAAGGCCGAGCCGGGGGACAAGACGATGGTCGACGCCTGGGCCCCGGCAGCCGACGCGGCCCGTGCGGTCGCCACCTCCGGCGGAACGGCGCAGGCGGCGCTGCAGGCGGCGGCCGAGGCGGCTCAGGCCGGGGCCGAGGCCACCGAGCCGTGGGTGGCGCGCAAGGGACGCGCCAGCTACCTCGGCGCGCGTGCGGCCGGTCACCGGGACCCGGGTGCGCAGTCGAGCGCGCTGCTGCTGCGAGCGGCCGCCGAGGTGGCCGGTGCGAGTGGTGCGGCCGATGAGTGAGCCCACGACGGCGCTCGTGCTCGTCTCCCACTCGGCCGCCCTGGCCGCCGGTGTCGCCGAGGTCGCCGCGCAGATGGCGCCGCAGGTGTCACTGCGGCCGGCCGGCGGTACCGAGGACGGGCGCATCGGCACCAGCTACGACCTCGTGGAAGGGGCCGTGACCGACCTGCTCGACGGCGGCGCCCGCAGTGTGGTCATCCTCACCGATCTCGGCTCCGCCGCCTTCACGGCCGAGTCCGTGGTGGAGATGCTCGACGACGAGCGCGTGCTCCAGGCCGACGCGCCCTTCGTCGAGGGCGCCGTGGCGGCCGCGGTCACGGCGCAGGGGGGAGGGGACGGGCCGGCCGTCCTGGCCGCCGCGCATGAGGCCGGTGCCGGCTTCGGGTCCGTGACGACCGCCGGCGCGCCGGCAGACACCGGCGATGCGCGCGACGCACCTGATCGGGGCGAGGTTCTCTCCCGCACGCTGGTGCTGCGCAACAGGCTCGGCCTGCACGCGCGACCGGCCGCGCTGCTCGCCCGTCGGGTGGGGACGTTCGACGCCGAGGTCAGCCTCAACGGGGTCGATGCCGCGAGCGTCCTGGCGATCATGGGCCTCGGGCTCACCGGCGGTGACGAGCTCGCGCTCCAGGCCAGCGGCCGGGAAGCGGCGCAGGCGCTGGACGCCGTCCAGGCCGAGGTCGACGCCGGCTTCGGCGAGGAGTAGAGCGGGCCCGCACTAGCCTGGAGCGGTGACCACGAGCTCGACGAGTCCGAACGGGGCGGCTGCCAAGCCACCTCGCCCGGCACGTCCCCTGTTCTGCACCAGCGTCCTGTGGTTGGAGGTGCTGCTGGTCTTCTTCGCCGTGCTCGCGGCGTACGGCCTCCGGGTGGCGCAACCGTGGGCGATCGCCACTGTCGGTGCCGTCCTGATCCTCTGGTGCGCGATGGCCGCGCGGCTGCAGCGCACCCGCCGGCTCGGCCTGGTGCTCGGCTCCCTCGTGCAGGTGCTGATCGTGCTCGGGGGGCTGGTGATCCCCGCGCTGTGGTTCCTGGGCGGGGTCTTCGTGGTGGTCTGGGTCACCGCCGTCTGGCTCGGCTCGAAGATCGACCGCGAGCGCGCCGAGCGCATCGCCGCGGCCGGATCCGAGGGGTCGGCCTAGACCTGCTGGGGCCGATACGCTCGCGGGTATGAGCGAGAACATCGAACGCACCCTGGTCCTCATCAAGCCGGACGGCGTCAGCCGTGGACTGACCGGTGAGATCCTGCGCCGGATCGAGGCCAAGGGGTACACGCTGGCCGCCCTCGCCCTGCGGACCGCACCGGAGGACCTGCTGGCGGCGCACTACGCCGAGCACGAGGGCAAGCCGTTCTACGGTCCCCTCGTCGACTTCATGCGCTCCGGCCCGGTCGTGGCCGCCGTGGTAGAGGGGCACCGGGTCATCGAGGGGTTCCGGACCCTCGCGGGCGCGACCGACCCGACCGGCGCCCTTCCCGGCACCATCCGGGGGGACCTGGGCCGGGACTGGGGCCTGAAGGTCCAGCAGAATCTCGTCCACGGATCCGACTCGGCCGAGAGCGCCGCGCGCGAGATCGCGCTGTGGTTCCCCACTGACTGACACCAGGCCGCCGGCCCTGAACCGAGCGGATGTGTCCTGACCAATGACCTAGTTCTACCCCCGTATGTCCGGACAAAGTTTGCGCTGGACGGACTTTCGGTGGGACGATGACGGCGGCCGCCGGTCGCGTGACCGGTCGCCGTCGTCGAGGTCGGTACGGGAGGCACCATGGGCGCGCGGAGCGTGGAACACGTCATCAACGGGCAACGCCGGAGCAGTGGCGGTCCCGACATCGAGATCACCGACCCGGCCACCGGGGAAGTCATCGCGGTCGCCCCCACGGCCGGTCCGGCCGAGCTCGAGGAGACCGTCGCGGCAGCCACTGCTGCCTACCAGGCGTGGTCCCAGACCTCGGTCTCGAAGCGCTCCGCGGTCCTCTTCGCCTTCCGGCACCTGGTGGCCACGCGGCGCGACGAACTGGCGCGCATCGTCGCCCTCGAGCACGGTAAGACGATCGACGATGCCCAGGGTGAGATCACCCGCGGGCTGGAGAACATCGACTTCGCGTGCGGACTGCCGCAGCTCGCGCAGGGGTTCTACACCGACCAGCTCTCCACCGGGGTCGACGTCTACTCCTATCGCGAGGCTCTCGGCGTGGTCGCCGGGATCACCCCCTTCAACTTCCCGGTGATGGTGCCGATGTGGATGGCCCCGATCGCGATCGCGGCCGGCAACGCCTTCATCCTCAAGCCCTCCGAGCGCGACCCCTCCGCCGCGCTCCTGATCGCCGACCTGTGGGCCGAGGCCGGGCTGCCGGCCGGGGTCTTCAACGTGCTCCACGGCGGCCCCGACCTCGTCAATGGCATCCTCGACCACCCCGGCATCGAGGCGGTCTCCTTCGTCGGATCCACGCCGATCGCGCAGCACGTGTACCAGCGCGCGAGTGCGGCCGGCAAGCGGGTCCAGGCCCTCGGCGGTGCCAAGAACCACGCCGTGGTCATGCCCGATGCCGACATCGCCGAGACCGCCGACCACCTCGTCGCCGCCGGCTTCGGTTCGGCCGGGCAGCGCTGCATGGCGATCTCGGTGGTGGTGGCGGTCGGCACGCCGGAGCAGACCGCTCCACTGGTCGAGGCCGTCGCCGAACGCGGCCGCAGCGTCGTGGTGGGCCCGTCCTCGGACGAGCGCTCCGAGATGGGCCCGGTCATCACCCCCCAGGCCCGCGAGCGCATCCGCTCTCTCGTCGGACGGGCCGAGGAGGAGGGCGCCCGCGTCGTGCTCGACGGCCGCGACCTGACCGTGTCCGGCCACGAGGCCGGCTACTTCGTCGGTCCCACGCTCCTGGACCAGGTGCCGCTCACCTCGAGCGCCTACACCGAGGAGATCTTCGGACCGGTGCTGGTGATCGTGCACGCAGCCGATCTGGACGAGGCGCTCGCGATCGTCAACGCCAACCCCTACGGTAACGGCGCGGCCATCTTCACCTCCTCCGGTGCCGCGGCCCGCCAGTTCCAGCGCGGCGTCCAGGCAGGCATGGTGGGGATCAACGTCCCGATCCCGGTCCCGGCCGGTTCCTTCTCCTTCGGCGGTCGCAAGGACTCGCTCTTCGGAGACACCCACATCTACGGCCGGGAGGGGCTGAACTTCTACACCCGCGCCAAGGCCGTCACCAGCCGCTGGCCGGTGACCGGCGTGCGTCAGGCCGCCAGCCTCGCTTTCCCCTCGGAGTCGCAGTCATGATCACCCTCGCCAACGCTCCCGTCTCCTACGGCGTCTTCGAGCTGGACGCCGAGGAGGGCGTCGAGCTCCCCGGGCCCGAGCAGATCGCCGCCATGGTCGCGGCAGCGGGCTATGCCGGGATCGACTCCGGACCGATCGGCATGCTCGGCCGTGGCGAGGAGCTGCGCGACCGGCTGCAGCGGCACTCGCTCGCCCTGGCCGGCGGCTGGGTGGACATGCCGTTCACCGACGACGATGCCTTCGCCGCCGCCCTGCCCGGATACCGCGACGCGATGGCGTTCTTCGCCGAGGGCGCCTCGCTGCACCCTGCCACTGCGCCCCGCCCGACTCTCGCCGACTCCGGCTCCGCGGCCCGTCGCGCGAACCCGGGCGGCGGGGAAGGCCTGAGCCTGGGTCCCAGCGGGTGGGACACGCTGGCGCGGAACGTGACCGCCGCCGTCGAGATCGCGGCCGAGCACGGCCTGCGGCCGACCTTCCACCACCACGCCTGCACGCACGTGGAGACCCCGGACGAGATCGACGAGCTCCTGGCCCGCACCGATATCGGCCTGACCTTCGACACCGGTCACCTGATCATCGGCGGCGGCGACCCGCTCGAGGGGCTGCAGCGGTGGTCCGGCCGGATCGACCACCTGCACCTCAAGGACGTGCGCACGGCGGTGCTGCGCGATGTGGTGGCCCGCAAGGCCGGGATGCGCCAGGTCTGGACCGAGCGCGCCTTCGTGCCGCTGGGGGAGGGCGACCTGGACGTCGAGGCCGTCATGTCCCAGATCCTGCGCAGCGGCTACGACGGCTGGCTGGTCATCGAGCAGGACGTCATCCCCCAGCCCGGTGACGACCCCGGCCGGCCGCAGGAGCACCAGGTCCGCAACCGCGACGCCCTCACCCCCTGGTTCCCGATGGGAGACCTCGCATGACACGTGTCCGGATCGGCGTGCTCGGCCTCGGCGCCGTCACCCAGAGCGTCCATCTGCCCTTGCTCGCCCGGCGCTGGGATCTGTTCGAGATCGCCGCCGTGGCCGACCTCTCGGCCGAGCGTACCGACGCCGTCGCCGACCGCTACGGCGTGGCCGGACGATTCACCTCGCGCGCCGCGCTGGTGGCGGCCCACGCCGAGGGCAGCTGCCCGCTGGACGCCGTGCTGGTGGCCACCACCGGCACCCACGGCGCCGACGTGGTGGCCCTGACCGACGCCGGCCTGGCGGTGCTGGCGGAGAAGCCGCTGGCCCTCGCCGAGGCCGAGGTCGACGCCATCGACACCGCCGTGGCCGCCGGAGCGAAGGTCCAGCTCGGGTACATGAAGGAGTACGACCCGGCCACCGCGGGGGCCGCGCGGGCGCTCGAAGGCCGCCGGGTGCGCGCCGTCGGCGTGGAGATCCTGCACCCCACCTCGACCGCCCAGCTGCAATTCGCCCGGCTGCTCCCGCCGGCCGGTGACGTGGACCCGGACGAGCTGGCCACAGCCGTCGGGCCCACCGCCACAGCGCTGGACCAGGCCCTCGGCGCCGAGACCCCGCCGCGCTGGCGCGGCCTCTACGAAGGCGTGATCATCGGCTCGATCGTGCACGACATCTCGCTGCTGCGGCACCTGGGCCACCCGATCAGCGACGTCGAGTCGGCCACCAGCTGGGGCGCCTCCGACGAGGGCCCGGGCTCGGTGGAGGTCCTCGGCGCGCTCGCCTCCGGAGCCCGCCTGCACCTGGGCTGGCACTTCCTCCCCGAGTACCCCGACTACCGCGAGACCGTCACCTTCCACCACGACGGCGGCAGCGTGAGTCTCGTCTTCTCCGTGCCCTACCTGCTCAACGCCCCGACGGTCCTGACCGTCGTCGAGCGTGGGGCCGACGGCGCGGAAGTACGCAGCGAGCACCGCACCTCCCAGCAGGAGGCGTTCGAGAACGAGCTGGCCGCCTTCCACGCGCTGGTGACCACCGGCGAGCGGCCCTTCTCCGGCGCCGTCGAGGGCCGAGCCGATCTGGCGGTCGCGCAGCAGATCCTCGCGCGGCTCGGACAGCGCCACGGTTTCACCCCCGGCGGCGAGGCCGCCTCCCGCTGAGAACCACCGCGCGCCGGTGGACCGCGGGAACGAGGGCGGTCACGGCCGTGGCAGGATGACGGCCGTGACTCAGCGACGCATCGCCTACCAGGGGGAGCCCGGGGCCAACTCGGACATCCTGTGCCGGCAGCACTACCCCGACGCCCGGTCGCTGCCGTGCGCCTCGTTCGAGGACGTCTTCGCGGCCGTCGAGGCGGGAGAAGCGGATCTCGCGCTGATCCCGATCGACAACTCCCTCGCCGGCCGGGTGGCCGATATCCATCACTTCCTGCCGACCTCCGGCCTGCACATCGTCGCCGAGCACTTCCTGCGGATCCGGTTCATGCTCATGGCCGTTCCCGGTGCACGGCTCGAGACCGTGCGCACGGTGCATTCGCACGTGCATGCGCTCGGCCAGTGCCGCGAGATCATCCGAGCCCACGGGTTGGAGGCGATCGTGGCCGGCGACACCGCCGGTGCGGCGCGCGAGGTGGCCGAGGCGGCCGACCCCACCCGGGCCGCGATCGCGCCCCCGCTGGCGGCGGAGATCTACGGGCTCGACATCCTCGCCGCCGACGTCGAGGACGCCGACCACAACACCACCCGTTTCGTGGTGCTCGCCCCGCAGCCGGCCGCCGTCGAAGCCGGCAACGGGCCCACGATCACCTCGTTCGTGTTCCGGGTGCGCAACCTCCCCGCCGCCCTGTACAAGGCGCTCGGCGGCTTCGCCACCAACGGCGTCAACATGACCAAGCTCGAGAGCTACATGGTCGGCGGTGAGTTCGTGGCGACGCAGTTCCTCGCCGAGGTCGACGGACACCCCGACGACCTGCCAGTGAGGCGGGCGCTCGAGGAGCTGTCCTTCTTCACGCGGGAGGTCACGATCCTCGGCGTCTATCCGGCCGATCCCTATCGACAGGTCGGCGTCGCGGGATGATCCGCTGCCGTGACCGGCTCCGTTGGCGGGAGCACCGGATCCTGGTCCACCATGGAGGGGTCACGATGTATCCGAGCGAGGAGGAGGAGCGATGAGCACCGCACCAGGAGCCCACGGCTGGCGGGACGCCGGTCTGGTCGAGCCCGGTTCCGATGAGCCGGTCTCCCTCGCCGAGGAGGCCGACGCGGACGCCGCCGAGGAGGTACCCGCCCGCGGGGAGGACTACCACCCCCGCACCGCCCGGCCGGACCTGGACGGGCTGGCCGACGAGGCCGACGTCGCCGAGCAGGCCGACATCGTGCCCGGGGACGAGCCCGCCGACGACGAGGACTGAGCAGGCACCCTCTAGGCTGTCGGCGTGCACCTGAAGACGCTGACGCTGCGAGGATTCAAGTCCTTCGCGTCTGCGACGACGCTCTCCCTCGAGCCCGGTATCACCTGTGTGGTGGGGCCCAACGGGTCCGGGAAGTCCAACGTGGTCGACGCCCTCGCCTGGGTGATGGGCGAGCAGGGGGCGAAATCGTTGCGCGGCGGGGCCATGGCCGATGTCATCTTCGCCGGGACGTCCTCGCGGCCGCCGCTGGGCCGGGCCGAGGTCTCGCTGACCATCGACAACGCCGACGGCGCCCTCCCGATCGAGTACAGCGAGGTCACCATCTCGCGCACCCTGTTCCAGGGCGGGGGCTCCGAGTACGCGATCAACGGCAACGCGTGCCGGCTGCTCGACATCCAGGATCTGCTCTCCGACTCCGGTCTGGGCCGGGAGATGCACGTGATCGTCGGGCAGGGGCGCCTGGACGCGGTCCTGCAGGCCACCGCGGAGGAGCGGCGCGGGTTCATCGAGGAGGCCGCCGGTGTGCTCAAGCACCGCAAGCGCAAGGACAAGGCGCTGCGCAAGCTCGAGGCGATGGCGGCGAACCTGGCACGGGTCAGCGATCTCACCGGCGAGATCCGCCGTCAGCTCGGCCCTCTCGCCAAGCAGGCCGACGTCGCCCGGCGCGCCCAGGTGGTCCAGGTGGACCTGCGCGATGCCCGGGCCAGGCTGCTCGCCGACGACCTCGTGCAGCTGACCTCCTCCCTCGCCCAGGAGATCGAGGACGAGACGGCGTTGCGCCAGGAGCGGGACGCCGTCGAGAAGGCGCAGCAGGACGCGCGTGCGGAACTGACACGACTGGAGGGCGAGGCCGCAGCCGCGGCGCCCGCCCTGAGCGAGGCGACCGAGATGTGGTACCGGCTCTCCTCGCTGCGCGAGCGCCTGCGCGGCACCGAGACCCTGGCCGCCGAGCGGTGCCGCCTCCTCGGAGCACCGGTGGCCGCCGAGGAGAACCGGCGTGACCCCGACGACCTCGAGGCCCAGGCCGCGCGGGCACGGGAGGCCGAGGCCGAGCTCGCCACCGAGGCGCAGCAAGCGCGGGAGGCGCTGGAGGCGGCGGTCGGCGAGCGCTCGCGCGCCGAGCAGCGTTCCGCCGAGGCCGAGAAGGCGCTGGCCGCCGTGCACCGGGGCGTCGCCGACCGGCGTGAGGGACTTGCGCGCCTGACCGGTCAGGTGGCGGCCACCCGCGGGAAGGTCGAGGCCGCCGAGGCCGAGCTGGAGCGGCTGCGCCACGACCTCGCCGCAGCGACCGAGCGCGCGCGCGCAGCCGGGCAGGAGTTCGCCGCGCTCGAACAGCAGGCCGTGGGTCAGGCCGAGGGTGAGGAAGACCTCGATGCCGCCCATGAGCGCGCGGTCGAGGCGCTTGAGCGGGCGCAGGAGGACGTCCGCGCGCTCACCGAGTCCGAGCGGGAGGCGGACGGTGCGCGCGCCACCGCGACGGCACGCCGCGATGCGCTCGCTCTCTCCCTCACCCGCAAGGACGCCACCGCCACGGTGCTCGAGGCGGACGGACTCATCGGGGTGCTCGGGCCGGTGGCCGAGCTGCTCACCGTGGAACCGGGATACGAGGCGGCCGTCACCGCGGCGCTCGGACCGCTCGCCGACGCGGCTGCGCTGGACTCGGTCGACGCCGCCGTCGACGCCCTGCGGCACGTCCGCGCCGAGGACGCCGGCCAGGCCAGACTGCTGCTCGCGCGGTCGCACGAGTCCGAGAGCGCATCCGAGCCGGCCCCGGAACCGAGCCCGGCGCCGCCGGCCGGCCGGTGGGCCGTCGAGGTGGTCCGCGGAGCCGAGTCGATCCGCGGCGCCCTGGCGCTGCTGCTGCGCGACGTCGTGGTGGTCGAGGATCTGGCGAGTGCGCGCCGGGTCTGCGCCGAGTCCGGCCGGCTCGTGGCCGTCACCCTCGACGGCGACGTGATCGGCCCTGCGCACGCCCGGGGCGGCAGCACCGCCGGACCCAGCGTGCTGGAGCTGCACGCCGCCCGGGAGGAGGCCGAGAAGCAGATCGCCGCGGCCGCCGCGCAGACCGAGCAGGCGCGGTTCGCGCTGGGCCCGGCGCGCGAGGCCGTCGCCTCCGCCCAGGCCGAGGTGGACCGTACCCTGACGGCGCTGCACGACTCCGATGCCGAGCTGGCGGCCGTAGCCGAGCGACTCGGTCAGCACGGGTCGGCCATGCGCGCGGCCAACGCCGAGGCCGAGCGGATCGCGCCGGCGATCGAGAAGGCCGAGCACGCCCGCACCGAGCACGCCGAGGCGCTCGCCGAGATCGCCGACCGGCTCGCCCGGGCCCAGCAGGAACCGGTCGAGAGCGAGAACGAGCTGGCCGCGGCGACCGAGGAGCGCGATCGGTGGTCCGAGGCCGCCACCACGGCCCGCGCCCAGGAGACCGATGCGCGGCTGGTGCTGCGCACGGTCGAGGAGCGCGTCCGGGCCCTGAGCGGGCGCGCGGAGTCCTTGGAGCGGGCCGCGAAGGCGGAGCGAGAGGCGCGCGAGGCCGCCGAGCGCCGCGCCCGCCGCCGCGCGGCGCAGGCGGAGGTGGCAGCCACCGTCCGGGAGGGTGCCACCCGGGCCCTGGCCGCGATCGAGCATTCGCTGCAGCTCGCGGCCGGACGTCGTCAGGGCGCCGAGGACGAACGCGCCCGCCGGGACGAGGCGCTGACCGAGGTGCGTGGCCGCCTCGACGAACTCTCCGCCCGCCACTCCCGGCTCACCGACGTGGTCCACCGGGACGAGGTCGCGCGCGCGGAACAGAAACTGCGTATCGATCAGCTCGAGCAGCGCGCCGTGGACGAGCTGGGCCTCGATCCCGAGGTGCTGGTCGCGGAGTACGGCCCCGACCAGCTCGTCCCACCGGTGCCCGCGCCGGGGCAGGAGGCCGCCGAGGAGCCCAGGCCGTACGTGCGGGCCGAGCAGGAGAAGCGGCTGCGAGCCGCCGAACGGGCGCTCACGCTGCTCGGCAAGGTGAACCCGCTGGCACTGGAGGAGCACGCGGCGCTGGAGGAGCGCCACAAGTTCCTCACCGACCAGTTGGCCGACCTGAAGAAGTCCCGAGCCGACCTGCTCGACATCGTCGCCCAGATCGACGCCCGGGTCGAGGAGGTCTTCACCTCCGCCTACGCCGACACCGCCGCCCAGTTCGAGCAGGTCTTCTCCCGACTCTTCCCCGGCGGCGAGGGTCGACTGGTCCTCACCGAACCCGGCGACATGCTGACCACCGGCATCGAGGTCGAGGCCCGGCCGCCCGGTAAGAAGGTGAAGCGGCTCTCGCTGCTCTCCGGCGGCGAACGATCGCTGACCGCTGTGGCGCTGCTGGTCGCGATCTTCAAGGCGCGGCCGAGTCCGTTCTACGTCATGGACGAGGTGGAGGCGGCGCTCGACGACGTCAACCTCGGCCGGTTGCTGGAGATCTTCCGCGAGCTGCGCTCGGACTCCCAGCTCATCGTGGTCACGCACCAGAAGCGTACGATGGAGATCGCGGACGCGCTCTACGGCGTCACGATGCGAGGCGACGGCGTCACCACCCTCATCAGCCAGCGCCTCGCCGAGCGTGAGGACGCCGGCTGAGCACCAGAGGCTGAGTCCTGACGGCTGTGTCCGAGGTCACCGGCCGGCACCGGCGCGACGCGGCGCGTCGCACAGCCGCGGCGCCGAACCGGCGCATACTCGCCCTGTGACCGGAGTGCTGCTCGTCCTGTTCGCCGCCATCAGTGCCGCGTTCGTCCTGTTGATCGCCCTGCTCCTACGCCGGCTCCCGGAGGAGGGCCTGCGCGTGTGGCTGCGCGAGTCGGTCGCCGGCCTCCGCCGCGAGACCGGGGCCTCCGCGCCCGCAGACCTCGATCGCGGCCGCGACCTCCTGGTCGCGGATCTGATGGCGATGGCCGAGGACGGCGAGGCCTACCACCGTCCGGTCGATCTCGGCTCGGTGGTCAAGCAGCGCTCGCCCAGCTGAGCATCCGGATTCGCACCATCGCTGCGGTGTGAGCGAGACTGGGCCGGTGGAGATCTTGGGTGATATCTGGCTGTATCTGGTTCTCGGCGTCCTGGTCGTCGTCGGCGGTGGCCTCGGGCTGCTACGCGGGCGCTCGGGCCGCCGCGCCGAGGGGACGCCGGAGGAGAGGACGCAGCAGCGGCCCGACTCCGACGTCGATTCCGACTCCGGCACCGCCACCCAGGCGCCGCCCGTCGGCACCGGTGACGCGCCGACGACGACGGCCACCGTCGAGCCGGCCCCGGCACTCGAGCGCCCTGAGCCGGTCGCCGGCCGGATGGTCAGGCTGCGCGAACGCCTGGCCCGTTCGGGCGGGCTCGGCAGCACGCTGCTCTCGCTGCTCTCCCGTGGTGACCTCGATGAGTCCGACTGGGAGGAGATCGAGGAGACGCTCCTGCTCGCCGACCTCGGCTCGGGCCCGACCGATGAACTGATGACGGCGCTACGCACCCGCGTCAAGGTGCTCGGCACCACCGACCCCGACCAGGTGCGCGCCCTGTTGCGGGAGGAGTTGCTCGCCCTGGTCGACCCCGGTATGGATCGCCGGCTGGCCGTCAGTCCGGTCACCGGCGATGACGGCCGGCCGCACCCGGCCACGGTGCTGGTGGTCGGCGTCAACGGCACCGGCAAGACCACCACGGTGGGCAAGCTGGCCCGTGTGCTGGTGGCCGAGGACAAGGACGTCCTGCTCGGTGCGGCCGACACCTTCCGGGCCGCCGCCGCCGAGCAGTTGGGCACCTGGGGCGAACGCGTCGGGGTCGGTGTCGTGCGCGCCGACCGGGAGGGTGCCGATCCCGCGTCGGTGGCCTTCGACGCCGTCAAGGCGGGCCGCGAGGCGGGCGTCGACACCGTGCTGGTCGACACGGCCGGGCGGTTGCAGAACAAGGCGGGCCTGATGGATGAGCTGGGCAAGATCCGCCGTGTCATCTCCCGCCACGCCCCGGTCAGTGAGGTGCTGCTCGTGCTCGATGCCACCACCGGTCAGAACGGGATGCGGCAGGCCCAGGTCTTCTCCGAGGCGGTGGACGTCACCGGCATCGTGCTGACCAAGCTCGACGGCACCGCCAAGGGGGGGATCGTCGTCGCCGTCCAGCGCGAGCTCGGGGTGCCGGTGAAGTTCGTCGGACTGGGGGAGGGGCCGGACGACCTCGCCCCGTTCGACCCGGCCGGGTTCGTGGACGCGCTGCTCTCCTGACGACGAGGCGCGTCCCAGCACCCGAGACATCCCCGGCGGTGAAACACGGTGTTCACATGAACGGGCGATCGGTCACCGTGCCGTAACACCAGCGGGTCACCCGGGAAACACCCGCCCTGCAGAGTCATCTCCCGAGACCGGCCGCCCGAGCCGGTGCTGGGAGAGATCTGCATGGAACCCTTTATCGACACGGGTATCACCGCCTGGATGCTGGTATCAGCCTCCCTGGTGCTGCTGATGACACCCGGTCTCGCCTTGTTCTACGGCGGGATGACCCGAGCCAAGTCCATCCTGAACATGATGATGATGTGCTTCGGGGCGATCGCCCTGATCGGCGTCATCTACCCCCTCTGGGGCTGGTCGATGTCCTACGGCGCCTCGATCGGCGGGATCGTCGGCAACCCCTTCGACCAGTTCGGACTGGGTGGCTCCTTCGACCCGATCGCCGTCCTGAACGAGGAGACCGGCGCGTCGATGCCCACGATGGTCGACGTCGGCTTCCAGGCGACCTTCGCCATCATCACCGTCGCCCTGATCGCCGGGGCGATCGCCGACCGCGTGAAGTTCTCCACCTGGATGGTCTTCGCGGGCCTGTGGACCACCATCGCCTTCTTCCCGATGGCCCACATGGTCTGGAGCGGTGGTTTCCTCTCCGACGACGGCCCCTTCGCCGGCATCGCCGCCCCCGTCGACTTCGCGGGGGGCACGGTCGTGCACATCAACGCCGGTGTCGCCGGCCTGGTCCTGGCCCTGATCGTCGGCAAGCGCAAGGGCTTCGGCACCGAGGCGCTCAAGCCCCACAACATGCCGCTGGTGATGCTGGGTGCCGCCCTGCTCTGGTTCGGCTGGTTCGGCTTCAACGCCGGATCCGCCTACGGCGCCGACGAGGTGGCGGGTCTGGCCTGGGTCAACACCACCACCGCGGCCGCAGCGGCCGTGCTGGGCTGGCTGCTCGTGGAGAAGATCAAGTACGGCAAGGCCACCTCACTCGGGGCCGCCTCGGGCATCGTGGCCGGTCTGGTGGCCATCACCCCGGCCGCGGGTGCGCTGACCCCCGTCACCTCGATCGCCCTGGGCGCCGTCGCGGGCGTGCTGTGTGCCCTGGCCGTGGGACTCAAGCACAAGCTCGGCTACGACGACTCCCTCGACGTGGTCGGGGTGCACCTGGTCGGTGGCCTGGTCGGCACCGTGCTGATCGGCTTCCTGGCCACCGACGGTGGTCTGTTCTTCGGCGACGGCGTCAACCTGCTCGTCGTGCAGGTCCTGATCGCGTTGGTCGCCGTGCTCTTCTCTGGCATCGTCACCCTGGTGATCGGCCTGATCCTCAAGGCCGCCATGGGATGGCGCGTCGCCGAGGAGGACGAGGTGCGCGGGATCGACCTGGCCGAGCACGCTGAGACCGCCTACGAGGGGATCAACTCATGAAGCTCATCACCGCAGTGATCCAGCCCCACAAGCTGGACGAGGTCAAGGCGGCCCTGTCCGCCGCCGGAGTCCGGGGCCTGACCGTCAGCGAGGCCTCCGGGTACGGACGCCAGAAGGGCCACACCGAGGTCTACCGCGGTGCGGAGTACACGGTGGACCTGGTCCCCAAGGTCCGGGTGGAGGTGCTCGTCGACGACGCTGATGCCGCCAACCTGGCGCAGGTCGTGGTCGGCGCGGCACAGTCCGGCAAGATCGGCGACGGGAAGGTCTGGATCTCGCCGGTGGAGGACGTCATCCGCGTCCGCACCGGTGCCAACGGTCCCGACGCGCTCTGACCGCGATGTCACTTCCGTCCCACGACGGGCGCCCGGAGGCCCCGCAGCCGTTGCTGCGGGGCCTCCGGTCCGCTCGCCTCGAGGTCCCGCCCGGCGGCGGCCATGCCTACCGGGAGCGGCTGGCGGTCCTGACCGACGCGGCGCTCGCCCAGCTGTGGCTGGAGGCGACCTCGAGCACCGGGATCGACCCGTCCTCCGGGATCGCCCTGACCGCCGTCGGGTCCCATGGCCGCCGCGACGCCGGACCGGCCAGCGATCTGGACCTCATGCTCGTCCACGACGGCCGGACGCACTCCCACGACGCGGTCGCCGCGCTCGCCGAGAGCCTGTGGTACCCGATCTGGGACAGCGGGATCGACCTCGACCACTCGGTCCGCACCCTGGCCGAGTGCCGGCATGTGGCCTCCGCCGACCTGCCGGCCGCCGTCGGACTGCTGGACGTGCGCTGCGTCGCCGGTGACATGGCGGTGCTCCATCATGCGCGCTCGGCCGTGCTGGCTGACTGGCGCTCCTCCGCCCGCCGCCGCCTGCCGGAGCTGACGGGCTCGACCGCTGAGCGGGGTGAACGCCATGGCGAGCTCGCCTACCTCATCGAGCCGGACCTGAAGGAGGCCCGTGGAGGGCTGCGCGACGCCGTCGTCCTGCGGGCCCTGGCGGCCACATGGCTCACCGACCGTCCGCACGGGGGAGTGGACCGGGCCTACGAGCACCTCCTCGACGTGCGGGACGCCCTGGCGCGGGTGACCGGCAGGCCGGTCAACCGGCTGCTGCGGGTCTACGCCGACGACGTCGCGCACCTGCTGGGCCACGAGCACCCCGACGATCTGCTGGCCGCCATCGCTCAGTCCGGCCGGGTCATCTCCTACGCGCTCGACACGACCGTGCGGCACGCGCGGCAGGCCCTGCGCAAGCCCTCGCTGAGCCTGCGGCCCACCGTCGTCCGGGGCCGGCGCCGGCCCCCGCGGTTGCGCCCGGTGGCCCCGGGCCTCGTCGAGCACGACGGCGAGCTCGTCCTGGGCATCGATGCGCGCCCCCAGATCGATGCCGAGCTGCCGCTGCGGGCGGCGGCGACGGCGGCGCGCAGCAAGCTGCCGCTCTCACCGGTGACGATCACCTCGCTGCAGCAGGCACCCGCGCTGGCGACACCGTGGCCGGAGTCCACCCGTGAGCACCTGCTGGCCCTGCTGGGCTCAGGGGAGGCCCAGGTCCCGCTCTGGGAGGCGCTGGACCTCGCCGGGCTGGTCACCCGCTGGTTCCCGGAGTGGGCGGCCGTACGCAACCGGCCCCAGCGCAGCCCCGTGCACGTGTACACGGTGGACCGCCACCTGGTGCAGACGGCCGCCAACGTGCGCGTCGCCGCGACCGCAACCGGCCGGGACGTGCTGCTCTGGGCGGCGATCTTCCACGACATCGGCAAGGTCGCCGGAGCCGACGACCACAGCCTCGCCGGGGCGCACATCGTGGCGGGCCTGCTCGAGCGGATCGGGGTGCCAGAGCCCCACCGTGCCGACGTGGTGACCCTGGTACGCCATCACCTGCTGCTGGCGGAGACCGCGACCAGCCAGGACGTCGACGAGCCCCGTGTGGCCCAGGACGTGGCCCGGGCCCTCGCGTGGCGCGGCAAGATGGTCGAACTGCTGCGGATCCTGACCGAGGCCGACGCCCGGGCAGCCGGCCCCAAGGCGTGGACCGCATGGCGCGCACAGCTCGTGGATACCCTGACGGCGAACGTGCTCCGCGCTTGCGCCGAGGGCCCACGAGACTGACCCCGGGCTCGCGCGGGATATCCTGCGCACAGTCAGTACTGCACCCGCCCGAAGGAATCCCACGTGTTCGCCAGCCTCTCCGACCGGCTCTCCGCCACGTTCAAGTCGCTCCGCGGCAAGGGACGGCTCTCCGAGGCGGATATCTCCACCACCGTCGCGGAGATCCGCCGGGCGCTGCTGGACGCCGATGTGGCCGTGCCGGCGGTGCGTTCGTTCACCGCCGCTGTGCGCGAACGCGCGGGATCGGCCGAGGTCTCCCAGTCCCTCAACCCCGCGCAGCAGATCGTCAAGATCGTCCACGAGCAGCTCATCGAGATCCTCGGCGGCGATGCCCGCGAGCTGACCTTCGCCAAGCGGCCGCCGACAGTGATCATGCTGGCGGGTCTGCAGGGTGCCGGGAAGACGACCCTGGCCGGAAAGCTCGGCGCCTGGCTGAAGGAGCAGGGGCACACGCCCCTGCTGGTCGCCTCGGACCTGCAGCGGCCCAACGCCGTCAATCAGCTCGAGGTGGTCGGTGAGCGTGCCGGCGTGCACGTGTGGGCCCCCGAGCGGGGCAACGGCTTCGGCGACCCGGTCCAGGTGGCGCGCTCTGGTCTCGAGCACGCGCGGGAGAAGTTCTACGACGTGGTCGTCGTCGACACGGCCGGCCGGCTCGGTGTCGACGCGGAGATGATGCAGCAGGCCGCGGACATCCGCGACGCCGTCAGCCCCGACGAGACCCTGTTCGTCCTGGACGCGATGATCGGTCAGGACGCCGTCACCACAGCGCAGGCGTTCGCCGACGGTGTCGGCTTCACCGGTGTGGTGCTCTCCAAGCTCGACGGCGACGCGCGCGGTGGCGCGGCCCTGTCGGTGCGGACCGTGACCGGGGCTCCGGTGCTGTTCGCCTCCACCGGTGAGAAGCTCGGTGACTTCGAGCGGTTCCACCCCGACCGGATGGCCTCCCGCATCCTCGACATGGGTGACATGCTCACCCTGATCGAGCAGGCCGAGAAGGCTTTCGACGCCGAGCAGGCCGAGGACCTGGCGAACAAGATCTCCGGTGACGGGGACTTCACGCTCCAGGACTTCCTGCAGCAGATGCAGCAGCTGAAGAAGCTCGGCCCGATGAAGAAGATGCTCGAGATGCTGCCCGGGATGGGGCAGATGCGCGAGCAGCTGGAGAACTTCGACGAGTCCGAGGTCACCCGCATCGAGGCCATGGTGCAGTCGATGACCCCGGCTGAGCGGTCCAACCCGAAGATCATCAACGGCTCGCGACGCTCGCGGATCGCCAAGGGTTCGGGCACGACCGTGAGTGAGATCAACGGGCTGCTGGAGCGTTTCGAGCAGGCCAAGACGATGATGCGCTCGATGGCGGCAAGCGGCGGCCGCGGCATGCCCGGGATGCCTGGTGGGATGCCGGGCATGGGCGGTCTGCCCGGCGGCGGCAAGAAGTCCAAGGGCAAGATGGCGCCCCCGCCGAAGCGGAAGAAGGGTAAGTCCGGCAACCCGGCCAAGCGCGCCCAGCAGGAGCGCGAGCTGGCTCAGCGCACGTCCAAGCCCGCGCCGAGCGGGTCCTCGTTCGGCGTCGGCGGGACGGGCGCGTCCGCCGACGACGTCGACCCCTCGTCACTGGATCTGCCGCCCGGCTTCGACAAGTTCCTGCGCCGCTGAATCTGCTCGAGCCCGTGGAGGAGACCTGGCGCCTGACCGGTCCGGTCCTCGCCGGCCGGGACACCGGGCCGTCGACGGCCCGATGGTGGGTGCACCGGGGCCGGATCACGTCCACCGACCCGGGGCCGGCTCAGGACCTGGGCGGGTGGGTCCTGCCCGGCCTGGTGGACGTGCACTGCCACATCGGCCTCGGCCCGGACGGCCCCGTCGACCCCACGACCGCCCGGGAGCAGGCGGCGAGTGATCTGCGGGCCGGCACGACCCTGGTCCGCGACGCCGGCTCCCCGGCCGACACCCGCTGGCTCGACGACGAGCCGCTCGCCCCCAGGATCATCCGTGCCGGCCGGCACCTCGCCCGGCCCAAGCGCTACCTGCGCCACTACGCCAGGGAGCTGGACGCCGTCGAGGAGCTCCCGGAGGCCATGGCCGAGGAGGCGGAGCGTGGCGACGGCTGGGTGAAGCTGGTGGGGGACTGGATCGACCGGGCCGCCGGTGCCGAGGCCGATCTCGCGCCGCTCTGGCCGGCCGAGCAGCTGCGCCTGGGCGTCGCGGCGGCCCACGCCGCCGGCGCGCGGGTGACGGTGCACACCTTCGCCACCGAGTCCGTGGACGACCTCCTCGACGCCGGCGTCGACTGCATCGAGCACGGCACCGGGATGACCGCCGCGCAGATCGAGCGGGCCGCGGCAGCCGGGGTCCCGGTGGTCCCGACCATGCTCCAGGTGGACAACTTCGCGGCCATCGCGGTGCAGGGGGAGGCGAAGTATCCGCGCTTCGCCGCCCGGATGCGAGCGATGCACGCCCGCCGCCACCAGCAGGTCCGTACCCTCCACGCGGCTGGGGTGCGGCTGCTGCTCGGCACCGACGCCGGCGGCGCGATCGGGCACGGCCGGATCGCGGAGGAGGCTGCCGCACTCGTGGCGGCTGGTATTCCCGCCGTCGACGTGATCGCCGCCGCCACCTGGTCGGCTCGGGAGTTCCTCGGCGCACCGGGACTCAGCGAGGGCGCACCGGCCGACCTCGTGGTCTACCCCACCGATCCGCGGGAGGACATCGGCGTGCTCGCGCGGCCCGCCGCGGTGGTGCGCGCCGGGCGGCGTATCCGCTGACCCCACGCCCGCGGTGCGGGCGACCTTGACACGCTGTCGGTTCTCTGGTTCATTAGTCGAGTAATGAACCAGAGAACGGGGGTCGGCATGTTCGACGGACGCGATCCGATCTACCTGCAGATCGCCGACCAGATCCGCGGCGACATCCTCGCCGGACGCCTTCGGGACGGAGACCAGGTGATGTCCACCACCCAGTACGCCCAGACCTATCGGATCAACCCGGCCACCGCGGCCAAGGCATTCTCCGAGCTCGTCGAGGACGGGGTGCTCCACAAGCAGCGAGGCGTCGGCATGTTCGTCGTCGACGGGGCCAGGGAGCGGATGCGCAAGGAGCGCCGGGAGGCGTTCTTCGCCGATCGCCTCGACCCCGTGCTGGAGGAGGCCCGGCACCTGGGCCTGACCACCCACGACCTCGTCCGCCACCTCACCGACCACAGCGATCGTCCGACCGAAGGGCAGCCATCATGACCGGCTTCTCCGTCTCCGTCCGCAACCTGAGCATGCGGTACGGACGCACCCATGCCCTCACCGGCGCCACCTTCGATCTCGAGGCCGGCGGCATCTACGGCCTGCTGGGGCGCAACGGCTCGGGCAAGACCACGCTGCTGTCCGCCCTCGCCTCGCTCCGGCCCCCCGCCTCCGGCGAGGTCCTGATCGAGGGGGAGGACCCGTTCGAGAACGAGCGCGTGATGGCCGGCGTCTGCCTCGTCCGCGAGGCGGGCGACGTCAGCCCCGACATCAAGGTCCGCGCCAACCTCGACTACTTCGCCCGCACCTGGCCCACCTGGGATGCCGACTACGCCCAGAGCCTGGTCGACCTGTTCGATCTGGATCGCGGGAAGGCGCCACGACAGCTCTCCCGCGGGCAGCAGTCCGCCCTGGGGGCGGTGGTCGGACTCGCCAGCCGGGCACCGCTGACGATGTTCGACGAGGTCCATCTCGGGATGGACGCGCCCACGCGGTACGCGTTCTACGACACCCTCCTGGCCGACGTCATCGAGCACCCGCGCACGATCGTCATCTCCAGCCACCTGATCAGCGAGGTGGAGAAGCTCTTCGGTGGCGTCGTGATCCTGGACCGGGGCACGGTGCTGCTCGCCGAGGATGCCGAGCGGGTGCGCGCCCGCGGGGTCACCATCACCGGCGATCGGGAGGCGGTCGACGCCGTCACCACCTCGCTGACCGTCCTGGCCACCCGCGAGCTGGGTCGCGTGCGCGAGGCCACCGTCTACGGCGATCTCGACGCCGACACCCTGAACGCTGCCCGGGCGGCCGACCTGACCGTCGGCGGCGTGGGCCTGCAGGACCTCTTCGTCCACCTCACCCGGAAGGAATCCTCGTGACCGAGACCCAAGCCCGTCGGGCCCCGCAATGGCTCCGTGTGGCCGGGCACATGTCGCGCGGCCTCGTGCCGAACACTCTGTGGTTCTGGGGCCTCTGCCTCGTCCTGGGGGCGGCGGCGATCTGGATTCTCCAGCGTTTCGCCGACGGACCGCCCTTCTCCATCATGTCGCTGCTGCGCTACGGACTCATCTGGTATCCGTTCTCCGCCGCCCTGATCCTCATCACCTTGATGCTGGGGATCCACGTCGCTGCGGGTCAGACGCGACGCTCCTTCCTCATCGCCTCCCTGCTCTCCTGGGCCGGGTACGCGATCGTCAACGGCCTGGTGCTGGCCGTGGTGACGGCGATCGAGCGACAGGTCTACGACGACTTCGGGTGGGCGCACCGCTCGACCAGCGAAGGAGACCTCCCGGCTCTGGTGCCGAGTCTGGGCATCTACCCGCTGATCGTGATCGCGGGTGCGGTGTCCGGGATGCTCGTCGGCCTCGCCTACTACCGGTTCGGCCCGTGGATCACGCTGGCGCTGCCGCTCACCAGCGCCCCCGCCGTGATGGCGACCGCCCTGGCGACCTCGCCGGTCCCGCTGGCGGGCATCGCCGTGGCCACGGTTCTCGCTGCGGTCGCGGTCGTCCTGCTGGGGCGGCGGGCGCCCATCCGGACCACCACGGCCTGGGCCTGAGGAGGGCAGCATGGACGAGAACATCATCGAGATCGCGGGCCTGCACAAGAGCTACGGAACCACCCGCGCGGTGGCCGACGTCAGCCTGACGGTGCGCCGAGGCGAGATTTTCGGCATCCTCGGCCCCAACGGTGCGGGCAAGACCACCACGGTGGAGCTGCTCGCCGGCCTCCGGCAGGCCGACGGCGGATCCATCCGGGTCCTCGGCGTCGACAGTCAGCTGCACCCGGAGCAGGTCCGGGAGCGTCTTGGGATCCAGCTCCAGGCCTCTCGGTTGCCGGCGAAGATCCGCGTCGCCGAGGCGCTCGGGCTGTACGCGTCCTTCTACGCGGATCCGGCCGACCCGGCCGATCTGATGGCCCGGCTCGGGCTGACCGCCAAGGCGAACACCGCGTTCGCGGATCTCTCGGGCGGTCAGCAGCAACGTCTGTCCATCGCGCTTGCCCTCGTCGGCAATCCCGAGGTGGCGGTGCTGGACGAGCTCACCACCGGGCTGGACCCGCAGGCCCGGCGCGACACCTGGGCGCTGATCGAGCAGGTGCGCGAGCGCGGCGTGAGCATCGTGCTCGTCACGCACTTCATGGACGAGGCGGAGCGCCTGGCCGATCGGCTGGCCATCATCGACGAGGGCCGGGTGGTCGCCCAGGGAAGCCCAGCGGAGCTGGTGGCGGCCGGCGAGGGCGAACGCGCCTTCCGGATGCGGCTGCCCGCGGACGTCGCCGTGCCTGTGCTGCTCGAGGAGCTCACGGCCCTGCCTGCTGTCCGCACGGTGGCCCAGGTGGCCGAGGAGATCGAGGTGACCGGTAGCCGCCGGGCATTGCCCGCCGTCGTCCTCCACCTCGCCGAGCGCGACATCGTCCCGGACGAGATCCGGACCCTGACCCGCACGCTCGAGGACGTGTTCGTCGAGCTGACCCGGGTCCACCCCGAAGGAGTGCGCGCATGAGCATCTCGGCACCGGCCACGAACCGTCGTCCGATCCCGCGCGGGTTCGGGCACCTGCTGGGTACCGAGGCCCGGCTGTTCGCCCGCGACCGCGGCTCGGTCTTCTTCACCCTCGCCTTCCCCGCGCTGGTGATGCTCGGGGTCGGACTCGCGATCCCCGGGATGAACACCCCGATCGCCGAGCCCGGCCCGCTGCAGGGCTACCGGACGATCGTCGTCCTGGTGCCGGCTGTCCTGGCCACCGCGATGGCGACCCCGGCGCTCACAGCGGTGCCCGTCTTCCTCGCGAACTACCGGGAGCAGGGTATCCTCACCCGGCTCTCCACCACGCCGATGCCGGCGGCGGGGGTGCTGGTGGTGCATCTGATCATCGGCGTGAGCGCGTTCGTCGTCGCGGCGGTGCTCGCCCTGACCCTGGCGGCGGTGGTCTTCGGCCTCCCGATGCCGCTGTCGACCGTGGTGACGGCGCTCGGTGTGGTGCTCGGCGCCGTGGCGACCTTCGCCGTCGGGCTCGTGCTGGCCGCACGGGTGGGCAAGGGCAGCACCGCGCAGGGGCTGGGCATGCTGCTGTACTTCCCGATGCTGTTCTTCGCCGGCCTCTGGACACCCGGCCCGATCATGCCCGACGGCGTCGCTGCCGTGGCCGCGTGGACCCCGCTCGGTGCGGCGAGCCAGGCGATCGAGGCAGGCTGGTTCACCACCGACACCCCCTGGCAGCAGCTCGCCGTCCTGGCCGCGTACGCCGCCGCAGCGACGGTTCTGGCCGCCCGGCTCTTCCGCTGGCGCTGAGAGCCGACGGTCGTGTCGCAGGGCACATGCGGACCATGTAGTGCGCGGGCCGCGGCATCTGGCAGAATGATCCGCTGTACTCGTAGGTGCCCGGCCCTCTCACCGGACAGCCCGCGTGTCCCGAGTTCCGCAGACCGCCTGCCCCACGGGTCGGTCGACGTGCTCACCACCAGACGAACCAGGAGTGACCACCACAGTGGCCGTCAAGATCCGACTCAAGCGCCTCGGCAAGATCCGGGCGCCGTACTACCGTGTTGTCGTGGCCGATTCGCGCAAGAAGCGCGACGGACGCGTCATCGAGGAGATCGGCAAGTACCACCCGACCGAGCACCCCTCGCTCATCGACATCGACGGCGAGCGCGCCCAGTACTGGCTCGGAGTCGGCGCCCAGCCGACCGAGCAGGTCCTCGCGCTGCTCAAGGTGACCGGCGACTGGCAGACCGCCAAGGGCCTGCCGGGCGGCGAAGGCACCCTGCAGACGAAGGCGGCCTCGGCCGAGGACACCGCCGAGGCTGTCAAGGCCGCCGAGGCGGACGCCGAGCTGCGCAAGGCCAAGGCCGCCGAGGCCAAGGCTGCTGCGACCAAGGCTGCCGAGGCCGAGAAGGCTGCGGAGTCCGAGCCGTCCGAGCAGGCAGAGCAGTCCGACGCAGCGCCGTCGGAGGCTCCCGCCGAGGACGCGCCGGCCGACACCGACACCGACAAGGCTGACGCCTGATCATGCTCGCTGATGCGCTCGAACACCTCGTCCGCGGCATCGTGGACAATCCGGACGACGTCCGCGTCACCTCCAAGTCGCTCCGCCGCGGCGAGCTGCTCGAGGTGCGGGTCAATCCGGGCGACCTCGGTCGCGTGATCGGGCGCTCCGGCCGCACCGCCGGCGCCCTGCGGACCGTCGTCGGGGCTCTGTCCACCGACGGACCGGTCCGGGTGGACGTCGTGGACGTGGACCGCCGGTGACCGTGGCCTCAGGCCCGTTCGCGCCCCCGTGGCGTGAGCGGGCCTGAGGCATGTCCGCCCAGGCCGTCGGCGCCACCGCCCCGGACGCCCGTGCGGCGCTGCCCACCACCATGGAGAGATGGCTGACCCCGTGAGCACCGGCAATGATTCAGGCACCGACGCAGGCACCGATCCCGGCCCCCGCCTCCTGCGCGTGGCCACCGTGGGCGCGCCTCACGGTCTGCGCGGTGAGGTGCGCGTCATCGCCCGTACCGACGATCCCGACTCCCGCCTGGGCATGGGCAGCGAGCTGATCACCGATCCGGTCCATCACGGCCCCGTGCGGGTGGCGGCCTTCCGCCGGCAGCAGCAGCACCTCCACCTGAGGTTCGAGGGCATCGACGACAGGACTGCCGCCGAGGGCCTGCGCGGGGTCGAGCTGTACGCGGAGCCCGGCGGCGTCGAGGACGAGGCCTGGTACCCCTTCCAGCTCCAGGGATTGCGTGCGGTGCGCCCCGACGGCAGCGAGCTGGGCGTGATCGCCGGCATCGAGCACTCGCCGGCGCACGATCTGCTCGTCCTGGCCGAGCCACGAGGAGCCCGCACCCTCGTGCCGTTCGTCGCGCAGATCGTCCCCGAAGTGGACGTCGCCGGCGGCCGGATCGTCATCGACCCCCCGCCGGGGCTGCTCGCGGGTGAGGAGGAGCGATGAACGGGCGGATCGACATCGTCTCGATCTTCCCGGGCTACCTCGCCCCGCTGGAGCTCTCCCTCGTGGGACGGGCGCGGGCGGACGGTCTGCTGGACGTCGGCGTGCACGACCTGCGGCAGTGGACCTCCGACCGTCATCGCACGGTGGACGACACGCCTTTCGGCGGCGGTGCGGGCATGGTGATGCGACCCGACGTCTGGGGTACGGCGCTGGACGAGGTGCTGCGGACCGGTGCCGACTCGCGCACCGTGCTGGTGCCCACACCGGCGGGGGAGCGGTTCACCCAGACGATGGCCGAGGAGCTGGCGCTGCTGGTGTGCGCGGGTGGTCAGGTGGCCATCGCCTGCGGGCGCTACGAGGGCATCGACGCCCGGGTCGCCGAGCACTATGCCCAGCACGGGGACGCCACCGTGCGGGAGGTCTCCATCGGTGACTACGTGCTCAACGGCGGCGAGGTCGCGGCGCTGGTCATCACCGAGGCGGTGGCCCGGCTGCTGCCCGGGGTGATCGGCAACCCGCAGTCGCTGGTGGAGGAGTCCCACGGCTCCGCCGGGTTGCTCGAGTACCCGGTCTACACCAAGCCGGCCTCGTGGCGCGGCCTCGAGGTGCCCGACGTGCTGCTCTCCGGGGACCACGGGCGCATCGCCACCTGGCGCCGGGCGCGAGCCGTCGAACGGACCGCACGACGGCGTCCGGACCTCCTCGCCCGTCACGCCCCGCCGCGCGCGAGGCTTGCCACGGGGGTCGACGCCGACGCGATCGCCGACGTGGCCGCGCAGACCTTCCCGCTCGCGTGCCCGGCTCACCTGGCCGCCGCCGACGCCGACGCCTTCGTCGCCGATCACCTCGACGCCGCCACCTTCCGCCGCCACGTGCGCGCGCGGGACCGGGACGTGCTCGTGGTCGAGGTCGCCGGCGCGATCGTCGGCTACTCGATGCTCGTGTACGGGCGCCCGGCCGCCGAGGATGTCCTCGCCGCGGTCTCCGAGCAGGCCGGCGCCGAACTGAGCAAGTGCTACGTCCTGCCCGAGCACCACGGCACGCCCGCGGCGGTCGAGCTCATGAGCGCAACGCTGCAGGCGGCCGGGCGGCGCGGTGTCGGCGCGGTGTGGCTCGGCGTGAACCAGGGCAACGAGCGCGCGCAGCGGTTCTACCGCAAGCACGGCTTCGCGCGGGCCGGAGTACGTCAGTTCCTCGTCGGGGCCAGCCGGGAGTCGGACTACGTGATGGAGCGCACGTTGACCGGTGCTGCGGGCTGAGGAGTTTCTCCTGCCCCTCGTGCTGTGGCACACTGGGGCCGTCGCGCGTGGGCTCGCGGGGGTTCTGCCACAGGGGAGCCACCGGTCTTCTGCCCACTGAGCGCGCCCCCATCAGACTCGGCGGCCCAGAGCCGCCCGGACGAGCGCGGGTGACCTGTGGCAGTCGCGGAGAGGCACACGATCATGAACACCCTGGACGCCGTCGACGCCGCATCGCTGCGCAGCGACATCCCCCAGTTCCGCGCCGGTGACACCCTCAAGGTGCACGTCAAGGTCGTGGAGGGCAACCGCTCCCGTATCCAGGTCTTCCAGGGCGTGGTGATCGGCCGTTCCGGAGCCGGTGTGCGCGAGACCTTCACCATCCGGAAGGTCTCCTTCGGCGTCGGCGTGGAGCGCACGTTCCCGCTGCACTCCCCGACGATCGACCACATCGAGGTCGCCAGCCGCGGCGTGGTGCGCCGCGCCAAGCTGTACTACCTGCGTGACCGCCACGGCAAGGCCGCCCGGATCCGCGAGCGTCGCGAGACCCCCTCCTCCTGACCTTCGACCGGGCACCGATGTGCCCAAGGTTCGCGGGGGAGGCCCCGCTCGAGGAGAACGGCGGAAGATGGCGAGCGAGCACGGCTCCGAGGATTCGCGCGAGCGGGACGAGGGGGACGAGCAGGCGGAGGCGTCCACACCCGATTCCGGCGAGGACTCCCCGTCGTCGCAGCGCGAGCGGTCGCGCCGGCGCCGCCATCACCCGGTGGTGGCCTTCCTGCGGGAGACCGTCGTGGTGCTCGTCGCGGCGCTGGTGCTCTCCGTGGTCATCAAGACCTTCCTGGCGCAGGCGTTCTACATCCCGAGCGAGTCGATGGAGCACACCCTCGAGATCGGGGACCGGCTCGTCGTCAACAAGCTCACGCCCGGGCCGTTCGACCTCGAGCGCGGTGACGTGGTGGTCTTCCTCGATCCGGGCGGGTGGCTGGCCTCGGCGCCGCCGGAGGACCCGCACGCCCTCGAGCAGGTCCTGACCTGGGTCGGGGTCCTGCCCCAGCACGCCGACGAGCACGTCATCAAGCGGGTGGTCGGTCTGCCCGGTGATCACGTGGTCTGCTGCTCCGAGGAGGGGCAGATCGTCGTCAACGGCCAGCCGATCGACGAACCCTACGTGGCCGACGGCGCCGCCCCCAGCGATGTCGAGTTCGACGTGGTCGTACCCGCCGGCCACCTGTACGTGCTCGGCGACAACCGGCCCCGCTCGAAGGACTCCCGTTTCAACGGCGGGTCCGTCGGCGGCGGGTTCGTGCCGGTGCGTAACGTGGTGGGTACTGCCTTCGTCATCACCTGGCCCTTGGATCGCATCACATGGCTGACCGACCCCGACGAGACGTTCGCCGACGTACCCGACCCCTCGTGAGCACGCGGCCACCCGGGCGTGAGCTGGAGCGGGAACTGCTCGCGCAGACACCGCTGGTGGCGGGCATGGACGAGGTCGGCCGCGGGGCACTGGCCGGACCGGTCTCGGTCGGTGTCGCGGTCGTGGATGTCACCACCGGCCGCATCCCGTCCGGCCTGCGCGACTCCAAGCTGCTGGCCGTGCCGGTGCGCGAGCGACTGGTGAGACCGATCCGGCGCTGGGCCGTGGCCTGCGCGGTCGGGCACGCGAGCCCGGAGGAGATCGACCGCGTCGGGATCATCGCCGCACTCCGCCTGGCTGGGTCTCGAGCGCTGGTCCGGTTGGCCGCCGATGGCGTCGAGCCCGGTGCGATCATCCTGGACGGCTCCCACGACTGGCTCACCACGCCGGCCCACCTGCCGCCTCCCGAGCGCGCCACGCCGCCGGTGCGCACGCAGGTCAAGGCCGATCTGCGCTGCGCCGCCGTGGCTGCGGCGAGCGTGCTGGCGAAGGTCGAGAGAGACGCGATGCTCGTGGCCGCGCACGCCGAGTACCCGGACTACGGCTGGGCCGCGAACAAGGGCTACTCGGCGCCGGAGCATCTCCGGGCGCTGGGCCGGGTAGGTGCCTGCGACTGGCACCGGCGCAGCTGGTCGCTGCCCACCGGGCCTCGCCCTGTCGCCGCACCCCTGCCGCTGGAGCTGCCGGACCTCGCCGGCGACCACCCGCCGGGAGCGCCGGATCCGGCGGAGAGTGCATGATGGTCCTGTGAGCAGCGAAGACCTGGAGAACTACGAGACCGACATGGAGCTCGCGCTCTACCGCGAGTACCGGGACGTCGTCGGGCTCTTCTCCTATGTCGTGGAGACGGAGCGGCGCTTCTACCTGGCCAACCATGTCGATCTGCAGGTGCGCTCGGCAGGCGGGGAGGTGTTCTTCGAGCTCACACTCGGCGACGCCTGGGTCTGGGACGTGTATCGCTCCGCCCGGTTCGTGAAGTCCGTGCGCGTCGTGACGTTCAAGGACGTCAACGTGGAGGAGCTGGCGAAGCAGGACCTCGAGCTGCCCGGCTGAGGCCCGCGGTCGCTGCGTCCACAACCCCGCGCCCGGCCCCCGACGCCGCAGGCCGTTCAGGATCACCCTGACGGCAGGAGGTGGTCGCGATGGCGACGAAGGACGAGATCGGACGCGCGGGTGAACAGCTGGCTGCGCAGTGGCTGGCACGCGAAGGTATGGAGGTGCTCGACCGCAACTGGCGCTGCCGGTTCGGTGAGATCGATCTGGTGGCCAGGGACGGCGAGGATCTCGTCGTCGTCGAGGTCAAGACCCGCCGCACCCTGACGTTCGGCCATCCGGCCGAAGCCGTCACGACGGCGAAACTGACGCGCCTGCGCCGCCTCGCCGCGCACTGGGTGGCCGATCACGAGGTCCACGCGGCCGGGCTGCGCGTCGACGTCCTGGCGATCTGGTGCCCGGCGGGCGCGCCCGTGCGGGTCCAGCACCTGCGCGGTGTGGGCTGATGGCGATCGGGATCACCACCTCGGTCGCGCTCGTCGGGCTGACGGGACACCTGGTCGAGGTGGAATCGATGCTCACCCCCGGGCTGCCGCACGTGCAGGTGATCGGCCTGCCGGACACGTCGGTGGCCGAGTCGCGCGAACGTGTCCGCGCCGCGGTGGTCGCCAGCGCCCTGACGTGGCCCATGAGCCGGCTGGTGATCAGCCTGCGGCCGGCCTCGCTGCCCAAGACCGGCTCCGTGCACGATCTGGCCGTGGCGGTCGCCGCGCTGGTCTCCGCGGGCCAGATCCCGGCGGGGCGGGTGCGTGAGCGTGTGCACCTGGGCGAACTCGGTCTGGACGGCCGTGTCCATCCCGTCTCGGGGATCCTGCCTGCGGTGGCGGCGGCGGTCGCCCACGGCCGGCCCGAGGTGGTGGTCCCGGCCGCGAACGCGGACGAGGCGCGCCTGGTGCCGGGTGCCCGGGTGAGTGCGGTGGCTCATCTCGCCGAGCTCGCGACGGTCTACGGGGCCGCCGGCGCGGTCGTGCCCGCCGGACTCCCCGCGCCACCGGTCGCCATCGCGGCGCCGCGTGCGCACCCACCGGACCTGGCCGATGTGATCGGTCAGGCGGAGGCCCGGCACGCGCTGGAGGTCGCCGCCGCGGGTGGGCACCACCTGCTGATGGTCGGGCCACCAGGAGCGGGGAAGACCATGCTCGCCGCACGCCTACCCGGGTTGCTGCCCGACCTCACCGAGGCCGAGGCGGTCGAGGTGACCTCGGTGCACTCGGTCTGCGGCACCTTCGATCCGGCCCAGGGGCTGATGCGGCGCCCGCCCTTCGAGGACCCGCACCACACCGCGACCCAGGCCGCCCTCGTCGGGGGTGGTAGCGGCATCCCGCACCCCGGCGCTGCCTCCCGGGCCCATCGCGGCGTCCTCTTCCTCGACGAGGCGCCGGAGTTCAGCCAGCGTGTGCTGGAGAGCCTGCGGCAACCGCTCGAGCAGGGCCGCCTGGTCATCTCCCGGGCCCGCGGTGCGGGACGGTTCCCGGCTCGCTTCCAGCTCGTGCTGGCCGCCAACCCGTGCCCGTGCGGCCGCGCGGTCGGCCGGGCCGAGCAGTGCACCTGCAGCCCGATCGCCCAGCGACGGTACGCCTCGCGACTGTCCGGTCCGCTGCTGGACCGGATCGACATCCAGGTCGAGGTCGCCGCCGTCACCCGCGCCGATCTGCTGTCCGCCGAGGCGGGGGAGAGCAGTGCCGTCGTCGCAGCCCGAGTCCGGGACGCGCGCCGGCGGCAGGCGGCCCGGTGGTGCGCTCAGGGCTGGTCGACCAACGCTGAGGTGCCCGGGCGGGTGCTGCGGGAGCGGACCAGGGCGGCGGATCGCCGCGCGCTGGTGACGGTCGAGCGAGCCCTCGACCGAGGTGCGCTCACGCTGCGTGGCCTGGACCGCATCGTCCGCGTGGGGTGGACGCTGGCCGATCTCGCCGGCCGCGACCACCCGGGGCCCGACGACATCGGCAGGGCGCTGTCGTTGCGGATGCGAGGTCGCCATGCCTGAGCACCGGATCACGACGGACCTGATGGCGCGGGCGGCCTGGAGCCGGATCACCGAGCCGCGCGACCGTGCGGCCGGGGTGCTGGTCGCCGCCCACGGCCCGGTCGAGGCGCTGCGATGGCTCGAGGCCGCCTCGGGCGGACTCCAGGCAGCGTTCGCCGAGGTGAGCGGGCTCGACCCCGAGATCACGCCGGCCTCGTGGCGCCGGGCGGTGGCACGGTGGGCGCCGCGGCTGCGTGATCTGGATCCCCGGCGCGAGCTGGCGATCATCGACCGGCTCGGTGGCGGCGTGCTGGTCCCGGGTGACCCGCACTGGCCCGGCGTCCTGGCCGACCTCGGTCCGGAGGCACCGCACTGTCTGTGGGTCCGGGGCGACGCCTCGCTGCTGACGAGCAGATCCGTCGCGCTCGTGGGGTCCCGGGCGAGCAGCCCCTACGGCGAGCACGTCAGCGCCGATCTGGTGGCCGGCCTGGTGGACGCCGGGCTGGTCATCGTCTCCGGGGGAGCGTTCGGGATCGACGCGGCCGCCCACCGGGCCACGCTGGCGGTCAGAGGGCGAGCGATGGCGGTGATGGCCGGTGGGCTGGACCGCTTCTACCCTGCCGCGAACGCCGAGATGCTGGCGCGAGTGGCTCGTGAGGGTCTCGTCCTCAGCGAGGCTCCGCCCGGGACCTCACCCATGCGCCAGCGGTTCCTCTCGCGCAACCGGCTCATCGCCGCCCTCGCGGGTGCGACGGTGGTCGTCGAGGCGTCATGGCGCTCCGGTGCGTTGAGTACCGCGCACCACGCCTTCACGATCGGCCGGCCGGTGGCGGCCGTGCCGGGCCCGGTGACCTCGGCCTCCTCGGCCGGGTGCCACCGGTTGTTGCGCGAGGGGGCCGAGTGCGTGACGGCCGCGGCGGAGGTGCTCCAGCTGCTCGCCGCCCCGGGTGAGGTCCCCGAGCTGCGCCCCGCCGTACCGGCCGGCCTGCTCGACGATCTCGACCAGGAGCAGGCCCAGGTCCTCGATGCCCTCCCCGCACGGTCCGCCGCCGATGTCCAGGCGCTGGTCCGCGCCAGCGGGGTGGCCGAGGCACAGGTCCGGTCGGCGCTGGGGTATCTCGAGCTGGCAGGGCGGGTGCGCCGCGACGGTCCCCGATGGCGCCGCGGATGATCGCCTCACGTGCCGGCGATGCCGGTCGTGGAGATCGACTTGATGATCTGACGCTGGAAGAACACGAACAGCACGATCAGCGGCAGTGCGGCGAGGACCGCCTGCGCCATGTTCGCTGCGTACTGGATGCCATAGGCACTGATCACCGTCTGCAACCCGACCGGCAGCGTCATCAGCTCGGACCGATTGATCACGATGAACGGCCAGAGGAAGTTGTTCCACGCGCCGATGAACACGAAGATCGAGACCGCCCCGAGGATCGGCCGCGAGAGAGGGAGGACGATCTGCAGGAGGATCCGCAGCCGGCTCGCCCCGTCCACGAGCGCAGCCTCTTCCAGCGCGCGGGGGATCTGATCGAAGAACTTCTTCAGGATGAACACCATGGGCGCCGCGATCACCTGCGGAAGGATGACCCCCCAGTAGGTGTCGACCATGTTGAACAGCAGCATCTGCTGGAACAGCGGCACGATGAGGATCTGCGCCGGGATCAGGATCGAGGCGATGATGACCGCGAGCAGGGCCTTGCTGCCCACGAAGTTGAACCGGGAGAGCGCGTAGCCCGCCAACGCCGAGATGACGACGGTGATGATGGTGACCGCCGAGGCGGTCAGCAGCGAGTTCCATGCCCAGCGGGGCACGAGCCCGGCGCTGAGGGTGGTGGTGTAGGCATCGAGCACCCAGCCGCTCTCAGGCAGGATCGTGATCGGTGAGGCTGCCGCCTCGCCCTCGGTCTTGAAGGACGTGATCACGGCCCAGACCACCGGGATCAGCCAGAGGAGCGCCAGCAGCGCGAGCACCACCAGGGCCACGATGCGCCCGGGGGTCATCGGTCGTCGCCGCCGCGGGGCCTTCATCGTGGGCCGGCTGGCCGAGCGCTCATCGGCTCGTGCGGAGCGGGGAGTCGGTGCGGTCGTGGTCGTCATCACTTCACCCTCCGTCGGGTGATCGCCACCGTGTAGACCACGGAGATGGCGATGATCGAGAAGAAGAATATGTAGCTGATCGCCGAGGCGTAGCCCAGGCGGTATCCGGTGAATCCGACCTCATAGACGTACTGCAGGATCGGCCGGGTGGCTCCGGCGGGCCCGCCCCCGGTCATCTGGTAGATCTGGTCGAAGATCTTCAGTGACGCCAGGATCTGCAGGACCACCACCAGCACCGTCGTCGGCGCCAGCTGCGGCAACGTGATGGAGATGAACTTGCGCCACGTGCCTGCGCCGTCCAGTGCCGCCGCCTCGTAGAGCTGGTCCGGGATCGACTGCAGCGCTGCCAGATACAGCAGGAAGTTGAACCCGATCGTCCACCACACCGTGGCGATCACGACGGAGTGCATCGCCCAGTTCTCGTCCGTGAGCCACTGGATGGGTTCCAGCCCCGCCCAGCCGAGCGCCGTGTTCAGCAGTCCGAGCTGGGGGTTGAACAGCCACGTCCAGAACAGGGAGATCACGGTGGAGGCCAGGAGGTAGGGCAGGAAGAAGCTCAACCGCCAGAACCATTGCCCGGGGAGCCCGGTGTTGACGAGGACGGCCAGCAGCAGGGCGAGGACCACGAGCGGGACAGCCGAGAGCACGGTGAACCAGACGGTGTTGGCCAGGGAGGACCACACCTCGGGGTCGGCGAAGGCTTCGACGTAGTTCTCCACGCCCACCCACCCGGTGTTGGCGCCGGTGAGCGTGCGACCGGTGAAGCTCATGTACAGGCCGGAGACCGTGGGCCAGACCAGGAACATGAGGAAGAAGAACAGGAACGGGCTGCAGTAGAGCCAGCCGCGCACGTTCTCGGAGCGCCGGCGCAGGCGCAGGCCTTCTCGCGCCTCGGTCTGCATCGACGACGCCGGAGGGCGGCGCCGGGTAGGGGCGGTTGTCATATCGCGGACCTCCTCAGACCGGGCTCGGCTTGGACAGCAGCGAGTTGATGCGCTCGACGAATCCGTTCCACCCCACGAGGGGATCCTCGGTGCGCATGAACACGTTCTGGATGTACTCGCCGAAGTACTTGTGGAAGTCGCCTCCGGATCCGGAGAACCAGGCCGGCGGGTCGTACACGAGCACGTCCGTGGCGTCGGCGTAGTGCGACTGGGGCACGAGGTTGCCGTACTCGGCGCTCTCCACCACAGGGGTGTAGGCGGGGATGTGGCCGGCGTCGGCCCACACGAGTGAACCCTGCAGGGTCTCGGCGACGAACTGGTGCGCCCAGCGCCGCCGCTCCTCGTCGGGATTGTCCTGGTGCGGCAGGATGAACGAGTGTGAGTCGGCGTAGGCGCTGGGCTGTCCGAAGACGGCCGGGATGACCTTCATGTCGAAGGGCAGCCCTGCCGCGCGGTAGTTGCCGGTCTCCCAGACCCCGCCGAAGAACATCCCGGCACCGCCGGTGACGAACTCCGAGATCGCGGTGCCGCCGTCGTGGCTGGCATTGCCGATCTCGCCGTCGATGAGCGAGAGGATCCACTCCAGGGTGTCGATCGCCGTCGCCTCGTCGTACTGCATGGTGCCACCGACCGGGAGCTCCACCGTCGCACCCGTCTGGGTGTAGTAGGTGTAGAACATGCGCCACATGTTCGAGCCGTCGTTGAGGTAGCCGAAGGCCAGACCGTGGCCGTCGCCGGAAACCGCGCCGAGCTCGCGGGCGAGCTCACGGAACTCCTCGGGTTCGCTCACCTCCACCAGCTGGCCGTCCGAGTCGAGCGCGCCGGCGGCCTCCGCGATCTCGGTGTTGTAGTAGAGGACGAACGGATGGGAGTCGAGCGCGATGGCGGTCAGCTCGCCCTCGAACACGTTCTTCTCCCAGATCAGGTCGGGGAAGTCCTCCTGGGTCACGCCCAGCTCCGCCAGGAGGTCCGCGTCCCAGGTGTCGACCAGCCCGCCGGGCGCGTAGCCGGGCACCCGGGCCGCGTGCATGATCGCGACGTCGGGGGCACGGCCGCCGGCGGAAGCCATGGCGAGCTTGGTGTAGTACGGCGACCCCCACGCGAGCACCGTCTGGGTGACCTCGACGTCCTCGTGCTCGGCGTTGAACTCCTCGACCAGGCTGCCCATGGTCACCCCGTCCGGGCCGGAGAGTAGGTGCCAGTACGCCAGTGGCAGGGTCCCGCTCGCAGCGGAGGTGGCGCAGGAGCTCAGCGCCCCGGCCGTGGCGAGCCCGGCGGCGCCGGTGAGCAGCGAGCGGCGGGTGAGCGAGGGTGCCGCCCTCGATCCGGTCGGCAGACGGGTGGTGACAGGTGGTGACATCAGGTCCACGTCCTCGTGGTCGACGATCAGTGCAATCCGGCGATACGCCCGTGACGGCCTGTGATGCACGTCACTTGCCGACCACCGTACTCCAAAGTGCATCGATGTAAAGGGGGCACGACACGGACGCCCCCGGCTCCCCGCCGGACCGGCGGTCTCGTGGCAGGCTGTCCTGGTGGCGACACGGACCGGACGCGACGGCGATGGGCCACTGCTGGCCGACTTCGCGGTGTTCCTGTCCGCGCAGCGGGGACACTCGGCGCACACCGTGCGCGCGTACCTCGCCGATGTCGAGTCGCTGCTGGCCGCCCTGCCGCGGCGTTCGGGCGTGGAGCCTGCGACCTCCCACCTTTCCGACCTGACCCAGCTGGACCTGAGCGCGCTGCGCGGCTGGCTGGCGGAGCAGTCCGCGCGCGGGATGGCGCGGGCCACTCTCGCCCGCCGGGCTGCCGCTGCGCGCACCTTCACCGCCTGGGCGCACCGAACCGGGCACCTGCGCATCGACCCCGGGCTGCGGCTGCAGGCGCCCCGTCCGGACTCGACCATCCCGGACGTGCTGGCGATCGAGGAGGCTGCTGCCGTCCTCGACCAGGCCCGCGCCACCGCCACCGCCGACGACGGGCCGGCCGACCCGGTGGCCGTGCGGGACTGGTGTGCGCTGGAGCTGTTGTACGCCACCGGGGTGCGCGTCTCGGAGCTGGTGGGGCTCGACGTCGGCGATGTCGACCTGCGCGAGCGGCTGGTGCGCGTCCTGGGCAAGGGCGGGAAGGAGCGCATGGTGCCCTTCGGGGGACCCGCCGCGCGCGCACTGGAGGCATGGCTGCCGGTGCGCCGGAGCTGGCCCGCGCGCAGCGGAGAGGCCGAGCGAGCACTGCTGCGGGGCCGGCGCGGTGGCCGGCTCGGGGTCAGGCAGGTCCGGGACATGGTGCATCGCAGTACCGCACTGGCGGGCGTGCGCGATCTCGCCCCCCACGGCCTGCGGCACTCGACGGCGACTCACCTGCTCTCCGGAGGCTCCGACCTGCGCTCGGTGCAGGAGGTGCTCGGTCACGCGTCGCTGACCACGACCCAGCGCTACACCCACGTGTCCGCGGAGCGACTGCGTTCGGCGTTCTCGCAGGCCCACCCCCGCGCCTGAGCCGCTACCGGCCGAGCGGATACAGCCGGATCTGCACGCGCGTACCGAACAGGTGCAGCGGATCCAGGTAGGTGCCGGCGGCGTTGCGCACCCCCCAGTGCAGGCAGCCTTCGCAGTGTCCGCCCGAGGCGAGGGATCCGATCCGTTCGCCCGCCGCGACGGCGTCCCCGACCTCGACCTGTGGCCGGACCGGCTCGTAGGAGGTGCGCAGGCCGCCTGCGTGCTCGACCACCACCAGCGGCCGATCGACGACGATGCCGGCGAAGGTGATCCGCCCCGCGCCCGCCGTGTGGACGGCAGTGCCCGGCGCCGCGGGCAGGTCCACGCCACGGTGGCCCGCTGCCCACGGCGCCGGTGGGCGCTCGAAGCCGCGGGTGAGGCCGGCCGCAGGATCCGGTGGCGGCGGCTGCAGCGGCCACTCCCACCGGGGCGTGGCTGAGGTCCCCTCGGCTGCGGGCGAGGCCGGCGTGGCCGGCGCCGCCGTGGCGACTGCGGCGATGATCAGCAGCAGCACCAGCGTCAACGGCACGAGGAGGATGAGCGGTCGGCGGGTCGGCATGCCCACCATCCCAGCGGTCTCCCCGCGTGCGCATCGGGCACCCGGGGAAGGGCTGTGGAGGGCCGGTCCGCGGCAGCGCTGCTGTGGACGGCAATGGCGCGGGATCGGGTACCATGGGACCCGCAGGCGGTGCGCCCTCGGGCAAACCGCCTGACATCGCGCGCTCACTCACCGGCCCTGCCGGGGACCGCGGTGCGAGGTCCGGAGAGATCCGGTGCCCGCGGCCGTGAGCACCAGGAGGACCAGTGCCGCCGAACCGGTGGCTGCTGGACGAACAACCAAGATCGTGCCCGGTCCGCCGGGCACCCGACGCGCAGGCTTGCCCTGCGCCAGGAAGGACGAGCCATGGCCGTCGTCACCATGCGCCAGCTCCTCGAGAGCGGCGTCCACTTCGGGCACCAGACCCGTCGCTGGAACCCCAAGATGAAGCGTTTCATCTTCACCGAGCGCAACGGCATCTACATCATCGACCTGCAGCAGTCCCTGCAGGACATCGACCGTGCGTACGAGTTCGTGAAGGAGACCGTCGCCCACGGCGGCACGATCCTGTTCGTCGGGACGAAGAAGCAGGCCCAGGAGGCCGTCGCCGAGCAGGCCACCCGGGTCGGGATGCCCTACGTCAACCAGCGTTGGCTGGGTGGCATGCTCACCAACTTCGGCACCGTCAGCAAGCGCCTGTCCCGTCTCAAGGAGCTCGAGGAGGTCGACTTCGACGACGTCGCCTCGAGCGCTTTCACGAAGAAGGAGCTGCTGATGCAGCGCCGTGAGCGGGACAAGCTCTCGCGCACCCTCGGCGGGATCCGCGACATGGCCAAGCTGCCGTCCGCGGTCTGGATCGTGGACACGAAGAAGGAGCACCTCGCCGTTGCCGAGGCGCGCAAGCTCAACATCCCGATCGTGGCCATCCTCGACACCAACTGCGACCCCGACGAGGTCGACTACCCGATTCCGGGCAACGACGACGCCATCCGCGCCGTCACGCTGCTCACCCGGGTGATCGCCGACGGCGCCGCCGAGGGCCTCGTGGCTCGCCACGGTGGCGGCAGCGCCGCCACGACGCCGGACGCGGAGCCGCTCGCCGAGTGGGAGCGTGAGCTCCTCGCCACGGACGACTCGAACGCCCAGACGCCGGCGGCCGGCACCACGAGCGGTGACGCCCCGGCCTCGGCCGCGGCGACCGACGTCGCCGAGCCGGAGAGCCCGGCGGCGCAGGCGCAGGCCGAGAGCGCGGCACAGTCGACCCCCGTGGTCGAGGCTCCCGAGGAGGCTGCGGCCGAGACTCCTGCGCCGGAGGCCGTGGAGGTCCCGGCCGCCGAGGCTGTCGAGGTCCCGGCCGACGAGCCTGCCGTGGTCCCCACCGCTGAGACCGCCGATGCGCCCGCCACCGACGAGCCCGCCGGCGACAACGCCCAGGGCTGAGACGACCGAGAAGATCTCAGAGAGGATCATTCATGGCGAACTACACCGCCGCTGACATCAAGACCCTCCGTGAGCGCACCGGCGCCGGAATGCTCGATGTGAAGAAGGCACTGGACGAGGCGGACGGCGACCTGGACAAGGCGCAGGAGGTCATCCGGGTCAAGGGGCTCAAGGGCGTGAGCAAGCGCGAGGGCCGCTCGGCCTCGGACGGTCTCGTGGCCACCACGATCGTCGACGTGGCCGACGGCCAGGTGGGCGTCCTGGTCGAGGTGAACTCCGAGACCGACTTCGTCGCCAAGAACGACGTCTTCGTCACCCTCGCCGACCGGGTCGTCTCGGTCGCGGTCGAGTCCGGAGCGACCGACGTCGAGCAGCTGCTCGCCGCGGACGTCGACGGGCGCCCGCTGTCCGCGGTCGTCGACGACACGGCCGCCACCCTCGGCGAGAAGGTCGTGGTCCGGCGGATGGCTCGCGTGAGCGGGCCGAAGGTCACCGAGTACCTGCACCGCACCAACAAGGATCTGCCTCCGCAGGTCGGCGTGCTGGTCGCCTCCGACGAGGCCGGGGCCCAGGTGGCCCGGGACGTGGCGATGCACATCGCGGCGTTCTCGCCCACCGTCCTGAGCCGTGACGACGTCCCGGCCGACAAGGTCGCCGACGAGCGTCGCATCGCCGAGGAGACCGCGCGGAACGAGGGCAAGCCGGAGCAGGCGCTTCCCAAGATCATCGAGGGACGCCTGAACGGCTTCTTCAAGGAGGTCGCTCTCCTCGACCAGCCCTTCGCGAAGGACCCGAAGAAGACGGTCGGCCAGATCGTCAGCGAGGCGGGCGGCACGCTCTCCGGCTTCGCGCGCTTCCGCGTCGGATCCTGACAGCAGCTGCGCACTGGTGTGGCCCCGGCCCGGACAGGGTCGGGGCCACACCCATGTCCGCCAGCCTCGACGTACCATCACCCCTGAGGCCGGACCTGACCGGCTCTCGACCCGGACCTTCGGAGGAGACAGCTCGATGAGTACCACCACCCACCCCCGGCGCGTCCTTCTCAAGCTCTCCGGGGAGGTGTTCGGCGGCGGGTCGGTCGGTCTGGACCCGGCCGTGGTCGCCGCCGTGGCGACGGAGATCGCCGTGGCGGCCCGCGCCGGTGTCCAGGTGGCCATCGTGGTAGGCGGAGGCAACTTCTTCCGCGGCGCCGAGCTCTCGCAGAGCGGGATGGATCGCGCGCGTGCGGACTACATGGGGATGCTCGGCACCGTGATGAACTGCCTGGCGCTGCAGGACTTCCTCGAGAAGGCCGGGGTGACCACGCGCGTGCAGACCGCGATCACCATGGGCCAGGTCGCGGAGCCGTACATCCCGCTGCGCGCGATCCGGCACCTGGAGAAGGGGCGGGTGGTGATCTTCGGCGCCGGCGCCGGCATGCCGTACTTCTCCACCGACACCGTCGCGATCCAGCGAGCGCTGGAGACGCACTGCGATGAGGTGCTCGTCGGCAAGAACGGTGTGGACGGGGTCTACACCGCCGACCCTCGCCTCGACGCCGGGGCCGTCCGCATCGATGAGCTCACCTTCGAGCAGGCGATCCAGCAGGACCTGCGTGTGGTCGACTCGACAGCGCTGGCCCTGTGCCGGGACAACCGGCTCACCATGCGCGTGTTCGGGATGAACCAGCCCGGCAACGTCGCAGGGGCGCTCAAGGGTGAGAAGATCGGAACCATCGTGACGTCCGCCCCGCGGCCCACCGAGGCACCGCAGACCCAGCACAGCAAGGAGCAAGCGTGATCGACGAGACCCTCCTCGAGGCCGAGGAGAAGATGGACAAGGCTGTCGAGGTCGCCCGCGAGGACCTCGGTGGCATCCGCACCGGCCGGGCGAACGCCGGGATGTTCAGCAAGCTCGAGGTCGACTACTACGGCGCTCCCACGCCGCTGCAGCAGCTCGCCTCGATCACCATCCCGGAGGCGCGGACCGTGCTCATCGGCCCCTACGACAAGAGCGCGATGAGCGCCGTCGAGAAGGCACTGCGCGAGTCCGACCTCGGCGTCAACCCCAGCAACGACGGCAACGTCATCCGGGTCGTGCTGCCGCAGCTGACCGAGGAGCGGCGACGTGACTACGTCAAGCTCGCCAAGACCAAGGGCGAGGAAGCGCGTGTCTCGGTGCGCAACGTGCGCCGTCGGGCGAAGGAGGAGCTGGACCGGATCGCCAAGGACGGCGAGGCCGGCGAGGACGAGGTCAACCGCGCCCAGGTCGAGCTCGACGCGCTGACCAGGAAGCACACCGAGCTGGTCGATGCCCTGCTGGCCGGCAAGGAGAAGGAACTGCTCGAGGTCTGAGGAGGGATGACCGAGCCCGAGAACGACCGCGACCTGCCGGCGAGCGAACCTCCGGCACGCACCCGCCGCGCCCAGCGGCGCGCGGAGCGCTCGGCGCAGCTGGAGGTCGAGCTGGCGGCAGCCACCTCGGTCCGTCGCAGCCGGCGCACCGCCGACACCGGGCAGATGCCGCTGGGCAGCGTCGCCCTGCCGGCCGCGCGTGCCGCCGAGCCGGAACCTCGGGCGCTCCTCGCCGAACCCGGGACGGACGGCACACGCCCCTCGCGGGCCGGCCGCAACCTGCCGGTGGCGATCGGAGTCGGGGTGGGGTTGGCCGCGATCCTGCTGCTCTCGCTCTTCCTGCGCAAGGAGGTCTTCCTCGGGCTGGCGGTGCTGGCGTGCGGGACGGCGCTGTGGGAGCTCGACCGCGCCCTGCGCACCCGGGACGTGCGCCTGCCGCTGCTGCCGCTGTTCGTCGGGACCGTCGGCATGCTCGTCACCGCGTACACGGCAGGGATCGAGGCATTGCTGGTCGCGTTCCTGCTCACCTCCGGTGGTGTCTTCGTCTGGCGCGTGCTCGACGGCGGCGGCGTCGTGGCGCTGCGCGAGGCGACCACGGGCATCTTCGCGGCGGCCTACATCCCGTTCCTCGCGGGGTTCCTCACGATCATGCTCTCCGCCGACGACGGTCCGTGGCGCGTGGTGCTGGTCATCGCGCTGGTGGTTGCCAACGATGTCGGTGGCTACGCCGCGGGTGTGCTCTTCGGCCGCCATCCGATGGCACCCACGGTGAGTCCGAAGAAGTCGTGGGAGGGGGCTGCCGGATCGCTCGTGCTCGCGGTCGCCGCCGGGATGGCGCTGAGTGTGCTGGCGCTCGACCTCCCGTGGTGGGCAGGGGTGATCCTCGGCGTCGGGGCCGTCGCCGGGGCGACCATGGGCGACCTGGCCGAGTCGCTGCTCAAACGCGACCTCGGGGTGAAGGACATGGGCACGATGCTGCCCGGCCACGGGGGCATCCTGGACCGGGTGGACTCGATCCTGCTCGCCAGTCCGGTCGTCTTCGCACTGCTGCTCGTGCTCGCCCCGACGTGAGCAACCGCACTGACCGCGCCACCGGCGCCGCCGGCAGCCTCTGGGAGGATGGGTCACCATGACGTCCCGCAACCAGGTCCTCCCGCGCCACGAGGGTGGTGCCGGTGACCGGCCGCAGCTGTCCTTCGCCGTCCCGCGCCGCGGCAAGCCGCCGCGCCACCTCGCCGACCTCTCCCTCGAGGAGCGGGCCGGGGTGCTGCGCGAGGCCGGCCAGCCCGCCTACCGCGCCAAGCAGCTGTCCACGCACTACTTCGCGCGGCTGACCCGCGATCCGGAGGCGATGACCGACATCCCGGCGGACCAGCGCTCCGAGCTGGCCGACCTGCTGCTGCCGGACCTGCTGACCGAGCACCGACGGCTCGAGGCTGATGGTGGATCCACCGTCAAGACGCTGTGGAGCCTCTTCGACGGGGTCAAGGTCGAGTCGGTGCTGATGGGGTACACCGGCTCCACCCCCCGTGCCACCCTGTGCGTCTCCAGCCAGGCCGGGTGCGGGATGGCGTGCCCGTTCTGTGCCACCGGGCAGCAGGGGCTGACCCGGAACCTGTCGACGGCCGAGATCATCGAGCAGGTCCGCCGGGCGGCCGTCAGCTGCCGCGACGGTGAGGTCCCCGGCGTCGAGCGCCTCTCCAACGTCGTCTTCATGGGCATGGGGGAGCCGCTGGCGAACTACAAGACCGTGATCGCCGCGGTCCGCCGGATGGTCGAGCCGGCTCCCGAGGGTCTGGGACTGTCGGCCCGCCACATCACCGTCTCCACGGTCGGGCTCGTCCCGGCGATCCGCAAGCTCACCGAGGTGGGCATCCCGGTCACGCTCGCGCTCTCCTTGCACGCCCCCGACGACGACCTGCGCTCACAGCTGGTGCCGATCAACACCCGGTGGTCCGTCGGTGAGTCCCTGGACGCCGCCAAGGCCTACTTCGACGCCACCGGCCGCCGGGTCAGCATCGAGTACGCACTCATCAAGGACATGAACGACCACGCCTGGCGCGCGGACCTGCTGGCCACCGAGCTGCTGAAGCGTGGCCGCGGCTGGGTGCACGTCAACCCGATCCCGCTCAACCCGACGCCGGGTTCGATCTGGACGGCGAGCGAGAAGCATGTCGAGGACGAGTTCGTGGCACGCTTGCGCTCGGCAGGCATCCCGACCACGGTCCGGGACACCCGCGGCAGCGACATCGACGGCGCGTGCGGTCAGCTGGCCGCCCAGGACTGAGCGCCGGGACCGACGGCCTTCGGCAGAGAGGACATATGCGATGGAGGGTCTGTTCCCGACGGTCAAGGGGTGGTCCACCGGGTACGACCAGGACGAGGTGGAGGACTTCTTCGCCGACGCCAGAGCCTCCTACGAGGGCGCCGAGGGCGGGGACGTCTGCGCGCAGGACGTGCGCCAGGTGGCGTTCGATCTCGTCCGCGGCGGTTTCGAGCCCGCTGCCGTCGACGCGGCCCTGGACCGGCTCGAGGGCGCCTTCGTCCAGCGCGAGCGCGCCGACTTCATCGCCTCCCGGGGCCAGGAGGCCTGGATGGAACAGGTCGCCGACCGGGCCACCACCCTCTACCCCCGGCTGGTCCGTCCCGCGGGTGAGCGGTTCGCACCGCCGGAGCGGGGCCGGGGATACTCCGCCGCCGCGGTGGACGCCGTGATGGACCGGCTGGTCGCCTACTTCGACTCCGGCCATGTGCTCACCGCCGCCGAACTGCGCCACGTCACCTTCCCGCGCGCGAGCCGTTCCCGCTCCTACGCCGAGGGGCCGGTCGACGCCTTCCTCGACCGCGCCGTGGACGTCCTGCTGGCGGTCGAGTGAACGCGGGCGGACCGCCGGCGGTGCGGACGGTCACCCTCCTCGGGTCCACCGGTTCCATCGGCACCCAGGCGATCGAGATCATCCGGGCCCGGCCCGAGCTGTTCCGGGTGCGGGCGCTGGCGGCGGGTGGCCGGGACGTGGCGCTGCTGGCGCGGCAGGCGGTCGAGCTTGCGGTCGAGCGCGTCGTCGTGGCCGACGAGAGCCGGTTGCCGATGCTGCGGGAGGCCCTGGACGAGGCGAGGTCGGCGGCGGGTGCCGCCGGGCCGCCGCCGGAGGTGGCGGCCGGTGAGCCGGCGGTGACCGAGCTCGCCGGCGAGCCCGTGGATGTGGTCCTGAACGGGATCACCGGCAGCATCGGCCTGCGCCCGACCCTGGCGGCGCTGGCGGCGGGCTCGACCCTCGCGCTGGCCAACAAGGAGTCGCTGATCATCGGCGGTCCGCTGGTGCAGCGCGCCGCCGCACCCGGGCAGATCGTGCCGGTCGACTCCGAGCACAGCGCGATCGCGCAGTGCCTGCGTGGCGGTCGAGAGGCGGAAGTGCGCCGCCTCGTGCTGACGGCCAGCGGTGGCCCGTTCCGCGGGCGCAGCCGGGCCGAGCTGGAGCACGTCACGCCGCAGCAGGCGCTGCGCCATCCCAACTTCGCCATGGGCACCGTGATCACGACCAACTCGGCGACGCTGGTCAACAAGGGCCTGGAGGTCATCGAGGCACACCTGCTGTTCGGCGTGCCCTTCGACGCCATCGACGTCGTCGTCCACCCGCAGCAGCAGATCCACTCCATGGTCGAGTTCCACGACGGTTCGACGATCGCGCAGATGGGCCCGCCCCGGATGCTCGTGCCGATCGCGCTCGGGCTGTCCTGGCCCGACCGGCTCCACGACGTCGACACCCCCTGCGACTGGTCGAAGGCGAGCACGTGGGAGTTCGCACCGCTCGACGAGGACGCGTTCCCGGCCGTGCGGCTCGCCCAGCAGGTGGGACGTGCGGGCGGCACCTCGCCGGCCGTCTACAACGCGGCGAACGAGGAAGCGGTGGCGGCCTTCCACGCGGGGCGGCTCACCTTCGGCGGCATCGTCGATCTGGTCGCCCGGGTGGTGGATGAGCACGGCGGCGGCCCGGCCGGACAGGTCGAGGACGTGCTCGCCGCCGACTCCTGGGCGCGCGAGCGCGCGCGGGAGTTCCTGCCGGGCTGAGCGGCTCTCACCACCAGGTACGCGCCGTACCCTGATCCCATGGACTTCTGGTGGGGCGTTCTCGTCATCGCGTTCGGGCTGATCGTCTCGATCGCGCTGCACGAGATCGGGCACCTGGTGCCGGCCAAGCTGTTCAAGGTGCGCGTGACGCAGTACTTCGTCGGCTTCGGCCGCACGCTGTGGTCGGTGCGCCGCCGGGGCACCGAGTACGGCGTGAAGATGCTCCCGCTCGGGGGGTACGTGCGGATGGTGGGGATGTTCCCGCCGGCGCGCGAGCAGGTCTCCGACGACGCCCGCTACGAGGCGCGACAGCGACGCACCGGGATTCGCGGCCTGGTGAGCGGGATCGTCGAGGAGACCCGCGCGGCCAGCACCGAGGAGATCTCTGCCGAGATCCGGCCGGGGGACGGACGGCTCGCCTTCTATCAGCTCACCATGCCCCGCAAGCTCGTGGTCATGGCCGGTGGCCCGCTGATGAACCTGCTGATCGCGTTCGTGCTGTTCGCCATCGTGCTGACCGGCTTCGGGGTGCCGACGGCGAGCAACCAGCTCGCCTCGGTCTCCTCATGCGTGCTCCCGGCGGACCAGGACCGGGAGTGCACCGACGCCGACCCGGTGGCGCCTGCCGCCGAGGCGGGGCTGCAGACCGGGGACCGGGTGATCTCCTGGGACGGGACACCGGTGGCCGACTGGGAGGACCTGACCGCTGCGATCGAGGCGACCGGCACCCGGACCGTCGAGGTGGTCGTCGACCGCGACGGCGACGAGCGGGCGCTCTCCCTCACCCCGACGCTCGCGCAGCGTCCGGTCCTGGAGAACGGCGCCTATGCCACCGACGCCGACGGCGAGCTGGTGCTGACCGAGCAGCCCTTCGTCGGGGTGGGGGCCGGACAGGAGCTGGTTCCGCAACCGGTCTCGGCAGTGCCGGCGCACGTGGGTCAGGTCTTCACCGGGACGGTCGAGATCGTCCTGACCCTCCCGCAACGCCTCGTCTCGATCGCGCAGTCGACCTTCGGCGGCACCGAGCGCGATCCGGGCGTCATCGGGATCGTCGGTGTCGGCCGCCTCGGCGGCGAGGTCGCGGCGACCGACCTGCTCACCACGCCGGAGCGGGGTGCGGTCATGCTGGAGATCCTCGCCTCGCTGAACATGGCGCTGTTCGTGTTCAACCTCGTCCCCCTGCTGCCCCTCGACGGCGGTCACATCGCCGGCGCGCTCTACGACGCAGCCAGGCGCCGCCTCGCCGCGCTCACCGGGCGGGCCGATCCCGGACCGGCGGACACGGCCAAGCTCATGCCGCTGACCTACGTCGTCGTGGTCGTCCTGGCCGGGATGAGCGTCATGCTCGCGGTCGCCGACATCGTCAACCCGGTGAGGTTCTTCTAGCGCGCCACGGTGGCCGGCGTGGGCCATCTCTCGCCGTCCGGGGGAGCCAACCACCGGATGCGGGTGTGATACTGGTGCCGTGAGTGTTCCGATCAGTCTGGGCATGCCCGCCGTCAAGGAAACCCCTCCGGTGCTGGCACCGCGCCGCAAGACCCGCAAGATCAACGTCGGTGCCGTCGAGGTCGGCGGGGATGCGCCGATCTCGGTGCAGTCGATGACGACGACCCCCACCACCGACATCAACGCCACCCTGCAGCAGATCGCCGAGCTGACCGCCTCCGGGTGCGACATCGTCCGGGTGGCGGTGCCCACGGCCGACGACGCCGAGGCGCTGCCGATCATCGCGAGGAAGTCCCAGATCCCGGTGATCGCCGACATCCACTTCCAGCCGAAGTATGTCTACGCCGCGATCGATGCCGGGTGCGCCGCCGTGCGCGTCAACCCCGGCAACATCCGCAAGTTCGACGACCAGGTCAAGCAGATCGCCAAGGCCGCCTCGGATGCGGGCGTCTCCTTGCGCATCGGCGTCAACGCCGGCTCCCTCGACAAGCGGCTGCTGGCCAAGTACGGCAAGCCCACGGCGGAGGCGCTGGTGGAGTCCGCCGTCTGGGAGGCCTCGCTGTTCGAGGAGCACGACTTCCACGACTTCAAGATCTCCGTCAAGCACAACGACCCGGTCGTCATGGTGCGGGCCTACGAGTTGCTCTCCGAGCGCGGCGACTGGCCGCTGCACCTGGGCGTCACCGAGGCCGGTCCGGCGTTCCAGGGCACCATCAAGTCCGCGACCGCCTTCGGCGCGCTGCTCAGCCAGGGCATCGGCGACACCATCCGCGTCTCCCTGTCGGCGCCGCCGGCCGAGGAGGTCAAGGTCGGTCTGCAGATCCTGCAGTCGTTGAACCTGCGTGAGCGCAAGCTCGAGATCGTCTCCTGCCCCTCCTGCGGTCGCGCGCAGGTCGACGTCTACACCCTCGCCGATGCGGTGACCGCGGGACTGGAGGGGATGACCGTCCCGCTGCGGGTCGCCGTCATGGGCTGCGTGGTGAACGGCCCGGGGGAGGCCCGCGAGGCCGACCTGGGGGTGGCCTCGGGCAATGGCAAGGGGCAGATCTTCGTCAAGGGCGAGGTCATCAAGACCGTGCCGGAGGACCAGATCGTGGAGACCCTGATCGAGGAGGCGAACCGGATCGCCGAGGCGATGGGCGTGGGCGAGGCAGACGGCAACCCGGTCGTCACCGTCAGCTGATCCGATCCGACACCGTGCCCTCCTGGCCCCGGCCCCGCACCGCCCGGGGTGCCCGCGCCCGGACGCCGGAGCTGGTACCCGAGCCGCTGGTGAGCACCGCCCGTGGCGCGGACGTCGCTGAGCTGGTCCGGTTCTGCCGCACCGACCCCGTCGACGCCGCGCTCCTGGCCGAGCACGTGGAGGCGCTTCCCCGGTACGCGTTCACCCGGGAGCAGCTGTTGTACGTGCGCACCACCGAGGGTCTCGGCGGGCTCTGCTGGACCGGCGGGAACGTGGTGCCCTTCCGCCTCGCCGCCCGGGCGGTGCCGGCCGTGGCGGACGCCGTCCGGGCCGGCCGGCGGCGGTACTCCTCGATCGTGGGGCCGGCCGAGGACGTCCTCGCCCTGTGGGAGGAGCTGCGCCCCGGCGGCCCGGCCCCGCGGGAGGTGCGCGAGGAGCAGCCCTCGATGCTGATCGACCACGAGCCGCTCGTGCCCTCGGAGCCGCGGGTGCGGCTGTGTACCCCGGCCGACCTGGACGTGCTCGTACCCGCCTGCGTGGCGATGTTCACCGAGGAGGTCGGCTACTCACCGATGCAGGCGGGCGGTGGCTACGAGCGCCGGGTGCGTGCGCTGGTGGAGGGCGGGCGCTCGTTCGCATGGATCGAGCCGGGCGAGGACGGACCGCAGGTCGTCTTCAAGGCCGAGATCGGCACCGTCGCGCTCGGGGTCGCCCAGGTGCAGGGGGTGTGGGTCCACCCCGACCACCGCGGCCGCGGCTATGCGGCCACGGGCATGGCTGCGGTGATCCGGCAGGTGCGCGCCCGGCTGGCCCCGACGGTCTCCCTCTACGTCAACTCCTACAACACCCGGGCCCTCGCCGCCTACGACGCGGTGGGTATGCGCCGGGTGGGTACCTACGCGACCGTGCTCTTCTGAGGGCAGGTGGTCCGGTGACTCAGCGCAACAGGCGCGACATCCGCCGGTCGGCGAGGATCTTCCCCCCGGTCTGGCAGGACGCGCAGTACTGCAACGACGAGTCCGCGAAGGAGACCTCGCGGACGACGTCCCCGCAGACCGGGCAGGGCTGACCGGCCCGGCCGTGCACGCGCATCCCGGCGCGCTTGGCATCCTTGAGCTGGGCCGCCGGCGTGCCCGCCGCGGCGGCGAGAGCCTCCGCGAGCACGGTGCGGATGGTCGCGTGCAGGTGCCCGATCTCCTCGGCCGGCAACGAGGTGCTGGGTGCGAACGGGCTCAGCCTCGCGGCGTGCAGGATCTCGTCGCTGTAGGCGTTCCCGATCCCGGCCACGATGCTCTGGTCCCGCAGCACGCCCTTGAGCTGGGCACGTCGTCTGCCGAGCAGCTCGGAAAGGACCGCGGGTGTGAAGGCCTCGCCGAGCGGGTCCGGCCCGAGGCTCGCGACCATCGGGATCTGCGCGGCCTCGCGCACCACGTGCACCGCGAGCCGCTTGCGGGTGCCGGCCTCGGTGAGGTCGAAGGCGGAGCCGTCGTCGAGCACCACCCGGACCGCGATCGGCGACTTGGGCGATCGCGGCACCGTGGCGGGAGCCCTCTCCTGCCACCGCAGCCACCCGGCGCGGGCGAGGTGGACGACCAGGGACAGCCCCGCCTGATCGCCGTCGGGGTCGGCACCGGTGCGGACCTCCAGCCACTTGCCGTGCCGGTCCACCCGGTCCACGGCTCGTCCGACCAGCGCCTGCGGGGGCGGGTCGAACGTCTTGAGGGCCTGGATCCCGGGCACGTGGACGGCCGCCACGGTGCGGCCGACCAGCCGCTCGGTGAGAAAGGCGGCCAGTGCGGCCACCTCGGGCATCTCGGGCATGGTCCCAGTGTGGCCCTTCGCCGCCGGAGGTGCCAGGGTGGGCGCGACCGGAGCCGGTGAGCGCCGATGCCCTAGACTCGCGGCGTGCTGATGCGGATGTCGACCCTGTTCCTGCGGACCCTGCGAGAGGACCCGGCCGACGCCGAGGTCGCGAGCCACCGGCTGCTCGTGCGGGCCGGCTACATCCGGCGAGCCGCTCCCGGGATCTACTCGTGGTTGCCGCTCGGGCTGAAGGTCCTGGCCAAGATCGAGGCCGTGGTCCGCGAGGAGATGGACGCGATCGGAGCCCAGGAGGTGCACTTCCCGGCGCTGCTGCCGAAGGAGCCCTACGAGGCGACCGGCCGGTGGACCGACTACGGGCCCAACGTCTTCCGGCTGCGGGACCGCAAGGATGCCGACTACCTGCTGGCCCCGACGCACGAGGAGATGTTCACGCTGCTCGTGCGTGACCTGTACTCCTCCTACAAGGACCTGCCGGCGCTGCTCTACCAGGTACAGACCAAGTACCGGGACGAGGCCAGGCCGCGTGCTGGCCTCATCCGGGGCCGGGAGTTCATCATGAAGGACTCCTACTCCTTCGACCTCGACGACGCGGGCCTGGACGCCTCCTACGCCAAGCACCGCGCGGCCTACCAGCGCATCTTCGACCGGCTCGGCCTCGAGTACGTGATCGTGGCCGCTCAGGCGGGAGCCATGGGCGGGTCGCGTTCGGAGGAGTTCCTGCACCCCTGCGAGATCGGCGAGGACACCTTCGTCCGCTCGGCCGGTGGGTACGCCGCCAACGTCGAGGCCGTCGCCACTCCCGCGCCGCCGGAGCAGGACGCCTCCGGTACCGGCGCCGCCCACGTGGAGGACACCCCCGATACCCCGACGATCGAGTCGCTCGTGCGGGCCGCGAACGAGGTCGTGCCGCGCACCGATCGCGCGTGGACCGCGGCGGACACGCTCAAGAACGTCGTCCTCGCGCTGGTCTCACCCACGGGTGAGCGCGAGCTCCTCGTCATCGGGCTCCCCGGGGACCGGCAGGTCGACCCCAAGCGGCTCGAGGCCGCGGTCTTCCCCCGCGAGGTGGACCAGGCCACCGAGGAGGACGTCGCCACCCGCCCCGAGCTGGTGCCCGGATACATCGGCCCGCAGGTGCTCGGGCCCAACGGCGCCCCCCGGGCCGCCGACGGCACCGGCGGCGCGGTGCGCTACCTGCTCGACCCGCGTGTGGTGCCCGGGACGGCGTGGATCACCGGTGCGAACGAGGCCGGCAAGCACGTCTTCGACCTGGTGGCCGGCCGGGATTTCACCGCCGACGGCGTCATCGACGTCGCCGAGGTCCGTGCGGGTGACCAGGCCCCCGACGGGTCGGGGCCGCTGGAGCTGGCCCGTGGCATCGAGATCGGTCACATCTTCGCCCTCGGCCAGAAGTACGCCAAGGCCCTGGAGCTGTCCGTGCTCGACCAGAACGGCAAGGCCGTGACGGTCACGATGGGCTCCTACGGCCTCGGGGTGACTCGGGTGCTCGCGGCGATCGCCGAGAGCACCAGTGACGACAAGGGACTGGCCTGGCCCGTGCCGGTCGCACCCGCCCACGTGCACGTGCTGGCCACCGGGAAGGACCCGGCCGTCTTCGAGACGGCCGAGCGACTCGCGCGCGAGCTGGACGACGCCGGCGCGGAGGTGCTCTACGACGATCGCCCGAAGGTCTCGGCCGGGGTGAAGTTCGCCGACGCCGAGCTCCTCGGACTGCCGTACGCGCTCGTCGTCGGTCGTGGCCTGGCCGAGGGTGTGGTCGAGGTGCGTCACCGGGCCGGTGGCGAGCGCGAGGAGGTCGCCCCCGACCAGGCGGTGGCGCGTCTGCGCGCACTGCTGACCGAGGCCGGGCTCAGCCTGCGCTAGTCGCCGGTCGGCGTCTGGCCGGTCAGCGCCTCGGTGTGGTCCGGGGGAGCGGTGCGAGCCGCGAGTCGGGCGTGGTCGAGCACGCCGGCACGCTCGCCCGGCTCCGCCGCCGGGACCTGTGCCAACCACCCCGTGACCAGCGCGGCCCGCCAGGTGGCCATGTCCTGTTCCGGATCGTCGACGGCGTAGCTCGCCTCGCGCGGGTCCGATGCCGTGCCGGCCAGGCCGGCGGCGACGGCGATCCGCTCGGACAGGTCCCGGTCGGCGCGCGCCTGCTGCGCCGCCCGCGACCTCTCCTCGCCGCCGCTGCGGGCCGCGAGCGTCTCCCCGGCATATCCCAGGGCGTCGAGGGTGCGGCACAACCCGGCCGCGGCCGCGGTTAGGGTATCCGGGAGGGCGGGCTCGGGTTCGGCGAGGCCGGGGTCGATGCCCAGCAGCCCCGCCACGTGGTCTGCGGCGGCTTCGCGCTGGACCACGATCGCGCTGAGCACCGAGGCGAGGGAGGGGTCCACGGCGGGGTCGGCGACCGCTGCTCGCGCGGTGGTGGCGGACTCCACGAGTGCGCTGACCACCTCGGCAGGGGCTGCGTCGTCGGGAGCGGCCGCTCCGGGCGCCGTGGGGGAGGGGTCCTCCGGCCTCGGGGGTGGCGACCAGACGCCTCCGAGGGCATCGAGCTGGGTCTGTGCTGCGGTGGCGATCTCGGTCATGGCGGGGGCGAGGTCGGCGGGAGCGGTGCCTGCGGCCGCGGTCGCCAGGTCCGCCAGGTGCTCGCTCGCGAGCGCCTGGGCCTGCCGGATCTGCTCGGCCGGGCCCGGGCTGGGCACCGGGTCCGGGGGGACGTCGAGGCGCACCGAGCACCCGGCCATGAGCATCAGCGCCCCCACCAGCAGTGCCACGGCCGGCCGGCCGCGTCGCGATCGGCGGCGGGGAGGCCGCGGCGCAGGCGGGAGCGGCCGGGCAGGTCCGGGCGGCAGGGCAGGGGTGGGTCGCAGCACGCGTTGATCGTGCCATGGTGGGCCCGTACCCTGGTCGAACCACACTGCACCGGCCACAACTTCACAAGGAGTCTGCTGATGAGCCCTTCCCCCGGACCGCATGCGCTCGGCGCGCAGCTGCACGAGCTGCTCAGCCCCGTGGTCTCCGGCGCGGGCCTCTTCCTGGAGGCTGTGAACGTCTCCGGCGCGGCGCGGCGTCGGGTGGTGCGGGTGACGGTGGACCTGCCGGACGGCCCCGGAGGTGTGACGTCGGACTCCCTGGCGGAGGTCTCCCGCGCCGTCTCGCAGCGGCTGGACGAGGCCGAGGACCTGCTGGCCGGGTCCTATCTGCTGGAGGTGACCACGCCCGGCGTCACGCGGCCGCTGACCGATCCCCGTCACTTCCGGCGGGCCGAGGGCCGGCTGGTCACCGTGGCCACCGACACCGGTGAGGTGAGCGGTCGGGTGCTCGGCGCCGACGAGCGCGAGCTCACGCTGGCCACCGCATCGGGTACCGTCTCCCTGCCGCTGTCGGAGGTGGCTCGGGGACGTATCGACGTCGAGCTGAACCGTTCCGACGACGGTCAGGACTGAGAGGACCGGGCATGGACATCGACATGGCGACCCTGCGGCTGATCGAGCGTGAGCGCGACATCCCGCTGGACACCCTGGTGAACGCGATCGAGCAGGCCCTGCTCTCCGCCTACCACCGCACCGACGGAGCGTGGACGAACGCCCGGGTCGAGCTCGACCGCGGAACAGGTCACGTGACCGTGTATGCGCGCGAGGTGCTCGAGACGACGCCGGACGAGGACGCGACCACCGAGGACGCCCCGGGCGAGCGCGAGAGCCACACGCCCGGACCGCGACTGGGGCCCGAGTTCGACGACACCCCGGAGAACTTCGGCCGCATCGCCACCTCGACGGCACGCCAGGTGATCATGCAGCGACTGCGCGATGCCGAGGACGATCAGGTGCTGGGCCAGTTCCGGGGCAAGGAGGGCGACGTCGTCGCCGGGACGATCCAGCAGGGACGCGACCCCCGCACCGTCTTCATCGACATCGGCGGGGTGGAGGCCGTGCTCCCCGCGCACGAGCAGGTGCCGACCGAGACCTATCGTCATGGCGAACGCATCCGCGCCTATGTGCTCGAGGTCACCCGCGGTTTCAAGGGGCCCTCGATCACCGTCTCGCGGACCCACCCCAACCTCGTGCGGCGGCTCTTCGCGCTGGAGGTGCCCGAGGTCGCCGACGGCAGCGTGGAGATCACCGCTCTCGCGCGCGAGAGCGGGCACCGCAGCAAGATGGCCGTCCGTTCGACCGTGGCGGGCCTGGGCCCGAAGGGTGCGTGCATCGGGCCGATGGGCCAGCGTGTGCGTGCGGTGATGGCCGAGCTGCGGGGCGAGAAGATCGACATCATCGACCACAGCGACGATCCGGCCACGTTCGTGGCGAACGCGCTCTCCCCGGCTCGCGTGAGCAGTGTCGAGGTCGTGGATGCGGCCGCCCGGTCGGCGCGTGTGATCGTGCCCGACTACCAGCTCTCGCTCGCGATCGGCAAGGAGGGGCAGAACGCCCGGCTGGCCGCGAGGCTGACGGGGTGGAAGATCGACATCCGGCCGGACACCCAGCCCGACTCACCCGAGGTGGCGCCGGGTGCGACGGCCGTACCGGAGTCGCAGTAGTATACTGAGTTGGTGGGTCACGGCCCCGTCCATCCGTCCGCTGATGCAGCGGCAGGTGCGGTCCCAGGTCCCGGTAAGGGTGAGCGAACGTATGAACCTTCCCCCCGGTCCTGTCCGTACGTGTGTCGGATGCCGAGGACGTGACTCCCGGTCCACCCTGGTCCGCCTGGTCGCGGACTCCTCCACCTCGGCTCCCGCCGTCGTGGTGGATGACAAGGCCAGCGCTCCCGGGAGGGGAGCCTGGGTGCATCCGCACCCCGACTGTCTGGACCGCGCCATCAGCAGGCGAGCGATCGCCCGTGCTCTCCGGATTCCGGTCCGGGCCGACTGTGAGCACGTGGTGGAGTGGTTCGACCAGTACGTCCGACATGAACCGTTGATGATCGAACAAGAGAGCGGGTCTTAAAGCCGATGGGCACCCGATGAGCATCCAGCGATGAGCATGCACCGCTAACGACGGTCCGACCCCTGTCTCGGGACGGACCGAGACAGGAGAGTTGTGGCAAAAGTCCGCGTCCACGAGCTCGCGAAAGAGCTCGGCGTCGACAGTAAGACCGTCCTGGCGAAGTTGAACGAGCTCGGTGAGTTCGTGAAGTCAGCTTCGTCCACCATCGAACCGCCGGTGCAGCGACGCCTGCGCGAGGCCTTCCCCGACACCGGGGACTCCTCGCCGTCGGCACCTGCGAAGAAGGCACGGCCCGCCGGGTCCTCGGCTCCCAAGCCGGGTGGCCCCAAGCCTGCCGCGACGCCTGCCCCGCAGGCCGAGGCCGCTCCGGCCCCGGCCGAGGAGCCCGCGCCTGCTGCACCGCCGGAGGCACAGCGCCCGCAGGCGCCCGAGCCCGAGTCGCCCACCCCGGCCGAGACGGCGGACCGGAAGCCGGCCGCCCCGAAGCCCGGCGAGCGTTCGGCGCCCAAGCCCGGTGGGGCGCGTCCGGGCAACAACCCGTTCGCCACCTCGCAGGGCATGCCCCGTGCGGGTGGCTCCGAGCGCCCACGCGGCGACCGCTCCGGCGGTCCTCGACCGGGCGGTCAGCGTCCCGGTGGGGCGCGTCCGGGCAACAACCCCTTCGCCACCTCGCAGGGCATGCCCCGTCCCGGTGGTTCCGGTGGCGAGCGCGGCGAGCGTCCGGGCCCCCGCCCGGGCGGCACCGCCGGCACCCGCGGCGAGCGTCCGGCTCCCCGCCCCGGTGGCGGTGCCCGGCCCGGTGCGCCGAGCGGCGACGGCGGCTCACGCCCCACGCCGGGCATGATGCCCGGTCGTAGCTCGGTCGGCCGTCCCGGTGCGCCCGCGCGCGGTGGCGGCGGTGGCCGCGGTCGCGGCGGTCCCGGTGGTGGCCCCGGCGGCCCCGGCGGGCCCGGTGGTGGCGGCGGCTTCGGCGGTCGTCCCGGCGGTCGTCCCGGTGGTGGCGGTCGCGGAGGCCGCGGCGGTACGCAGGGTGCGTTCGGTCGCGCCGGCGGTCGTCCGGTCCGAGGCCGGAAGTCGAAGCGGGCCAAGCGCCAGGAGTTCGAGCAGCAGTCGGCACCGTCGATCGGTGGCGTCCAGGTTCCCCGCGGGGACGGCAGCACGATCATCAAGATCCGTGCGGGCGCCTCGCTGGCGGACTTCGCCGACCGGATCGACGCCAACCCGGCGAGTCTGGTGACCGTGCTGTTCCACCTCGGTGAGATGGCCACAGCCACGCAGTCCCTCGACGAGGACACCTTCCAGGCCCTCGGCGCCGAGCTCGGCTACCGGATCGAGATCGTCTCGCCCGAGGACGAGGACCGCGAGCTGCTCGAGTCCTTCGACATCGACCTGGCCGCCGAGGAGGCGGGCGAGTCCGAGGAGGACCTGCAGGCACGCCCGCCGGTCGTCACCGTCATGGGACACGTGGACCACGGAAAGACCCGGCTGCTCGATGCGATCCGTCGCACCGACGTGGTGGCCGGCGAGGCCGGTGGCATCACCCAGCACATCGGTGCCTACCAGGTCCACGCCGAGCACGAGGGCGACGACCGGGCGATCACGTTCATCGACACCCCCGGTCACGAGGCGTTCACCGCCATGCGTGCCCGTGGTGCCGACGTCACCGACATCGCCATCCTGGTGGTGGCCGCGGACGACGGCGTGATGCCGCAGACGGTCGAGGCGCTCAACCACGCCCAGGCCGCCCATGTGCCGGTCGTGGTCGCGGTGAACAAGGTGGACAAGCCGGGCGCCAACCCGGACAAGATCCGCCAGCAGCTCACCGAGTACGAGCTGATCGCCGAGGAGTACGGCGGCGAGACCATGTTCGTGGACGTCTCGGCCACCCAGGGCAGCGGGATCGACAGCCTGCTCGAGGCGGTCCTGCTGACCGCGGACGCGGCGCTGGAGCTGACGGCGAACCCGGACAAGGACGCGCGCGGTGTGGCCATCGAGGCCAACCTCGACAAGGGGCGCGGCGCTGTGGCGACCGTGCTCGTGCAGTCGGGGACCTTGCGGGTCGGCGACGCGATCGTCGCCGGGACCGCTCACGGCCGTGTGCGGGCGATGTTCGACGAGCACGGTCAGACGGTGCAGACCGCCGGCCCGGCCAACCCGGTGCAGGTGCTGGGACTGACGTCGGTGCCACGCGCCGGCGACACCTTCCTGGTGGCTCCGGACGATCGCACGGCCCGGCAGATCGCGGACAAGCGCGAGGCAGCCGAACGTGCGGCCACCCTGGCCAAGCGTCGCAAGCGGATCTCCCTCGAGGAGTTCACCCAGGCGCTCGAGCAGGGCAAGGTCGACCACCTCAACCTCGTCCTCAAGGGCGATGTCTCCGGTGCTGTGGAGGCACTCGAGGACGCGCTGCTCAAGGTCGACGTCGGTGAGGAGGTCGCGCTGCGGATCATCCACCGCGGTGTCGGCGCGATCACGCAGAACGACGTCAACCTGGCGACGGTCGACAACGCCGTCATCATCGGCTTCAACGTGCGGCCCGCCGAGCGGGTCACGCAGATGGCCGATCGCGAAGGTGTGGAGATCAAGTACTACTCCGTCATCTACCAGGCGATCGACGAGGTCGAGGCAGCCCTGAAGGGCATGCTCAAGCCCGAGTACGAAGAGGTCCAGCTCGGCACCGCCGAGGTGCGGCAGGTGTTCCGCTCGTCCAAGGTGGGCAACATCGCCGGCTCGATCGTGCGTTCGGGTCTCATCCGCCGCAACGCCAAGGCCCGGTTGCTGCGCGATGGCGTGGTCATCTCCGACGATCTGTCGATCCAGTCGCTGCGGCGTGAGAAGGACGACGTCACGGAGGTCCGCGAGGGCTTCGAGTGCGGTATCGGACTCGGCGCCAAGGACATCACCGAGGGCGACATCATCGAGACCTTCGAGATGCAGGAGAAGCCCCGTACCTGACGGGCACCGCGTGAGGCCGGGGGCAGTCGAGGACTGCCTCCGGCTCTCGCGCCGCAGGCCCCGGCGAGGCGCCGGGGCCGATACCACCACGTAGAGGACGACCGACCATGGCTGACACCGCACGCGCCCGGAAGCTGGCCGACGCCATCCAGCAGATCGTGGCGACGATGCTCGACACGCGGATCAAGGACCCCCGGCTGGGCTTCGTCACCGTCACCGACGTCCGGGTGACCGGTGACCTGCAGCACGCCACGGTCTTCTACACCGTGCTCGGCTCCGACGAGGACCGGGCCGGGACGGCAGCGGCGCTCGCCTCGGCGAAGGGACTGATCCGCTCCGAGGTCGGTCGTCGGACCGGGGTGCGGCTCACCCCCACCCTGGAGTTCGTCCCCGACGCCATCCCGGAGACGGCGGCGCACCTGGAGGAGGCGCTGCGCGGCGCCGCGGCGCGCGACGCCGAGCTGGCGCGGATCCGCGAGAACGCCCGGTACGCGGGCGAGGCGGACCCGTACCGCACGGCCGACGAGCCCGATGACTCGGACGAGTCCGGCGCCGCTGGCCCCGGCGAGGGGCCCCCGAGCGGCCGATGAGTGACGGCATCGTCCTGATCGACAAGCCGCCGGGCTGGACCAGCCACGATGTGGTCGCCCGGTCACGACGCGTGCTGGGCACCCGCAAGGTGGGCCATGCGGGCACCTTGGACCCGATGGCCACCGGCCTGCTCGTCCTCGGTGTCAACCGGGCCACCCGGCTGCTGACGTATCTGGTGGGTGCCGACAAGGAGTACCTCACCACGATCCGGCTCGGGCAGGACACGCTCACCGACGACGCCGAGGGCGAGGTGACGCGCACATCCGGGATCGGCAGCGAGGGCGGTCGCGACGTCCATGATCGTCTCGAGGCGTCGATCGCGACGCTACGCGGGCCGATCGAGCAGGTCCCGAGCTCGGTCAGTGCCATCAAGGTGGACGGCAAGCGTTCCTACGCCCGCGTGCGCGGCGGGGAGGAGGTCACCCTCGCGGCCCGCCCGGTCACCGTGCACACCTTCGAGGTGCTGGCGATCCACCCCGCGCGGACCGAGGACGGCATCGAGGTGCTCGACGTCGAGGCGCGCGTGGAGTGCACCTCCGGCACCTACGTCCGTGCCCTTGCCCGTGACCTCGGTCGGGCCCTCGGCACCGGCGGGCATCTGCGCGCGCTGCGCCGCACCCGCGTCGGTGACTTCGCCGTCGCCGACGCACAGCCGCTGACTCGCGAGACCGCGCAGCTGCGGATGCTGGACGTGGCCACGGTGCTCCGGGCGGCCTTCCCCGTGCGCGAGCTCACCGACGAGGAGACCCGCGAGCTCCGCTTCGGCCGGCGCCTCGCAGCGACCGGTACCGGTGAGGTGACGGCCGCGCTCGCACCGGACGGCCGGGGGATCGCGCTGGTGCAGGACGACGGCGGCCGGGCGCGTCCGGTCCTCGTGCTCGACCCCGCGTGAGCGCGGTGGCACCCCGGATCGGCACCCGGGTCGGCACAGTAGGCTGAGACGATGCCTAGCGACGACGTGATCTCCGGCCTGCACACCCTCGGGCGGACCGATATCCGCCTCACCCGCCTGACCCTGGGCACCTCCGGCCTGGGTGCGGGTGCTGAGCCGGGAAGCCGGGAGGAGCGCGACGCCGTCGAGCTGGCGACCGCGATGCTGCACGGGCCGGCAGCGGTCCTCGACACCTCCAACGCCTATGCCGGCGGCAACAGCGAGCGCATCCTCGGCCTGGCGCTGCGGGAGTCCGGGATCGCGCCGGGCCGCCAGCTCGTCACCAAGGTCGACGCCGACCCCGAGACGGGGGCCTTCGACCGCGACCGGGTGTTGCGCTCCTACGAGGAGAGCCTGGCCAGGCTCGGCGTGGACCGGGTCAGCCTGCTGCACCTGCACGATCCGTACGGCATCGAGTTCGAGGATGCGATGAGCCCCGACGGGGCAGTGGCCGGCCTGCGTGAGTTGCGCGAGTCCGGAGCCGTGGACGCGATCGGCATCGCAGCGGGCAAGGTCTCCGTGGTCCGGCGCTACGTGGAGAGCGACAGCTTCGACGTGCTGCTCACCCACAACCGGTACACGCTGGTCGAGCGCATCGGCGAGGTCCTGCTCGAGGCGGCGCGTGCGCGCGGGATGGGGGTGTTCAACGCCGCTCCCTTCGGCGGCTCCCTGCTCGCCCGCGGTTCGGCCGCCGGTGGCACCTACGCCTACCGGCCGGCGCCGCCCGAGCTGATCGAGCGGGTACGCCGGCTGGAGGAGCTGTGTGCCGCGCACGGGATCGAGCTGGCGACGGCGGCCCTGCAGTTCTCGCTCCGGTCACCGCAGGTGGATTCCACCGTGGTCGGGATCTCCCGGCCGAGCCGGATCGCCGACCTGGTGCGGCGCAGCGAGGTCGCGGTGCCCGACGCCTTCTGGCGTGAGGTCGACGAGCTCGGCCGGCCGCCGTCGGTCGTGGCGGACTGAGCGCGGACGGCACGACGAGATCGTCGGTAGCGGACGGACGGGAGACGAGTGGAGCGGTGGTTCGGGATCGAGCAGGTCCCTGCTGACATGGTGGCGAGCGTGGTCACCATCGGGAACTTCGACGGTGTCCACCTCGGGCACCGGGCGGTGCTGGCTGAGGTCGTCGACGCCGCCCGCGGCGCTGGCGCGCCGGCTGTGGCCGTCACCTTCGACCCGCACCCCGCCGCCGTGCACCGGCCCGCAGAGGCACCGGAACTGCTCACCGGCCTGACCGATCGGCTCGACCTGATCGCCGAGACCGGGATCGACGCGACGCTGGTGATCGCCTACTCCACCGACTTCGCCGCCCAGACGCCGGAGGAGTTCGTCCGGCGCACGCTGGTGGACACCTTGCGCGTGCGCCGGGTGGTGGTGGGCGAGGACGTGCGCTTCGGCCGTGGCAACTCCGGCGACCGGGGCACGATGGTGGCGCTGGGGGAGCGGCTCGGATTCGGCGTCCAGCTGGTCCGGGACGTCTCCGCCTCGGGGCAGCGCCGCTGGTCCTCGACCTGGGTGCGCGAGCTCCTCGCCGCCGGCGACTGCGCCGGCGCGGCGGCGGTGCTCGGCCGCGCCCACCGGATGCGTGGCGCCGTGGTCCACGGGGAGGCGCGTGGACGCCGGCTGGGGTTCCCGACGGCGAACCTCGCCCCCGACGCGACCGGCACCGTGCCGGCGGACGGAGTCTACGCCGGCTGGTTGTGGCGTGACCCGGCCCGGGTGGTCGGCGATGCGCAGGCCGGGCGCCTGCCGGCGGCGGTCTCCATCGGCACCAATCCCACCTTCGACGGCACCGTGCGCCAGGTCGAGGCGCACGTCCTGGGCCGCCGGGACCTCGATCTCTACGGCGAGGAGGTCGTGGTCGAGTTCGTGCGGCGGCTGCGCCCCACGGTGCGCTACGACGGGATCGAGTCCCTCGTCGAGCAGATGCGTCAGGACGTGATCGAGTCCGCCGATGTGCTGCAGGTCCCACGCCCCGACCTCCTCCCGGCCCTGCCGGGGTGATACCCTGACGGAGCCGTCAGATCGGCCGCGGATGAGTCATGCCCGGGTGGACAAGCCCCGGTGCTCCGCGCAACGAGACACGAAGGAGATCCTGTGCCCCTGGCCCCGGACGTCAAGAAGCAGATCATCACCGACTACGCCACGCACGAGGGCGACACGGGTTCCCCCGAGGTCCAGATCGCGCTGCTCACGCGACGCATCAGCGACCTCACCGAGCACTTCAAAGAGCACAAGCACGACCACCACTCCCGTCGTGGTCTGCTGCTGCTGGTCGGTCAGCGCCGCCGGCTCCTCGGCTACCTGCGTAGCGTCGACATCGGGCGTTACCGCTCGCTGATCGAGCGCCTCGGCATCCGCCGCTGATCGCTGCCGTCCGGCTCGGACCCCTCGGGTCCGGGCCGGTCGCACGTCCGGGCCGTTCGGCCCGGTGAGACAACTGCATCACGACATGCACACCCGGGTTCGCTGGTCCTCGGTAGTGGCTTCCGGACATCGCTCCGTGGGCCTCGATCGATGACCGCCGGGCCCTTCACCACAGAAGGAGGGCACCCATGGAGGGTCCCGAGATCAAGTTCGCCGAAGCCGTCATCGACAACGGCTCGTTCGGCACCCGTACGGTCCGGTTCGAGACCGGACGACTGGCCAAGCAGGCCTCCGGCTCCGCCGTCGCCTACCTCGACGAGGACACGATGGTCCTGTCGACCACGACGGCCGGCAAGCACCCGAAGGACCACTTCGACTTCTTTCCGCTCACCGTGGACGTTGAGGAGCGCCAGTACGCCGCCGGCAAGATCCCCGGCTCGTTCTTCCGCCGTGAGGGCCGCCCCTCGACCGAGGCGATCCTCGCCTGCCGGCTGATCGACCGCCCGCTGCGCCCGCTGTTCGTCAAGGGCCTGCGCAACGAGGTCCAGGTGGTCGAGTCCGTGCTGGCCATCCACCCCGACGACTCGTACGACGTCCTGGCCATCAACGGCGCCTCGATGTCCACCCAGCTCTCCGGGCTGCCCTTCTCCGGGCCCGTCGGCGCCACCCGCATCGCCCTGGTCGACGGCCAGTGGATCGCCTTCCCGCGCTACAGCGAGCTCGAGCGGGCCGTCTTCTCCATGGTCGTGGCCGGCCGTATCGTCACCGCCGAGGACGGCTCGGACGACGTCGCGATCGCGATGATCGAGGCCGAGGCCACCGACAACGCCTGGTCGCTGATCAAGGATCAGGGCGTCGGCGCCCCCACCGAGGACGTCGTGGCCGAGGGCCTGGAGGCAGCGAAGCGCTTCATCCGCGTGCTGGCACAGGCACAGATCGAGCTCGCCGGCCAGGCCGCCAAGGAGGTGCAGGAGTTCCCGCTCTTCCCCGAGTACGCACCCGACGCCTTCGAGGCAGTCGAGGCCGAGGTGGCCACCAAGCTCGCCGAGGCCCTGGCCATCGCCGGCAAGGCCGAGCGCGAGGCCCGTATCGACGAGATCAAGGACGGGATGCTCGGTGCCCTGCAGGACGGTTTCGACGGCCGCGAGAAGGAGCTGTCCGCCGCCTACCGGCAGGTCACCAAGACCCTGATCCGCCAGCGCATCATCACCGACGGGTTCCGTATCGACGGCCGTGGCCTGCGCGACATCCGGCCCCTCTCGGCCGAGGTCGAGGTGCTGCCCCGCGTGCACGGATCGGCACTGTTCGAGCGTGGCGAGACCCAGATCATGGGCGTGACCACCCTGAACATGCTCAAGATGGAGCAGCAGCTGGACACGCTCTCGCCGCAGACGCGCAAGCGCTACATGCACAACTACAACTTCCCGCCCTACTCGACCGGTGAGACCGGTCGCGTCGGGAGCCCGAAGCGCCGCGAGATCGGTCACGGCGCCCTGGCCGAGCGGGCGATGGTGCCGGTGCTGCCCAGCCGGGAGGAGTTCCCCTACGCGATCCGCCAGGTCTCCGAGGCCCTCGGGTCGAACGGCTCCACCTCCATGGGTTCGGTCTGTGCCTCGACGCTGTCGCTGCTCAACGCCGGTGTGCCACTGCGCGCGCCGGTCGCCGGTATCGCGATGGGCCTGGTCTCGGACACGATCGACGGGGAGACCAAGTACGCGGCGCTCACCGACATCCTCGGGGCCGAGGACGCCTTCGGCGACATGGACTTCAAGGTCGCCGGTACCCGCGAGTTCGTCACGGCGATCCAGCTCGACACCAAGCTCGACGGGATCCCGGCGCACGTGCTGGCCAGTGCACTGACCCAGGCCAAGGAAGCGCGCCTGCACATCCTGGACGTCATGGCCGAGGCTATCGACACCCCGGACGAGATGGCGCCGACGGCGCCGCGGGTGATCACCGTGCAGGTCCCGGTCGCCAAGATCGGCGAGGTCATCGGCCCGAAGGGCAAGATGATCAACCAGATCCAGGAGGACACCGGCGCCGACATCTCCATCGAGGATGACGGCACCGTGTTCATCGGGGCCACGGACGGACCCTCGGCCGAGGCCGCGCGGCAGGCGATCAACGCGATCGCGAACCCGCAGATGCCCGAGGTCGGCGAGCGCTTCATCGGCACGGTCGTCAAGATCATGTCCTTCGGTGCCTTCGTCTCCCTCGCCCCCGGCAAGGACGGCCTGCTGCACATCACGCAGATTCGTCGCCTGGTCGGCGGCAAGCGCGTCGAAGCCGTCGAGGACGTCCTCTCGGTCGGTCAGAAGATCGACGTCGAGCTCGCCGAGATCGATGACCGGGGAAAGCTCTCGCTGCACGCGGTCGTCGACGAGGCCGGTTCGGACGAGGCGGCGGTCGAGTCCGAGGACTCCGCTGAGCCCACGAGCTGATCACGGCCTGCCAGGCATGACAGAGCTGATCCTGGGCCCGGCGGGTTCGCCGGGCACGGAGCTCACCGTGGAGACCGACGCGGGCGCCGTGGTGCGCCGGTCGGTCCTCCCCGGCGGCATCCGGGTGCTGACCGAGGCGATGCCCGGTCAGCGCTCGGTCGCCGTCGGCGCCTGGGTGGCCGTCGGCTCGCGCGACGAGACCGACGGCCACCACGGCTCCACCCACTTCCTCGAGCACCTGCTCTTCAAGGGCACCCCCAGCCGGGACGCGATGCAGATCGCCTCGGCATTCGATGCCGTGGGCGGCGAGGCGAACGCCGCCACCGGTAAGGAGCACACCTGCTACTTCGCGCGGGTGCTGGACGCCGATCTGCCGATGGCCGTCGAGGTGATCACGGACATGGTCACCTCCGCGGTGCTCGATGCCGACGAGTTCGCCAGCGAACGCGAGGTCATCCTCGAAGAGATCGCGATGAACGAGGACGACCCGGGCGACGTCGCGCATGAGCGGTTCTCCGCCCAGGTCTTCGGTGACCACGCGCTCGGCCGTCCGATCGGCGGCACCCCGCAGACCATTCGTGCGGTCCCGCGTGAGGCGGTCCTGGAGCACTACCGGCGCACCTACGTCCCCTCCGAGCTGGTGGTCACCGCCGCCGGCAGCGTCGACCACGACGCGCTGTGCGCGCAGGTGCTGGCCGCCGTGCGCAGCGGCGGATGGTCGTTGGACCCCGCGGCCGGACCCGCGCCGCGCCGCCGTGCGGGGGAGATCCCTCCGGCCTCCGGTATCCCGACGACGCCCAGCACCCTGACCGTGCACCGGCGCACCGAGCAGGCGAACGTCCTGCTCGGCGGACTCGGCCTGCCCGCGGGCGATGCGCGGCGCTTCGATCTCGCCGTACTCAACGCCGTACTCGGCGGATCGATGAGCTCGAGACTGTTCCAGGAGGTCCGCGAGAAGCGCGGCCTCGCCTATGCGGTGTACTCCTTCTCCGGTGGCTTCGCCGACGCCGGCATGTTCGGCCTCTACGCCGGCTGTGCCCCCGGGAAGGTCGAGCAGGTCGTCGACCTGCTGGAGGAGCAGTGGCGCCTGCTCGCCACCGAGCCGATCGGCAACGAGGAACTGGCCCGTGGCATCGGCCAGGTGTGCGGGCAGCTGGTCCTCGGCCTCGAGGACAACGGCTCCCGGATGTCCCGGCTCGGCCGGACCGAGATCAGCACCGGTGAGCTGCTCACCGTGACCGAGACCCTGGAGCGCGTCCGGGCGGTGCGGGCCGAGGACGTACGCGCGCTCGCGTCGGACCTGCTCGAGCGACCGAGGCACTTGACCGTCGTCGGGCCGTTCGAGGAGGCCTTCCGCGGCCAAGGACGGCTGGAGACGGAGCGAGCGGCATGACGCAGCAGCATCTGAGTAGTGAGCGGACCGGACCGGTGCGGGTGGCCGTGCTCGGGGCGGCGGGGCGGATGGGTACCGCGGTGTGCGCGGCGGTCGAGGCCGCCGCCGACACCGAGCTCGTGGCGCGCCTGGATGTCGGCGATGACGTCTCCTCCCTGGCCGGCGTGGCCGACGTCGCCGTGGACTTCACGGTGCCCTCGGCGACCGAGGCCAACGTGCACGCCCTCATCGATGCCGGGGTGCACCCGGTCGTGGGCACCACCGGCTGGGACGGGGACGCGATCGCGCGGGTGCGTGAGCACCTGGAGCGGGACGGGCGCGGGCTCGGGGCGCTGGTGGCCCCGAACTTCGCCCTCTCGGCGGTGCTGGCGATGCAGTTCGCCGCGCAGGCAGCCCGCTACTTCGAGTCGGTCGAGATCGTGGAGCTGCACCACCCGAACAAGGTGGATGCGCCGTCGGGCACCGCAATGCACACCGCGCAGGCGATCGCACGAGCCCGGCAGGGGATGCCGGCGGCCCCGGACGCGACCGAGAGCGGCCTCGAGGGCGCACGCGGAGCGCTGGTGGACGGCGTCCCCGTGCACGCCGTCCGGTTGCGCGGCCTGGTGGCTCACGAGGAGATCCTGCTCGGCAACCCCGGTGAGCAGCTGACCATCCGCACCGACAGCTTCGAGCGCTCCTCCTTCATGCCGGGCGTGCTGCTGGCCGTGCGGACCGTCGGCACTCGTCCCGGCCTGTCCGTCGGGCTGGACGCCTACCTGGAGCTCGGCTGAGGAGGCCGGCGCACCCCGGTCACAGCAGGGCCGACCATGCCTCCTCGCGGACCTGCGAGCCGGCGACGTCCAGCACCCGGCGCACCCCGATCGGTTCCAGCCCGGCCGTGGTGAGGAAGTCCGCGCGGACCTGGTCGCCCTCGATCGTCCAGGCGCGCACGTGCGAGGCACCGGTCTTGCGCAGGATGTCGGTGCAGGCCGCGAGCAGGCGGGACCCGTGCCCGGCGCGGACGTGCTCCGGGTCGACCTCCAGCGCCACGACCTCCCCGGTCTCCTCGGTGCCCGGCGCCGGTGCGAGGGCGGCGAAGCCCACGACCGTCGGCCCGTCGCACGCCGTGAGCATCCGGTGCTTGGCCGAGGGCGGCGAGGTGATGGCCGAGCGCCACGCCCGCGCCAGGTCGTCCTCGTCGAGATCGTTCAGCGCCGTGACCGGGAGCGTGCCGGCGTGAGCCGAGCGCCAGGCCTGCGCCTGGATCCTGCCCAGGGCCGGGGCGTCCGAGGCGACCGAGGGCCGCACCGACACGTCGGCGTGCAGGTCGGCGGAGCCGGGGTGGGTGTGCGAGTGAGCCATCGCTCCAGCGTAGGCGGTGGTGATCCTCACAGGCGCCCGGCCTCGCGTACGCGTGTGCGAGCCGCCGGCGCCGGGCGGAGGCGGTAACGTCGTCCCCATGTCCCGCTCGTCGCGCCCCTCGCGCTCCTTCGGTTCGGTCAGCATCGCCATGGTGACTCCGATGAGACCCGACGGCACGATCGATGTCGGCACCGCCCGGCGGCTGGCCCGCCACCTCGTGGACAGCGGCGCCGATGGGCTAGTGCTCAACGGCACCACCGGCGAGTCCCCGACGACGCACCAGCCCGAGAAGGACGAGTTCGTGGCCGCCGTCGTGGACGAGGTCGGCGCCGAGGCGATGATCATCGCCGGCGCGGGATCGAACGACACCGCGCACGCCGTGCGGATCGCCGAGGCCGCCGAGCGCACCGGCGCGCACGGGCTGCTCGTGGTCTCCCCCTACTACAACCGGCCCTCCCAGGAGGGTGTCTACCGCCACCTGCGCGCCATCGTGGAGTCCACCAGCCTGCCGGCGATGCTCTATGACATCCCCGGGCGCACCGGCGTGGCCATCGGCGACGAGATCCTCGACCGGCTCGCCGAGCACCCCCAGATCCGGGCGGTCAAGGACGCGACCGGTAACGTCGCCCAGGGCTTCGACCGGATGCGACGTACCGGGCTGGAGTACTACTCCGGCGACGACAACCTCAACCTGGCCTGGCTCGTGCACGGCGCCTCCGGCGTCGTCTCGGTGGTCGGCCACGTCGAGGCGCAGCGCTACTCCCAGATGGTCGGGGCGGTGGACTCCGGTGACCTCTACCTCGCCCGTGAGCTCTCCGCCCAGCTGGCCCCCGTGGTCGAGGCCATCATGGGCACCGGCCAGGGCGCTGTCATGGCCAAGGCGGCCCTGCAGCTGCAGGGCCACCTCCCGCACCGCTCGGTGCGCTCGCCGCTCGTCGAGGCCCATGCCGCCGAGATGGCAGACTTGCGCACCGCATTGACCCTGCACGGACTACTTGAGGACTCCGATCGATGAGCCATCCCCACCCTGACCTCACGCTCCCCGGCCCGCTGGCACCGGGAGCGCTCCGGATCGTCCCGCTCGGCGGTCTGGGCGAGGTCGGCCGGAACATGGCCGTGCTCGAGTTCGGCAAGCGCCTGCTGATCATCGACTGCGGTGTCCTCTTCCCCGAGGACCACCAGCCGGGGGTGGACCTGATCCTCCCGGACTTCAGCTACCTCGAAGGCCGGATGGATCAGATCGAGGCGATCGTCCTCACCCACGGGCACGAGGACCACATCGGCGCGGTCCCGTACCTGTTGCGCCTGCGCAAGGACATCCCCATCGTCGGATCCAAGCTCTCGCTGGCGTTCATCGCCGCCAAGCTCAAAGAGCACCGGATCAAGCCGGTGCTGCGTGAGGTGGCGGAGGGCCAGCGCCGCAAGTTCGGGGCCTTCGACCTCGAGTTCGTCGCCGTGAACCACTCGATCCCGGACGCGCTCGCCGTGGCCGTGCGCACGCCGGCCGGTCTGGTGCTGCACACGGGCGACTTCAAGATGGACCAGCTGCCGCTGGACTCGCGCATCACCGACCTCCGCGCCTTCGCCCGCCTGGGGGAGGAGGGCGTGGACCTGTTCATGACCGACTCCACCAACGCCGAGGTGCCGGGCTTCACCACCTCCGAGCGCGACATCGGCCCGGTGCTGGACGGAGTGTTCGCGCAGGCCGAGGGCCGGATCGTGGTGGCCTCCTTCTCCTCGCACGTCCACCGCGTGCAGCAGGTGCTGGATGCCGCGGAGGCGCACGGACGCCGGGTCGCGCTGGTCGGCCGCTCGATGGTGCGCAACATGACGATCGCCTCCGAGCTCGGCTACCTGAACGTCCCCGACGGCGTACTGATCGACGTCAAGAAGATCGACGACCTGCCCGAGGACCGGATGGTGCTGATGTGTACCGGCTCGCAGGGCGAGCCGATGGCAGCCCTCTCGCGGATCGCCAACCGGGACCACCGCGTCTCGGTCGGGCCCGGGGACACCGTCATCCTCGCGTCCTCGCTGATCCCCGGCAACGAGAACGCCGTCTTCCGCATCATCAATGGCCTCATCCGGCTCGGTGCGAAGGTGGTGCACCAGGCGAACGCCCGCGTGCACGTCTCCGGGCACGCCTCGGCCGGTGAGCTGCTGTACTGCTACAACATCGTCCGACCGAAGAACGTGATGCCGGTCCACGGTGAGGTGCGCCACCTCGTGGCCAACGGGGCGCTCGCCGTCAAGACCGGCGTCCCGCCCGAGCGGGTCGTGCTCGCCGAGGACGGCGTCGTGGTCGATCTCGTCGACGGGAAGGCGCGTATCGCGGGCGCCGTGCCCTGCGGGTACGTCTTCGTCGACGGCTCGTCCGTGGGTGACGTCACCGAGACCGAGCTGAAGGATCGCCGGATCCTGAGCGAGGAGGGCTTCATCTCGATCTTCGCCGTCGTGGACTCCTCCACCGGCGAGGTGGTGGCCGGGCCGGAGCTCCACGTCCGGGGTGTGGCCGAGGGTGAGGACAAGCTCGCGGCGATCGTGCCGGAGGTGCGCAAGGCACTCGCCGATGCGGCGGCCGGCGGATCCACCGACACCCACCAGCTGCAGCAGGTGATCCGGCGGGTCGTCGGGCGCTACGCCTCGACCAAGCTGAAGCGACGCCCGATGATCATCCCGGTGGTCGTGGAGTCCTGATCCGCTCGGTGCTCTCGGATGGGTCGTCGCCACCCCCGCCGACCCTGCTGTCCGTGGCGGCCGAGCCGGTGAGAGCCGCGCGGTAGCGGCGCTCCCGTTCCTCGGCGTCACCCGGCAGCAGGCCGGCCAGCTCGAGCCCGACGAGCCCGTGCACGAGCGCCCACAGCCGGATCGCCTCGGTCGTGGTCGCGGCCTCGGTGGCCCGCGGGTACCGCCGTGCGACCGCGTCCCTGAGCACCAGGAAGGTGGGTTCGGCCGTGCTGTCGGCGCCCGCGCGCAGTCCGGAGCCGAACATGACCTGATAGAAGTGCGGGTCGTCTAGGGCACTGCGCCGGTACGCGAGGCCGAGGGCGAACAGGTCGGCTGCCGGCTCGCCCGTCCGCGGTGCCGCGACCAGGTGGGCGGCGAAGCGGCGCAACCCCTCCTGGATCACCGCAGCGACGAGCTCGTCGCGCCCACCGAACAGGGCGTAGACGGCGGCCGTGGTGGTCTCGGCGTCGGCGGCCAGGCGCCGCAGCGAGACGCCGTCGGCGCCGTGGGTGGAGACGAGCCGGGAGGCGTGGTCGAGCAGGCGCCGTCGGACGGCGTCGTCGTATCGGCGAGGTCTGGCCACCCGCCCATGCTAAGGCCTTGACATGCCATTTCCGAACAGTGTTTGCTAACGCTGTTCGGAAACCTCGTCACAGGGAGACATGATGCTGTCCGATGCTGCTGCCACCACCGCCGGAATCGTCCTGATCGCCGCCGTCACGGTGACCACGGGCGGAGCGTTTCTCGCCCGGGTCGCCTCGGGCAGGGTGGCGGCCACCGAATTCCAGCGCACCTTCTACCGTGCCGGTCACGGTCACGCCGGGGTGCTCATCGTCTTCGGCCTGGTGTGCCTGATCCTGGCCGAGTCCACCTCGCTGACCGGCGGGTGGGCGTGGCTGGCTCGCTCGGGGGTGCTGGTCGCCGCGATCGTGATGCCCGCCGGCTTCTTCCTCTCGGCGATCGGCGCCGGGCGCACCTCCCCGAGCCGATGGGTCGTGCTGCTCTGGGCGGGGGCCGCCCTGCTGGTCGGAGGGCTCCTCACGCTCGCCGTCGGGTTGCTCACCGGGTGAGGCGGGTGGCGGAAGGGGTGCCGTGGACGGGTCGACTGTGCCACGATCGCCCTATCCGGCTCGAGGAGTGCTCATGGCCCGTCCCGTCCTGCGCGCGTCGCCTGCGCTGCCCGTGCTGCCCGTGCTGATGGCCGTGCTCGCGCTCGTGGCCTGCGCCCCCGACGCCGGTACCGGTAGCCAGGGCGGCACGACACCGGCCTCGCCGAGCCCAGCCGAGGAGGCGGAACCGGCCGAGAGCACGCCGTCCGAGCCCTCGCCCGAACCTACGGCCGAATCCTCGCTCGAGGCGGTCGTGACCGGACCGCAGGCCTGCGGGTCGGTGGTCTCCACCATCGGGGAGACGCTGACGGTCGAGATCATCGCCGGGGACCTCGATTGCGTCGCCGCCGAGGAACTGCTCGACACCTACTACAACGATCCGCCGTCGATCCCGGAAGGCAGTGGCGCCTACCTCACCATCGGCGAGTGGGAGTGCAACTCCTCCTCCAGCCAGGAACCGGGCCGGGCATCCACCTGCCGGCACCCCGGCGGCGGCGAGATCGTGAGCCTGCCTGCTGAGGGCGGCGCGCCGACTCCGGCGGAGGACGGCTACTGCGAGCAGATCGATGACCCCACGCTCGACCAGCTCTTCGGAGACGAGCCCCACGACGAGCAGGTCTGTGAGACCTACATCGCCGGCGAGAATGCGATCGACCAGGCCGACTGATCCGCCTCCGCCCGCGTGTCAGTCGGCGCGCCTGCCGGCCTCGACTGGTTGAGTAGAGCCCGACAGGCCTGTCTCGGCATGCCTGACTGAGGAGGGACGAGACACATCATGGCGACCCGGACGACTTCCCCCGGACGGTCCGCCGCACCAGGACGCAAGAAGAGCACGAGCACGGGTGCCAAGAGTGGCGCCCGGTCCGGTTCGTCGACGTCCCGTGGTCGCGGTCCGCAGCAGCCGGGCAAGCCCGCCCTGCCCATCCGCGTGGTGCGCGGCATCTGGATGGGCGCCGCCCACGTGGTGGGGGGTACGGCCCGCTCGATCGGGTCCGGGGCCAAAGGCCTCGACCCGGCACACCGCCGGGACGGTCTGGCCTTCCTGCTGCTCGCGCTCGCCGTGATCGTCGCCGTGCGCGAGTGGTTCGGGCTCTCCGGGACCGCGGGGGAGTGGGTGCACGCCGCCGCCGCCGGCGGGGTGGGCGTCCTCGCCGTCGCGATCCCGGTGATCCTGGTGTTCCTGGCGGTCCGGCTGATGCGCCATCCCGATCGCCCCGAGGTCAACGGCCGTATCACCATCGGGTTGAGTGCGATCGTGGTGTCCGTGTGTGGCCTCGTCCACGTGGCCTCCGGCCGTCCCGCGCCGCCCGAGTGGTTCGACGTCTTCGGCGCCGGAGGGCTCATCGGCTGGGTCGCGGCGAACCCCGTCTCGACGGCGCTGACGATCTGGGTCGCGATCCCGCTGCTCTCGCTGCTCGGGTTCTTCGGGCTGCTCGTGGTGACGGCGACGCCGGTCGCGGCGATCCCGCGCCGGTTCCAGCAGGGGATCGACTGGATCACCGGCCGCGACGTCGAGGACGTCGAGCCCGAGGATGACGCGCACAGCGGTGGGGACGAGGAGTTCGGGAGCTCAGACGCCGGCGACGCGGCCCGCGAAGCCGTCGGTCGCCGGCGCAAGCGTGCGAGCAAGGCGAAGGCGGGCTCCGCCGTCGAGCCGGGCGCATTCCAGGGCGACGAGGCGTTCGAGCAGGCGGCCCAGGTCGCACCGGAGGACCCGGCCTCGCTCGCGCCTGCGGCAGCCGCCGAGCCGGAGCCCGAGCACGCCGACCCGAGCGAGGGCCTGGCTCCGCCACCGACCGAGGCGCTCCCGGCGCGGGCCGAGCAGCTCGTGCTCGACCCGGGCCTGACGTACACGCTTCCCGGCGACGACGTCCTGCTCCAGGGGCCTCCGCACAAGACCCGCTCAGCGGCCAACGACCGCGTGGTCGAGGCCCTGACGGCGGTGCTGACCGACTTCGGCGTCAATGCCGAGGTCACCGGTTTCACCCGTGGCCCCACGGTCACGCGCTACGAGGTCGAGCTCGGTGCCGGCGTGAAGGTCGAGCGGGTGACGGCCCTGAGCAAGAACATCGCCTATGCGGTGGCCTCGGCGGACGTGCGCATCCTCTCCCCGATCCCCGGGAAGAAGGCGATCGGGATCGAGATCCCGAACGCCGACCGCGAGACGGTCGCCCTCGGCGACGTGCTGCGGTCGGGTCCGGCCCGCCGGACCGAGCACCCGATGGTGATGGGCGTCGGCAAGGACGTCGAGGGCGGCTACGTGGTGGCCAACCTCGCCAAGATGCCGCACATGCTGGTGGCCGGAGCCACCGGCGCCGGTAAGTCCTCCTTCGTGAACTCGATGATCACCTCGATCATGATGCGCTCCACGCCGGAAGAGGTCCGGATGGTGCTGGTCGACCCGAAGCGCGTGGAGCTGACCATCTACGAGGGCATCCCGCACCTGATCACGCCGATCATCACCAGCCCGAAGAAGGCCGCCGAGGCGCTGGAGTGGGTGGTGCGCGAGATGGACACCCGCTACGACGATCTCGCCACCTACGGTTACAAGCACCTCGACGACTTCAACGCCGGGGTGCGCAGCGGGAAGGTGCAGCCGCTGCCGGGCAGCGAGCGCACGATCACCCCCTACCCGTACCTGCTCGTGATCGTCGACGAGCTCGCCGACCTGATGATGGTCGCCCCACGGGACGTCGAGGCCTCGATCCAGCGCATCACCCAGCTCGCCCGCGCCGCCGGTATCCACCTCGTGCTCGCCACCCAGCGACCGAGCGTGGACGTGGTCACAGGGCTGATCAAGGCCAACGTGCCCTCCCGGCTGGCGTTCGCGACATCCTCGCTCGCCGACTCCCGGGTGGTGCTGGACCAGCCCGGGGCCGAGAAGCTGATCGGCCAGGGCGATGCGCTGTTCCTGCCGATGGGCGCCTCCAAGCCCATGCGCGTGCAGGGGGCGTGGGTCACCGAGTCCGAGATCCACGAGGTCGTCGAGCACGTCAAGAGCCAGCTCAAGCCGAGCTATCGCGAGGACGTGATCGTCCCGCAGGCGAAGAAGCAGGTCGACGAGGACATCGGCGACGACCTCGATCTGCTGCTGCAGGCGGCCGAGCTGGTGGTGACCACCCAGTTCGGCTCGACCTCGATGCTGCAGCGCAAGCTCCGCGTCGGCTTCGCCAAGGCCGGTCGCCTGATGGATCTGCTGGAGTCGCGGGAGATCGTCGGCCCCTCGGAGGGGTCGAAGGCGCGCGACGTGATGGTGCAGCCCGATGACCTGCCCGCCACGCTCGCGACGCTGCGCGGTGAGACGCCGCCAGGGGCGGTCGAGGACGCCGAGGACGCCGCGGGCCCGATCGACTACTCCGACGGCGAGGACCAGTCCGATGAGGAGTCCGAGGACGCCTGGTCGCTGACCGACCGGGGCTGACAAGGCCGGGCTGACAGGTCGGGGCTGACAGGCCGTCAGGAGCGGGGGACCACCTCGGGCTCGGGTCCGGTCATCTCGGGTGGGCGCGTGCGCTGGGAGAAGTCGGCGCCGGTGGACTCGGCCATCACCTCACGCACTCCCTCCGCCCGGGAGGCGAGCACCGAGTCGCTGAGGGTCATCCCCTCCGGCTGGGCACCGTCGAGCAGGTCGGCCAGCGGATAGACGTGCTGTCCGCCGACCCGGTCGACCGTCATCGCGGTCCACTCCATCCCGCTCACGCGGACCGGCCCCTCGGCGGGCACCTGCACCGTCGCGGTCATGAACAGGCCGGTCGCGGTCTGGGGCACGCAGCAGGCGTCGTCCTGGTTGGAGATGAAGTTCCCCAGCGACCAGGCGACCCACATGCCCGACCCGTCCGGGCCGCCGTCGAGGAGCTCGTACGGCTGTGGCACGTGCGGATGGTTGCCGATGATTAGGTCGATCTCGCCCGAGGCGGCCAGCTCCTCGGCCAGGGCGCGCTGATCCGCGTTCGGCGCCGACTGGTACTCCATCCCCCAGTGCAGGGTTGCCACGACGAGGTCGGCCCCCTCCTGCCGGGCGGCACGGGCCTGGTCGACGAGCGCGTCGGCGTCGAGCAGGCTGACCGCCCACGGGGCGTCGTCGGGGATCGGCAGGCCGTTCGTGCCATAGGTGCCACCCAGTTGAGCGACGGTCACCGTGCGGCCGCCGCGCTCGAGCCGGTACAGCTGCGGGGTGGCTGCCTCCGCGTCGCTACGCGCCGATCCGGCGTGCCCCAGCCCCACCTCATCGAACACGTCGAGGGTGTGGACGAGGTTGTCGTAGCCACGGTCGAGCGAGTGGTTCGTGCCGGTCGAGCACCCGTCCCAGCCGAGGTCGGCCAGGTTCGCCGGGAGCTCGCCGGGAGCGCCGAAGAGCGGGTAGCCGGTCGGCTCCTCGCCGGGCAGTGCGAGCGGCACCTCCATGTTGCACAGGGCCAGATCGACACCGGTGCTCCATTCCCGGGTGGCCTCGAGCATGGGCGTGAAGTCGTAGCCCTCACCGGTGCGCGCCTCCCGGATCGGGGTATCGTGCGGGAGCACGTCGCCTGCCGCCCCGATGGTGAACTCGGCGTCCTCGGCGGGCTCCGCGGTGGGCTCCGGCGTGCCGTTCTCGGTGGGATCGGCGGGTTCGCTGGTCGGGGAGGGCGCCGAGGTCGTCGTCGAGGTGGGCGGGGAGCCCGACCCGAGCGGGAATGCGAGCGCGGCCGCGACACCCATCCCCACGACCAGGACGAGGACGAGGACGGCGGGAAGGAGCCAGTGCTTGCTGGTGTCGGTCGCCACGGCGGCAGAGTACCGCGACCCGCTGTACACCCGTGCACTGACGCCGGGGGCTGGTTCCCCTACGCTGGGCAGGTGACGAGCTCGCCGGAACCAGCTGCCCACCCGATCTCACCGGTGTGGAACCTGCCGAACGTCCTCACGATGCTGCGGATCGCCCTGGTCCCGGTGTTCGTGGTGCTGCTGTGGCAGGACACGTCGACGATGCGGCTGGCGGCGTTGGGTGTCTTCGTGGCCGCCGCCATCACGGACAAGCTCGACGGGTCGATCGCCCGCGCGCGCGGGATCGTCACCGACTTCGGCAAGATCGCCGACCCGTTCGCGGACAAGCTGCTCACCGGCTCGGCCTTCGTGGTCCTCTCCGTGCTCGGCGATGTCCCGTGGTGGGTGACCGTGCTCATCCTGGTGCGGGAGATCGGCATCACCGTGCTCCGGTTCGTCATGGTGCGGCGCTCGGTGATGGCCGCCTCGAACGGCGGCAAGCTCAAGACCGTGCTGCAGGTGATCGCGATCTGTCTGCTGATCCTGCCCGCGCAGGCCTTGCTCGGGGATCCGGTGGGGGCCGTCGTGAGTGTCGCGGGGCTGGTCGTCCTCTATGCCGCCACCGCGGTGACCGTGGTCACCGGTGTGGACTACTGCTGGCGGGCCTGGCGGATCGCAGCCCAGCAGCAGCCGTGAGCACCGCGGCGGTGCGGGCTGCCGGCCGGGTGATCGACCGGGCGCGGGAGGCCGGGGTCACTCTGGCCGTGGCAGAGTCGCTGACGGCGGGGGCGCTCGCCGCGCGGCTTGCGGACATCCCGGGGGCGTCGGCGGTGCTGACCGGGGGCGTGGTGGCCTACGCCACCGAGGTGAAGGCGGCGCTGCTGGGAGTGGACCGGGATCTGCTGGACCGCGGTGGTCCCGTGCACCCGCAGGTGGCCGTGCAGATGGCCGACGGCGTCCGCGGCCTCCTCGGGGCCGGACTCGGCCTGGCTACGACGGGTGTCGCCGGGCCCGGGCCGGCCGATGGCCGGCCGGCTGGGACGCTCTATGTGGCAGCGGTCCTGGCCGGCGCGCACCCGGAGGACGAGACCCTGGTGCACGTGCGTGGATACCACCTGGCCGGGACCCGGCCGGCGGTCCAGGCCGCGGCAGTCTCGCTCGCGCTGGCTGCGGCCGGTGCGGTGCTGGCTGATCGGACGTGAGCGTGCACGCACTGGGTGGGGGAACAGAACACCGGGGTGCGGCGTTGATCAGGGTGATGATCGAGACCAGGAAGCCCAAGTCGCCTGCACGGCGTGGCGCGACGCGCCCGCCGGCCCGCACCCCGGGTCCACGTGGTGGCACCCGTCACGCGACTGTCACCCGGCCGGGGTACGGTAAGAGTCCCATGAGCAGCACGAGCAACGCAGAGCGAGAGGAGGGACACACCATGGTGGTTCTACGACGAGAGATCGGTGATGTCCTCCGGGGCGCCCGGCAAGGCCAGGGCAGGACGCTGCGTGAGGTGTCCTCGGCGGCACGTGTGTCGCTGGGATACCTCTCCGAGGTCGAGCGCGGTCAGAAGGAGGCCTCCTCGGAGTTGCTGTCCTCGATCTGCTCGGCACTGAACATTCCGCTCGCGGTCGTGCTGCGAGAGGTCTCGGACCGCGTGGCCATCGCCGAGGGCGTGGCGATTCCGGACACCATTCCGCCGGACTTCGTCTACCAGGTCGGCCGGGACCGCGACGAGGATCTCGCGGCCGTCTGACAGTTCCCGCCGGTGTCCTGCACGGAGCTGCCCGGTCAGTCCGGCTGACAGGCGGGGCAGTGGAACGCGGGCCGTTCGTAGGGCGGGTCTCCCACAGGTGCGACAGCGATCATGCTGCCGCACCTGTGGCATAGCAGCCCGGCGCGCCCGTGCACGGGGGTGGGCCGCTCCCGGTGACCGGTGGCCGTCAGCGTCGGGGCATCGGCCGACTGGCGCATCAGGGCGGCGGCGGTCCCGTAGACCGACTCCGGATCCTCCACCCCCGAGGCGGGCCGCCACGGGCTGATGCGATGCCGCCACAGCGTTTCCGCGAGGTAGATGGTCCCGATGCCCGCGGCGACGCTCTGGTCCAGCAGGACGGCACCGACGGCGCGCCCACCCTGACCGCGCAGGTTCTCGGCCGCCCGCGCCAGATCGGGATCGTCGGCCATCAGGTCGGGTCCGAGGTGGCCGAGCAGGCGCCGTTCATCGCGCGTGCGCACCACCTCCAGCATGCCCAGCTCGTCCCCGACGCAGGTCCAGCGCTCGGTGGCCAGCACGGCGCGCACCAGCGGTCGACCGAACGGTTGTGGTGGCATGCGCGTTCGATGGACGAGCCATCGCCCGTCCATCCGCAGGTGGGAGTGCACCGTGCGACCGTCATCGAAGCGCGTCAACAGGTGCTTGCCGTAGGAGACCGTCCCCAGACTGGTGCGGCCGACCAGATCGATCCCGGAGGCGCCCGGCCATCGCAGCTCGGACCGCATCAGCGGCAGGTCGGCCAGCGCCGCCGTCAGCCGGCGAGCCACCCGGCGCAGGACGTCACCCTCGGGCATCGCTCACCTCCGGCGGATCCGCAGGCCGCTCGGGGTGGCGAGGAACCCGGCCTCGAGCAGTGCCTGGGCGAGAGGCGCGTCCGAGCTCAGGGCCGGGACGCCGTCGAGCCGCGTCACCGTGAACCGGCCCAGCCCGCCGGACTGGGCCCGGCGCACGAGCTCGGCCGCGGCGGCTTCCAGCCGGACAGGCTCGGTGCTGAAGCTGAGCACCGAGCGCGCTCCCCGTTCGAGGTAGAGCACCGGCTCGCCGTCGCAGAGGATCACGCTGGCCCCGACCTTGCGCCCGGGCCGGTGCGCAGTGCCCTCGCCGGTCATGCCGACCGGGTCCGGCCAAGAGAGCGCGGCGCCGTAGGGGTTCGCCGGATCCGTCGCGGCCAGGAGCAGCGCCGGACTCGACGCGCCTGCGCCTGTGCCGCGGAGGCGCTCCACGGCATCCGGGACGGCGAACTGAGCCGCTCCGAGACCTTCGACGAAGTACCCCCGCCGCACCTGCCCGCTCTCCTCGAGCGAGGCGAACGCCCGGTAGGCGGTGCCGAAGCCACCGGGGACGGCGAGTGCGGCGCTGCCGCGGGTGACCAGGCCGTCGCGGTCGAGCAAGGCGATGGCCGCCATCGTGGCGCGGCGTGACCCATCGGACCGTGCGCCCACCCGGGACCACCGGCCCACGCCGGTCTCAGGGACCGGCGGGCCACTGTGCAGGGCACGCAGGGAGCGGCCCCGCGGGCGGGCTCGAGGGCGGGCGCGCCGGGCCGAGCCTGCGCCCGGGCGCGGCCGTGCACCCAGGCGCGCGCGCAGCGGCGCGAGGCTGTCGTTGGTGACGCTGCCAGCCCACAGGCACTCCCACAGGGCCGCGAGCACGGCCTCCGACGTCGGTGGAACCTCCTCCTGCCACTCCTCGCGCAGGGTCGTGACCAGGTCGCGGTAGAACAGACCACCACCTCGGCCGAGGATGTCCAGCAGTGCGCGGTGCACCGGCGTCTCGACCGCCAGTTCACCGGCCGGGGCGAGGTCGGCGACCGCGTCGGCCGGGAGCAGCGCGACGAGTCCGTCGTTGCCCGGGCCGGAGCCGGCGCCCACCCAGACCACCTCGCCGGCGGTGGTCAGTTCATCGAGCATCTCCGGCGTGTAGTCGCTGACCCGGGCGGGCAGCACGAGCGATTCCCACGCCGAGGCGGCCACCGGCGTGCCGGCGAGCTGGTCGATGGCGGTGAGGACGCCGTCGGTGCCGCGCAGTGCCTGCACCTGGTGCCAGCGGGGGAGGAAGACTCCCAACCGCGCCGGGGGTACGGCTTCCACCTCCGCGCGGAGGGCGGCCAGACTGCGGCGCCGGATCCGCCGCAGCACGTCGGCGTCGCAGTAGTCCGGCCCAGGCATCGAGGCTCCGGCCGCCGTCTGGGCCCCCGGTGGACGTAGAGCCCCGCTGGTCAGCGCCCCCGCACGCACGAGCTCGGTGACGGTGGCGGTGAGCGCGCCGGGTCCCAGCCCGAGCCAGTGTGCGAGCTCACCGGCGCGGAACGGGCCGTGGGATCGGGCGAATCGCCGCACGAGATCCTCGAGCGCGCGCGGGACGGGTTCGGTGAGCGCCTCGGGTAGGCCCGTCGGCAGGGGGACCCCGAGGGCGTCGCGGATGCGCCCGGCGTCCTCCACGACGATCCACCGGCTCTCACCGGCTACCCGCACCGGGAGCACCCGGCGCTCGCCCTGCAGGGCCGAGAGCCAGTCCGCCACCGAGGCAGGTTCGGTGCATCGCGCGGCCAGGTCGTCCTCGGTCACCGGGCCGAGGCGTCGCACCAGGTCCAGCAGTCCCTCCCGGTCCCGGGCCCGGGCGGACTCCGTGCGCCAGCCGACCTCGTCCTCCACCGAGCGCAGCGCCTGCGGATCCAGCAGGTCGGCGATCTCGGCGCCTTCGCCCAGCAGGTCGGAGAGCAGTGAGGCGTCCAGGGTGAGGGCTGCTGCCCGCCGTTCGGCCAGCGGCGTGTCCTCGCCGTAGAGGAACTGCGCGACGTAGCCGAACAGCAGCGACTGGGCGAACGGGGACGGGGAGGGGGTGCTGACCTCCACCACCTGCACGTCCCTGGCCCGGATCTCCCGCATCAGCGCGGCCAGGGCGTCGATGTCGTAGTCATCCTGCAGGCACTCCCGCACCGCCTCCAGCACGACCGGGAAGTCGGCATGGCCGGCGGCCACCGAGAGCAGCTGGGCACTGCGCTGGCGCTGTTGCCAGAGCGGCTGGCGGCGGTCCGGTCGGCGGGCCGGCAGCAGCAGGGAGCGTGCTGCAGCCTCGCGGAACCGAGCCGCGAAGTGGGCGCTCCCGGAGAGCGCGGCCAGCGCCTGAGCGCGCAGCTCGTCCGGGTCGAGCAGCAGGTCCTCCAGCGTGACCTCGGCGGCCGCCGAGGCTCCCGGCGGGTCCGCGAGGCCCTGCGTGTCCGCTCGCACGGGACCGTAGGGGTCGTCCGCCGGCCCGGACCCGGTCAGCGACCAGGTGGCGTCGGTGTCCGGGAGCCTGAGCACGATGCCGTCGTCGGCGTGCATCGCGGCCACGTCCATGCCGAAGCGTTCCCGCAGCCGGGCGGAGAGGATCAGCGCCCAGGGCGCGTGGACCTCCGCGCCGTAGGGGGAGTGGATGACCACCCGCCAGTCCCCGAGCTCGTCGCGGAAGCGCTCGACCACGATCGAGCGGTCGGTGCTCAACCGGCCGGTGGCACTCTGCTGCTCACGCAGGTAGGTGAGCAGGTTCTCCTGCGCCCACGCGTCCAGGCCCCAGTCCTGGACGGCCTCGGGGGTGATCCCGCGGTCGGCGACCTCGCGCACCATGGCACCGATCGCGCGACCGAGCTCAGCCGGCCGCCCGGGTCGGTCGCCCTTCCAGAACGGCAGTCGGCCGGGTAGACCCGGTGCGGGGGAGACGAGCACCCGATCGGGCGTGATGTCCTCGATGCGCCAGGTGGAGGAGCCGAGGGTGAAGGTGTCGCCGGTGCGCGACTCGTAGACCATCTCCTCGTCGAGTTCGCCCACGCGCTTACCGCCGCGTGCGCTCGCATCCTGCCCGACGACATAGACTCCGTACAGGCCACGGTCGGGGATGGTGCCGCCGCTGGTGGCGGCCAGCAGCAGCGTGCCGGGGCGCCCGGTGAGGGTGCCGGCCACCCGGTCCCAGGTCAGGCGGGGGCGTAGATCGGCGAACTCCTCGCTCGGGTAGCGCCCGGCGAGCATGTCCAGCACGGCGGTGAGCACACGGTCGCTCAGGTGGGTCAGGGGTACGGAGCGGCGCATGAGCGCGGCGAGCTCCTCGACGGTCCACACCTCCTGCGCGCACATCGCCACGATCTGCTGCGCGAGCACGTCGAGCGGATTCGCCGGGACGTGCACCTCCTCGATCGCGCCGTCACGAGCCCGCGCGGAGGTGGTGGCCGCGGCGAGCAGGTCACCGCGATGCGTGGGCAGGACGACGCCGCGGGAGAGGGCGCCGACCTGGTGACCGGCGCGTCCGATGCGTTGCAGCGCGCTCGCCACCGACGGCGGTGCTCCGACCTGGACGACGAGGTCCACGGCGCCCATGTCGATGCCCAGCTCGAGCGAGCTGGTGGCGACGACAGCCGGCAGGGTGCCGTTCTTGAGCGCAGTCTCGGTCGCGGTGCGTTCCTCGCGGCTCATCGATCCGTGGTGGGGGCGCGCGATGATGGCGTCGGCGGGAAGGTGGTCCGGCTGCGGAAGCGCGGTGCCCGACTGTGCGGGGAGCTCGGCGGCCCAGGCCGATCCCTCGTCGAGCTCGGAGCCGAGCCCGAGCCGCTCGGCGTAGTGCTCGTTGATCCGGGCGGCCAGGCGTTCGGCGCCGCGCCGCGAGTTGGTGAACACGATGGTGGAGGTGTGGCTGGTGATCAGGTCGACCACGCGTTCGGTGACGTGGGGCCAGATCGAGCTGCCGGACGGGGTCTTGCCCTCGGGCACCATGCCGGCTGCGTCGCCGCTGAGATCCGCGCCTGAGCCGGGACCGGAGGCCGCTGAACTCAGATCGGAGAGGTCCGGGACGGGGACGACGACATCGATCTGGAGTTCTTTGTCCACGTGGGGCTGGACGATGCGGGTGGAGCGGCCGCCTTCGTCCAGGCTGCGGCTCCCGGCGAGATAGGCGGCCACCGATTCCGGCGGGCGCACGGTCGCCGAGAGGCCGATGCGCTGGGCAGGCCGCTCGAGCAGAGCGTCCAGGCGCTCGAGCGAGATCGCCAGGTGGGCGCCGCGCTTGTTCCCGGCCAGGGCATGCACCTCGTCGATGATCACGGCCTCCACACCGCGTAGTCCCTCGCGGGCGGAGGAGGTCAGCATGAGGAACAGTGACTCGGGGGTCGTGATGCAGATGTCCGGTGGGTGGGTGGAGAATCTGCGGCGTTCGGAGGCTGGGGTGTCGCCGGTGCGGACGCCGACCTGGACGTCGTTGACCGAGGCGCCCTGCGCCGTCGCGGTCTGGGTGATCCCCACCAGCGGCGAGCGCAGGTTGCGCTCGACGTCGGCGGCGAGGGCCTTGAGTGGCGAGACGTAGAGGACGCGGCAGCGTCGAGAGCGCTCGGCGGGCTGGGTGCCGGTGAGCAGTTGGTCCACCGCCCAGAGGAAGGCAGCCAGTGTCTTTCCTGAGCCCGTCGGCGCGATGACCAGAGCGTGCTGGCCGGAGGCCACGGCCTCCCAGGCGCCCGACTGCGCGGTGGTCGGGGCCTCGAACGCACTCGTGAACCAGCGACGGGTGGCGTCGCTGAATGCGGTCAGCGCATCGCCAGGTGGGCCGGCGTCGGAGGTTCGGGGCACGAACCTCATTGTGCCGCGCCGGGCTGACATCGTGCCCTCCGGACCTCGTGCCCTCCGGACATCGCGCCGGCCGTCCTGAGTTCGGGCTGGCATCGTGCCCTCGTGACATCCCGCCGGGCCGGCACGGCGCATCGGCTGTCAGAAGGGCGGGGCATCGTCATCGAGCGGGTGGTGCCCGTCCCGTTCGAGGTCGACGGTGGTGCCATCTCGCTTGCGCCGGTAGCGATGCCCGGTGGGGGTGATCCACTCGAACACGCCGGGCTCGGGCTGGTTCAGGGTGAAGTCGCCATGGGTCTTGAGCAGATGATCGCGGGTGCACAGGGCTCCGAGGTTCGCGTCGCTCGTGCGGCCGCCACGGTCATAGGCGGTGGTGTGGTCGAGCTGTGCCTCGATCGCGCGATGTGAGCAGCCCGGGCGGACGCACGTCCCGTCGCGAGCGCGGATGCGATCGGCCATTGCTGCCGGTGGCGTGTACCGCGTCCGCCCGAGGTCGACGGGCGCGCCGGTCACGGGATCGGTCACCATCCGGCGCCAGATCCCACCCGCGGCGAGGGCGCGAGCGGTAGCCGGGGCGATCGGGCCGTATCCGTCGAGCTCGGGCACCTCGCCGAGGGTGAGGGCTGGAGGATCGGCATCGATTCCGAAAACACCGGGGGAGCGGGAGTCTCCTGCTGCCGGGAGCAGTTGATCGAGTCCGACGGTGACGTGGACGCTGGGCCGGTGGCCGTTGCGCGTCGCCAGCGGCCATCCGTCCGCTTCAGCGGGACCGGAGTGCGGGCCGGACGCGGCCAGGACGCCGGTGCCCAGGGCCTGATGCCCGAGGCCGGTCAGGATGTCGAAGCGCAGTTGCTCGAGCGTGCGTTCATCACCACCGGCCCTGGCGGCCCGCGCCGCACCATCGAGGGCCAGGTCGAGGGTGAGCACATCCGCCACGGGTCCTTCCACGCGTAGGGAGGCCACGCTGTCGGGAAGGGCTCGTGGGCGGCTGACACGCCGTTGACTTCGGCGCCGGCTCGCGCGGGCATGTGCTTCGTCCGGATCGACTGCGATCAGCGCGGCCGCGACGTCGGCGCGAACCTGGGCCGGGGTGCGCCCTGGGGCACGGTCGAGGACGGAGTCCTCCACCGCGAGGGCGATCTGCCAGGGGACCTGCTCCAGCCCGTCGGCGATCGCCACGGCGCGAGGGCGGTCGATCGCTCCGGTCGCGAGCGCGTCGTCGGTACGGGTGAGCACCGTGGCGAGCTGCTTGCCACGTCGCACCAGGTCATGCCCCTCCCGGGTACTGCACCGCAGCCGCAGGGCCAGACAGTCGCCGGCCACGCCGACCGGGCCGTTGGTGTGCTCGGCCATCGCCTCGGGGTTCAGCGGTGCCCGGCCGGCGAGGGTGGCGGCGGCCCGCAGCTGGATCTGTTGCGCGCGGGAGGTGACTCGGGCGGCGGCGGCCGCGACCTCCACGAGCGCCGACTCGTCCAGTTCGTCGAGATCGATACTCTCCAGTTGAGCGAGCAGCGGCGCTCCGCCCGGTTGATCACGCAGTCGTTCGTCCCAGGGGGTGCGGTCCTCGACGACGACGGCGAGCATCCCGAGCTCGATCTCCGAGAGGGCGGACCAGGACAGTTCCAGACCGGCCTTCCGGCCGGCCTCCATGTCATCCCTCTGCGAGTCGAACATACGTTCTATCCTACGGTGGTTCGTCGGGACCCGCAAGGGGTCGGCGGACACCCGTCGGGCACGGCCCCGCCCCTTCGCTGCGCTCGTCTCTCGCTTATCCCTCGCCATGTTTCCTACGGTTCCACGACCCTCTGACATCGCCGGTGGACGTAGGCTGGTGGTGTGAAGCACTCCGAGTTCCAGGTCGCGATGCGGGACACCTTCGGTGCCTACGCGCCCTCGCTCGCCGAGGATCTCGTGCTGGCGCCGCTCGGCAGCCGCACCGCGAATCAGGCGCTGGCCGACGGCGAGTCGCCGAGGAACGTCTGGGCGGCGATCTGCGAGGTCAACGAGTTGCCGGAGTCGGTGCGGTGGCGGCATCGGCGGGCGGAGCGGTCGCGCTGACGGAGCGGCGCGCGGGCATGCGCCGGCGGCTGGGTCGACCACGCGTGCGTACCGCGGCCGGCGGGCGACCGTCGAGGGGGCGCAGGAGCCTCGCCACCCATTGATCGCGGCGCGCCCGGCGCGTCGATGCTGCGATCGAACACGCGTTCGCCTACTGTGTGCACAGACGTAGGAACGGTGACGCGTCGTCCACAACCCGTGGTCGGCCGGATCCGGATGTCGGTGGTCGGACATAGCCTGCGTTCGAGGTTGCCGCCCGGAGAGGGCGGGTCCCTGAAAAGACCAGTCCCATCCGAGAACGAGGCGGATCACCGCCCATCAGACGAAGAAGGTGAACCATGGCTGCAGCACCCGCAGCAGATCGCAGCAAGGCTCTCGACGCCGCGCTCGCACAGATCGATCGGAACTTCGGCAAGGGCTCGGTGATGCGCCTCGGCGACGACACCCGGCCCCCGGTGGCAGTGATCCCGACCGGGTCCATCGCCCTGGACGTCGCTCTCGGAGTCGGCGGACTCCCGCGCGGACGCGTCATCGAGGTCTACGGCCCGGAGTCCTCCGGTAAGACGACCGTGGCACTGCACGCGGTCGCCAACGCTCAGAAGAACGGCGGCATCGCTGCCTTCATCGACGCCGAACACGCGCTCGACCCGGAGTACGCCAAGAAGCTCGGCGTGGACACTGACGCGCTCCTGGTGTCCCAGCCGGACACCGGTGAGCAGGCGCTGGAGATCATGGACATGCTGATCCGCTCCGGTGCCCTGGACATCATCGTGATCGACTCGGTGGCGGCACTGGTGCCGAAGGCCGAGATCGAAGGCGAGATGGGCGACAGCCACGTGGGTCTGCAGGCGCGGCTGATGTCGCAGGCGCTGCGCAAGATCACCGGTGCGCTGAGCTCCTCGGGCACGACCGCGATTTTCATCAACCAGCTCCGCGAGAAGATCGGCGTGTTCTTCGGGTCCCCCGAGACGACCACGGGTGGCAAGGCGCTGAAGTTCTACGCCTCGGTGCGTATCGACGTGCGCCGGATCGAGACCCTCAAGGAGGGTACGGACTCGGTGGGTAACCGTACCCGCGCCAAGATCGTGAAGAACAAGATGGCCCCGCCGTTCAAGCAGGCCGAGTTCGACATCATCTACGGCGTCGGGATCTCGCGCGAGGGCAGTCTCATCGACCTCGGTGTCGAGCACGGGATCGTCCGCAAGTCCGGTGCCTGGTACACCTACGAAGGTGACCAGCTCGGCCAGGGCAAGGAGAACTCCCGCCGATTCCTCAAGGACAACCCCGAGCTCGCAGTCGAGATCGAGGAGAAGATCAAGACCAAGCTCGGCATCGGCGTCAAGCTCGAGGCGGTCGAGGAAGCAGCCGACAAGGCGGAGGCTGTCGACTTCTGACCCGGCCGCGAGCGGTCCGCCGGCGGCGTGACACCCAGGCCGTCGGCGGCCGCTCGACTCATCGATCGTCGAGGTTGACCGGAGATCAAGCCGAGCACCCAGGGGAGTGGTTCGACGTGAGGACTCGACGCAGGGGCGCGCCCGGTCAGGACCCACCTGATCGCGGCGCAGCGGCCCAGGATGCCGAGCCCGACCCGGAGAACGTGGCGCGCACCATCGCGTTGCGCAAGCTGAATGCGGCACCGCAGTCCCGCGCACAGCTCGCCGAGGCCATGGCTGCCAAGGACGTGCCGGACGAGGTGGCGGAGAAGGTGCTCGACCGGTTCACCGAGGTCGGGCTCGTGGATGACGCCGCCTACGCCGAGATGTTCGTGCGCAGCCGCCACAACGATCGAGGACTCGCGCGGCGTGCCCTTGCCCAGGAACTCCGGCGCAAGGGCATCGAGGGGGATGTGGCGGACGAGGCGCTCGAGGCGGTGCAGCCCGAGGACGAGCATGAGCGCGCCCGGGAGCTGGTCCGGCGCAAGGCGCGCAGCACCACGGGGCTGGAGTTTCAGAAGCGGCGCCGCCGGCTCGTGAGCATGCTCGCGCGCAAGGGGTACGGTCCCGCTGTGGCACTCAGCGCCGTGGATGAGGTGCTGCGCGATGAGGCCGAGGAGGTAACAGGGCAGGAAGCCGAGCAGCACGAGGGGTTCCTGGAGACCCCCTGACGCACGCGGAGCCACAGAGGGTCCCGCTCACGACTACAGGCCTGCTGGTGTAGCGGCACCGCGCTTGTCACATGTTCCCGGTTTCGTCCCTGGTGTCGGCCGTGCCGGCAAGGCCGGTCGTGATGCCGACGCGGGGTGCGGCCTTGCCGGCAGCGCCGGACCGACCGCCGATTCGGCGCGCCAGCCGCCCGGCGACGAACGACAACACCACGTTGATCACGATGAACATCACGGCGGCGACGGCGAAGGCCTGCAGGATCGGGAATGGCGCATTGGAACCGATCAAGCGAGCCGAGCGCAGCAACTCCGGATAGGTGATGATGTAGCCGAGTGCGGTGTCCTTGAGGATGACGACGAACTGGCTGATCAGGGACGGCAGCATGGCGATCAGCGCCTGCGGCAACTCCACGGAACGCAGCGACTGACCGCGGGTCATGCCGATCGCCAGCGCGGCTTCGCCTTGGCCCTTCGCCAGCCCGTGCACGCCGGAACGGACCAGCTCGGCGATGATCGAGCCGTTGTAGAGGGTCAGGCCGATCACGACCCCGAACAGTGGCGCATCCTCGGGCGTGACATTCAGCACGAGTGCCGCAGTGAACCAGCCGGCGATCATCATGATGAGCACCGGCACAGCGCGGAAGAACTCCACGATCAGGCTGCAGAATCCGCGGATCACCGGATTCCGGGCGAGTCGGCCCACCCCGAAGAGCAGGCCGAAGATCATCGCGAGCACGATCGAGTACGCAGCAGCCGTCAGCGTGTTCTGCAGCCCGGGGAGGAAGTAGAACTGCCACGTGTCCGGCTCGATCATCGCGGCCCACTTGGCTGGATCGAACTGGCCCTTCTCCGCCATCTGGACGATGGCCCAGGCCAGGATCCCGAGGACGAGGATCGTCCCAGCGACGTTGCCGATCCTGATATTGCGACGCGCCTTGGGGCCGGGGGCGTCGAACAGGACTGATTGTGCGCTCATCGGGACACCGCCAGACGTCGTGAGAGGTAGGTCGTCACAAGCCCGACCGGGACCACGATGATCACGAAGCCGACCGCGATGGTCAGGAAGATGGGAACGACGTAGTTCGCATCGTTCTCGATCATCGACCGCATCAGCACCGAGATCTCGGGGACGGATGCGGCGGCGGCGACCGTGCTGTTCTTGATCAAGGCAATCAGGGTGTTGCCCAGTGGTGCGATGGCGCCCCGAAGCGCCTGCGGAAGGATCACGAGCCGGGCTGCAGGAAGGAAGGCCAGACCGATCGCGCGAGCGGCCTCGGCCTGGCCGACCGGCACGGTGTTCACTCCTGATCGGATCGACTCGGTCACGAAGGATGCGTGGTAGATCGTCAGCGCCACCACGGCCAGCCAGAAGAAGTTGGTCGCGAAGTCGTCCGAGAACTGAATACCGAGTTGCGGCCAGAGCACGAGAATCCCCGAGGCCATCACGATGGTGAGTGGCGTGTTCCGCACGAGGTTCACGTAGCCCGCGCCGGCGAGCTGCAGGGAGGGGATCGGTGAGATACGCATCATGGCCAGGACGGTGCCCAGCACGAAAGCGAAGATCGCGGCGAAGAAGGTCAGCTTCAGGTTGACCCAGTAGGCACCAGCGATGTCGTAGGTGGAGAGGACCTCGAGGAAGTCACTCACCGGCACACCACCTTCGTCAGGTCGGGCCTCGATGTCACGAGGCGATCAGCGGGGACATGCGTGTGGTGGCGGCCGATCGTGCCGCCACCACACGCACTCCGGTCAGGACGAGCAGCCGCGCATCTCCGGCGGGTTCAACTCGCTGTTCGGCGTGTACCCGGTGCCGTCGGTGTTGGACGTCACCGCTTCTTCCCACGAGCCGTCGTCGATCATGGCCTGGATCGCTGCGTTGATGTCCTCGCAGAGGTCCGAACCATCGGGAAGGCCGACGCCGTAGTTCTCCTCGGAGAACGGGCTGCCGACCACCTGCAGGCTCCCGCTGCCCTCGGCAGCGGCGAGGCCGGCGAGGATGATGTCATCGGTCGTCACGGCGTCGACCTGGCCGCCGGTGAGGAACTGGATGCACTCGGAGTACCCGGGCTGCTCGATGAGGTTGGCGCCCGCCGCGTACTCGTCCACGACGCGCTGCGCAGATGTCGAACCCGAGACGGAGCAGAGGTTGAGCTCGTCCAACGACTCCGGCCCCGTGATGGTGCCCTCGTCCTCGGCACGGATGAGCAGGTCCTGACCCGCGACGAAGTACGGCCCGGCGAAGTCGACGGCCTCGTCGCGTTCGTCGGTGATCGAGTAGGTCGCGAAGATCATGTCGACCTGCCCGTTCTGCAGCATCGTCTCGCGCTGTGCCGACGGTGCTTCGACGAACTCGATCTGATCCGGCGAGTACCCGAGCTGCTCGGTGACGTAGAGCGCCACGTCGACGTCGAAGCCCGTGTAGTCACCACCGTCCTGGAAGCCGAGACCCGGCTGGTCGAACTTGATGCCGATCCGCAGGCCCTCGGACATCTCGCCACCGTCGTCGGTCGCTTCGCCGCCGTCGTCGGTCATCTCCTCGCCGCCGGTCTCCTCCTGCTCGCCCGGCTCGGCGGTGCTACAGGCCCCCAACGTCAGTGCCCCCACGGCGGCGAATGCCGCCAACGCTACGCGTGTGCTCTTCATGATGTCTCCTTCAGGTTGTGCGGGAGTGGTTCGCCGGGCTGCGAGGGTTCCTCGACGGCCCGGGCTTCTCAGTGCGCCAGGATCTTCCCGAGGAAGTCCTGGGCACGATGGCTCTGTGGATCGGTGAAGAACTTCTCGGGTTCGGCCTCCTCGACGATCTGGCCGTCGGCCATGAAGACCACCCGGTCGGCCGCCTTGCGCGCGAATCCCATCTCGTGGGTGACGACCACCATCGTCATGCCCTCCTTGGCGAGGGCGACCATGGTGTCGAGCACCTCGTTCACCATCTCCGGGTCCAGCGCCGAGGTGGGCTCGTCGAAGAGCAGCACCTTCGGCTCCATCGCGAGCGCGCGGGCGATGGCGACCCGCTGCTGCTGTCCGCCGGAGAGCTGTGCCGGCAACTTCTCCGCCTGGTTGGCCACCCCGACCCGCTCCAGCAGCTCCATGGCGCGCTTCTTCGCCGTCGCGGGCTTGGCCCGCTTGACCTTGATGGGACCGAGCGTGACGTTCTCGAGGATCGTCTTGTGCGCGAACAGGTTGAAGGACTGGAACACCATGCCGACGTCGGCGCGCAGCCTGGCCAGCGCCTTGCCCTCCTCCGGCAGCGGCTGCCCGTCCAGGGTGATCGTGCCCGAGTTGATCGGCTCGAGGCGGTTGATCGCCCGGCACAGGGTCGACTTCCCGGATCCGGACGGGCCGATCACCACCACCACCTCGCCCCGATGCACGGTGAGGTTGATGTCCTGGAGCACGTGCAGATCGCCGAAGTACTTGTTGACGTCGGCGAGCACAACGAGCGGCTCGCCGGAATGGCTTGGCACCTGGTCGCCGTCGGGTGTGACGGAGTTCACGGAGCTGTCAGTCATAGACGCAACCTAACTCCTCTGTGTGACGCGGGGGAGGCACATCGGTCACAGAACGGACACGATCCGTTCATCGACCCTCGTGCGGCAGCCGCGTCGGAGCCCCGCGCCGGGGGCCGGGCAACCGCGAGATCCTGCCGACGAGCGCGTAGAATCAGCACGCGTGAGCACCCTCGACCGCCCCCGCACCTACATGGTGCGCACGCTCGGCTGCCAGATGAACGTGCACGACTCCGAGCGCATGGCCGGCCTGCTCGAGGACGCCGGCTACACGCCGGCTACCACCCGCGGTGCGGGCTCGCTGATGGCCGAGGCCCAAGGGGCCGATGTCGTGGTGATCAACACCTGCGCCGTCCGGGAAAACGCCTCGGATCGCCTCTACGGCAACCTCGGCCAGCTCGCCAGCCTGAAGAAGACCAACCCGCACCTGCAGATCGCCGTCGGCGGCTGCCTGGCCCAGCAGGACCAGGGCGGCATCGTCGATCGCGCGCCCTGGGTGGACGTCGTCTTCGGCACCCACAACATCGACGTCCTGCCCGCCATGCTCGAGCGCGCCCGGCACAACGAGACCGCGCAAATCGAACTGGAGGAGTCGCTCAAGACGTTCCCCTCCACGCTGCCCACCAAGCGGGAGAGCGCCTACGCCGCCTGGGTGTCCATCTCGGTCGGCTGCAACAACACCTGCACCTTCTGCATCGTGCCGCACCTGCGCGGCAAGGAACGCGACCGTCGACCCGGGGACGTGCTTGCCGAGGTGGAGGCCGTCGTGGCGCAGGGAGCCATCGAGGTGACCCTGCTCGGCCAGAACGTCAACTCCTACGGCGTCGGGTTCGGCGACCGGGGCGCCTTCGCCAAGCTGCTGCGGGCCACCGGCAGGATCGACGGCCTCGAGCGGGTCCGGTTCACCTCCCCCCACCCGGCGGCGTTCACCGACGACGTCATCGAGGCGATGGCCGAGACCCCGAACGTGATGCCGCAGCTGCACATGCCGCTGCAGTCCGGCTCGGACCGGGTGCTGCGGGCCATGCGCCGCTCCTACCGCAGCGCGAAGTTCCTCGGCATCCTGGACCGGGTCCGCGAGCAGATCCCGCGCGCCGCGATCACCACCGACATCATCGTCGGCTTCCCGGGGGAGACCGAGGAGGACTTCCAAGCCACCCTCGACGTGGTCGAGGCGTCCCGGTTCGCCAGCGCCTTCACCTTTCAGTACTCCCCGCGCCCGGGCACGCCGGCTGTGGATCTACCCGACCAGGTACCGCCCGAGGTGGTCGCCGAGCGGTACGCGCGCCTGGCAGCACTGCAGGACCGCATCTCGGAGGAGGAGAACGCCGCGCAGGTGGGCCGCACCCTCGACGTCCTGATCGCCCAGAGCGAGGGCCGCAAGGACACCGCCACCCAGCGGCTGACCGGGCGCGCCGAGGACAACCGCCTCGTCCACGTCGGGCTGCCCGAGCATGTGGCCGGCCTGCCCGAGATGGAGCGGCCGCGCCCCGGGGACATGGTCACCGCGACCGTCACCCGCTCCGCGCCCTACCACCTCATCGCCGACTCCGGTCTTGCCGGTGGCACCTTCGCGGTGCGTCGCACCCGCGCCGGGGATGCGTGGCAGGCCCGCCAGGAAGGCGGGCACTCCCACGGCGCGCCCGGATCTCCCGACGGCGGCCCGCCCGCCGGCGCCCCGGTCACCCTGGGCATGCCCTCGCTGCGCGTGCGCGCCTGACACCGTGGCTGATCCACCGCTGATCGCCGTCGTCGGCCCCACCGCGACCGGCAAGTCCGATCTCGCCCTCGACCTGGCTGAGTTGCTGGGCAGCGAGGCCGGCGGTGAGACCGGAGCCGAGATCGTCAACGCCGATGCGATGCAGTTCTACCGGGGCATGGACATCGGCACCGCCAAGCTTCCTCCGGCCGAGCGTCGAGGCATCGCCCACCACCAGCTCGATGTGCTGGAGGTGACCGAGGAGGCCAACGTGGCCCACTACCAACAGCAGGCCCGAGCCGATGTGGCGGCGATCCACGCGCGCGGCCGCGCGGCGATCGTGGTGGGCGGCTCCGGCCTCTACGTGCGCGCTCTGCTGGACCGGATCGAGTTCCCCGGCACCGATCCGCAGGTCCGGGCCGCGTGGGAGCGGCGCGCCGCCGACGAAGGGCCAGGGATGCTGCACCAGGAGCTCGCCCGGCAAGACCCCGAGGCCGCGAGCCGGATCGATCGTGCCAACACCCGCCGGATCGTACGGGCGCTGGAGGTCATCGAGCTCACCGGCCGGCCGTACTCGGCGAACCTGCCCGACCACACCTACGAGATCCCGGCCGTGCAGATGGGTCTCGACCTGCCCGACGACGACCTCGACCGGCGCATCGCCGCCCGGGCGCGGCGGATGTTCGCCGACGGGCTGGCCGCCGAGACCGAGCTCCTGCTCGAGGAGGGTCTTCAGCAGGGGCGCACCGCCTCCCGGGCCGTCGGGTACGCGCAGGCCATCGCCTGGATCCGGGGGGAATGCACGGAGGCCGAGGCCATCGAGAGCACTGCCGTGGCCACCCGTCAGCTCGCGCGCCGCCAGCGCAAGTGGTTCCGGCGCGACCCCCGCCTGACCTGGCTCGCCCCGGGGCCGGACCTGCTCGACCGGGCACGTAGGCTGAGCGCGTGAACGCAGCGGATCTGCCCACCTTCGTCAAGGGCCACGGCACCGGCAACGACTTCCTCCTGTACGCCGACCCCGACGGCGTCGCCGACCTGACCGCCGAGATGGTCGCCGCGGTGGCCGACCGGCACACCGGCTTCGGAGCCGACGGCGTGATCCGGGCTGTGCGCACCAGCGCGCCCGGTCTCCCCGCGGGGATCGCCGGGAGCGAGGCGGAGTGGTTCATGGACTACCGCAACGCCGACGGGTCGATCGCCGAGATGTGCGGCAACGGCATCCGCGTGTTCGCGGCCTTCCTGCGCCACGAGAGCCTGCTCGACCTGCCCGAGGGCGCCACCACCGCCATCGCGACCCGGGCAGGGGTGCTGCAGGTGCGCCGCGAGGGCGAGGAGTACGCCGTCGACATGGGTGTGTGGTCGGTCCCCGGCGGTGCGGAGGCGCTCGCCGAGGGCTTCGACGTCAGCGTCGTGGTGCCCGGCCTGAGCGAGCAGCGCCCCGGCCTGCGCCTCGATCTGCCGAACCCGCACACCGTCGTGGCGGTCGAGTCGGCCGAGGAGCTCGAGGAACTGGACCTGCACCGGGCTCCCGGGGTCGACCCGGTCCCCGACCACGGCACCAACGTCGAGTTCGTGCTGCCGCTCGGGGAGCAGGAGGTGGACGAGGTCGACCGGGACGGTCAGGTCACCGGCACCGTCACCATGGGGATCATCCGGATGCGCGTGCACGAGCGCGGCGTGGGAGAGACGCTCTCCTGCGGCACCGGTGCCTGCGCCGCGGCGCTGGCCGTGCGGACCTGGTTCGGCGACGGCGCCCCCGACGAGTGGCAGGTGCAGGTCCCGGGCGGCACGCTGCGCGTGCGCGCGCTCGCCGGCCAGCACGTGGAGCTGGCCGGACCGGCCGAGCTGGTGGGGCGCGTCACGCCGCTGTAGCGGGCCTCAGGCGCCGCGGACCTGCAGCACCCGGAAGCCCTTCGCGCTCGCGACGCGGTCGGCCGTCAGCCCGAGCTCGGCCGTGATCCAGCGTTGCAACGAGTCCGAGCCGAGGTTCTTGGCCACCACGAGGTGGGCCAGCGCCCCGGGACGCAACCGGGGCAGCCAGGTGCGCAGCAGCTTGTGCAGGGCGGGCTTGCCGATCCGGATCGGAGGGTTGGACCAGAGCGCGTCCAGCCGCAGGTCCGGTTCCGCGCCGAGCAGGTCCTCCGGTCGCCACGCCTCGACCCCGTGCCCCGCCCCGTTCAGCCGGGTCAGCTCCAGTGCACGCTCGTTGACGTCGACGGCCAGCACGCGGGCGCCGGGGCTCGCCTGGGCCAGCGCCAGCGCGATCGGCCCCCAGCCGCAGCCGAGGTCGAGCAGGATTCCCGACGGCGGAGGGTCGCCCACGGTCTCCAGCAGCACCGTGGTGCCGGGGTCGAGCCGTTCGGCCGAGAACACGCCGGAGTCGACCTGCACCGAGGTCCGGGTGCCCCGCAGGGTGACGGTGAGCGTGCGCCGTCGGCCGGGTCCCTCGGGTGAGGTGAAGTAGTGACTGCTCACGAGCGTCCACCCTACTGACGTCACCTCCCTGCACGTGCCGGTGCGCGGCACCTCCGACGTGTGCTCTGGGTGAAATCCCTTGGCCGCCACGCGCGCAGGTGGGATCGTAGAGGATCGCTTCCTGATCGAGAGGACACCATGACCGAACCTTCCGCCCGCACGACCCCGCCGCAGCCCGGGCCCTCCACCGAGGACCGCGCGCAGGACGTCGTGGCTCGCATCCTGGCACGGGCGGGAACGGCCATCCAGGCCACCGATGACGAGCACGGCTCCCACGGCGGTGATCAGCTCGACCTCGACGAGCGCGCCGCGCTCCGGCGGGTCGGAGGGCTCTCGACCGAACTCGAGGACGTCACCGAGGTCGAGTACCGGCAGCTGCGGTTGGAGCGCGTGGTGCTGGTCGGCCTGTGGACCCGCGGCACCGCCGAGGCCGCCGAGGTCTCGCTGCGCGAGCTCGCCGCCCTGGCCGAGACGGCCGGTTCGGAGGTCCTCGACGGGCTGTTGCAGCGCCGCTCCGCGCCGGATCCGGGCACCTACATCGGGTCGGGCAAGGCGGCAGAGCTCGCCGACGTCGTCAAGAGCACCGGCGCGGACACGGTCATCGTCGACTCCGAGCTCGCTCCCTCCCAGCGCCGCGCGCTGGAGGACGTGATCAAGGTCAAGGTGATCGACCGCACGGCGCTGATCCTCGACATCTTCGCCCAGCACGCCAAGTCCCGTGAGGGCAAGGCGCAGGTCGAGCTCGCCCAGCTCGAGTACCTTCTCCCGCGCCTGCGCGGCTGGGGTGAGTCGATGTCGCGCCAGGCCGGTGGCCGCGCCGCCGGCGGTGAGGGCATCGGCTCCCGCGGGCCAGGTGAGACCAAGATCGAGCTCGACCGGCGCCGCATCCGCACCCGCATGTCCAAGCTGCGTCGCCAGATCGCCGGGATGGCACCGGGCCGCGCCGCCCGCCGGAGCTCGCGTCGCACCGGAGCCGTGCCCTCGGTGGCGATCGCCGGGTACACCAACGCCGGGAAGTCCTCCCTGCTCAACCGGCTCACCGGAGCCGGGGTGCTGGTGCAGAACGCCCTGTTCGCCACCCTGGACCCCACCGTCCGCCGGGCCGAGACCGAGGACGGGCGGCTGTTCACCCTGGCCGACACCGTCGGATTCGTCCGGAACCTGCCCACCCAGCTGGTGGAGGCCTTCCGCTCCACCCTGGAGGAGGTGGGCGAGGCCGACGTGATCGTGCACGTGGTCGACGCCTCCCACCCCGACCCCGAGGGCCAGCTCACCGCCGTGCGGGACGTGCTCCGCGACATCGAGGGTGTCACCGACATCCCGGAGATCGTCGCCCTGAACAAGGCTGATCTCGCCGAACCGGAGACCATCGCCCGGTTGCGCACGCGGGAGCCGCGGGCGATCGCGGTCTCGGCCCGGACCGGCGCCGGCGTGGCGGAGTTGCAGGCGAGGATCGCCGAACTGCTGCCACGGCCCGCCGTCGAGGTCGATCTGCTGGTGCCCTACTCCCGCGGTGATCTGCTTCACCGCGCCCACACGGCCGGCGAGGTGATCTCCATCGATCACCTGGCCGAGGGGACGCACCTGGTCGCTCGGGTGGACGAGGCGCTCGCGGTCGAGCTCGACGCGGCTGCCCGCGCTGCCTCCTGAGGGTCCACAGCCGGTCGGTCGCAGTCGGCCCGGGCGGGCCGCACGCGCTACCGTCGTCGGGTGGCTGCTGAGGTGAGGACCGCGACCGACGGGTCGGGCGAGACCGCGACTGCGCATGCCATCGACGCGGTGCTCGACGCGGTCGTGGAGTCGATGGGCGGTGCACGCCGGGAGGGGCAGCACGCCATGGCGCGCGCGGTCGCCGACACCCTCGACGACGGCGCCCACCTGCTCGTCCAGGCCGGGACCGGGACGGGCAAGTCGCTCGCCTATCTCGTGCCCACCCTCGCCCGCGCCGTCGGCTCCGGCCAGCGTGCCATCGTCTCGACCGCCACCCTGGCGCTGCAGCGCCAGGTGATCGGGCACGACCTCCCGCTCGTGGCCGACGCGCTGGCCGAGCACCTTCCCCGGGCCCCCGAGGTCGCCCTCCTCAAGGGCTGGCACAACTACGTGTGCAAGCACAAGCTGGCGGGCGGCTACCCCGAGGACGAGGAGGGAACGCTGTTCTCGGCCACGGAGGCGGCGCCGTCGGCGGCGGAGGAGCACCCGGGGCAGGCGGCGGTGGACGACTCGCTCGGCACCCAGGTGGTGCGCCTGCGCGAGTGGGCCGCCGAGACCGAGACCGGCGACCGCGACGACCTGGTGCCCGGCGTCAGCGAGCGGGCGTGGCGGCAGGTCTCGATCACCTCGATGGAGTGCCTGGGGCAGAAGTGCCCGCTGCTGGCCGAGTGCTTCCCCGAACGCGCGCGCACCGCCGCCCGGGAGGCGGATCTGGTCGTGACCAACCACGCGATGCTCGGGATCGCTGCCTCCGGCTCGCCCAAGGTGTTGCCCGAGCACGAGATCCTCATCGTCGACGAGGCGCACGAGCTCGGCGACCGGGTCACGGCGCAGGCGACGGTGGAACTCTCGGCCGCTGTGGTCGAGCGCACCGCCCGGACGGCTCGCCGTCACGGCGGCATCGCCCTCGCCGGGATGGACGACGCCGCCGCCGAGCTGCGCACGCTGCTGATGCAGGTGCCCGAGGGCCGGCTGCCGGCGGGTCTGCCCTCGGAGCTGACCGGCGTCGTGCGCTCGGTCGCCGACGCCGCACGCGAGGGTATGTCCGCGATGAAGGGCGAGGGCAAGGGGGAGGCCGCCGGTGGGGTGACCATGGCCAAGAGCGCGCTGCTGGTGCTCTTCGAGGTGGCGGACCGGCTGCTCTCGGACCGGGTGACCGACAAGACCGATGTGCTCTGGTGCGAGCGCGGCCGCCGACCGGGGGAGGCCTCGCGACTGATGGTCGCACCGCTGGACGTCGCGGGACCGATCGCCGGCGAGCTGCTGGCCGGACGCAGCGCCGTGCTGACCTCGGCCACCCTCGCCCTCGGTGGCACCTTCGAGGCCACTGCCGGCGCGCTGGGCCTGCGCGCCGGCAGCTACCGCGCCGAGTCGGTGGCCTCGCCGTTCGACTACGGCCGGCAGGGGATCGTCTATGTGGCACGGCACCTGCCGCCGCCGGGACGGGACGGGACGGACGAGCGCGTGCTCGACGAGATCGAGGCACTGGTGGCCGCGTCCGGAGGCGGCGCCCTCGGGCTGTTCTCCTCACGCCGCGGCGCGCAGCTCGCGGCCGAGGCGATGCGCGAGCGGCTGGACACACCGGTCCTGCTGCAGGGCGAGGACGTGCTGCCGACGCTGGTGCGGGAGTTCGCGGCCGATCCCGCCGCCTCGCTGTTCGGCACGCTCTCGCTCTGGCAGGGGGTGGACGTCCCGGGGCAGTCGAGCCGGCTCGTGCTCATCGACCGCATCCCCTTCCCGCGTCCCGACGACCCGGTCAAGGCGGCCCGGGCCGAGGCCGTGGCTGCCCGCGGCGGGAACGGCTTCATGGCCGTCTCGGCCACCCACGCCGCGCTGCTGCTCGCCCAGGGCGCGGGCCGGCTGATCCGCTCGACATCCGATCGTGGGGTGGTCGCGGTGCTCGACCCGCGCGTGCGCACCGCACGCTACGGAACCTTCCTCACCGCGAGTCTGCCGCCGCTGTGGCCGACAACCGATCGTGACGTGGTGCTGGCCGCCCTGCGACGACTGGCGTCGTCGTGAGCGCGGGCGCGGGCACGATCGCCGTCGTCGGAGCCGGTGCGGTGGGCGCCACCTACGCCTATGCGGCTCTCATGCACGGCGTGGCGCGGCGGGTGGTGCTCTACGACGTCGACGGAGCCAAGGTGCGGGCGGAGGCGCTCGACCTGGCACACGGGATCGAGTACGTGCCGATGGGCAGCGTGGAGGGATCGGACGAGATCGACATCTGTGCCGGCGCGGATCTGGTGGTGGTGACTGCGGGCGCCAAGCAGCACCCCGGGCAGAGCAGGATGGACCTGGCCGGCACGACCGTCGCACTGATGCGGACGCTGCTGCCCGGCCTGGTCCGGGTTGCTCCCGACGCCGTCTATCTGATGGTCACCAATCCGGTCGACGTGGTCACCTACGCCGCCCAGCAGATCTCAGGACTGCCACCGGCCCGGGTCCTCGGCTCGGGCACCGTGCTGGACTCCTCCCGGCTGCGTTACCTCGTCGCGACCGCCTGTGGTGTGGCCGTGCGCAACGTCCACGCCTACGTCCTCGGTGAGCACGGGGACTCGGAGGTCGCGATCTGGAGCTCGGCGACCATCGGGGGCGTGCCCGCTCGTGAGCTCCCCGAACTCGGTGCGTCGGTGCGCGACCGCCTCGCACGGGAGGTGGTCGAGTCCGCCTACCGCATCATCGAGGGCAAGGGCGCCACCAACTACGCGATCGGTCTCGCTGCCACCCGCATCAGCCAGGCCATCCTGCGCGCCGAAGGTGCCGTGCTGCCCGTCTCCGGCCTGCTGGAGGGATACCACGGGATCTCCGGGGTCTGCCTCTCCGTCCCGTCGGTCGTCGACGGCACGGGTGTGTCCCGTCAGCTGGAGATCCCCCTCGATGACGCCGAGCTCGCGGCACTGCGGGCCAGCGCGGACTCGGTCCGGGAGACGGCGCGGCGCTGCGGGCTCTGACTGCCGGCCGGCGCCGTGCTCAGAGCGAGCGCAGCACGCTCACGACCCGGCCGAGGATCTCGGCGTCGGTGCCGTCGATCGGGCTGTAGGCGGGGTTCGCGGGGAGCAACCAGAGCGCCTCGGACGTGCGCTTGAGGGTCTTGACGGTGGCCTCGCCGTCGATCATGGCGGCGACGATCTCACCGTTCTCGGCCACCTTCTGCTGCCGGACCACCACCCAGTCGCCATCACAGATGGCGGCGTCGATCATCGAGTCACCGACCACCTTGAGCAGGAACAGGTCACCCTCGCCGACGAGCTGGCGGGGGAGTGCGAAGACGTCCTCCACCGCCTGCTCGGCGAGGATGGGTCCGCCGGCGGCGATCCGGCCGACCACCGGGACGTAGGTCGCGCGCACATCGGCCTGGCCACCGTCGTGCAGGGTCAGCTCCTCCGGCTCCGCCGCGACCTCCTGTGCGTCATCGGGGTGGATGATCTCGATCGCACGGGTGGAGACCGGGTCCCGGCGCAGGTAGCCCTTCTTCTCCAGCAGGTGCAGCTGGTACTTCACCGACGACGGGCTCGCCAGTCCGACCGACAGGCCGATCTCCCGCATCGTCGGCGGGTAGCCCTTCTTCTCGAGGCTCGTGCGGATCGAGTCCATGATCTTGCGTTGACGCGGGCTGAGCCCGTCCGGTCCAGGACGGTCCTTCGGGTCTGATTTCGCGCGGCTCACGGCGTCCTCCAAGGGGCCTCGGGTCTCGACGGTGGAGTCGATGTCGGTGGTCGGTGGTGTGCTCTCCAGAGTCGATGTTCACCCTACGGCGAGCGTCGCAGCATCGGAAACATCTGTTCGACTGGCGTGTCGACAACTGTCGCACATGCGTGCTACGGTCGCAACAGATGTTCGACGAACGAGTGTTCGATGCCAGCTGGCTCGAATTGCTCCCGAGAGCACGATCGAGAGGAGAGCGCAGATGAGCGCCCTTGCCCTTCCGACCCCGGAGTTTCGCCCCGCCCCCGCCCGTCCCCGCCACCTGGTGGCGGTACCGGAACTCGTGCCGGCGCCCCCAACGCAGGATGCGCGGTCGTCGGCTGACGCCGCCACCGGCCCTGCGCGGCTGACGCGCCGCGGGCAGGTCGTCCTCAGCCTGCTGGCGTTCGTCGCGGCGGCCGCGCTCGGGTCGGCGCTCGGTCTCGCGCTTCCTGCTGACGAGTCCGCACCGGCTGCGGTGGCGACGGTCACCGTCGGTGCCGGCGAGAGCCTGTGGGTGGTGGCCGAGGGCGTGGCCGCGCCGGGTGAGGATGTCCGCCCCGTGGTCGAGCAGATCATGGCGCTCAACGGACTCACGGACTCGACCGTGCACACCGGCCAGCAGCTGAGCGTGCCGGCGGCGGGATGACGTCGTGCCCGTGACGGCCCGTCCGTGGCGGTCCGCCCGTGCCTGCACGCGGACGGCCGGGTCCTGTCCGCCGCTGCCCAGATCTAGTAGTTACACTAGTGTGACTGCCGCAGATCTTGGGTTCTTGCGGCCTCGTCTCGACGAGAGGTATCCCGACCGGTGCACTGTCCGTTCTGTCGCCACGGCGACTCGCGCGTGGTCGATTCGCGCACGGCGGACGACGGCGCCTCCATCCGCCGCCGGCGGCAGTGCCCTGAGTGCGGGCGGCGGTTCACGACCGTCGAGAGCACGAGCCTGAGCGTCGTCAAGCGTTCCGGTGCCGTGGAACCGTTCAGCCGGGACAAGATCATCGCGGGTGTGCGCAAGGCCTGCCAAGGCCGCCCGGTCTCCGATGACGATCTCGCCCTGCTCGCCCAGCAGGTCGAGGAGGCCGTCCGCTCGACCGGCGTGGCCGAGGTCGACGCGCACGAGGTCGGCCTGACGATCCTCGGCCCGCTCCGGGCGCTGGACGAGGTGGCCTATCTGCGCTTTGCGAGCGTGTACCGGTCCTTCTGCTCGCTGGAGGACTTCGAGGCAGCGATCACTGCGCTGCGAGAGGACCGGGCGCAGGCCCGGTCCCTGCCCTGAGACGGCCGTCGGTGGCTCGGGAGGGGAAGCCCGGGCCACCGACGGCGACACCCCGGGGAGGCTCCCGGCGGCGCGGTGCCGGGCTCAGAGCCGGCTGGACCTGTTCGCCCAGATGTTCACGCCGCCGTCGTGAGCGTGCTCGTCGATGGCGGCCAGTTCCTCGCGCGTGAAGTCCAGGTGGTCCAGCGCGCCGAGCGTGTCATCGAGCTGGTCCACGCTGGAGGCCCCGATCAGCGCGGTGGTGATCCGTGGGTCGCGGAGCACCCAGGCGATGGCCATCTGCGCGAGGGTCTGGTTGCGTCGCTCGGCGATGGCGTTCAGCGCCCGGATGCGGGCCAGGTTCTCCTCGGTCAGGAACGAGGTGCGCAAGGGCCCCTCGCCCGCTGCGCGCGATCTCTCCGGGATGCCGTGCAGGTACTTGCGGGTCAGCATCCCCTGGGCGAGCGGCGAGAAGACCGCGGCGCCGAGGCCGACGTCGTCGAGCACGTCCAGCAGGCTCTCCCCGCTCCCGTCCGGCTCCTCGACCCACCGGTTGATCATCGAGTACGAGGGCTGGTGGACGACCAGGTCGAGACCGATCCGGCTCGCCACCGCCATCGCCTCACGGGTCCGCGCCGCCGAGTAGGAGGAGATGCCTGCATAGAGTGCCTTGCCGGAATCGATGGCGCTCTTGAGCGCGCCGAGCGTCTCGTGCAGCGGTGTGGTCGGGTCGAAGCGGTGGCTGTAGAAGATGTCGACGTAGTCGACCCCCAGCCGCCGCAGCGAGGCGTCGAGCGAGGCGAGCAGGTACTTGCGCGAGCCGCCCTCACCGTACGGGCCGGGCCACATCCGGTATCCGGCCTTGGTGGCCACGACGAGCTCGTCCCGGTGGGCCCGGAGTTCGCCGGTGAGGAGCCGGCCGAACACGGTCTCGGCGGCACCGGGCGGGGGCCCGTAGTTGTTGGCGAGATCGAACTGGGTGATCCCGCGATCGAAGGCGTGGAGCACGATATCGCGCTGGGTCTGCAGGGAGCGGTCCGTCCCGAAGTTCTGCCAGAGTCCGAGGGAGATGGCCGGCAGGTCGAGGCCGGACCGGCCGCAGCGGCGCCACGGCATCGAGTCGTAGCGCGAAGGTGCGGCGTGATACGGCGTCGTCATGCCACGATGCTATTTCCCTGGTGGTAGCCGAGCATCCGGTGCACGCTGGGGGAGGGCCGAGTACCGCCGTCCGGGCCCGGGCCGACCGGCCCCTCAGGGCGCGACGACAGGAGGACCTGTGGCACACGCACCGCATGCAGAGGAGGCCGGCGCGCCCGAGCGGGAGGATCCGATGGCAGCGGCCAAGGCTCGGATGCGCGAGGCGCTCGACCGCAAGGCCGAGCGTGACCACCCGAGCGCCCAGGGCGCGCGCAACACCGGCCAGGTGCACGGACCCGAGGTCGAGGGCAGCGGGGGTCGGCGAGTCTTCCGCCGCAAGTCCGGCTGACCGACCAGCTCCCGGGCCCGGCGTGGGTCCGGGAGCGTGCGTCTGTGCGTCTGTGCGTCTGTGCGTCTGTGCGTCTGGGTCTGTGTGTCTGTGTGAGTGTCAGTCCTCGGCCCCTGGACGCAGCGCGCGAACGCGGATCGTCGCCTCCATGGCCTCCAGCCGGGCGATCGTGTCCGCCGGCAGGTCGCTGCCGACGTCGGTGACGACGTAGCCGGTCGAACCGGATGTGCTCAGGGTCTGACGCTCGATGTTGACCCCCGCGCTCGAGAGCGTCTGGTTGACCGCCGCCAGCACGCCCGGGACGTTGTGGTGCAGGTGCGCGATCCGCAGCGTCTCCTGATCGGGCCGGTCCAGAATGAGGGCGGGCAGGTTCACACTGAGCGCTGTGGCCCCGTTCTCGAGGTAGTCGCGCAGCTTGCCGGCCACGAACGTGCCGATGTCCTGCTGAGCCTCCTCGGTCGACCCGCCGACATGCGGGGTGAGGATCACGTTCGGCAGGTCCCGCAGCTCGGAGTCGAACGCGTCGCCCTGGCTCTTGGGCTCGTGCGGGAACACATCGACCGCGGCACCGGCGATGCGGCCCTCGAGCACCTCCCGGCGCAGCGCGGCGTAGTCCACCAGGAACCCGCGGGAGAGATTGAGGAAGATCGCGCCGGCCTTCATACGACCGAACTGGCCGGCCCCGAACATCCCGGCGTTCCCGGCGCGGCCGTCGACATGGAGCGTCACCACGTCGGCCTCGTCCAGCAGCGCGTCCAGGCTGGGCATCCGCCGTGCATTGCCCAGCGCCAGCTTCTCGGCGGTGTCGTAGAAGATCACCCGCATGCCGAGCGCCTCGGCCACGACCGAGAGCTGGGTGCCGATGTTGCCGTAGCCGACGATGCCCAGCGTGCGGCCGCGCACCTCGTGGGCGCCGCTGGCGGACTTGTCCCAGATCCCGGCGTGGAGCGACTTGTCCTTCTCGGTCAGCCGCCGGGTCAGCGCGATGATCTCGGCGAGCGCGAGTTCGACCACCGATCGGGTGTTCGAGAACGGGGCGTTGAACGCCGCCACGCCCGCCTCGGCCGCAGCGCGCAGGTCGATCTGGTTGGTGCCGATGCAGAACGCGCCCACGGCCAGCAGGTCAGGGGCGTTCTCGAGCACGCGCTGGGTGAGGTTGGTCTTGGACCGCAGGCCCAGAACCTGGACGCCACGGAGCGCCTCGATCAACTCGTCCTCGTCGAGCGCACCGGGCCGGGTGCTGACGTCGAAGCCGGAGCCCTGCAGAAGTTCACTGCCGAGGTGATGGATGTTCTCGAGGAGGAGTGCCTTGACCACGGCCCCATCGTGCTCCTGCCGGCGCCGAAGTCCCAATCGTTCTCAGGTGCTGGACGCCTCGAGGCCCGCGGGCAGCGGCTCGGTGTGGACCATGTGCAGCCGACGGGTCGGGCGTGTCATCGCCACGTACAGGTCGCCGGGCCGCCCGGCCTCGGCGAGGATGCGCGCGGGCTCGGCCAGCACCACGACGTCGAACTCGAGCCCCTTGCTCGCCGTCGGATCGAGCACCACGACCTCCTGGGTGAGGTCGATCCGCCCATGTCCGCCGAGCGCGTCCACGACGGCGGAGCGCAGCCCGGTCGGCACGATCACGGCCAGGCGGCCGCCGTCGAGGCGGGCACGCTCCTGGGAGACGACGTCGGCGAGCGTGGTCAGCAGGTCCTCGGCTCGGGAGACCGCGACGGCGTCCGGCACCTCACGTGCCGAGGTGACCGGCGTCGGGGGATGGTCGGGGTCCGCAGCAGTCATCATGGCGCGGGCGGCCGCCATCACGCTGGCGGGCGTGCGGTAGTTCACGGTGAGCGTCGAGGTGCGGTACCGGCCGCGCAACGGGCGTTCCAGCATCTGTGACCAGCTGCGTGCACCGGAGCGGCTGGAGGTCTGCGAGACGTCGCCGACGATCGTCATCGAGCGGGTGGGGTTGCGCCGCAGCAGGGCGTGCCACGCCATCGGTGAGAGCTCCTGGGCCTCGTCGATGACGACGTGCCCGTAGGTCCACCGGCGGTCGGCCAGGGCCCGCTCGGCCGTGGTCAGCTCCGGACCCGAGGAGGAGAAGCGTTCGGCGACGGTCTGGGCGTCGATCAGGCCGTCGCCGGCCCCGGACTGCTCCAGCATCTCGCGCGCGTACTCGACATCGGCCTCACGCCGGCTCTGATCGGCCTGTGATCTGGAGCGTTCCGCCTCGTCGTCCTCACCGATGCGTTCGGCCGCCTCGTCCACCAACAGCACGTCCGCCGGCGTCCAGGGTTCGCCGCGCCCGCGCTCGAGCAGCCGGCGATCCCGGGCGGACAGCCGGGGCGCGGCCTCGGCGAGCCGGTGGGGTTTGGCGTAGAGGTCCTCGAGGAGACCGGTCGCCGACAGCGGCATCCAGCACAGGTTCAGGGCGATCCGGACATCGCGCGAGCCGCGCAGCTCCTCGATGATGTCGGCGCGGTCGTCCTCTCCCACACCCGGCACCTTCTCCGAGTACTGCGCGGCCAGCGACGAGAGCATGTGACGCACGAATGTCACCCGGGCCACATTGTGCGGGGAGCGCGTGCGGCGGGCCCGCTCCTGCGCCCGGCGCACGTCGTCCTCGAGCAGGCGCAGCCGGACCGAGCCGACCACGAGGTCCCGCTCGGGCAGCACCCGCTGGCGGGCACGGACGGCTGCCGCGATGATCGAGCTCCACTCACGGCGGCCCTTGATCTCGGCGACCTCGTCGCTCTCGGTGCCGGTGGCGTCGATCCCCGGCACCAGGTCCGCCATCGTGATCGCGACCACGCCGGTCTCGCCGAGGGAGGGCAGGACCTTCTCGATGTAGCGCAGGAACACCCGGCTCGGCCCGATCAGCAGCACTCCGGAGCGCTCGATCCGCTGACGGTGGGCGTACAGCAGGTAGGCCGCGCGGTGCAGCGCGACCGCGGTCTTACCGGTGCCCGGCCCGCCCTCGACAATCAGGACGCCGTCGAGCCCGGAACGGATCACCGCGTCCTGCTCGGCCTGGATGGTGGCGACGATGTCGCCCATGCGTCCCGTGCGCTGGGCGTTCAGCGCCGAGAGCAGGGCGCCCTCGCCGGACAGCACGACGTCGGTGTCTGCGACGGCGTCCAGATCCAGCACGTCGTCCTCGATGCCGACCACCTGGCGGTCCTTGGTCTGCAGGTGCCGGCGCAGCACCACGTCACCGGGATGGGCGGCCGTGGCCTGATAGAAGGCGCGCGCGGCCGGCGCACGCCAGTCGGTGAGCATCGGCACGTGCTCGGCGTCGGAGAGGCCGAGGCGGCCCACGTAGCGGCGCTCGTCCCCGGCCAGGTCGAGCCGGCCGAAGACGAGGCGCTCCTCGACCGCGTTGAGCTGGGCGAGCCTGTCCTCGTACAGAGTGGCGAAGGCGTCCCGCTCGGAGCGGTTCTGGTGACTGCCCGTCGCGCCCGTGCGGCGCACCGCGCCGAGACGGGTGCGGGTGTGCTCGCGCAGGTCGTCGAGACGTGCGTAGACGCGGTCCAGATGCTCCTGTTCGAGCCGGTGAGCCACCGAGGAGTCCGCCGAGGCAGGATCGGGCACCGCATCGCTAGAGGCCACGTATCGGCGCTCCCTTTCGTGCTCGGGTCGTGAGGCGACGATCTATTATCCACGATGACGCCGGGCTCTCGGGCGCCCGGCGGCGACCGGCGCGGCAGGGTTTCGCTGCGGGTGAACGAGGGAATCGTGAGCACCCGGCCACTGTTGCCGCGTGCAGTCAATGGACGTGCTGGGCGAGGCGAAGGATGAGGATGAGCGATCCCCGGGAGCTGTACCGCGTGGTCGAGGACCCGCCGGAGTTGCACGAGGACGAGTCACCGGTGCTCGTGCACGCCATGCAGGGTTCGATCGATGCCGGCCACGCCGGGCACCTGCTGGCGCGCCACCTCACCGAGAAGCTGCCGTCGCGGCGGCTGCTGGAGTTCGACGTCGACCGGCTGGTGGACTACCGCTCGCGCCGGCCCGTCATGACCTTCGACGAGGGCACCTGGACCGAGTACGACCAGCCCGAGCTCGTCGTCGACCTCGTGCGTGACGACGACGGCGCCCCGATGCTCCTGCTGCACGGGATGGAGCCGGACCTGCAGTGGGAACGATTCGTGCGTGCCGTCGGCACGGTGGTCGAGGACTACCGCGTGGGGTTGACCATCGGCGTGCACGGGATCCCGATGGGCGTGCCGCACACGCGCCCACTCACGGTGACCGCCCACGCCTCGCGCGGGGAGCTGATCGAGGCCTACCCCAACTACTTCTCCCGGGTGCAGGTACCCGGCAGCGCCGCAGCGCTGCTCGAACTGCGGCTCGGCCAGGAGGGGCGCGATGCGATGGGCTTCGCCGTCAACGTGCCCCACTACCTGGCGCAGTCGGAGTACCCCCAGGCTGCCGCCGAACTGGTCCGGCACGTCACGCGCGTGTCCGGGATGAGCCTGCCGGTGGGTGACCTGGAGGCGAGTGGCGCGCAGGTGCGAGGCGAGGTCGACCGCCAGGTGTCGGAGTCGGAGGAGGTCACCGCCGTCGTCCGGGCGCTGGAGCGCCAGTACGACTCCTTCGTGGAGGCCTCCGACGACGAGACGCGGCAGGCGCTGCGACCGGCGATGGAGGAGTTGCCCAGCGCCGAGGAGCTCGCGGCCCAGTTCGAGGCCTTCCTGGCCGGCCGGGAGGAGCCCGACGGCGACCGGTGACCCTGCCGGCCTGCCGGCCTGCGTGCTGGTCACGGTGATCGACGCCGGACAGTGGCGATCGGACGCGGGTGCGTGCCAGAATTTCGTCGTTGCAGACGTTTCACCACGTACGACCCGGGGCACGCGCCTGGCGGTGCGGGTCTCACGGCCGACCGGCGGTCCACCGTCGGCCGACCGCGCTGGCGTGCGGCGAAGCATTGCGGCACCACCAGCGGTGGGCACAAGGGCCCGCCGACCCACGTCCCCGGAAGGACATGCACGACATGGCACAAGGAACCGTCAAGTGGTTCAACGCGGAGAAGGGCTTCGGCTTCATCGCCCAGGACGGCGGCGGCGACGACGTCTTCGTCCACTACTCCGCCATCCAGTCGGACGGCTACCGCACCCTCGACGAGGCGCAGCGGGTGGAGTTCGAGATCACGCAGGGTCCGAAGGGCCCCCAGGCGGAGAGCGTCCGCGCCGTCTGAGCGGATCGACGCCGGTGGCCCGTACCCGAGTCGGGTGCGGGCCATCGGCGTCTGCGGGTGCAGCTAGGACGCCGGCGGCGCGCTCGGGTCCCGCAGCGGTGGGAAGGTGCCCACGAGTTCGCCGAGGCGCCCCCCGACCAGCAGTGTCGCCGGCACCGGCAGCGTGCGCATCCGCCGGTCGAGGGACGCCTCCGGTAGCGGCGACATCGAGGCGATCACCACGAGGTTGCCGTAGCGGCGGCCCTTGAGGACCGCAGGTTCGGCGACCACGGCGACGTGCGGGAAGACCTCGAGCACGGTGGCCACCTCGCGACGGGCGTGGTCCAGCGGCGGCCGGTCGGCGGTGTTGAGCAGGTACACGCCGTGGGCGTCCAGGGCCGCCGCGGCGGCCTGGGTGAACTCGACCGTGCACACGTGCGCGGGTGGTCGCCGCTCGGCGAACACGTCCCGGACGATGACGTCCTTGCTCCCGGGATGCACGCCCTCGATCGCCTCCCGCGCGTCCGCGACGCGGATCCGCAGCGCCGGCGAGCGCGGCAGGTCGAACCACTGCCGGACGTACTCCGCGAGCCGGGCATCGATCTCGACGGCCAGCTGGCGCGAGCCCGGCCAGGTGGCGTCCACCGCGCGGGGGAAGGCACACCCCGCGGCACCCAGGTGAACGGCCCGCAGCCGGGCGCCCGGGTCGAACATCTCCTCCAGCGCGGCCATCATCTGTTGCATGTACTCGAACAGCAGCCGGCGGGGGTCGGCCAGGTCGAGATGGGAGCTCTCGGCCCCGTCGAGCAGCATCATCACGCCCGTCGGATCCGCACTGTCGGTGGTCAGCTCTACCGTGGTCATCGAGGTCGGGACGGGACCTGCCGGCAGTGCCTGCACCGCAGCGGTCCCCGTCGAACGCGCGGGGGTGGACGAGCCCCCGCGGCGGGAGGCGGAGCGTCGCGGCATGGACACGACGGTACCGCCCCGCACCTCACCCGCCAGAACGACAGCCCTTGACTCCGGTCGAACCGATGTTCGATAATGGAAGGGCGGTCGACGAGGAGCACGAGCGGCAGGAGGTCCCGCCATGGTCGGAACGACAGCAGGGCAGTTGCTGCGCCGAGCGCAGCTCGAACTGGGGCAGGTCCACTCGGACGGCGATCTGGCCGGCTCCTTCCTGCACGCCCACATGGCGGCGCTGCGCGCGGGCGCCGCGGTGCTGGCCCTCCACCCCGGCCACAGCACCTCACGCTCACGCCGCCGGCAGGTGCGCAGCGTGTGGGAGCAGCTCGGCGAGTGCGGACCCGAGTGGGAGCCGTGGGCTGCCTACTTCGCGCAGGGGGCAGCGGTTCGGGCAGCGATCGAGACCGGGCGGCCCGTGGACCTGAGCGCGCACCATGTCGAGGAGGTGGTCGCCGCGGCCACCGACCTGGTCGATCGTGTCGCCCAGGTCGCGCGCGAGCGACAGCCCAGCGCCCCGGCGTTGGCGTCATGACCGGGGCCCGGCGGTGAGCCGTGCACCGCGGAGTGCCGACGCGCGACGCGACTGGGGAGCGGACGACTCCCAGACCCCGATCCTGCACGTGGACATGGACGCGTTCTTCGCCTCGGTGGAGCTGCTGCAGCGGCCGGAGCTGCGCGGCCGGCCGGTCATCGTCGGCGGGCGCCACCGGGGGGTGGTCCTGGCGGCGACCTACGAGGCCCGGGCGAGCGGAGTGCACTCGGCGATGCCGATGACGCGCGCCCGCGTGCTGTGCCCGCAGGCGATCGTGATCCCGCCCGACCACGGCAGGTACCGCGAGATGTCTCGCGGCGTGATGCGCATCCTTGGTGACATCACCCCGGTGATCGAGCCGCTGGGCATCGACGAGGCGTTTCTCGACGTCTCCGGTGCCCGCCGCCGGCTCGGGCCCCCGGCCGCGATCGCCCAGGCGCTGCGCGCCCGGATCGCCGAGGAGCTGGGACTGCCGGCATCGGTGGGGATCGCCTCGACGAAGTTCGTGGCGAAGCTCGCCTCGAGCCATGCCAAGCCCGACGGGATGCTGCTCGTGCCGCGCGCCGCGACGGTCGGGTTCCTGCATTCGCTCCCGGTCGGGGCGCTGTGGGGGGTCGGTGAGAGAACCGAGGCGCACCTCGCTCGGCTGGCGATCCGCACGGTCGCCGACCTGGCGCACACCCCCGCCGACACCCTGCGAGCGGCGCTGGGGGAGTCCGGTGGCCGGCGGCTGCTCGATCTGGCGTGGGGCCGTGACCCGCGCGCGGTCGAGCCGGTCCGGCGCGAGAAGTCGATCGGTCATGAGCAGACCTTCGCCGAGAATCTGCGCGCCCGTGGAGATCTGGACGCCGTCCTGCTCGACCAGGCTCACCGGTGTGCCGCCCGGCTCCGATCAGCCGAGCTGCTCGCCGGCGGTGTCGCGATCAAGGTGCGCGACGCGGACTTCACCACCCTCACCCGCTCCCGGGCGCTGGACGCTCCCACGGATGTGGCCCACGAGCTCTATCGCCTCGCACGCCAGCTCCTCGCCGGGGTCTCGGTCCCGGCCGGAGGTGTCCGGCTGCTCGGCCTACGGTGCGAGTCGCTCACCGAGGCCGCCCGCACCGCCGTCCAGGTCAGGCTCGACGATGCCGGCACCGAACGGCGCGATGCCGAGGTGGCGATGGACCGTATCCGGCAGCGGTACGGACTGTCCTCGCTGACGGCTGGATCTCTTCTTCCGGTCCCAACTACCGAGAATGCTCGCGGCGACTTATCCTGATACGAAGACGAACCCCCGCAGGTGGGGGTACCTGGAACCGATCGGGAGGTGCGATGCCTCTCTCCGAGTACGAGCAGCGCGTGCTGGAGCAGATGGAGCAGCAGTTGCGCTCCGACGACCCCAAGCTGGCGAACGCGATCTCCGGCACGGCTGTGCGACGTCCGCGCAATGTCGTGCTCGGGACGCTTCTCGGCCTGGCGGGCGTCGGAATGTTGGTCGCGGGCGTGGCGACGTCCTACGTCATCCTGGGCATCGTGGGATTTCTGGCGATGTTCGCCGGTGTGATGCTCGCGATCTCGCGCCCACGCGGAGCTGCTGCGCACGAGACGCACGAGAGCAACGTGCGTCCCTTGAAGCAGAAGACGGACGGATCGTTCATGTCCCGGCTCGAGGAACGCTGGGACAAGCGACGCGACGACAGCGGCTGACCGGTTCCCCGGCGGCTGGCATAGCCGAGTGCAGCGGTGCCCGTCCCCGACGGCCATCGCTGCGCTCGGTGTCGCCCGGATCTCGCTAACGCGTGGGCGTCAGCCCTGCGCCGATCGTGCGCACCCAGCCGGTGATCTGCTCGCTCGGGGTCTGCGTCTGTTCCCGGCCGTAGCGCTCGGCCTCGACCGCGCGGGCGAACTCCTCCAGTGCCCGGGCCCCGGCCGGGTCGAGGACGCCGTGGCCCGCATGGGCGATCGCGCGGGGCGTGCTCTGGGCCGTGACCTCGACGCCGGCTCGCTCGAGCCGAACGAGGGTGCGCCGCCACGCGGGCTCGATTCCGGCCCGTCCCAGCGCTGCGCGCCGCCCAAGCCACAGGCTCGCCACCGCGGCGCCGAGGCTCAGGACCAGGGCCGCCGCCAGGGCCCACCACTGCTGCAGATCCGCCGAGCGGGCGCCACCCGAGGGCGTCTCGGCCCCGGCCTGCGGGTCGTCCTCCTCCGGGGTCTCCTCGGCCGGTTCCTCCGGGTCCTCCGCGGGGGGTGCGGACGGCTCCTGGGCCTCGGCCGGCTCCTCCGTCTGCTCCTCGTCCTGCTCCGGCGCCCATTCCGGTGCCGTCCCGGTCTGCTGGGAGGGCGTGGGCTCGAACCGGACCCATCCGCTGCCCGGGAAGTGGATCTGGGGCCATGCGTGGGCCGAGTGCGAGCCGATCGCACCGCCGTCGTCGGTGCCGCTGCCGGGGAGGTAGCCGATCGCGATCCTGCTCGGCAGGTCCAGGCTGCGGGCGAGCATCACCATCGTGGTCGCGAACTGCACGCAGTAGCCGCGACGATCGTTGAGGAAGTCCCAGACGGCGTCGGTCGTGCGCACTCCCGTGACCGACTCCGTGTAGGTGAACTCCGCCGGATCGCGCAGGTAGTTCTGCAGCGCCAAGGCCTCCTCGTAGGCCGTCTCGGCGCCGGCGTCCTCGACGATCTCGCGCGCGAGATCGCCGATGTCCTCCGCGTACCCGGTTCCGGGAAGCTCGAGCAGCTCCGGCTCGGCCTGCTCAGCGCGAGGGTCGGATCTGCGCAACAGCTGCGGGTCCAGGTCCCGCCGGTGCAGCGTGACCTCGTAGGTGAGCGAACTGCCCGGCTCGGCGCGGTCGACCTGGAGCTCGTCCGCGCCGGGATCGTAGCTGGTGCCGTCCGGCGCCGACACGGTTCGTGGCTCCCCGGGCAGCAGCAGACGGTCCTGACGCAGATCGCCGACGGTGATGGTGACGCTCTCGCCGGAGGTGCGGCTGACCGGCTCGGGCCAGAGCAGCTGGCGCTCGTCCTCGACCGGCAGAACCTCGTCGGTGGCTTCCCGGCGACGGTCCCACGTCGATCCGTCGAACTCGGTCATCGTGTAGGCGTGCAGCGGGCCCAGTTCCTGTGGGGACATGCCCGTGTAGGTGATCACCTCCTCCTCCGAGCGCCGGAGCAGGTCGTCGCGCAGGTCGAGCCCCAGCTCGAGCCGGGTGAACTGTGCCTGTCCGAGCTCGGCCGGGGTGTGGATGCGGACCGGGTTGGGTAGGGCCGCCATCGAGGGGGCGACCACCAGCGCCAGGACCAGGCTGACCGCGAGGCTCGCGCCGGTGGCGATCGGCCATGCCGGGACACGGCGCCGTCCGCCTGAGCCGCCTGGCCCGTCCGCACGGGTCGCACGTGCCGCGCGCTGCGGCGCAGCCGAGGTGGCGAGGACCGCCAGGAACGCCGCCCCGTTCGCTGCCAGCAGCACCGGCCCCACCCGGGCGTCCAGCAACACCGGGACGCACCACAGCGCCAGCACCGGCACCATCGACCACACGGGTGCGCGGCATCCCACCGCCACGAGCTCGGCGAGCAGGAACGCGAGGAGGGCGCCGGCGACCACCAGCATCCCCACGCCCTCCTGATCGGTGATCGGGGGCAGGACCACCTGTGTGTGAGCGATCGCCTCGCGTACGAGGCGATCGAGGTAGGCGATGCTGTCGGCGTCCGGGACTCCTGGCACCGCCGCGACCTGGCGCGAGTACCAGCCGTGCACCACTGCTGTTCCCAGCACCAGCGCGGCGAGGGTGGGCACCAGCACGCGGCGGGTGCGCGAGCGCAACGCCACCAGCACGGCGGAGACGAGCACGAGCACGATCACCAGCTCCGGTGCCCACAGCGAGACCGCGACCAGGCTGGACATGGTGGCGGTGCTGGTCAGGATCAGCGCAGCGACGGCCGCCGTGCGCGCGAGGCCGATCACGCGTGGCTCCCGAGCAGATCTGCCCATGCGTCGTCGGCGGCGGTTCCCGGGCCGGCGACGCGCACGGCCCAGCCCGCACCCGCCAGGATGGTCGCTGCGTCGTGCCGGTCATCGGTCAGGAGCGCCATCCGCCGACCCGTCCATGCGCTCAGGGCCGTCGCCGTCTCGGGCGAGGGGGCGCGCAGGGCGGCCAGGCAGAGGGCTGCCCCGGACTCGGAGGGCAGTGCGGCGGTGGAGGCCGGGTGCTGTGCGCGCGCGAAGACGTCGAGCGCGGTGGCGGTGTCGGCGATGGTGACGCTGTCGGTGGCGACCGTGCCCCCCGCGCGGGACCACGTCGCGGTGGTGCGCACCCGGAAGCCGTACTCGATCATGGCGACCGTCATCGACGCCGCCGCGCCGACGAGCCACTCGGTCCCGGTGGCAGGCCCGCTCGGCTCGGCCGGTCCGACGTCGAGCACGAGGGCGGCCACCTGGTCCTGCGTGGGCTCGTCCTGGCGGGTGAGGAGTTCGCCGTGGCGGGCGGAGGCCCGCCAGTGCACCCGGCGCAGATCATCACCGGGGCGGTACTCGCGGAGGGTGAGATCGTCCGGGGTGCGATCCGGGCGGCCGGCCGCCGCGTGGGCCGAGAGACGGTCGGCCCACGCCCGCACGAGTCCGCTCAGATCGGTCAGGGCCGGCCACACGATCAGGTCGTCGCGACCGGGCGCCGCGTATCTGCTGCGGGCGAGCCGGAGCGGATCGTTGCGCACGATCACTGCCGGACCGATCGAGTAGACGCCGCGGACCGGGGGCCGCATCAGGTAACCGTTCGCCGTCGTCGACTCGCGGTTCATCCCTGCCGGGATGCGCTCGCGCAGCGACGTCCACGCGTCGGAGCCGCGGCTGCCGGCCCCCAGCTGCACCTGGACGAGATCACCCGCGTGGGGCCGTCGGGGTTCGATGGTGCGCACCAGGTCCGGCCGGGGGCCGATGATCCGCCGCCCTACCAGCCAGACGATGCTCACCACCGGAGCGGTCAGTGCGAGGGCCGCCAGCGTGGCGATCTCCGGCGACCTCATCGCGGAGGCGAGGAAGGCGAGGCCGGCCCCGGCGATCAGCAGACCTGCCCCTCGTGCGGTCGGGCGCATCAAACCTACCGGTGGACCGGGACGGACGAGGTGACCTCGGCGAGGACGTCGTCGACGCCGGTGTGCGCCAGGCGTGCCGCGCGGGTGAGCATCACGCGGTGCCCGAGCACCGGCTGGACCAGGGACTGCACGTCGTCGGGCAGGACGAAGTCGCGACCGTCCATCAGAGCGACGGCGCGCGCGAGCGCCATCAGGTGCAGGCCGGCGCGCGGTGAGGCCCCGAGCGAGAGCGAGGGGTGCTCGCGGGTGGCACGAACGAGGTCGAGGACGTAGCGCAGCACCTGGGCAGAGGCATGCACGGCCCGAGCGGCACTCACGGCATGCCGGACGTCCTCGAGGGAGAGCACCGGCTGCACGCGGGTCAGGGGATCGCTCTCCCCACCGGTGGTGAGCAGGTCCAGCTCGTCGGTGGCAGGCGGATAGCCGATGGAGATCTGTGCCATGAAGCGATCCCGCTGTGCCTCGGGGAGGGCGTAGGTGCCCTCCATCTCGACCGGGTTCTGCGTGGCGATGACCATGAACGGCCGCGGCAGGTCGTGCGTGGCGCCGTCGACGGTGACCTGGCGTTCGGCCATGCACTCGAGCAGTGCCGACTGGGTCTTGGGGGAGGCCCGGTTGATCTCGTCCCCGATGACGACGGTGGCGAACACGGGGCCGGGATGGAAGTCGAACGCCCCCGTCTCCTGGCGGTAGACCGTCACGCCCGTCAGATCCCCCGGCAGCAGGTCCGGCGTGAACTGGACACGTCCCACCGACCCCTCCACCGACGCCGCCAGGGCCTTGGCGAGAGTGGTCTTGCCCACCCCGGGCACGTCCTCCAGCAGCAGGTGCCCCTCCGCCAGGAAGGTTGCGATCGTCGTCCGGATCGCGTCCGGGCGTCCCCGCACCACGGTCTCGAGCGCGTCCCGGAGACGGGCGATCGAGAGCGCGGTCTCGGTCAGTGTTCCCTGCTCGGTCATGGTCCGAGGGTACGGGGCCACCGCCCGCCCCGTGGGACACGGGAGGGCCGGCTGTGGCTGCAGTCGGCGCGAGGGGGTCAACCCGCGGTCGCGATCCTCCACTTTCCTCCACCGGCTCTGGCCTGCGCTTTTGCCCCATTCTCGTGCGGAAAACTCCCGATTGGTGCTTGCAAGTGGAGGGAAGTGGAGTAATGTGGGGGCCACCGGAGCGGAGTGGGAAGGAGGTGGACCTTGTTCCTCGGCACGTATGAGCCGCGACTGGACGACAAGGGCCGCCTGATCCTGCCTGCGAAGTTCCGGGAGCCGATGTCGGCCGGAATCGTGATCACCCGTGGTCAGGACCGGTGCCTGTACGCCTATCCGCGTACCGAGTTCGAGCGGATCCTCGCCCGGATGCAGGACGCGTCCACCACGTCCAAGCGCAACCGGGACTACATGCGGGTGTTCCTCTCCGGCGCCTCGGACGAGATCCCGGACAAGCAGGGACGGGTGACCATCACGGGCAACCTGCGCAACTACGCGGGCCTCGGCCGTGAGCTGGCGGTCATCGGTGCCGGGACGAAGGTCGAGATCTGGGATCTGCAGGCCTGGAACACCTACCTGGACGAGAACGAACAAGCATTCGCCGACATCAGCGAGGAGGTCCTGCCCGGACTATGACGGCTCCGGCCCACCGATCGCCCTGCTCGGTCTCTCACCGCGACTCTGACGCACTTCCCCGGCGCCAGAGCAGGCGGGGGGAGTCCTGGTCGGGTGAGCGGAGGGCCACCCGACCACCCCAGTGAGGAGGGCCCCTCCACTTCCCTCCACCCCGACGGGCCCCCTCATCCGCATCCATCCATCGGCACCACCAGAGAGGCCAGCACGTGACGACATCGCCGGACCGGCACCTCCCCGTGCTGGCGCAGCGGTGCCTCGACCTGCTCGAGCCCGCGGTGGGAACACCCGGAGCGGTGCTCATCGATGCGACCCTCGGCCTCGGCGGACACGCCGAGGCCGCGCTACGTCGGTTCCCCGGCCTAGTGGTCGTGGGGATCGACCGGGACCCGGAGGCGATCGCCGCTGCGAGCCGCCGGCTGGCGGACTTCGGCGAGCGCTTCGTGCCCGTCCACGCCGTCTATGACGAGATCGCGCAGGTCGCGACCGTGCACGCCGGCGGTCGGGCTCAGGGGATCCTGTTCGATCTGGGTGTCTCGTCGATGCAACTGGACGAGGCAGAGCGCGGCTTCTCCTACGCCCAGGATGCTCCGCTGGACATGCGGATGGACCAGAGCACCGGGCGGACGGCGGCCGAGCTGCTGGCGCAGGAGCCGGAGAGTGAGCTGCGCCGGATCCTGTACGCCTACGGCGAGGAGAAGTTCGCCCCCCGGATCGCCCGCGCCCTGGTGCGCGCCCGGCAGGAGCGGCCCGTGGCGCGTTCCGGCGAGCTCGTCGACCTCGTCCGGGCGAACATCCCGCACGCCGCGCGCCGCACCGGCGGCAACCCGGCCAAGCGGACCTTCCAGGCGCTGCGCATCGCCGTCAACGCCGAGCTGGAGGTGCTGGCCCGCGCGATGCCGGCGGCCCTCGACTCGCTGGCCCTGCACGGTCGGATCGTCGTCGAGTCCTATCAGTCGCTGGAGGACCGCCTGGTCAAGCGAGCACTCGCTGCCGGGGCGACCTCGACCGCTCCCCCCGACCTCCCGGTCCCGCTGCCCGAGCAGGAGCCGACGTTGCGGCTGCTCACCAGGGGTGCCGAGCAGGCCGACGACGCCGAGCGCGAGCGCAACCCCCGCTCGGCGTCGGTGCGTGTACGGGCCGCCGAACGGATCCGCGAAGGGAGCCCCTCATGAGTGCACTACCGCTGCGCTCGCGGCCGCTGCCGGCCGGCGGGACCCGGTGGCGCCCGCGGCTGCGCATCGTCCGGGCACCGGAGGCCGGGCGCAGCCGGGTGCCGTTCATCATGCTCTGCCTGGGCATCCTCGGGGCCGCGCTGCTGAGCGTGCTGCTCCTCAACACCTCCATGGCGGCCACCTCGTACGAGATCCACGAGCAGCGGATCGCCCTGGCACGGCTGTCGGAGCAGCAGCAGACGCTGGCCCAGGAGGCGGACCGACTCGCCTCACCCACCCAGCTGGAGCGCGCGGCCGCAGAGATCGGGATGGAACCGGCGGGTCAGATCAGGTATCTGGTCCTGTCCGAGGGCAGGATTCTCGGTGAGGACGAGGCCCTCGTCGGCGAGGACTGAGACCACCGGTAGACGAGCGCGAGGCACGCAGAGATCGAGAGGACGAGACGATGGCATCAGGACGGGCCAACCCGGTCACCGCCGTCGGCACGCCGGAACGGCGGCAGGCGGTGTTGCTCGCGATGCTGCTGATCGTGCTGCTCGCGTTCACCGCGCGCCTGGTCTGGGTACAGCTCGTCCAGGGCCCCGGCCTGGCAGCCGCCGCTCAGGCAGCCAGGAGCTACACCTACACCGATCACGCCGCTCGTGGGGCGATCCTCGACAGCAACGGCACCGTGCTCGCCACCTCGGTGCAGACCTACCGTGTCGTGGCGGACCTGACCGCGATCCCCGCCTACCAGCCGCGCGACGCCGACGGCGAGATCACCGGCTATGGCGCCGCCGCCGCCGCCCGGGACCTGGCGGCGATGCTCGACCGCGACCGCAACCGGCTGGGGGCCGAGCTCGTGGGCGAGGACCGCTATCACATCGTCGCCCGCGAGGTGACGCCGGAGGTGTGGCAGGAGATCGCCGCCCTCAACATCCCCGGCATCTCCGCCGAGCAGACCGCCGAGCGCTCCTATCCCAACGGCAGCACGGCCGGCCAGATCGTCGGATGGGTCAACGACGAGGGCGACGGCGCCGCCGGCCTGGAGTCGACGCTGAACTCCCGGTTGCTCGGCACCGACGGGGAGTTCACGGTGGAGATCGGGGTCACCGGCCAGGTCATCCCGACCGGTCAGAACGCCTCGGCGCCTGCCGTCCCGGGATGTGACGTCCACCTGACCATCGACTCCGACCTCAACTGGTTCGCCCAGCGCACCATCGACGAGACCGTCGACACCTACGGTGCCGACTGGGGCGCCGTCGTGGTGGTCGACGTCGAGACCGGCGAGCTCCTGGCCCTGGCGGACTCGGATGCGGTGGACCCGCGCGATCCCGGCGCCTCACGCTACGCGGGCTCGAACGCGGTGCAGAGCGTGTACGACCCGGGGTCGACCGGCAAGGTCCTGACGGTCCTGTCCGCGCTCGAGGAGGGCGTGGTCACGCCGACCACGGCGGTCGATGACCCCTACCGCCTGACCACCGACAACGGCCAGACCTTCAGCGACCACAGTGAGCACCCCGACCAGGTGCTCACCGTGACCGGGGTGCTGGCGGAGTCGGCGAACACCGGCACGGTGAACATCGGCACGCTGATGAGCGACGAGACGCGATACGAGTACATGCAACGCCTCGGCTGGGGCAGCGAGACCGGCGTCGGCCTGCCGGGCGAGACGGCCGGCCTGTTGCCCCACTACGAGGACTGGGACGGCCGTCAGCGTTACACCACGATGTTCGGGCAGGGCCTGTCGGTGAACCTGCTGCAGAACACCGGCGTCTTCTCCACCATCGCCAACGACGGGGTGCGCATGCCGATGAGCATCGTCGACGGCTATGACTGTGCCGACGGCTACGAGGAGGTCGACCCCGGCGAGCCCGTGCGGGTGGTCTCGCAGGATTCGAGTGAGCAGATGATCCGGATGCTCGAGAGCGTCGTCAGCGACTCCGGCACGGGGGAGCGGGCTGCGATCGACGGCTACCGCATCGCGGGCAAGACCGGCACGGCGCAGATCCCGGATGGTAGCGGCGGTATCAGCGACGTGGCCGCCTCGTTCGTCGGGATCGCCCCGGCGGACGATCCGCGGATCGCCGTCGGCGTGGTGGTCTACCGGCCCGACAGCGGCTTCTTCGGAGGCACGATCGCGGCCCCGGTGTTCCAGGACGTGACCTCCTTCGCCCTGCAGTCCCTCGGGGTCCCGCCCAGTAGTGAGCCGGCCGACCCCTACCCGCTCCAGCCCGACGGTCAGTGACCGCCGCCGACCCGACGGACGGTAGATTCCATCTCCATGAACGCCACTCCCGCGGCCCGGACGACGGCAGACCTCGCCGCCGCCTTCGGGCTCGATCTGCTCGAGCCGGCCGGCGGCCACCCCGCCGCCGGCCGGCCCGTGACCGGTGTCAGCCTCGACAACCGGCTGACGGCGGCCGGTGACCTCTTCGCCGCCCTTCCGGGCGCCCGCACCCACGGCGCCGAGCACGCCCCCGCTGCCGTGGCCGCCGGCGCGGTCGCGATCCTGACCGACCGCGACGGCGTCGCACGTCTCGAACGGGCCGGTCTCGAGGTGCCCGTCCTGGTCGCCGCCGATGTGCGCGGCGTCCTCGGCCTCGTCAGTGCCGAGATCCTTCATCGTCCGGCGGAACGGATGCGCACCTTCGCCGTCACCGGGACCAACGGCAAGACCACGACGTCGTACCTGCTGGAGGAGATCCTCGGCGCGCTGGGGCGCACCACCGGGCTGATCGGGACCGTCGAGCTCAAGGTCGCCGGCGAGCGCACACCGGCGAAACTGACCACACCGGAGGCACCGCAGGTCCAGCACCTGCTCTCCCGGATGGCCGGGTCGGGGGTGACGGATCTGGTGATGGAGGTCTCCTCCCACGCGCTGGCGCTGCACCGCGTGGACCCGATCGTCTTCGACATGGTCGGCTTCACCAACCTGACGCCGGACCACCTCGACTTCCACGTCGACATGGACTCCTACTACCGCGCCAAGGCGGACCTCTTCACCCCTGCGAGAGCGCGGCGAGGCGTGGTGCTGGCCGAGGACCGGTGGGGTCGTCGCCTGGCCGAGGAGGCCACCATCCCCGTGGCCACGATCGGGATGCAGACGCCACCGGCCCGGCCGGACCCGGACACCGACTGGCTGATCTCCCTCACCCACGCCCGCCCGGACCACACCGAGTTCACGGTGACTCACCGGGACGGGCGGAGCGTGTCCACCCAGGTGTGGATGCCTGGACGGTTCAACGTTCTCAACGCCGCGGTGGCCGTGGTGATGGCCCTCGAGTCGGGCATCTCGGCCGCCGACCTCCACCACCATCTGCGGCGAGGCCTGCGGCCCACGGTCCCGGGTCGGATGGAACTGGTGGGCGAGCAGCCACGGTGCATCGTCGACTTCGCGCACAATGCCGATGCGCTCGAGCTGGTGCTGCGCGCGCTGCGGCCGACCACCCGCGGGCGCCTCGTCGTCGTCTTCGGGGCGACCGGGGAGCGGGACACCGCCAAGCGCCCGCGGATGGGTGAGATCGCGGTGCGCCACAGCGACGTGGTGGTCATCACCGACGACGACCCGCACGACGAGGATCCTGCGACGATCCGCGGTGAGGTGATGGCCGGCGCGCTCCGGGCGGTCGGCGCCGAGCAACGCACGGGCCGCACGATCGACCTGTTCGAGGTCGCTCCGCGCTCGACGGCGATCCGCCGCGCCGTGGCAGCGGCCGGGCCGTCCGACACCGTGCTGGTCGCGGGCCGGGGCCACGAGACCATCCAGGAGGTCGCCGGGGTCGAGCACCACCTCGACGACCGGGAGGAAGTGCGCGCCGCACTCGCCGAGCGAGCCTCCCGCGGGACCTCATGATCGCGCTCACCCTGGCCGAGATCGCGGCCCTCACCTCCGGCCGGCTCCACGACCGGAGCCCGGCCCCAGTGCCCGGCTCCGGACCTGCCGAGCTGGTGCAGGTCACCGCCGAGGCCGTCATCGACTCCCGCCGGGCCATGCCCGGGAGCCTGTTCGTCGCGGTCGCCGGCGAGCGGGTCGACGGCCACGAGTTCATCGACGCGGCCGCCGCGCAGGGTGCGGTGGCGGCGCTGGTCTCACGGCCCGTCCCCGACAGTCCTGTGCCCACGGTCCTCGTCCCCGACGTCCAGCTCGCCCTGGGCGCCCTGGCGCGCGAGGTGCTGGCCCGGCTGCGTGAGAGCGGCGCGATCAGCGTCGTCGCGATCACCGGATCCGTCGGCAAGACCAGCACCAAGGACCTGTTGGCCCAGCTGCTCACGCCGCTCGGGGACCTGATTGCCCCACCCGGATCCTTCAACAACGAGCTCGGCCTGCCGCTGACCGTGCTGCGCGCCACCGAGAGCACGCGTGTGCTCGTGCTCGAGATGGGGGCGGACCGCCTCGGCAACCTGACCTATCTGACCTCCATCGCCCCACCGGACATCGCCGTCGTGCTCGCGGTCGGCACCGCGCACCTGGGTGGCTTCGGGAGCGTCGAGGCGATCGCGGTGGCCAAGGCCGAGCTGGTGCAGGGTCTGCGACCGGACGGTGTCGCGGTGCTCAACGCCGACGACCCGCGGGTGGTGGCGATGGCCGAGCTCTCCGCCGGCGCCCACGTGCAGAGCTTCGCGCAGGTCGCCGACGCGCACGTCCGCGCCGGCGATGTCGTGCTCGATGCCGAGGGGCGCGCGACCTTCACCCTGCGTTCCGGCGCGGGCGAGGCGCGGACCCGGCTGGCGCTGGTCGGACGCCATCAGGTGAGCAACGCCCTCGCCGCTGCCACGGTCGCGCTGGCCCTCGGGCTCACGGTCCAGCAGGTCGCAGACGGGCTGAGCGTCGCCGCCGCGCTCAGCCCGCACCGGATGCACGTCCAGCCATGGGGTCGGCGTACGCTCATCGACGATGCCTACAACGCGAACCCGGACTCGATGCGGGCGGCGCTGGACGCCCTCGCGGCGATCGCCGGAGGCCGTCGCCGGGTGGCGGTCCTGGGCGAGATGCTCGAGCTGGGTGACATCAGTGAGTCCGCTCATGAGGAGATCGGCCGGTACGCCGCCCGCAGTGGAGCGGCGCTCGTCGTCGCCGTCGGCAGTGGCGCCGAGGCGCTGGCGCGCGGTGCCCGGGCGTCGGGCGTGCCCGACGTACGAGCGGTCGCTGACGTGAGCGTCGCCGAGCAGGTCCTGGCGCAGCACCTGGGCGAGGAGGACGTCGTGCTCGTGAAGTCCTCGAACTCGGCAGGCCTGGCCGCTCTCGCCGACCGGTTGCTGGGCGCGGGGGGCGGCGCGTGATCTCCATCCTCGTGGCCGGCGCGGTGGCGCTGGTGGTCTCGTTGCTCGGGACGCCGCTGTTCATCCGCTTCCTCGTGCACCGCAACTACGGCCAGTTCATCCGGCAGGACGGCCCGACGGCGCACTTCACCAAGCGTGGTACGCCCACCATGGGCGGGGTCGTCATCATCGTGGCCACGCTCGTGGCGTACACCTTCGCCAACGCGGTCACCGGCAACGTGCCGAGTGCCTCCGGGCTGCTGCTGCTCTTCCTGATGGTGGGCCTGGGCGTGGTGGGGTTCCTCGACGACTTCATCAAGATCAGCCGGCAGCGCTCGCTCGGGTTGAGTCCCACCTGGAAGATCGTCGGCCAGGGCCTGATCGGCGTGGCTTTCTCGGTGCTGGTGCTGCAGTTCCCGAACGAACGGTTCCGGACGCCGGCGAGTACCG